>JAUNSJ010000004.1 GCA_030539295.1 Planctomycetia bacterium | reverse complement strand
GAGCTATCCCCGGACTATCCGCCGAGGCTCCTTCATTTGCTACGCGGATAATTTCAGCGAGATCAGGTATTCCATGTATAGCGGCATCATTCGCTTCGCCCAGCGAGATATTTAATCCACTAACCCACAATACAACGAGGTATACAACTTGTAAACAATGCGAGTTTCTCATACGGAAAACCTTTTATCGCAAACAAATTTTAACTATATTCCGAGTTGTGCGTACAACGGTCTTGTGCCATTGTACGCGACGTTTCGGCAAAGTGCAAATTATTTCGTTGCCCGATACGTTATATTTTGTATAGTAGTACCGCGTTCCGCCCGTAGCGTAACAGTACCATTTTTTAATGTCTCGGCATAAAAATCCATGAGGAGTATATCATCGACAAATACATAGACAAACTTTTCATCCGCCACAATTCTTAAATTTATGCCAGACTCTCTGGCGTTGAACGCGCGACTTGTAAGTTCTTTGCCTTCATGAGAAATGACAGCAACCATACAAGGAATGGTGCGTTGAGGATTGCCCCATGCTGGATCATCAGACCGATACTTTTCATCTACGCGTTTAATCTTTACAGTAGTCATAGCATCCAAAGAATCATCAGAACTCCCGAGTAAAACTGTCGCTTCACATGTCCCGGAAATATCCATCTGATTCAAAAACGTTCGATTACCATGTCGCGTCACTTCATGAATTATCGGACTCGTTTCGTTCGACTGGTTGTGTTCAATATTCGGTATGCAGTGCGGTTCTGCGAGAAAGGCATTATCGCAACCTCGCCAATAGCAAGGTGCAAGCCCATTTCCCTTGCCCGGATTGGCGACAAGTTTGATCGGCCAGGAGAGTCGAACGCCAACGTGGTCGGGGCACTTGCGTGTAAAGAGCATGAGCCGTTCGCCATTTCGTTGAACCGTCCGTGCGCTGTAGCCCTCCTTCTTGTTATACTTCGCGGCAAGCATGAGATTATTCCGAACTTCGGTAAACGGCCCTAGGGGCGACTCCGCCTCAAAAACGAGCGTTCCTTCCGTTATATCGGGGTCCGACCATCGGTCGTTTTGGCCAAAACTGTCTCCAGTAAGAGCCAACATGAACCAACGACCATCCAGTTCAAAGACGTCTGGGACCTCAAAGCAATTGAACCGATTCGGGGAACAGACTGGATCTCCGACTTCCCAATGGTACAGGTCGTCTGAACGGCATAAAACAATACAGCTAGATTCAAAAGCGTTTTTTGCATCTTTACGACGCATAACGCAATATCCGAGCCACCCCTTGCTGTTCGGATCTTTTATAACAATCATATCGCGGCAATCGACCCATTCTCGCGCGTGGTGCGTAAATGGCGCTATTTCTTCGTACCAGTTAAAATATTTTCCCCGAGTTGGCTCTATAATCGGATTATTTTCATATTTTGTGAAATTCGTCCCGTCATGAGACACGGCCAAACACATCGACTGACGATCTTTCGGCTTATTCGGCCCCAAGGACTCAAAATGATTGGCGCAATAGAAGTTATAAAATACACCTTCGTGCAGAACCGCGGAACCGGTAAAGAGAGGGCCATCGTCATACGCTTTTTCTCCCGGTTTGCCCGGATACAACGCTGGCGGCATTTCCGTCCAATGCAGTAAATCCATACTGACAGCATGTCCTATCGGATTATCAGGGTCGGGACGACTGCTGTTTGGCAGATTCATCTGGAGGTGATAAACATGCGTCGTATTACCCTCCTGCAAAAACCATGTATCGTGCATGCGCCGACCTTCCGGATGATAGTGCAGTTGTGCTCCGTTCTCCTGACCTGTCGAATATGATGCGGCCAGTAGAAACGTCACGATTTGAAAAACAGCGAAAATGGATTTACAGGTAGCTTTCATATTTACGGCTCCTTCTGTTACTTTTGCTTGGATGTAATGAGGCTGATATCACCGTGCATTTGTATTCCCAGCACAATCTTCCCATCTATTATTTCGCGAGATTTAACTGCATCATCCCGTATTACACAGTTTTTCACCCATCGTTCGGGGATAGTTAAAGTTTTTTCATAAACGCGGTCTTTGTAATTCGCGTGCAAGTCGAGGCGGACAAGACATCCATTCTCAACAGCAGCGTCAACCATAATACCGCCGTAAGCCGGCAGTCGAAATGAAAAATTCTGCCATGCGTCAGGCACGCCACACAGAAGAATAATTTTCTTTTCTTTGCAATGAATCAACATCTGATTGATCGCGTAGACACAGTTACCGGCCGCGGTTGTAAACCAGGGATTTGAAACAATCGCAGGTTCGTTAATTTCATACAGTTCTCCGAAGTGACCCACGGAGCCGGCTGCCTCTCGCATAAGCTTAACTGGTTCCTCCCGATCTTCCAGAATGGCCATAGCCGCAGCCATTTTTCCAGCGTACCACGGACAGACTGAATTTCCAACCGGATACATATTGCCGTTCTTACGACCTTCCCGGATGTATTTATACGCCGCGTTCTTTTGCAACGTATTGCTCGCATCAAAAATATCGTATGGGAATAAACCACCCAGGGTCGCAATGGTATCTTCTTTACAATCTTTGTAGCCAATATAAGCGTTACCGTCGTTAGGAAGAAATTTTTCAAGTTTATCGGCCACGAGTCGCATTTCTTTTGTCTCATCACTACTTTCGCCCACCAGCTCGGCCGCATCAGCGGCGGCACGCATGGCATAGATTGCACCACAAGTCGTCATAAAGGGGCGATCTCGTGCCGGCCCAAGTCGCTCAAGGTCCGTACACTTGCCAATATAAAGCTCACCGTTACTGTCTTCATAAACCCAATGCGTGTGAAAATAGCGGGCGCATTCCAGAATGACAGGAAAGCCGGTTGTCTTAAGCCAATCCAAATCATCGGAATACAAATATTGTGTCCACGCCGACCGCGCAACATTTGACATATTAAAAATATGGTCGTACCAAAAGCCTGGCGGGGAACCTTCTGAACCATCTTCCATAGCCTCCCACACGTACTTCGCACCATATTTCCCCGGGCGACCGTAGTGGCCCACACGATACGTTGCCACATTCAAAATCGCTTTTCGAAAATCGGGACAGCGCTGGGCAATGGCTAGATGATTCGACGTTACCAACCCCTGATGGCAGAACATTTCGTCCCAGCCAAAGTAGCGACCATGCCAAAGCTGCGGGGCTATTCCAACAGGAAACGACCAACGTGTTGCGTTAACACGCAGACGATATTGCGCTGTATCGTACATTCGTTGAATACTCTCTTCCGGAATATTCACCTCGCTCTGCGATAAATACTCGTTCCATAATTGCGTATTACTTGCCAGAATATCGTCGTACGCATGCTCGTTCACATATTTATGCAAGTTTGCAAGCATTTCCCGATAATTTGCACCGTCGATGGAATCAGCATAAATCACATAAAAAACAACTTCTTTGGATTCGCCCTCGGCGAGCGGAAATTCCGACGATACAACCGCTGTTTGCTTGTCTGTTCCGTAGCGCAGTTCCTGGCCGGCTGTTATAAGAATTGATCCTTCTGAAGTCGGATGACCAAAAACAGTATAGTTAAATTCCGCAAACTGTTCCTCTGCATTCCAGGACCAGTTACCCAGCATCTTGTCGGGCATTCCTTCTTTCTTTAAAGGGGGACAGAGATGATAAACAAAAGAAAGTTTAATCTTCTGCTGCCCCTTCGCGGTAGAAGTAATTTTATGCCGAATGGCAATAATATCTTTATCCAGCGGTGTTACCAGCGTTGTCTCCACCGCACAAGTCGAATAATGGCACACCGAGGAAACAAAGCCTTCCCGGACATGAAGTGTTTGTGACCAGGAATTCAGAACAGCATCGGTATCGTCGCTGGTAAGAAAATGTTCAAACCAACCAAACGGTATGAGGCTTGCTCCTGGATTCGGATAGCGTCGTCCCGCTTTCCAAACGCCACTGTATTGTCGGCGCTGGCTGGCCGTCCAATCGACCTGCATACTGACAGAGCCATTGCTCACGACAGGGGGCACATATGTCTTGGGCATTTCACTTCCATTCCCCTGAATTGTATTCAAAGCCAGAGGAATTTCAACGGATCGGGCAGTGGAGCACGAGAAAGCGGCAGCGAATATTGCCGCCGCGCAGGCTCCAAACCAAAGGGTCTTATAATTTTTCATAGAATCTCCGTGAATCAGACTATTCAAGGTTAATAACAAAATTTTTGTCTGTCTTTGTTATTTTAAAAACCAATTTTGTATCTTCTTCACTGTATTTTTTTAATTGTTCAATGACGGTCGGATCGGTTACCGGCATGTCTTCCATGGGAGGAAAGGGTAATATGGCAACTTTATGCTCGCCCCTCTCCACGCCGTTCAATTTGTTTGTATACTTCATAACAAATCGGCCCTGTGCGTCCGTGGCACCAATACTCTGTCGGTTTCCGTCAACAGGATTAAAAGAAACAGCTACATTGGGAACCGGCTTGCCGTTCATGGTAACAGTACCTTCCACTTCACAAAGCCCATACTTACTACCACATCCCGGCAACGACATTAACACACACGCACAACACAAAACGTAAATGAACCGTTTCATTTTAACCTTTATCATTTCTTTTTCAAAACCGTTTAAGGCCAACTTTACAGTGAAAAATTCTCACCGTAACCGCGAGTAAAGAGGCTGTAAAGGACGTCCTGATTAATGGTCTCATTGAAGAACCGAACGGAGCCGTCGCACATGGAGCCATTTACCCCCCCAACATGGTCACCGTGCGGAGCACGCGTTCGCGAGTAAGATGCAATGACTGAGGTGTTAATCGTCATGAGGCAAATACCAGACGAACCAACCACAACAAAACCGTTGTCCAGACTGCCTACCCAGACAAAGGGATTGCACGCCTGAATCGCTGTTTCACCGGAATAAGAGCCAGGAGTGCATCCGGTCAAATCGAGTGCGTTGAGGCATTCCATCATCATGACCGTGTTGGACGTTCCGTCCAGAATCGAAGCGAGAGGTAAGAAACTGTTGCGGAAAAAAACAGCGTTCGGATGCTTCATGGCCCCACCGGGTAACTGTTCCGAGTACGCGTCCCAAGTGGAAGTTGTCGGATTCCATTGCTTGTCGCACAATCCGCCGTTAACACCATAATCCTTGTACGTTCCCTTGGGACTGTACATGGCGTGACCGGAAGACGGGCAGGTAAAAAAGTCCGGCGCATTTTCTGCAACTTCTTTATTCTTTGTGTCGCCTGTGTTGGCAACACCGCGTTTTTTCTGGTCGAGCGGCTGATACCCGGACAAGACGGTCCAGGGAAGATAGGCCCTTGCGGAAAAATCAACTTTATCGTATAATGCTGCCGATTCCGCATATGGAAGAATGCAAGCACTCCAGGACATCATACCGCCATAACCAATGACCGCTGCTTTAACATAGGCCTGATAGGTGGTCATACCGCTTTCCCAATATAATGCAGATTGGAAGATACTCCCGGGCGGCAGACAATTGTAGGTGGACTCGTAGTTGTGCATACCGAGCGAGAGTTGTTTCAGATTGTTCGTGCACTGCATACGTCGCGCCGCTTCCCGCGCCGCCTGAACTGCCGGCAGGAGCAATGCGATTAATATGCCTATGATCGCGATAACGACCAAGAGCTCCACGAGCGTAAAACCGGTTATTCTCTTAAAGAGACAAAATACACTTCGCTTTTTCATTGTTACACTCCTTATAAAGTGAATTAAACTTTTTTGAATGTTTTGCACACTCACACATCCACATCTTTCGGCATAAGCTGCCGGGTACATCCTCCGTCGACGACGATACGTTCGCCGGTCATGCCGGAAGAGTCATCCGAGGCCAAAAACATAACGACGTCGGCAATGGTTTTTCCGGTCGATTCGCGACCGAGTGGTACGTTGGTACGACGGCGAAGTTTATGCTCCTCCGTTAGCGTTGTCCAACGTTCTGTATAAATATAACCCGGGGCAACCGAGTTGACCCGAATTCCGAACGGAGCCAGGTCCAACGCCATGGAGATCGTTAGACCGTCGATCCCTCCCTTACTGGTGCAATAGGCGATCCGATTGCGAATGGCGCGTCGGGAAACGTTCGAGCTGAAATTCACAATGACGCCGTTGCCCTGCTCTTTCATCATTTTAACCGCTTCCCGGGTTACGTAAAAGGTCCCCGTCACGTTTATTTGTATCGCTTCGGAAAACCGCTCCCAGGTCAGTGTGTCAAGTGTATAGCCGCAACATTGATCCACCGCGTTGTTGACCAAAATATCGAGCCGGCCCAATTTTTCACGAATCACACCAAACATCTTGTCAATTGCGTCTTTGTTACCAATATTGACAGGGAGCTCAATAAAGTTTGTCAGGCCCCGGGCACGTAAAACAGCGGCGCCTTTGGCCACCGTCTCCGGCGACGAACCGTGCAAGGCGACGCGAGCTCCTTCCATGAGAAAATGCTCCGCCAGCTCCAGACCGGTATTCCGACTTGAGCCTGTAATTAAAACGGTTTTATTCTGAAAACGCATTGTTCAACCTTTATATCGTTTTTTTCTCAACGATGATTTGTTTTTTGACTCTTGCAAAAAATCTCCTCATCGTTATAATAAACATTATAAGCACTTATACATAATTAAGCAACTGACAAAAATGCAAACTCACCCCCACAATTTTGGAAAGTCGAGAGTAAGAAAGCATGGCGATTAAACCGAAGAAGACACGGAATAAAGCACCCAAAATCGCGGTCATTCTGGAGTCGTCGCACGAAGTTTCACGAGCCATGATACGCGGTATTTTTAAGTTCGCACGTATTCATGGCGACTGGCGTATCGAAATTGCTGCCGGGGGACCAGGCGACCTGCGTCTACCGAATCGTCAGATCTGGCGCGGCGATGGTATTATTGGCCGACTGCCCAATGCAACCGTTGTGCAACAGATTGTAGACTCGCGACTGCCCTTCGTGGGCGTCGACCCGCCCGACTGGTGCCTCAACACGGAGCATCCGCTGGCTGCCTGTCCCGGCGTTCGCTGCAACTCCAAAGCCGTCGGTATACGCGCCGCGGAATATCTCATGAATCTCGGTTTCGACCATTATGCGTTTGTCGGCGTACTGGAAGATACCAATTGGTCGCGCGTACGCCGTGAATTCTTCGTAAGAACTCTGGCCGATGCCAATTTCCACTGTCACATCTATTGCCCGCCGTCCCAAAAGAATTCGCGTCAGGAGTATCCCATGCCGAACCTGCCCGATAACGACCTCTTCCTCGTTAAAGAACGGCGCAAGCTTACCGAATGGCTTAAAAAACTCCCCAAACCGATCGCTCTGTTCGCCGCAAACGATCATAGGGCACGAATCGTTCTGGAAGCTTGTGCCGACGCCGGTATTCACGCTCCCTATGAAATCGCCGTTCTCGGTGTTAATAACGACGAACTCATATGCCAGACGACCTTTCCGTCTTTATCGAGTATTGCGTTAAGTGCGGAAGAGGCCGGTTATGTTGCGGCGAATATGATGTCCGATCTACTCACTGGCAGTCTGTCGCGGAATTCCGGTAAAACGCACATTTTCGACCCGCAAAATATTGTCGAGCGCGGTTCCACGCTAAGCGTTTCGGTTACGAATCCGAAACTCATCCAGGCAATCGAGTTCATTCGTTTAAATGCCGGTTTGAATATGCAGGTGGTCGACGTAGCGAAGCATATCGGAGTTACGCGACAGTGGGCAGAGCGACTCTTTCAAAGCGAATGGAACTGCTCCGTGCACGAGGAAATCAGTAAGGTTCGCCTGCGCACAATTCGTTCCATGGTCGCGGATACCGAAATGACCTTTGGCGAAATTGCGCAAACTTGCGGGTTCGAAAGTGCCAACCACTTGCGTAATCTCTTCAAAAAAGAATATGGCACAACAATGGCCGACTACCGCCTTGACGCAAAACGACAGGCATCACTACCACCCATACTAACGCCCGGCGAATGATTGTTTCCAAGGGTCGACGTTCCCAATGGCTTGCGGGTCGAACACAGCCCTTTACGCCAGTCAATTGAGAACCCAAGAAACATCTCAAGTGGACGAAATGGCTACACAAATTTGCAACAAGTTGCAAACGTTTAAATTTTCTCTTATCGCACGAGTTCACCCGCAAGCGTAAAAGGAGCAATTTCCTTGATCTGAACTTGCTGTATCGTTCCTGCCAGTGATGGCTTGCCGTTGAAAACGACGATCCGGTCGCAAGGGGTGCGGCCTGTCATCTGGATGGCCGTTTCCAAATTGGAGACCACTGGCAGCGGACTGACGCCTGCGTCTCGCATTTGCTCCTTTTGCGTCAGGAGCGACGGCCCCTCAACCAAAACGGAAACTGTTTGATTCAAAAAGGCATTATTTAACTTTTGTGATATTTCCGTCTGAATCGCCAGTAAATCATTATTGCGCCGCTTCTTCTCCTCTTCCGGCACATCGTCTTCATACAGCTCCGCGGATTTTGTGCCAGGACGCGGGCTGTACTTAAAAATAAAACTATTCTTGAACTGCCCGTAACGAACCAGTTCGACCGTCTTCAGGTATTCCTCTTCTGTCTCGCCGCAGAAACCCACGATAAAGTCGCTGGTTACAGCAGCGCCGGGAATAATTGCGTAAATGCGATCAAGCAAATCGCGATACTCCTCGACTGTATACATGCGCTTCATGCGTTTAAGAACACTATTGGCCCCGTGCTGGGCTGGAACGTGCAGATAAGGCATGACCCGTTCCAGGTCACGTACCGCTTCCAAGAGACGATTGGTCATTCCGGTCGGATAGCTGCTGACAAAACGTATACGCCAGAGGTCGTTAATATCGTTGAGTCGCTCCAGCAGGTCAGCCATGTAATAGTCACCAGACTCGTCTTGCACGTGCCAGTTGTTGACCGTCTGCCCCAAGAGCATAACTTCGCGACATCCCTGTTCCACAAGAGATTTCACTTCCTGGACAATTTCTTTCATGGGCCGACTCTGCTCCGGGCCACGGACACTCGGAACTATGCAATAAGTGCAAAATTTATTGCAGCCGAACATAATGCGCACCATGGCCTGGTACCGACTATCGCGTGCCTGGAGAAGTCGCGGGCGGTCGTACTGATGAAAACTGGCCCGAACTTCGGCCGCCGTCTGTCCGCTGTGTAAGCGATTCGAACTCAGGAGCAGTTCCGGAGTACCACTTTTTGCAATTCTTGCAATTGCGTCGGACAGTTCATTAAGGCGACCGGGTCCGAGGACAAGATTGACTTCCGGCGCGCGGCGAAAAATAAGCTTGCCGTCCTTTTGCGCCATGCACCCCATAACCCCCAGTACACCTTGCGGATGCTTCGCTTTCCACGAGCGCAGTCTTCCCAACGCACTATAAACTTTCTCTTCCGCATGCTCTCGCACACTACAGGTATTAAAGAGAATTATATCGGCCTCATCCATGGTTTCGGCCGGTGTACAGTCGTTCTGCAATAAATCCGCGGTCGCAAGCTCACTATCAAGGACATTCATTTGACAGCCGACCGTCTTTATATAAAACTTCACGTTCATTCTCCATGACAGACAGGGTTATAACGTCGCATTAAGGACACGCATCGTTCAAAGATGGTGAATTTCACAGGCTCGTCGTCGAGTGCGTTCGTTTCGTCCGCAACGGACAGGAAAAAAGCGGGGCTCCCGCCAAGCTTTTGCGCCGGGGTTGACGTCGGGTTTACCGTCGGGGGTGTCGCTTGAAGTGAGTCGCGAACGTCTAGCGGGCTTACCGGGGCTGGCAGAGGGGCTTCCGCAACCGGCTCTGGCGACTCTTCCTCCTTTTGCACACGAATGGCCGACGGAGAAAGTTCCAGGACAAGAGGAGCCACCTCCGCTGACGTCGCTGTGGCCGGCATTGCCTCTTCGGGGGCGGCCGTATCCAAATAACACTCGCGCGTGTCAGAAGCCGCTGTATTCTCACCGTGTGCCCCAACCTCTTCCGGCGCCGGGGCAGTCGCCGCGTCTTCCGGCTCGCAGCAGATCGCATCAACCACAACCGACGCCTGACATTCCTCCTCCGGCACGTGCTCTAACTCGGCGGTCGTCTTGGCGGTCGTCTCTTGCCCCTTAGCCGGGAGAATTTGAACCGGCTCGGCTCGTTCCAAAGGGACCGGCGCGACCGACTCCGTCTCGTCGCAGGAGTCAAAAAAGGGATATTCCACGCGGTCGCAAGCGATTTCCGGCGTAACGGGTTCCGGCTCGTACTCCGACTCCAGGTCCATCACCTTTCGCAGCGTTCGAAATCGTTCCACACCCACATGCGGCGATTTCGGCAACTGACTCCTGATCTCCGTTCGCCCTTCCAGGAAGTCAGGACCGTCGCCAACCTCTTCCCCTGCCTGTTGTTCCGTTCGCATTCCATTGAGTATGTAGAGCGAAAGAGGCCGCTTTTCGGAACAAGTCGACCTCTCTTGCGACTCCGAAACAGCTTCGCGGACCCGCGTAACCGTGGCTGCCGCATTCTCGACCTCGTGACGAACTTCTTCCATACCCAAAACTTATTCTCTTTTATCGTTAATCTTTGTCTATTTTATCTAAATTAAAGAAAAATTACACTCTTTATCGTGGCAATTCTCTTTAATCATTATAATCGGTAGAGCGACGACCAGACTTAACTCTAAAATGGCGTCCGTTCCATTTTCCATCCCTCTAGGCTCCGGGAGAACGGCTTTACAAAACCGCCGTGGCAAGCCCCATTTCGGCGTGTGGCCCGGCGCGGGTACCGCGGCCCGCCAGGCGGCATGACAACCTAATCTGTTAACTTAAAAAGACTTACACCACGCCGGCAACCCCAGGCATCGGCTCCTTAAAAGGCAGGTCGAGCTGTTGGACGTCCTCTTCCGAGAGAGCCAGAATAATCAGTTTGGCTTTATTTGCGTATTCGATAACGGCATTGGCGTCGACGAGAATGGTTTTCTTTGCCTCGATAGCCAAGACCTTTGCTCCGGCCTCCACCATGGTCTGAAGTGTTCCAAGCCCCACCGTTGGGACGTCGAACCGCATATCCTGATGCGGCTTGGCCACTTTGACAACGGTAAAACCTCCTTGGGGACAGAGCTTACCAGCGCGGCGAATGGCCTCGTCGGTCCCTTCAATCGCTTCAATCGCTAAAGTTGCCTGGTTTTTAACCGCGACACTCTGCCCGACGTCAAGGCGGCCCATTTCTCGCGCGAGCTGCCATCCGAAACAAATATCCTTCCACTGGGCCGCGGTCGGGCCACGTTGCGTTATCTGACTTCTTTTCACGAGTAACTCCGGAGCAAAATCGGTTCCAGGTAACAATGTAATTCCCTTGCGTGCGAAAGCGTCAACAACGGTCAGCAGCAGGGAATCATCACGACAGTCTTTTTGACGGGAAATGAAATGCGGAAGGAACAGGCGAATCGTGTATAAGTCTGGCACCTGCCGCCAGATAAAACCCGGTGCGAAAAGGAGCCGCTTATGGATTTTACCCGCCATAGTCGCTTCGGTCACGCCATGGCGTCTAAAAAATCGGCAAGCTCGGGCAAATCGTCCTAACCCCATCCAGCGAAACTCGTTACATATCTTCTCAAGGGCCGGATCCGCGTGATTCAGAACGCCAAGACAGACGACCTCATGCCCCGCGTCACGCATCGCTTGGGCCAAGAGTACCGGATAATGCCCCCACCCGGCAATCAGGCCATAGCGACGACAGGGAGCCGGAGCTAAAGCCTCTCCCGCCACAGCGATAGCGTCAAGGCCCCTGCTCGTTACTTCGCTCCGGTTGAATTCCTCGCGAGAGTCATTCATCAGTCTTTACACTTTTCCTCCAGCTTGGCCAGTCGTTCCTGAACGGCTTTAAATTCGCGTCGCATTTCCGGGAGTTTGGCCAGCGCGACCTGCTTCTTCATCTGTTCCTTTTCCGGTGTCGCCGGAATGCCAACAACACGGGCGCCAGGAGGAACATCCGCCATAATACCGGCCATCGCCCCTATGACCGCCCCGTTTCCTACCTTTATGTGGTCGGCTATACCAACGCGACCGGCCATAACGGCGTAGTCACCGGTCGTGGTACTTCCCGCTATGCCAACACTGGCACATATCAAATTATTGCGACCTATAACACAATTGTGACCGATCATGACCTGATTGTCAATCTTCGTGCCGTCGCCAATGCGAGTCGAGCCGTAGGTTCCCCGGTCGATTGTCGTGGCCGCACCGATTTCTACATCGTCCCCCAGAACAACGTTGCCCAATTGCGGACCCAATTTGTGCTGTCCAGACGACGAATCGTAACCAAAGCCGTAGCCGCCAATAACGGCACCCGCTTGGACAAGACAGTTCTTCCCCAGGACACAGTTCTCGTAAATGACCACATTGGGAAACAGAATCGTGCCCTCACCTATGGTAACGCCATCGAGAATGCGTACGCCCGCGTGAATCACAACCCCAGCACCCAGGACAACATCGCGCCCTATCGTGGCGAACGCCCCTATGGCGATATCGTCGGGCAGGCAAACAGAAGGGTCAATATCGGCCTTCGGGGACACCCCTCGGACAAGCTCCGTCCGCACAGGACGAAAATAGCGAACGATTTCCTCGAAAGCGGCTGTTACGTTCTCGACTTCTATGACAGGACAATGCTCCGTCTGAAAGCCACAAGGGACCAAGGCAGCACCACAATTCGAGGCCTCTAATTGGGCCGGAAGCGTTCCCGGACAAAGAAAGGAAAGTGAACTGCCGGTCGCCGCGTGGAGGGGCGACGTGTCCGATATTATGAGCTGACCATTACCGGTGAGGCGTCCCCCCAGACGTTGGGCTATTTCTGTTGTCGTTAACGAAGTCAAGATTAATCCTTTCGATTATTTATCGTCGTAAGTTGTTCCTGTTCGCTCTCATCCATAAGTAACCGATTGGAAAGAACGGCAAAACTGGCCGACAGCTTAACGTCTTCACAAATCAGACCTTCTGGCAGGTCAAGCTTGTGCGGAGCATAGTTCCAGATGGCCTTGACTCCGATCTCCACCAAGGCGTTGGCCACCTCCTGCGCCGCCGAAGCAGGAACGGTAAGAATACCAATATCAACTTTCCGCTTTCGCGCGTAAGGAACCAACTCGACAAACGGCATAACCGGCACACCATGCACATGCTGCATGGCCAGCTCCGGGTTATTATCAAAGGCGGCGACTATGTGAAGCCCATGCTCCACGAACCCTTCATATTTTATAATGGCTGTTCCCAAACTACCAACGCCAACGAGAACAGCAGTCCGTTTCCGGTCCCAGCCCAGAAAATGCTCAATGGAGTCAATCAGTTCCGTCACAACATAGCCAACCTTCGGACGGCCGGCAATGCCCGTTATGGCAAGATCTTTGCGGACTTGCACGCTAAGTTGGCCAAATTCATCGGCAATGCGCGTACAAGAGATCACCGTCTCGCCCCGGGCACGAACCTCCTTGAGCAGCCGGAGATATCCTGGCAATCGCTGTACACTCGGCACAGGATAGGAGCGACTCATACTGTTTGGCATAATAAACCTCTTCTGTCGTCACCGAAACAGGTTGCGACGACGGTAAATTACGGGAACTTTTCTCCAAACCTGTATGGAGAAAGAGGAACGTTTTTTGAAAACAGTTTAAACAAAGGAGTTACGAGCGGATTTAATAAATATTCCGCTTTTCGCTCTTTTTTTATTTATTATAGCCGGAATCCGGATTTTGTAAAGCCTCTTCTCGCAGGAAGTCATTAAGCTCATGAAGATTAGCTTCATAATCCGGGTTCAGCGGCGAATGAACAAACGCGGTCAGTTCACTCCCGCTCAAAATGGATTCCACCGAAGAACCACTGAATTCCGGCTGTATTATTATCTTTTTAATTCCCTTTTCCTTGATCTGCCGAATCAAGGCACCCAGCGCGGCAGGCTTGGGCGACTTGCCATCCACTTCTACGGAAAGCTGCTCAAGACCAAACTCGCGACAGAAATAACCGTATGCCGGATGATAAACTAACAGAACCCGTTGCGGCATAAGCGTTACCGTCGCGCGAATCGTCTCTTGCAGGGAAGTAAGCCGCTCGGCCGTCGCTTTGCGATTCGCTTCAAAGACCTCGGATTTCTCCGGCCTCTGCGTCGACAACTCCTTGGTGACCGTTTGCAACGACTCTCTAACGCATTCCGGACTCATCCAAAAATGTGGGTCCAAGCCGTCCAACCCCTGACAGGCACAATGCTCTTCGTGCCCCTCATGCTCGTGCTCACTACGCTTACCAACATCGCCGGCATGGTCATGAGCATCGGCAAGCATATTCAGTCCGTCCCGAAGATCAACGATCTTCATCTCCGGAGCCAGGGAATTTAACTTGGCCAGCAGAGGAAGTTCACACGCAAGTCCCGCTCGAAAAAAGACTTTATGATCGGCCAACTGGGACATCTGTCGCGGGGACGGAGCAAAGGTTTCCGGCTCGCGACCGGCGGGAACAAAGACGGAAACCTGTACCAGGTCCCCTCCTATTTGCTCTACAATCCAGCGAAGCGGATCCACCGTAACCAGAACAGGAATAAGCGGTTCCGCTTGCTCAGAAGACGCAGAAGAACTCGGCTGGCTCTCCGGATCGCTCACCTCGGAACGACAGCCCGCAAGGCACAACAGCAAAAGAAAAGGAGTCAAATATGTAAATATAAGAACAGATTTTGGCAACGACATGCGAACGACCTCAATGAAAGAAGAAAACAACCTCGGCTCAAAACGGCAGGACCGCGACACAGCACGGCAACACAGGGGACCCCGGCGCGGCAGGAAGTCACGCCGGGAGCAACAAAAACGAAACTACATTCCCATACCAGGTCCCATCATTCCGGACATCTCGTCGGTTTCCTCGACCGGTGGCTCAGCGGAAAAACCGCGATCCGCTTCGAACGGGTCCAGAGCCTCGCCCGACGCCTCTGGGGGATCCGTCTTCCGCGGCGATCCGTTCGTCTTGCCAAACAAGAGCGAAGAGTCGTCGTCGGGATTCGCCACTTCCTCCTGATCGCCACCTTCCCTGCCCGGCATGCCCATACCCATACCGGAATCAGACGGTCTGCGCGACGGACGCCTGGCCGAGTCCGGACTGGAACCAGAACTCTTTTCGTCATCGCCCGTTAGAACACCTCCGCCAAATTTCTTGGCCGTCATGGTAATTAAGGTCGTCGCGGAATTAAGCGGTCCAGCCTCGAAATCGCGGTAGACATCGTCGGGGTCGTCCAAGCCAAAGAACGGCTCGTCGTCTTTCACAACACGACTCGGGTCATATATATTAATGAATGGGGAACCATCTTTGGCGGGAATATCCATAGGGTCGGCGTATTTCACACGACTCTCCTGCTCCCGCAACCGCTCCTGCTGCGACGTCGACAAGGTCGTTTTGCCAAGCTCATCCCGAAAATACTGGAATTCGCTGTCGTTTTCATCGTAAAGATTGGGCACCTTCGTCGCGTCAACTTCCTCTTTCGAAAGCGGACTGATCGGCGCTACCGAGGGCACCGCCGAGGCCACGGCCGTTCCCTCTTGCCCGCTCAAAGTAACCGGCGTCGGTTTTTCGAACCGGTTCTGTTCCGAAATAAGAGACTTCTCACGATTCAACGTCTGCCCGAAAAGCTGAATCTGACGTTGCTCTTCCTGACGCTGCCACTGAAGTCGCGATTCCCGACGTATGTCTTCTATGACTATTCGTTCCTCGCCTTGCACTCGCTTAAGCGCGGAATTCACGTTAAAAAGACGGCCATCAGCGGTGTTCTCAAGGTCCGCCGCCTTACGGAACCAGGCACTACCCGCTTCCGCGTCTCCCATGCGGGTCAGGCAAATCCCTATAAAAAAACCGACTCGCGGATCGCTCGGATTCGCCTGTAACGATTCCTCAAACGGGGACAGCGCCTCGGAATACCGCCCGTTCATAAAAGCGTCAAGCCCTTTACTGTATGCGGTTTGACCTGCTTCCTGGGCATTCGAAAACGACGTGCCAATAAGGACGAGAGCCACCGTGGCCGCTACACACAAAAACAGAGTGCGGGACAAGTCGCATACGAAACGGAACTTAGGACAATTCATCATGGTCTCCTGACGCACAGGGGTCATATTGTGAAACATAATTAACTTTTCGGACAAAAACTGCCCGGACACACGCATACCCATTCTGGTATACTCCACTTTGTATTATAACCTGAAAATCCCATTCTTTCAAGTTTCACGAGAGAAAACGTGACTCTTTTTTTGCGAAATAGCATATATTTTACGGATTTTAACAGTCTAACGGGTGGCAAGGGAGGCTTTTGGCCGCAGATCCACCCAAATCGAAGGAAAAATGGGAAAAAGTTTATGGCCGGGTAGTATTGTTTTTTCTCGTTTGGGGTATAATAGAAAATAAGGCGTCAGCTTGACATAGAAATGTTAGACCGATAAGACAACTTGAAAGGGACCATCAATGGGACAAATGGGGTTTGGAATCATTGGATGCGGAATGATCGCGAATTTTCACGCCAAGGCAATTCAGGAGGCAGGCGGTCGACTGGTCGCTTGTTTCGATATGGTTCCAGCGTCTGCGGACCGAATCGCGACGGAATATGGCTGCCGGGCATACCATTCGCTGTCCGATTTTTTAGCCGATAAGGACGTGGAAATTGTCACGATAGGTACGCCCAGCGGTGCCCATGCCGACCCGGCAATAGCGGCCGCCGAGGCTGGGAAAAATGTGATTGTGGAAAAACCGCTGGAAATAACACCGCAGCGCTGCGACCGCATCATAAGTGCGTGCGAAAAAGCCGGAGTCACGCTCTCAACAATATTTCCCAGTCGGTTCCATCAGTCGAGTGTCCAGCTCAAGAGTGCGGTCGAGAAAGGTCGCTTCGGCAAGCTGACTCTGGGTGACTCCATCGTTAAATGGTTTCGTACACAGGAGTATTATGATAGCGGTAAGTGGCGTGGCACGTGGGAACTTGACGGCGGGGGCGCCTTAATGAATCAGGCCATCCACAGCGTCGATCTGCTCCTCTGGCTGATGGGACCGGTCGCCGAAGTCAGCGCCATGACCGGCCTGCTCGCGCACGAACGAATTGAAGTGGAAGACGTCGCTATTGCCACTTTGCGATTCAAAAGTGGTGCGTTCGGAACTCTGGAAGCGACAACCGCCGCATGGCCCGGATACCTTAAGCGGATTGAACTTCATGGTTCAACCGGGTCGGCTGTCATTGAGGAGGAAGATATTGTGAAGTGGGACTTCGCCGTTGCGGACCCGGAAGACGACGCCATTCGGGCAACGATGGCCGGTCGGATGTCCGGAGGCGGTGGTGCCGCCGACCCCGCCGCGATTGGTCACCATGCCCATGCCAAGCAGTTCGCCGACGTTATGGCCGCGATTACCGAACGGCGGAAGCCTCAAATCGACGGCTATGAGGGCCGACGCAGTGTCGAGGTCATTTGCGCCGTTTATGAATCGGCCAAGACAGGTAAAATTGTCTCTTTGAATCAGTAGGGAAAAGCATAAGAGGTGTCCGCCGGTGGACTTATTTCGCTGGTGGACGTGGTTGAAACGAAAAGGGAAACGAAGCGAACGTGGCCTGTTTCCCGAAAGTTGAACAAAGTTTGCGAGTTGCGTGTATTAATGACGAAACATATATTTGTTACAGGTGGCGTGGTCAGTTCGTTGGGTAAGGGGCTTACGAGCGCCTCGATTGGAATGCTCCTTGAAAGTCGCGGGCTTTCTGTGCGTATGCAGAAACTGGACCCCTATATTAATGTCGACCCGGGCACAATGAGTCCGTACCAGCATGGCGAGGTTTACGTTCTGGACGACGGGAGCGAAACGGACCTGGATTTGGGACATTACGAGCGATTTACCCGCAGTCCGCTTTCGCGCGACAGTAACTGGACGACCGGACAGATCTACCAGCGGGTCATTGAGAAGGAGCGTCACGGCGGGTATCTGGGCCAAACAGTTCAGGTCATCCCACACATCACCAATGAAATCAAGCAATGCATATCCCGACTTCGCGCTCCGGACGTCGACGTCATCATAACGGAAATCGGTGGCACTGTAGGCGACATTGAAAGTCTTCCTTTTCTGGAAGCCATTCGACAGTATTCGCTGGACATCGGCAAGGAGAATTGCCTCTACATTCATCTGACTCTTGTCCCGTTCTTAAAAGCGGCACGCGAGCTGAAAACCAAACCGACCCAGCACAGCGTCGGCCAACTTCGTCAGATCGGTATCCAGCCCGATATCGTTGTCTGTCGGACAGAGCAGCCGCTCACCCAGGATGAATGCGCTAAAATTGCTTTATTTTGTAACGTGCAGAGCGATTGCGTGATTGAAGAACTCGACGCCGATTTCTCCATCTACGAAGTTCCTCTGACTCTCGTTGAACACAAGCTCGACGATATTATTGTCAAAAGGCTCGGCCTCGCCCAGGCCAAGACGCCGGACCTGTCCGGCTGGCAGGAAATTCTTAAGCGGTTGCGACATCCGGAACATGAAGTCACGATTGCCGTCGTTGGCAAGTACGCAAAGCATAAGGATGCCTATAAGTCGATTTACGAAGCACTCGCGCACGGGGGCGTTGCTCATCACGCGTCAGTTCGCGTTCTTCGTATCCAAAGTGAAGACATGAACCGCGAAGAAACGCGTCAATCGCTCCAGAAGGTGGACGGTATTCTTCTCCCCGGCGGCTTCGGCGAGCGCGGCATAGAAGGCAAGATCGTCGCCGCGCAAATCGCACGCGAGAACAAGATACCATTTTTTGGTATTTGCCTCGGTATGCAATGTGCGGTTATTGAATATGGGCGCCACGTCCTGGGTTTGAAAGATGCCAACTCAACCGAATTCGATAAGGACACGGAGTTCCCGGTTATTTGTCTTATGGACGAGCAGCGGTCCATCGTTGACCTGGGCGGCACAATGCGTCTCGGCTCGCAACCGACGACTCTCGTCGCCGGCTCCAAGGCCGCTGAAGCTTATGGTACGACCGGGATCGCTGAACGGCATCGGCATCGCTATGAATTCAATTATCGTTATCGTGACGATTTCGTCAAAGGCGGTCTGACCATTGCCGGAACCAGTCCCGACGGCAAGCTGGTCGAAGTCGTTGAACTCGACAATCATCCGTGGTTTATCGCGGTTCAATATCATCCGGAATTCAAGTCGCAGTTGACCCATCCGCATCCGCTGTTCCGCGGTTTCGTCAAGGCGGCTATTGAACACAAGAACAAGAACAAATGAATCAAGTGCGTTATACGAAAAAGTTGGCGGCCGACCGAATCTTTGATTCGGACCACGCCCCTGTTGAAATTACTGGTGCACGCGTACACAACCTTCGCAATGTCTCACTAACCTTGCCCTGGAATCGCTTTACGGTTATCACCGGTCCCAGTGGTAGTGGAAAAAGTTCGCTCGCATTCGATACGATCTATGCCGAGGGACAACGTCAGTATATAGAAAGCCTTTCCGTATATTCGCGACAATTCCTGCATCAGCTGGAACGACCGGACGTCGATTCGATTAAAGGTCTCCAGCCAACGGTGGCAATCGACCAGCGCAATAATTCGCAGAATCCGCGCAGTACGGTCGCGACCGTAACAGAAGTCTACGATTTTTTGCGTCTGCTGTACGCTCGGGTCGGACTTGCTCATTGCTACCGTTGCGGACGCCCGATACGTCAGCAGACTCCGGAACAGATCCTCGATGAAATTCTGCAATTACCGGAAGGAGTCCGGCTCATGCTCCTGGCCCCGGTCGTTCGAGGACACAAAGGTCAGCATCAGGAAGTTTTCCGTCGCATGCTTAAGCAGGGATTCGTGCGTGCACGCGTCGACGGTACCCTCGTCGAAATTGCCCAGGCGCCCGAGCTCGACCCGCAAAAATACCACAATATAGAAATCGTAGTCGACCGGCTCGTCCTCAAAGACGGCGTACGCACCCGCCTGTTCGAATCTCTCAAGCTGGCACTGAATCACGGGGAAGGCCTCGTCGATTGTCTCTACGAAAAGGAACGTCAGGTCACCTCGGAAGGAACGACCCGAAGTGTCTGGCGCGATGTTATCTACAGTACTCAATATTGCTGTCCTCGTTGTAAGGTCAACTACATGGAGCTGGAGCCGCGTACGTTCAGCTTTAACAGTCCGTATGGCGTTTGCACAGAATGTCAGGGGCTTGGCCGGTCGGAAGCGGTCGACCCGGCGCTCGTCATCCCCGACCCAACTCTTAGTTTCACCGAAGGCGTTATTTCTCCTTTGCGTGCACTGCCTGGCACCTATCGTAAGACGTGCCGTGAACTGGTTACAAATTTTTTGAAAGACTGGCATATCGACGAACAATCGCCGTACTGCGATTGTCCCGAGACTCTTCGCGATTTGTTCCTGTATGGGTCGGCTGCGCAATATGAAGAAACGACAGCACTCCTGGCAAATCTCGCCCTGGCAGGTAAAGCCGAGGAGAAAACGGATACCGAACCGGACCTGAAGGAAACGGAACCCTACAACTTTATTGGTTTTATTCCCTTTCTTGAAAACATGTACTCGACAACTCGAAACGGAAAAGTTAAAGAGATTCTTGCCGCGTTTCGAAATGATGTGGTCTGTCGACATTGCGGCGGGGCACGAATCCGTCCGGAGTCACGCACCGTTACGGTCGCAGGACGCAAGATTCACGAGGTTACCGCCATGACCGCGCGCGACGCCCTCGACTGGTTCCACTCTCTTGAGCTGGAACCGGAGCAGATGGCTATTGCCCGACCGATCATCGTGCAAATAATAGAACGTCTCGAATTCATGAACCAGATTGGACTTCACTATCTGACGCTCGACCGGAGTGCGGATTCCCTTTCCGGCGGTGAATATCAGCGCGTTCGGTTGGCAACCAGTCTCGGAAGTGGACTGGTCGGCGTCTGTTATATTCTCGATGAACCTTCAACCGGCCTGCATCCGCGTGACAATAACCGGCTCATTGACGCTATGCGCAATCTTCAAAGACGGGGCAATACCGTTCTCTGCGTTGAACATGACGAAACGATTATGCGCAGTGCCGACTGGCTCGTCGATATTGGCCCCGGCGCCGGTCGCGAAGGTGGTCGCATTCTGGCTGAAGGGACACCCGAAGACATAGCTGCCTTGGGTGAATCGCTTACCGGACGTTACCTCGGCGGGCGCGAGAGTATTCCGGTCCCTCAAAAGCGGCGACGCATTGTGAAGTCTCGCATGCTGGTAATCGACGGTGTAACAACAAATAATTTGCAAGGCGTATGCGCTTCGTTTCCGCTCGGCACTCTCGTTTGCGTAACCGGGGTAAGCGGCTCCGGAAAAAGTTCACTGATTAACAAGACATTGGTCCCGGCCATTATGCGTCGTCTGTGGGGTTCCTCGGTCAAGGCAGGCCCGCACACAAGTCTTCGGGGCGTCAGTCGCATAGAAAAACTCGTCCAGATTGACCAGACGCCAATCGGTCGCTCCCCGCGCAGTAACCCGGCGACGTATTCCGGTCTGTTCGATGAAATACGCAAGGTGTTTGCCAATTCCCGGGATGCGAAACGCCGCGGCTACAAGGCGGGCCGATTCAGTTTCAACGTGGTCGGGGGACGCTGTGAGGAATGTCAAGGTCAAGGCGTGCGAAAAATAGAAATGCACTTCTTGCCCGATATGTACGCCGTTTGTCCCGTTTGTGAAGGCAAACGATTCAATCATCTGACCCTTTCCATAAAGTACAAAGACAAATCCATCGCAGACGTTCTCGATATGACCATCGACGAAGCCGCTGTCTTTTTTGAAAATTATCCCAGCGTGCTCCGCGTTCTGGACTGTTTCAAAAAAGTTGGGCTTGGCTATTTAACGTTAGGGCAATCGTCGACCACGTTATCCGGCGGCGAGGCCCAACGCATAAAGCTCGCGACTGAACTCTCACGCGTGGAATCGGGCAACACGCTTTACGTTCTCGATGAACCAACTTGCGGACTGCACACAAACGATATACGAAAACTGCTTGATATACTCACCCATCTCGTTTCGCTCGGCAATACGGTTATTGTTATTGAGCACAATCTGGACGTTATGAAAACGGCCGACTGGATTATCGACCTTGGGCCGGAAGGTGGGCGCGACGGCGGGTTTATAACGGCCTGTGGTACCCCGGAAGAAATCGCCGCGCTAGCCGACAATCATACGGGGCGCTACCTAAAAGAAGTTCTGCCACAAATTCAGGAAGGATGACATACTACCGTGGAAAATGAAAAAACTTTAATTTTGCTCAAGCCGGACGCACTTGAACGTGCTTTGGTCGGCCGTATTCTGACCCGCTTCGAGGAACGCCGTTATAAAATCGCTGCCATGCAACTGATGCACATGACGCCGGATATGGCTAAAGTGCACTATAGTCATTTGGCCGACCGTGATTTTTTCCCCGAGATACGCGATTATATGTGCCGTGGTCCACTCGTCGCGTTGGTTCTCGAAGGTCGCGATACGGTCGCTGTTTGTCGCGCCATGCTCGGTGTAACCGACGGCGCTAAAGCGGCACCCGGAACAATTCGCGGTGACTTTACACAAAGTTTTCGTGAAAACCTCGTGCATGCATCCGATTCTCCCGAAGCCGCTGCGCGCGAAATAAAATTCTTTTTTCCTGAATTTGTGGATAAATAAGCAAAAAAGGAATGTGTTATGACAGAGAGTATTACGACACGGCCCTTGGCAACGCCAAAAGGTTTACGCCTTCATTTGGGTATCTTCGGTCGCCGCAATGCAGGTAAATCCTCTCTGCTTAACGCACTCACGCGTCAGCATACCTCAATCGTTTCGGACAGTGCCGGGACGACCACCGACCCGGTCGAAAAGCCCATGGAGCTCCTGCCCATCGGCCCTGTCCTCTTTATCGACACAGCCGGAATCGACGACGAAGGGTCGCTCGGCCAGCTCCGAATTGAAAAAACAGTTCAGATTTTTGACCGAACGGAAATCGGCCTGCTCGTCGTTGATCTTACCCTCGACAAACCGTGGGACAGCGTAGAGGACCACATCATTCGCGAATTATCAAAACGCAATATTCCTGTGCTCGTTGTTTTGAATAAGGGCGACCTGGCAGTACCACCAGAGGAACTGCTTGAGCGATTCACAAAATTGCAAATTCCTTGGGTTGTGACTTCCGGCCTGAATCGGAATCCGGAATCGACCGGAGCGGACAACCGCTCCCTATCGCGAGTTAAAGAGGCACTCGTTCGAATCGTACCGGAGGATTTTCTCGCGGACCCGCATGTCGTTTCCGACCTCATTCCGACAAATGAACTTGTCGTTCTCGTTGTCCCGATTGATAAAGAGGCTCCCAAAGGGCGTCTCATCCTTCCGCAAGTTCAAACCATTCGCGATTTGCTCGATGGTCACCAGATGACTTTGGTCGTCCAGGAGACACAGCTGGCCGCAGCTCTTGCCCGATGCGCAACGCCCCCTGCCCTGGTCGTCACCGATTCTCAAGTCTTTAAAAGTGTTGACGAAATTGTCCCCAACGAGATTCCGCTCACCTCCTTCTCCATTCTCTTCGCACGGCAGAAAGGCGACCTGCTCGCTATGGCACGCGGCGCCCGCTCTCTGGCGACCCTCAAAAAAAACGCTCGCATTCTCATTGCTGAATCCTGCTCGCATCATCCGATTGCCGACGATATTGGAACCTGTAAAATACCGAACTGGCTACGGCGTGAACTGGGTTCGGAAATTGAAATTGGACATGTACACGGACATGATTTTCCCGATGACGACGAACTTGCCTCATGGGACCTCGTTATTCATTGCGGGGCCTGCATGACCAATCGCAAGGAAATTCTCACCAAGCTCGCACGCTGTCAGGCACTGGGTATTCCCATGACGAATTACGGATTGGCTATTGCCTGGCTCCACGGTATTCTCGACCGGGCTATGCAAATTTTTGAAAGGAGTCAAACATGAGACCGCTGTTCGCTCTGCTCGTTTTACTCCTGACCTCGCCCTGTATTGTGGCTTCGGAGACACTGTCGCAAACGCGTGAACTCATGACGCAGTACGCGCAGCAGCTTGCAGCAGGGCAGTCCGGCGACTCCGTTCGACAGCAGGGCGATACTATTGTCTCACTTCTGGAGTCGCTTATTCAGGAATCGAAAGAACAGCAACAGAGGGAGCAGGAAGAGCAGAACGGAGAAGAATCGGAAGCATCGGATTCCGCTCAAGAGCAGAGTGAATCCGGAGAATCGCAGGACGAAAGCGAATCGGGCAAGAAAACAAAAAATTCGCAATCGCAGCCGGTAACCGTTCAGGAGGAGACGGCGGTCCTTTCGCCGGGGACCGGAAAACCACGCCAGGCGCCGCAACAAGGCGGCAGCGCCGGTGAGGTACTCACCAAGCGGCAAACTCAAGGCGAATGGGGCGGACTGCCTTCAGAAAAGAGGGAATCCGTTATGCAAAAAATCGACCAACGTTTTCCGCAGCAGTATCGCAATATTCTGGAAAATTATTTTCGCAATATTGCACGTTAAAAGAATTAATTCTGTTCACATCTTTGTATCGTAGCAATGAATGTGTTTTCAGGTTTCCCGTATTGACAGATAAGGAACGATCATGAAACGACGCGACTTTCTTAAATGGAGTGCTCTTGGCCTTGGCAGTGTGACAACCGGCATGGTTCGCGGGGCTGTGAGTTACGACGATTCTCTTGCCGACCGAAAACTTCGCGTCGGCGTTATTGGCCCAGGCTGGTATGGCAAGATCGACGTTCTTCGTCTGATTCAAGTAGCCCCGGTTGAAGTTGTTTCCCTGTGTGACGTTGATCAACCCACACTGGACGAAGCATGTCAGATCGTTGCCTCTCGCCAAGAGTCGCATCGCGAGCCACGCAAATTTCACGACTATCGTGATATGCTGGCGGAAAAAGACCTGGACCTCGTCTTGATTGATACGCCTGACCATTGGCATGCACTTCAAATGATTGCCGCGGTCGAAAGCGGAGCCGACGTCTATGTGCAAAAACCCATTGCCGTCGATGTCGCGGAATGTAAGGCCATGCTGACCGCCGCGCGTGCAAATCAGCGCGTTGTTCAGGTCGGTTTACAGCGTCGCAGTACGCCGCACCTCATTGAGGCAAAAGAACGCTTTATTGATTCCGGGGCACTCGGCAAAGTCGGACATGTTGAAATTTTCAGTTATTATGGCGGGCCCGGTCAAACGACGACGCCTCCGTGTGAGCCGCCCGCAGATTTTGACTATGACCTGTGGACTGGGCCGGCCCCGATGCGACCTTACTATCCCCAAAAGCGACGTGGTGGCTGGCGCATGTTTAAAGAATACGGCAACGGCACACTCGGCGATATGGGCGTTCACATGTTCGATATGACACGCTGGTTTCTCGGACTCGCCTGGCCTCGACGCGTCTCTTCAACCGGCGGTATCTATCTTAAAAAAGAGAGTATCGGCAATACACCGGATACGCAAACAGTGGTCTTCGACTACGATGATTTACAAATTATCTGGAATCATCGAACCTGGAGCGAAGTCTCTGACCCGAAATATCCCTGGGGCGCCACGCTCTATGGGGAAAAGGGAATTCTCAAGGCCGGCGTCTTCGGCTACGATTTCCATGAATACGGGAAGGAAACTGTCTCTGCCGACGTTACTTATGAATACGAGCGATATCCGGAAGACAAAACGGAGCCGGGACTCGAACGTCATGTTAGTGCCGCCGTTCGAAATCACATGAAAAACCTTTTGCATTGCATGGCCGACCGCACGCGTCCGGTCTCCGATATTGAAGAAGGTATGATATCGTCAATAAGTTGCATTTTAGGCAATATGGCACTCGACCTGCACCGTACTCTCGAATGGGACCCCGTCTCGCAAACCGTCAAGAACGACGACGAGGCAAACTCATTACTGGCTCGTCCCTATCGGGAACCCTGGGTACACCCCTAATTGCACTTTTGTGAAAGATAAGTTTACTTGCCGTAAAAGTCGGAAAGAATCTTTTCCCAACCGGCACGGTTTTTCACAACCACAAACGCCTGACGCAGTTCTTCGTATTGAGGATGGCGTTGGGCGTAGCGAACGGCAAACTTTCGCATAACCGTTGCGGCGCGATTCTCGCCATAGAGCGCAGCCACCTCGTCGAAATGCCATAACAGCACTTCCCGCTGCTCGTCAAGAGACGGAGGCGACGGCAGCGGTTCACCGGTCAATATTGCATTTACCTCGCGGAAGAGCCACGGATTCCCGATTATACCTCGCGCCAGAGCCAGACCGTTCACGCCCGATTCTTCCATTCGCCGGCGGCATATTTCCGCGCTCAGCAAATCACCACTGCCAATAAGAGGAAAGTCCGGTCGACATTCGTCCTCTATCAGATACTGCTTAACTTCAGCCACAAATGACCAATCTGCCTGTCCTTCATAACGCTGACGAACCGTGCGACCGTGCAGCGTTATTGCGGATACACCACAATCCAGCAGACCATGAAGTAATTCAAAAAAATGCATTCTGCTGACCGGGGACTCGTCGAACCCTTTACGCAATTTGACCGTTAAGGGGATATTTGCCGGTAACGCGTCGCGCACTTTTTTCGCAATGGCCAAAGCATGCTCCGGGTGCGCCATAAGATGCCCTCCGCGACAGCGACCCACAACTTTCGGCACAGGACAAGCAAAATTCAAATCGATTAAATCAAATCCAAATTCACATAATCGCAACGCCGCACGAACAAATTCATCCGGGTCAGAACCCATAAGCTGGGCACCGCAAGGATGGTCCGTATCACGAACGGCCAGATACAGTCTCGCTTTGCTCCGTTTGGATACGTTCATAACAAACTGGTCAAGAAAGACTTCACACAAGGCAAACGAAGCTCCGAATCGCCGCGCCAGACGCCGCATAGGCGCGTCACTATAACCCGATAACGGTGCCTGGATAATCGGGACTGAAAAGGTGAGCGGACCTATTGTCAAGGGTGCAACTGTCATGGCAACTGCTCTTCCAGTTCGTTTCGGGCACGAATCTTATTCACAAATTCTGTAAGTGGCGTATGAAGGAGGTCTACGACCGGCTCATCGAAAACCTCATGGTCTCCCTCTGGCAGTGCGTGCAGCGTGACGTCGCATCCGCCAGTTCGCGCCGACTGTTCATTCTCTTCTGCCATACGGAACGGGACTATCGTATCGGCCGTGCCATGCAGCAGCAGACAGGGACTCGATATTTTCGATAACTTATCGCGATTGTCAAAATGTGTCGTCAAGAACCAGCGTACAGGCAAATAAGGAAAATGATATTGCGCAATATCAGGCATGCTTGTAAAACCGGAAAAGAGAATAAGACCTCCCGCAGAATATCGCGTGGCCAGTTCACAAGCCAGGCCAACCCCCATACTGTAGCCGGCTATAATGACATGCTCCGGTCGATATCCAAATCGCTCCTGGGCAACGCGCCACAGCGAATCGGCCGCCTCATAGCAGTTACGCTCCGAGGGGCGTCCTTCCGCAACACCAAAGCCAGGCCATTCTATGCACGCAAAATCCAAATTGCAATTCAGGAAAGGTGCCGCAAATTCTCCGAACCAGTCGAGTCGCCCGCAGTTCCCATAAAAAAAGAGGACCAGATAATGATCATTGGCAGTAGCGTCCGGGAGCCGGTCGCCCGCGGCGACTATACGCACCCACGTCTTAAGGCCCGACGCCAGTGTAACCGGAATCGCCTGCTCATTGACCGCGGGCTGGCGACTCAATCGTTCCAAGTCCGCCCGGCTGTCTCCTCCTTTGCCCTGACCAGGAAAAATAAGCTGACTCTGATATTGACACAAGCACGCCACGACGATAAATAACAAACAAATCGCAATGACCGCCATAATTAATATCGTCTTTCCGAGAACGGTTTTCATCCTCTTGCCTGTCCCTCGTCACGAAAATTGCTGCGCACTTTCGAAATCACACGCTCGCTGCACGCACTCAAGCGTCTACAATTCCGTCTTGAGATTGTCACGCATACGTTGCACTTTTGTGAGCGCTTCTTCTATACTAGCCCCTCGGGCAAGCAGCACGCCAAGTCGGCGATGCCCCGACAACGTCCCTTTCCCAAAGATACGCATTGAGGTATCCGGCTCGGCAAGCACATTTTCAAGATTGTCAAAGGCAACCCGACTGGAATTACCATCGACGACAATGGCCTTGGACGCAGAGGGCCCGTGAAACGCAATATTCGGTATCGGCAGTCCCAAAATAGCCCGGGCATGCAGTGCAAATTCCGAAAGGTCTTGCGAAATGAGCGTAACCATGCCAGTATCGTGCGGGCGTGGACTCACTTCGCTAAAGAGGACGTTATCACCGCAAATAAAAAGCTCAACACCAAAAATACCGCGGCCGCCCAATGCGTCGGTAATCTTTTTTGCAATTTCTTTGGCCTTGGCCAGAGCAACGTCGCTCATCGGTTGCGGCTGCCAGGATTCCTGATAGTCGCCATTGACTTGATGATGGCCCACCGGCGGCAGGAAGCTTGTCCCTCCTACATGCCGAACAGTGAGCAAGGTAATCTCATAATCGAATTTGACAAAGCCTTCGACGATAACCTTGCCCGCACCACTGCGTCCTGCGGTCTGCGAGATTTCCCAGGCAGCATCGGCCTCGTCCACCGTCTTAACCACACTCTGACCGTGACCGGAAGAACTCATAATCGGCTTGACAACGCACGGCGTTCCCACCGCTTCCAAAGCGGCACGGAACTCCTCGTAATTCGCCGCAAACCGGTACGGGGAACAAGGCAGGCCAAGTTCCTCCGCCGCCAGACGTCGTATGCCCTCCCGGTTCATTGTCAGGTACGTTGCCTGCGCACGCGGTATGACGCAATAGCCTTCCTGCTCCATTTTTACCAGTTCTGCCGTTGCAATCGCCTCGACTTCCGGCACGATATAATCCGGACGCTCCCATTCGATAACGTGGCGAAGCTCATCGGCATTGAGCATGTCGATTGTATAGCTCCGGTGCGCGACCTGCATGGCCGGCGCATTATCGTATCGATCGACCGCAATAACTTCAACGCCAAGTCGCTCCATTTCTATCGCGACTTCCTTACCCAGCTCGCCGCTACCGAGCAGCATAACCTTAACCGCAGACGATGTAAGCGCGGTTCCCAATTTCGTCATTGTTCCACCTCTATCACTTCAGCAAATTCAGAAGATTTTTAAATATTTTAAATGACTACAGCGATTCAATGGTAACATTTCTAAAGAAGATTTCAGCACCTTCCGATTGCAGTTGAATCCTGCCATTATCACGATTCAAATCAGTAACTTCGTTGACAAACTTACCATTAACGTAGACCTTCATGGTTTTCCCTTCCGCGACGACTTCCATTTTCGTCCAGCCGTCTTGCGTATCGACATCGTTTACACCACGGACATCAAGAGTATCCGTCCAGTTTTCGTCCCAATAGAGATTGCGAAAACAGCCGGCGCCGTTCTCCGTTATGGTTACCAACTCGCCCTTGCCCGGATCGAAGATCATGCCGTTTTTCGTCTTGCGCACTTTGCACGTGCCACAAATACCGTCTTCCTTGCCACCAACGATCCAGAAATCACCCATACCTCCCTGAACGATATTCGCTTCCACCGAAAGCATCCAGATTCCACCGAATTGCCCATCCTTACCAAACGAATGAATCAGCAGCCCGGAATCTTTCGCCGCATTTTTGCGACTGCCCCATGTCTCGTCGCCCCACTTGAATTCAAGAGAAATCCTATAATTTGAAAACGATTCATCGGTCGTTATGCCGCCATATTCCTCGCCGGATACACGAATCATTCCGTCGGCTACCGTGAAGACTCCCTTGGGGTCATTGTTCAAGCCACGGTCCCGCACCCAGACCGACCAGCCGTCCAGATTCTTACCGTTAAAAAGACTGACCGGCTCCCCGGCATGCAACGTTGCCAATGCCGCAAAGACAAAACAGCAACCGAAAGCTACGCCTGTGATCCACTTCTTCCCGCACCGATTCCAACCATTGTTCGTCATGATACTTTTCCTTCGTCTGGTGTTAAAAATTTTTTATGAATACAAACCCGGCCGATTCAGTTATCAAAACAAATTATCGGCATGATTTTACATGAGGATCGTTTTCAACTGGTCAAGAGGAACGTCACGCTTCTCGCCTGTAACCAGGTCTTTAACCTGGGCCATTCCTTTTTCAAACTCACTCGACCCAATAATAATGGCCGTTGTGAACCCGCGTTTATCAGCATATTTAAGTTGGACGCCAAGTTTCTTGGCCTCCGGATAAATCTCAACGCCCAATCCTGCCTTACGCAGCTGCGAGGCGATTTTTAAATATTCATTAATAAGTGCAGCGTCGAACAGAGGAATAAATATTTTTGCACTCGAACTTGTCTTCTCAATCATACCAAGCTCTTCCAGCCCGGCGAAAAGACGATCCAGTCCCAACGACGCACCAACGCCCGGCAGCGGCAGTTTCGTGTACAGCCCAGCCAAATTATCGTAGCGACCACCACTGGCGACGGAGCCAAGCTGCGGCAGGTCGTCCAAAAATGTTTCATACACAATTCCGGTATAATAATCCAGTCCTCGCGCAATCGCAACGTCCAAAACATAGCGGTCGTCCGGAACCCCGGCACTCTTAAGCGCCGCGACCAAATCCCGCAACGACGCCACACCCGATTCGCCCAGTTCATTTCCGGCCAGCATAGCGTCGAGCTTTTGCAAAATCTCATCATTCGACAGACCGGCCAGAGACGCCATGTCGCAGACGGCACTTGCCTGTCCCAACGTTGCGCCCGCCGTCTCCTCCATTTCACGCATGACATTCGCGCGTCCGGCCTTCGACAGCTTGTCCAGAGCACGCAGTACAGGCACCGTCGACTCCGATAACCCCAGCTTTTCCAAAAGACCATTGAGCACGCGACGACTGTTCAAATGGATCTTAAATCGTGTAAACGTCGACTCGCTCCGCAAGTCAATTCGCTCCATGATATCGTTTATTACCAAGGCAGTCTCCGCGTCAGAGACGCCACTGGTCGTGCCGATCGTGTCAAAATCGCATTGCATAAATTCACGATATCGACCCGATTGCGTATTCTCGCCACGCCATACTTTCGCCAAATGATAGCGTTTAAACGGGGTACCAAGTTCACTTATGTGTTGCGCGCAAAATCGGGCAAAAGGCACCGTTAAATCAAAACGTAAACCAACGTCCCGGCCGCCATGGTCTCTGAATTTATAGAGCTGCTTATCCGTCTCGTCGCTCCCTTTACCCGCCAGAATTTCCAAATATTCCAGCACGGGGGTATCAATTGGAACGAAGCCGTACGAACGATAGACCGATTTTACGCGATCTATCAGGATCTCACGCGGTATCATGGCATCCGGTAAAAAATCGCGAAATCCTTTGAGCGTTCGCGGTTCTATGAGCTTTTTGGTTTCTGTCATGTCTAACGTTTTCTGTTATCTAACAAGAGTAAAAAAATCCACTCCCTGACGCTGCGGAGTGGATGAGTGAATTCCTTTTATTTTGCCGTTGCGGCCAGTTCGTCATAAAAGGACGCGTAGTGGTCGCGTTTCTCGCCTTCCCGGGCAGCAATCGCACTGCGCGGATGCTGATTGAACAGCCCCGTAATCATGAACTCCGGATAAGGGCCCCATTCGATCTGTTTACGCAGGGGCTGAACGTGGTTCTCCAGACATTCGAAGACGGCACGATGATTAAACTTCGGATTCTTCAGATAGCCGATCAGCAGTTCCATGGGGCAGTTCCCAGCGCCACGCCCGAGTCCGGCAAGCGTAGCGTCAACGCGAGTCGCGCCGCGACGAATCGCTTCGATCGTATTGGCAAACGCCAACTGCTGGTTGTTGTGCGCGTGCATGCCAACCTCTTTTCCCGCTGGCTCGCAAAACTTCAGATATTTCTCCGTCAGATACGCCGACTGCTCCGGGGCAAGAGAGCCGAAGCTGTCGACCACCACCACGGTCGTCGTTGGCGTCTTGATGAGAGTATCCAGAACATGATCCAGTTCCGGCTCCGCAACCGCCGTGACCGCCATGAGATTCGCACTCACTTCGTAGCCCTTGTCATGCGCGTCCTGAATCATGGCCACCGCTTCTTCCAACTGATAGGAGTAGAACGCAACCCGAATAACATCAATCGGGCTCTTCTCTTTCGGTAGAATATCGTTCTTCCAGTCACTCTTACCGGCATCGACCATGCACGCAAGCAGCAGCGACGATGGATTCTCGCCCACGATACGCCGTACATCGTCCTCATGACAGTATCGCCACGCACCCATTCCATTGGGTGAGACGATCTTATCGGAATTCTTGTAGCCGATCTCCATGACGTCCGTGCCGGTTGCTATACAACACTCATAAACGGCTTTAACAAAGTTGTCTTCAAACTGGTGGTTGTTTACCAACCCTCCGTCGCGAATCGTACAGTCGAGGACCATGATTTCGGGACGGCTTGTTACCCATGGTGCGTTCACGTTCTTCTCCCAAAAAAACTCAGGCAGGCGGCGGGACCCCCCCGCCGTGGTGTCGACCATACAGAGTCGACGGCAAGTCTTATTCAAACTCAATATCGTCCAGCGTTAAGTCAGAATAGTCTGTCTTGTATATGCCTTTCTCCACTTCCTGGAGTCCGTCCCGTCCAAGGTCAAGACTCGTCGGATCGTAGCGACGCGGTGCCCGACTTGACGACGCAATCCCCGCCGACTCAAGAAGCGAACGACTAAACACGTCCGTCTCGTAAAAGTCGGGCGGAACGACCCCCGCGTTTCCGTTGGCCATCGGGTCATACTCCAAACGGTACTCGTGGTCCGCAAACATAACTCGCATGCCCGGGTCCACTCGATGGTCCGTCACCGGCATTCCGTTCAGTCGCGTTCCGTTCGTACTCCGCAAATCAAGTATATACCAGTACCCATCCGAAAGAACCAACTTACAATGCCGACTCGATACGTTCGGAAAACGTAACACGATATCACAGGCACTATTGCGCCCTATTACCAGTTCCGTTTCTTCCAGTATAATGTCATCACCTGCTGTCTTCGGCTTCAACATTCCGTACATCGCTCTGGCTGCTCCTGATTGTAAAAAAACTTTTATTCGCTTTTATTCCAACGCATCACCCGGCCATCCCAGTCCCGGTGGCGATTCTATTCTCGTCAACTCACAACCCGGAAAACCCACCTGGGGTGCTTTCCGGATATCTCTATTCTACCCGATTTCCCGGTTTTTTTCAACTCAATTCGAAAAAAATCCGAAAATTTCATAAAATACATGACTAAAATAATACTCTTCTCCCTACAACCCGTAGACTCTCGTATTATTTCTGTATCATTTATTCACAATATTGTTTGATTCTGATTTCGCAAGCTTGTATTCAATACTATCACACAGCGCTATCCAGCTCGCTTCAATCACGTTTTCACTCACGCCAACGGTGCCCCAAACTTCGTCTTCATCCTTACTTTCAATAATAACCCGAGTTGCCGCCGCGGTCGCCGCTTCCGTATTCAAAACGCGAACTTTGTAATCGACGAGCGACATGGCCTCAAGCTGGGGATAGAGCGGATAGAGCGCCTTGCGCAGCGCGGCGTTTAGTGCGTCGACCGGACCGTCTCCTTCGGCCACTTCATGCCGGACGCAGTCGCCAATGCGTAATTTAACCGTGGCCAGCGTCTCAAAAACGCCTTGCGTATTGGCCGCGACGGTCGTCTGATAACTCAATCGCTCAAAAAAGGGATGATATAACCCGGCCGTCTTGCGGACCAGCAAGTCAAACGACCCTTCCGCCGCTTCGTACTGATAGCCCTGACTCTCTTTTTGTACCACCGCTTCAAGAATGGCACTGACCAGTTTCGTATCGTTTTCAATATGGAACTTGGCCGTTCGGGCAAGAATATTTGAACGTCCGGAAAGTTCGCTTACCAGCACACGCCGCTCGTTGCCAACCAAATCCGGATTCACATGTTCGTAGGCTTTCGTATCGCGATGAATACCGCTGACGTGCAATCCACCCTTATGGGCAAAAGCACTCTTGCCAACAAACGGCTGACGTCCGGACGGCACGAGGTTCAGCAACTCATAGACGTATCGCGAAAACTCGGTCAAACGCGAAAGGGACTCCGGCAGCAGCAAACCATAAGCGCCATTCTTCTTGAGCAGCAGATTGGCCGCCAGCGCAATTAAGTCCGTATTCCCGCAGCGTTCCCCGAAGCCATTTATCGTCCCCTGGACAATAGACGCACCCGCATCAACAGCCGCCAGCGTATTGGCCAGCGCCAAGCCACAATCGTTATGCGTGTGTATGCCCACCGGGACGTCCACCACGGACAGCGCCGCCTTAACCCCCGCAACGATCTCTTCGGGCATACTGCCGCCGTTCGTATCGCACAGATGGACCGAATCCGCGCCTCCTTTAATAGCGCAGCGCAGAACTTCCAGAGAGTAGTCCGGATTGCATTTCCAGCCGTCGAAAAAATGTTCCGCGTCGAAAAAGACTCGCCGCCCCTGCGAACAGAGCCACGCAATGGTCTCCTCAATCATGGCAAGATTTTCGCCCAGCGACACCTGCAGGACACCCGTCGCCTGAAACGCTGACGATTTCCCCACAATCGTAAGAATCTTCGCCTTGGACGCCAGAAGCGCCGCCAGTCCGGAGTCCTCTTCCGGACGGATGCCCTTACGCCGGGTCATACCAAAGGCACAGACCACAGAGTAGTCCAGCCGCGTCGTCGACATATCGCGAAAATACTGCTCATCCTTGTCGTTCGACGCCGGATAGCCGCCTTCTATATAGTCGAACCCCATCGAATTCAAACGCTCGGTCAATCGCAATTTATCTTTGAGGGAAAACGTGATTCCCTCCGTTTGCGCTCCGTCCCGCAGGGTTGTGTCATAAACTTCTATACGTCTCATGCATCACCAAAACTTTTATTACATCATCTCGTCGGCGAATTCCGCCAGCAAGCGATCGTGTCCGTTTTTGCCATCGGTCTCTCTTACGATTACGCTTATATTACGCTCACTCGTACAGATAATACTCACGTTAATCCCGCCTTCCGAAAGCGTCTTGAACATACGACAGGCAAGACCCGTATGACTCCGCAGTCCGGTTCCGCACACCGTCAGCTTCGTGGCCGCCGGATTACTCTTGCACTGGCACCCGAACTCCGCGGTCAGTTCCTTTGCCAGCAGCTCAACGGAATCCGCGGCACAACGCGGAACAGTAAAACTCAAGTCCGCCAAATTATCATGATGCCCCACACTCTGAACGATCATGTCGACATTGACGTTTTTCGACGCCATACGCTTGAACAGCGCCGCGGCCAGACCAGGCCGGTCCGGCAGATCCGCAAAGGTAAATCGCATTTGCGTTTCGTCGCAACCCACCTGTTCGATCAGAATATCTTCCATTCCGTTCAATCGCGATATGAACTGCGCACTGACCAGGTCTTTCTCCTCACGATTCTTACCCGACTCCGACGCGGCCTTAACGGATGCGGCCGGAACCTCGCTCAGCTGGAACGCTTCGTGCACGGCCCTAATCGCCGCGACTCCATCCTCTCGCGAAACCAGCGCCGAGATCTTAATATCGCTCGTCGTTATCATGTGAATATTGATTCCTTTGGCCGCCACTGCTTCAAACATTCTCTGCGCAACGCCCGACTGATGGGCCATACCGAGTCCGACAATCGAAACTTTCGAGACCGCACTGTTGCTCTGATATCCGTCGGCACCAATCTCCTCGGACACCTGCCGCACAATTTCCTGCGCCGTCTCGAACTCGTCGCCAGGCACAGTAAACGAAATGTCTGTCTTGCCCTGATTACTGACGTTCTGCGCTATCATGTCGGTCGGAATCTTCGCTTCGGCTATGCGAGAGAAGAGGTTCATGGCGACTCCCGGCCGGTCCGGAACGCCTATTACGGTAAAACGTGCCTCATTCTTCGACAGAGCCACGCCGCAAACGGGCACCTGGTCCGACTCCGGGTCCGGTCCGATGATCGTCCCGGGATTATCGCTGAAACTACTGCGTACCTGGACCGGCACGTCGAATTTCTTCGCAAACTCAATGGACCGGCTGTGCATAACTCCTGCGCCCAGACTGGCAAGTTCAAGCATTTCGTCGTAGCTTATGCGTTCAACTCGACGTGCTTCCGGCACGATTCGTGGGTCCGTCGTGTAAACGCCGTCGACGTCGGTATATATATCGCAGCAGTCTGCGCCCAGCGCCGCGGCCAGCGCCACGGCCGTCGTATCGCTCCCGCCTCGGCCCAGGGTCGTTATATTGAAATCGTCGTCGATCCCCTGAAAGCCCGCCGCTATGACGATTTTACCCGAATCAAGCGCTTCCCGCATGCGCTTCGTCGAAATGGTTTTAATTCTCGCCTTATTAAACGTATTGTCAGTACGAATACCAATCTGTGCCCCCGTAAAACTGACCGCCTCGTGCCCCAGCGTTTGTAACGCGATAGCCATAAGAGCGACCGTAACCTGCTCCCCCGTGGACAGCAGCATATCCATTTCACGGGAGTTCGGATGTTCGGTGATCGACTTGGCCAAGTCGATTAAATGGTCGGTATTTTTGCCCATGGCGCTAACGACCATGACCACCTGATTGCCTTTTTTCGTCTCCCGAATCGCCTTTCGGGCCGCGGACAGAATTTTTTGTGTATCGGCAACACTGGTACCACCAAATTTTTGTACGATCAAGGCCATGGGATTATTACGCTCCAATTCCTTACAGTTTAATAGTTTACATTGAAACGGCGAATATCCTGTCAACCGTTTCATCTTGTGCGGACGCACGCAGCGTTGGATTCGGGCTACGATAATATGCCCTCATCAACGGGATATTCCGCCCTATTATCTTATTGAAACGCCTTTTCTGCAAGGCCCCCTGCCGGAAATTCTGATTTTCCCCGGGCCCGACCCGCAATTTCCACCGAAGCCACTTAATTTGTTATGATCTTGCAGGCCCGTAACCAAAGAGGCAATCATAGAAATCATGGGCGAAGCAATTTTCTTCGAGCCGGACGGCGGTAAAGGGTAAATGACAAATCAATTGTAACTTGGCAATGATGGGACTCCGTTTTCGTTGTTGCTGGTTCCCCAAAAAATAATTATTTTCTGTTTTATTAAAGCCGGGGATTGACATAAGGGCGAATCTCCCTTAAAATGAATGGCGCTTGAGGGTATGTGTATTCGGGGGAAAAAGAATCGCAAAAAACTTGGCTCGGCTGTTTCTTTATTTCTTTCGAACCTGGCCTCTTCCAGGACGACGCCTTCCGTCAGGCATTGTCCCTGCGACTTAAGTTATTGTTCTACAGCTACTTACTCGGCAGCTGTGGTAAATTTCACCTTTAACCGGAGATGCAACATGAAAACAACACAGCAAACGAATACGGACTTTGGTTATCTGGCCCTTAGTGTTAAAATAGTGCGGGGGGGGGGATAGGCAACTAGTTTTTCCTACCCCACGCAATCTCTTCTCTCGTTCCACTTTTCTATCGGGACGTCCACGCGGATTTACTCTCGTCGAACTTCTGGTCGTTATAGCGATCATAGGTATTTTAATTGCCCTGCTCCTGCCGGCAGTTCAGGCAGCGCGGGAAGCGGCACGACGTATCCAGTGCACGAACAATCTCAAGCAGCTCGGCCTGGCTCTGCACTCCTACTACGACGCCCATAATTCCCTGCCAAAAGTGGGACAGTGTACCGCCGGTAACGGTACTACCCGAATCTATTCCTATTCCGGGTTAAGCATCTTTTGTACCATTCTCCCCTTTATGGAACACGCCAATATTTACGATTTATATAATAAGGGCGATTCGTCATCCAAACTGGCGCCAGGCGGTTCGGTAGCTTACGCGGTCAGCAATTCCGTGTTAACACACACTCTCGATCTACCATGCAACGGAGAAGAGCTTCCTGCCTGGCAGTGCCCCAGTGAAAAGAACCGTTTCTATCCCGGGTATTATAATTCGCGGATGACTGGCCGCAGTTATATGATCTGTTCCGGAGACTGGCCGGAAGGCTTACAAACCTATTTCATCGTCGGAGGCGACTCAGCGTTTAGGGGAAGTAGCACCGAGAAGGCTACAGGCGGGCCCAACCGCCGAACCGCGTTTGGACTCGTGCGGTGTAAGAACCTGGCCGATATTCATGACGGAACTTCCAATACGATTGCCGTTGGGGAAGTGACTCGCGGTACGTCTGATAAGAATTTTTCTGATACACACAGTACGGTCGACCACACCACAGACGTTCGCGCCGTGCGAGAAACGCTTCTGATGGGGCCCTTTTCAACTTACGCCGACAACTCCCATTGGTTGAACAAACAGCGTTCGCCTGATGGGCACGATGTTACCAAAGCCTGTTTAAATCCCGCTCATCGAACCGGAAACGCGAAGGAGTGGGACGCCTCCTGTACCGTTTGGGCCAACCGAGGCGGCGTTTATGCCTTTTCCGCACTTCCGGATTACACGACTTTCCAGACCATGCTGCCACCTAATACCCCGGCCTGCGAGTGCTCGAATCGTCGTCTGACCCCGCTTAGCAGTTACCATTCTGGAGGCGGTAACGTTTGCATGTTCGATGGGTCCGTTCGATTTATTTCCGATACGATTAACACCGCCTCAACCAGTATTGCGAAAGTTGTCGTGAGTACCGGGCCGTCCGGCTACGGCGTCTGGGGGGCCTTGGGCTCCATAAACGGCGGCGAAGTTCCTGCTTTATAATCACACAAAATTTACCAGAAAGTGTTTTGTACCATGAAAAAATATTTCGCGATTCTGTTGACGTTCCTGGCCAGCGTATTCCTCGGCTGCGGGTCAAACTCGCTTCCGGACGGGATGCCGCCTCTGAAGCCGTTTGATATTACCATAACGCAAGAGGGAGCGCCTCTGGAAGGCGCAACCGTCTTCCTCCATTCCAATGCCGTGCCCTACGTTATTGCCGGTAAGACCGACGCTACCGGTAAGGCCGCACTCTCCACACAAAGCTATCGCGGTGTACCCGACGGCGAATTCAAAGTCGTGGTTGTAAAAGAAGTTGCCACGCCCAGTAAGTACGGCGAGACCGCACCCGGTGGTGAACCGAAGCCTGGAGAAGACCCGGAAGTCGCCAATGCCCGTGCCTATGAGGAATGGACCGCCAACCGTGAAAAGGAATATCGGCCCACTCACTGCTACGTCGCCAGGAAGTACGGGACAGAAGAGACGACCGACCTGACCGTAACGACCTCCGGCTCCTCCTCCGCAACGCTGGACGTTGGCCCCGCTGTCGACGAACTCTTCTTCCCCGAGGACTCCGCGACCAAGCCAACAAAATAACCCGAGCCTGGGTGCGAGCCAAATCGGATTGCGATAACAGACAAATTACACACAATGAGCAAACGAAATGGGTTGTCGAGCGTCAGATCACGCCCTCTTCGCGGGTCACGCCCCAGCAACAATATTAACGAAAAAACTTGCTCTGCCAAGGTGCAACGGATTCGCCATGTACCCAGCACCGCCATTCCGCGGCGGCCTGTAAGGCCAGCACATTATAGCCCGGGGTAAGGAGAAATACTACGTATTTCGACGTTCCCCGGGTCAATGATACCCTAATAAAACCACGCCCTGTAAGGGCAGCACAGGGCCACAACAAAAGACAGCGCCGCACGTTTAACTCGTACACAATTGCGGGCAGGAGCAAAATCGTTCCGCTAAATTTCTATCAATTCATACTTGTCCGACCCGAGTCCGAATTCCACCGCGTAATCCGTAACCGCGCGCCAGTTCGTGGTCGGATGCACGTCGTGGAAATAGTCGCCGGTCGTCTTCTTTCCGTCGAGGATACTGCCGGCGGTAACTTTCTGGTTATTCACCAGGTCGGTCGCCGCAACGTCTATGGCAACGGGGTCAAAAGAGGCCAGTATGCCAATATTGGGCACGACCGGAATATCATTTTCGCTATGGCAATCGCAGAAGGGGGAAATATCGCACAAAAACGAGAGATGAAACGCCGGCTTGTCGCTCAAGGCCGCTTTCGTATACTCCACAATTTTGTGGCATGTAATTTCAAAGGCGGCGTCGAAATCCGGCTGCGCCGCGTCGACGGGACATGAGCCGATACAGCGTCCGCAACCCACGCATTTCGCATGGTCGATGGCCGCCTTCTTTTTCGTTACGGTTATGGCATTGTGGGCACAATTCTTGACGCACGACCCACAACCAATACAGACGTTTTGGTCCACAGTCGGTTTTCCGCTGGAGTGCATCTCCATCTTGCCCGCACGCGAACCGCAACCCATTCCAATATTTTTAATCGTTCCGCCAACTCCTACCAGCTCGTGCATTTTAAAGTGCGTGACCGTAATAAGAATATCGGAATCGACGATAGCGCGTCCTATTTTCGCCTCTTTCACGTATCGTCCATTGACCGGCACAGAAACGTCATCAATACCTTTTAATCCGTCGCCGATAAGGATATGGCATCCGGTAGAGAACGGTGTGAATCCGTTTTCGTAGGCCGTTGCCAAATGGTCCAATGCGTTTTTCCGCTTACCCACATAGAGCGTATTGCAATCGGTCAGAAAAGCATCACCGCCATTGGCTCGCACCTGGTCGACAATAACCTTAATATAATTCGGACGACAAAAGGCAAGGTTTCCCGCCTCTCCGAAATGGATCTTAATCGCCGCAAACCGATTGGCAAAATGAATCTTGTCGAATCCGGCACGCTTCATGAGTCGTCCCAATTTTTGCAAAATATTTTCACGCGGCGTCGTATGAAAATTTGTGAAATAGACTTTTGATAGGGTCATCTTATTCTTTCTGTTGATATTTGTCTCGTTACAGGATCCTCTCGGTTTCGCTGGAAAGGAAATGCGAAGATCCCGCACAATCTTATTTTTCGGCGTACAGTTCCAGCGCCTTGTCTTTTATGGCTTTAAGGTTCAGCTTGCCGGTTCCGAGCAGGGGAATAACGTCGATTTGACGAAAATTCGCGTGGTGCGGGACCCACAAGGGAGGACAGCCCGAACTTAGCAGACGCTTGCACATCTCTTCCGGAGTAAACGGCATGTGCGTATAGAGTACGACGATTTTTTCGCCTTTGATCTCGTCGGGGACACTCGTTACGACCAACGGAATGAGCGGACTCTCATCGCCACTGGGCTCGTCGGTCACGCCCGCTGCTTTCTCCGCATCGGCGATGATTTTTGTCAGCCGCTCCTCAATGAGAATATGCGGCACCATTTCGCCACCAATTTTCGACATGCGCGATTCGCGGCCCGTTATGAAAATAAAGCCGTCCTCATCCAGTTTCGCTATATCGCCCGTAATATACCATCCGTCATGAAACGCGGCTTTCGTTCGTTCCGGGTCACCATAATAGCCTTTCATGACCGACGCGCCCTTGACTTCAAGCATTCCTTCTTGATTCGCCGGAAGTTCTTCCCCGGTCGTCAGGTCCGTAATACGCACAACAAAACTTGCACTTGGAATTCCAACCGAACCGGGCTTGGCGTACACATGGTACGAATCAGGCCATCGCGGCGGGACTATATTGCAACTGAGAACCGGCGACAGTTCCGTGACGCCAAATCCTTCCACAAGGTCCGTGCCATATTTCTCTTTCCATTTTTCCACCAGTTCCGCCGGCAGTTTTTCCGCCCCGGTTACCGGCCCTGTTACCGATTCAAAACATTCTTTCGGACACCGACGCAAATAGTTCCGAAAGAACGTCGGCGTCGACGCCAGGATCGTTGGCCGATACTTCTTACCAAGCTCGCCTATGGCTTTACTGTCGAGCGGACTGAAATGATAGGCGCAACTCACCGAATGCACTAAAGGGAACCACGTCGTCGTCGAATACCCGTAAGAATGAAACAGTGGGAGCGTGGCCAACAACCGGTCTTGCGGACCAATTCGATACAGCTCCGTAAAACTTTCTATGTTCGCCATGATGTTGCTGTGGGTCAGCATCACGCCCTTCGGTGTTCCCGTCGAACCGGACGTAAAGACAATGGTATTCAGGTCATCCTGCCGCACCTGCGTCAGGCCGAGCAGCCGTTCCAAAAGCCAGGCCGGCAAAAAGGCTTCCAAAGCACCGACCAGCTTATCACCCAGCCGAGCCTGCGGCAAAATATCTTCCAGAACAATAAATTCCGCGTCCAGCTTGAGATTCGGAAGACGCTGTAAAAGCCGTTTCGTCGTCAGAATCTTCTTGATCCCTGCCAAATGCAGGCAGTAGTTGTTCGTCTCGTTACTAAACGTAAAGTTCATATTGACCGGCACGCGACGGTCCAGCACAAGAGCGGCATTAGCCAAAACCCCACCAACAGAAGTCGGAATGAGCAGGCCCACATGACGCTCGTCCGGCCCGAGCACGCGACGCAAGATACGCCGCAGTACAAGGGAGCGCAGTAGCGTCTGGCGTCCGTTCAATTCCAAACCGGTGGAATCGGCAATACGGAACAGTCGCGGAAAACGATGGCAATTGCGTATCATACTCCGCGCTGGCACCGGGATATGCGGGTCATTCGGAAATCGCCAGGGGTCCATCGCGTCCACGCCCAACTCCGCGACTTTGTGCTGGACCTGCTGCGCGTCACGCGGACGATAAATCGGCTCGCCAAAAGCCACCGTCATACGCTGACGAATACGACCACGATTGCCCGGCGTCTTACCGTAAGCGAACCAACTCCCCCACGTCCCGCCTATAAAGACCGGAATGACCGGAACGTCGTCATGCCCCTTCAGTATCGACAGGAACCCCGGCTCAAACGCGCGCAGCTGACCCGTTCGCGTTATCGCTCCTTCCGGAAAAATCGCCACAACCTCGCCCTGCGCAAGCGCCTCACGCGCCGTTCGCACCATCTGCACGATCGATTTCCGGTTACCAGGTATGATCGTAATCAGGCCTGTTCTCTTCGCCACATAAGCGGGAAAACATTTCGGAACGTAGTCGGCATGAGCAATGAACCGGATATTCCGGTGGCAACTGCAATAAATCAGAAGGGCGTCCAGATAGCTCACATGGTTACTGACCAGCAGAGCAGGACCTGTTTCCGGTACACGAAACGCATCGATAATCCGCGGACGATAAACCAAATTCAGCCAAAAGGAAACGAGCACACGCAACAGTGGTATGAACAGGAAATAACCCGCGGCAAGGCAGACCGGAATCGAAATCAGGGCACAAAAGAGCCAAATCCCGTTCGCCGACAAACCCGGCAGCGGCAGTCCCACACTCGCCGGCATGGCCAGCACGCCCTGCATCAGCGAAAAAATCGCCATGCCACTAAAAGAATAAAAATTACTCGCGGCCAGAATACGTCCGCGCGACGCCGCAGGACTCTCCGTCTGCAACGTCGTCATCAGCGGTATGTCATACATCCCGGCCGACATACCCATACAGAAGAGTCCGACCGCGCCAAACAGGAACCCAAACGTCAGCGGTGACGCCACATGCGCCCCAGCCGGAATCGCAACCATAGGCGTAAACGACAGTATCAAGGCAAAAAGAACCAACGCCATCGCTCCAATCGGCGATAGCCCCATTTCCACTTTACCTCGCGACAGACGCCCCGCCAGCAAGGCACCTCCAGCCAGTCCCAGCGTCAGCGCCACGAGCAGACTCATCGCGTAATCCTGCCGTACATGCAGTATCTCGGTCGCAAACTTGTCGATATTGAGTTGGGCCAAAGCGCCCAGCCCCCAAAAAAACGCGCTCCCCAACGCCACCCAAAAGAGATACCGGTGACGAAATAAAAAGCCAAGGTCTTTATACGTTTGCAAAAAAGGATTCCACGGAAACCGTATCGTTCTGTCCACCGACGGCATCGACGGCACAAACAGACTCGCAATCAAACCCGCCACCGATACTCCTATTAAAACGCCCGCCCAGACCGGCCACAGAGCCATGCCGCCTGTCCCTTCCACAGGACTCTCCGGCGAAAACGTCGTCCAGACAAACAGAATACCTCCCAAAAGCTGGCCCGCAATACAGGCTATCATGGTCGTCATAGAGTAGTAGCCGTTGGCTTCCGTAATCCGGGAATGCGGCACGAGCGATGGCAACGCACTGTATTTCGCCGGACTAAAAAACGCACTTTGCGCGCCCATTAAAAACAGCATAACCAACATAAATGGAACCGATTGCGATAAAATGGCCACCGTCCCAAAGACCATAATAATGATTTCCGCGATTTTGCACCAGATTATAACTCCGCGGCGGTCATACCGGTCGGTTACATAACCGGCATAGCTCGTAAAGGCAAGAAAAGGCACAAGAAACGCCAACGCACCTGCCGTCCGTATCAAGTCCGGCGAGTCACTCCAGCCGACCGCGCATTTCCCGATCGGAACAATCAACCAGCGGAATATATTGTCATTGAGCGAAACTAAAAACTGCGTTATCAACAGCGCAATAAAGCTCTTGGTCCATAATCGACCTTTTAAACTCTCTTTTTCGGTTATTTCTGCTATCTTATCCATTATACTTATATTGGCTCATGGGGTTCTTCGCGGCTGCGTTTCATGGTTCGAGGGAAACGGGACAAGCGTGCTGACCACGCCGTCTCCGAGCGTTCCCTATTATAACGCCAGTTCCCCTTTTTTTCCAGTAGCCCCGCCAAGGTTCCGAAAACGGAATTTTATGAATAATCGGCTTTATATTTAATTACTGTTTAACATTCCAGACACTGCGAAGTGGCCATGCGGTCATCTGCTTAATACAGGCATTCGTGCCGTCGGATGTTATTTTCATGTGACTAAAGTTCGCACCCGCCCCCGGCACAAAGCATTTCGCAATCTGCGACAGGCCACCATTGGCAAACACTTCCATCGACATACGGTCCAGGACAATACGCAGGGTAATGGTTTCACCATCCACAGCCAGCGGCGCACGCACATCATCGACCACAAAGGCATTTTCCTTCGGCAGAAGAATAATCTCACGCCCATGCAAGGCGAGCTTTATTTGGGTCGCGTCCCCCGGCTGGAGTTCGAGTTCCATGTCGAGCAGTTCGGTATTCGGCAGTTCGCAACCAGCTTCCCCATTCAGTGCCACAGACGCCACGGACACCGGCTCACCGCGCAGCGACTCCAGCTCCTTAACCGGCCATACGCACAGACGCACCCCGTCCGGCGTCCGCTTCAGCGTAAGTTCGCGGGGAACGGTAAACTGCTGATTGAACGGCATATCCGGATAGCTGCCATCTTTCATCCAGGAAAATTGGATACGTCGGCCCGGCGTGTCGCTATACGTCTGCGCCGCGTAGTCGTTCCCGCCCCATTTCATCGCCAGCGGTTCCGACTCCTTGACAAACGTGTGACCGTCAAAACTTCCGAGAAGATATTTACCGTTCCCACCCCAGAAGACCCACTTCTTCTCCTGCTCATTCCCGTCAACCGACAGTTCAAACATATCCGGACATTCCGAGCAGCCGAGATTTTTTATATCACAAGTCTTCTTCCAGTCTTTCAGGTCGCCCGATTCAAAAAGTGCGTAATCTTCGCCGTCCATATACAGCGTCATAATCCATTTCCCGGTCGGCTCATACCAGAACACCTTCGGGTCACGATTCCCGCCGATAATATGCGGAATAATCGGATTCTTTTCATACTTCGTCCATGTTCGGCCACGGTCATTGGAAAACGCCATGCCCTGACTGGTCGGTTCACCATAACGCATGCGTGGCCCTTCATACGTATACAAGGCCACCAGCGGCGGCTCGGTCCCCGCCTGCGTTCCAGACGTATTCTTCCAGTCGACCACGGCACTGCCGGAGAAAATCGTACCCAGTCGGTCGGGAATCAGGGCGTCCGGAAGCTCTTGCCAGTGCAAAAGATCCGTACTTACCGCGTGGCCCCAGGTCATATTATTCCAACGAACGCCACACGGATTATGTTGATAAAACAGATGATATTCGCCATTATAATAAACCAGTCCGTTCGGGTCATTCAACCAGCCGCGTCGAGGCGAAAAGTGGAACTGCGGACGATACCGCTCCTGATAGGCCGTGTCAACATCAGGGAATTCGTTCGATTGCGTAACGGCGTCGAGTCCCTTTGAACCAGCCGGATACGTTTCCGCAACCAGCGTGCCCGATTGCCCCTGCCACGACGCAATCTCCAGCAGAGCATAGAAGCTCACATCGTTCGGATCCGTGGCCAATTCTATAATGAATTCGCAAACCGGCTTTCCGTCCACGTCCAGCCGCAGCCAGGTTTCCCCGGCCCCTGTCTTTACCGGTAGATGGAGAAACCGTTTTTCCAGCGAGAGCACGCGACTGGCCGAATTGGCTGCTTCCTCATCCGATGAGGCGTCTCCCTGTTCGGCCGCAACGACTCCCGGGCAGGCAAACGAACTTCCCCCCAAGATCAAGCCGCCCAACAGACAAAGACTCAGCATTAAGTTCATACATTTCATGTGTTTACTCCTACGTTGCCTGTAAAATCGGCGAACTTACAATCAGACCTTGGCACTCTTACACTCGGCGAAAAACTTCAACGCCAAGCACAGTAAACACGATTTTAAACGATTCTTGGAGGCTTGTCAACGCCAGCTCACCTCTTTATCATTTATATACGCCCCTCTTTGCTCTTCCAAAGAATCATCCACTTCTGTAACTTATGACTTTTTACGGATTGCTCCGGCCCCGCTTTGGGGACCGGAGGGTTCCACGTTTTTACGCAATTCTTATGCGTTCCCAGCAGGTGATTATTCAATTTCAAAAACAAATCTGTTCTCACCCTTTTTTTCAACCACGGCCGACAGCCCACTGGTCTCCGGAGACGACCATTTTTCCGGTATGACCGATTTCAAAACCGGGTGCGGCAGTCGCTGCGAGCCGGGCGGACCGTTCGTCACCGCAGGCACCGGGCGTTCCTTGTTCGTATTGACCGACTTCCTTATCGCCACACGATAAGTACCCGGTAAGGCACCTTCCTTCTTTGCCCCTACCGTGCGCAGAATGAAGTTTCCCTCTGCGTCGGTGATCGCTGCCGCCGGGCGCTGGTCGGAGTCCGGATGAAATTCAACAGAAGCGCCGGCAAGGGCTTCTCCCTTATAGACAACTCTTCCCGTTACCTGCACCACAGGCACGGAATCTTTCCGGCCACACGACGCAAACAACAACGGCATGGCACAAAACAGCAGGAAAAACCTGCTCCATGTAAATTTTCTTCCTATCATAATACGCCTCGTTATCTTACAGTGTCTTTGTTTCGCCACCGCTTATGGAGCCATAAGCCCCCCAAACGCCAAACTTACTTTCGTCCGTTAAAGATGGGCTGGTTGTCATATAAGGCGAATATTGTGTCTCCGCGTTCGTATCGCCGCAATCGATCGTATTCGACACAAAGCGAACACTCCCATCGACCAGACAACAATTTACGCCGCCCGAATGATAGCTGCTGGCCGTAATGATCTGATGCCAGTTTTCCTGATACCCGGCCGAGGAGCCACTCCCATATTGACAGTTCGGACCATTAGGCGGCACTGTTGAAAAGAAACCCACATGGGCCGGTTGCGATTCGCACCAGCGGCGGCCATATTCCTCCGCGTAACCTTCCGGGGCGGCGGCTCCGTTAACACACGAGGCAATACTCCCAACGGACCAGGCAACGAAAATCGTATTCCCGCGATTCGAAAGCCCGGTACCCGGTTTTCCCGAAATCGCTTCCGAGAACATGATTGTATTACTGGTCCCGTCAAGGTCTTCCGAAAAATTCCGGCCCAGATCCAGTCTCCCTATACCTCGCGTGTTCTTCCCTTTACTGGTTACTGGCGAACTATCACTAAGGGACTCGTAGGCAAAAATGACATCTCCGAGGCAAATCCGATAGTTCTGACAGCCGGGATAATATTGCGGCTGCGGCTCATCAATGGCCGTGTCGGAAGGACAGTATCGCAAATTGAATTTTTCCAGCCAAGGCTTATAATTCTGGTCCCAGGGCTGGCCGCCAAACGGACCGTAATTCGTCGTGCCATCAACCGACGTCGTCGTGCCACCTCCTGCTATCCAACTGTACAGATTCTGTTGCTCAATATACGGCAAGAGCTGCACAACCCACCCGATTCGATTGGACGCGAAACCAACCGGGGGCAAGGTCGACACCACATCGTGATAGTTGTGCATCCCCAACGCCAGTTGCTTGAGGTTGTTCGTGCACTGCATACGCCTGGCCGCCTCTCGTGCCGCCTGTACCGCTGGCAAAAGTAAAGCAATCAAAATCCCTATGATTGCTATGACCACCAGCAGTTCCACGAGGGTAAAGCCTTTGTTCAACTTGTTCTTCATCGTTCTTCTCCTTTGGTTTGTTTGTTGTTAGTTTGTTTAACGTTATCGGACGTTTACTCGAAATTCGGCTATATCGCCCGAGAAATTTCGACCATTGAACCCACTCGCCGTTCCCAGGTAATTCCCTACCGTTGCCCTGCCCAAAACAGGCGGCACCGGGGACTGCCACGGAATCGTTTCAACCAGCTCATCATTAACATAGTGTCGTATCTCCTGACGCTGAACATCAAGTTCTACCGAAAGAATCTGCCATGTATTTCGAAGACTGCCCGGAATCACTACCGGCGTCGTATAGGCCGTCAGTTCTTTCGTCTTGTCCGACGGGGTTACGTGCAATTGAACTCGACCATCATTCAAAACCTGCCACAGAATCGTGCCGGTTTTTACGAAAAAATCGTTGCTCGCAAACAGCACATTCGCGTTGTTAGACTCTTTACCCATACGCACAGTTGCCGTTAATTTCAAGACTTGTATCTCACTGGCAAGAGGAGAAAAATCCACCTCGCCCCGACTCGCCCGGTTGCCAAAGGAAACGGCTTTCATTCCAAAAAGAGGACCGTCCACCACTTCACATTGCTCGAGTTGCATCGACGCGCATTGCGAGTGTCCGTTTTTCGACAGGTTCGTGAGCGTCCCGGTATTACCATTGGTCATATCGAAACGGACCAAGAGGCCCGGTAGACTGTTCAAGACGCGGTCCTGCTTCGCTTTAATCTTCTTCTGCCTTGTTACAAAACTCTCCAACTCTTTATGAAAGTTTTCGCTGGAAAAAAATTGGCTGCTGCTCACCCGAAATACAGAAGGTTTCTTCTCACGCTCCAATCGGGCAGCAGTTCCTTTGTGCAGGGCCGTTACCATGCCGTCTTCTCCTGACAGTTCTACGAGCCCTTTCTCTGTCTCAACGTCAAGACTGTTATTCTCTACCTTCAGAAAAAACTCCGTACCCCGGTCAACAACCGTACCCAACGGAGTCATTACCGAAAAGCCGGACGCAGACGCTGGAACCGTCGCACTCAACTTTCCCTGATCGCAAAATGTGTCCAAATCTTTGTTGACCGTAAAGCGAACCGGACCTTCCAATATGATCTTCGCGCCACTGGCGAATTCCAGTTTTACCAGGCCGGAGTCAAGATTGATCGCACCAGAATCCAATGTTTCTCCCCGCTGGTAGGTCGGAGAGTCACTCGACCAGACCGGCGCAATCATTTCCGTAATCTGCGCTGTACAATTCAGGGTCGAGACCGGATTTTCGAGCCGAAAACGCCGCTCCTTCTGCAACTGGTTCTCCCAGACAACGGCTCCGGCCAGTACAAAAACCATAATGATACAGCCAACAAAGAAATAATCACTTACCTTCCATCTCTTGCGTTCGCGCCGTTCCGCCCGTTTTTGAGCCAAGACTTCCCTCGCGATTCGCTCTTCTTCCCGATAGATAAAAAACGGGTCGTAATCGTCGTTTATTTTCCCCGTCGGTTGCGGCTTGGGCTCCGCTTGGGCCGCCATCGTCGACCGATACGAGGCCACCTCCTCCGGACTCATTTGCGCCAGACTCTTGGACGTCCTCTGAATCTGTATTAGTTCATCCCACGGAATCTCCGTTTCTGGCACCGTTGCGCCCTCTGCCGGTTCCCTTCCCGAAATGACGGTCAACGATGCAGACGTCTCTTGCGCCCTTTTTTGCTCCCGCGAAAAAATACCCTCGCCCGTCTCTTTCATCAGTCGAAGTGAAAATACTTTCGCTCTCTCTTTTTCTTTCCGTACCGCTCCATAAAACTCCGTCAGCAGAAAATGCGTCAAAACACTATTGACCAGATGATCGATATTACCTTCGTTGCCATTGGTTATCGCCTCAAGAGTTGATATTTCCTCCAATGTAAGTGAGTCGTCAACAAGTTTGGCGGTAAGTCGCGCCATATTGGTCAATGGGTCAGACATCAGGCACTCCCGAATTTAGGGTATTTTCAACGCAACTCTTCAGAACAGAACGTATTCTGTCCGCATGGTAATAGAGAGTATTTATGTTCATCTCCAATTCCAAAGCAATTTCCGTTAAAGGAACCCCCTCTTCATAATGCTTCTTTAAAATGAACAGAGAACGCTCGGTCAATTTCTTTAAACAGAGTCGCAGCGCAGTCAGTTCATCTTCCAGAGAGGCCAGACCCGTCGCTGAATCCCGTTCTCGCGTACGACTGGCGAGCCGCTCGTAAATCAGAGCCAGATGCCCAGGTTTCGAGCGAAGGTAATCCGTCCACATATCGACCGCCGTATCGTGGGTTATCTTCCGCAGTAAGGGACGCACATCACTCTCCAAGTCTCGCACACACGCCCTTTGCGCAAACTTTACGTATACTTCCTGTACGATGTCGTCCACCAACGACAGACTCGGCGCGTTCATCATGGCCACATAGCGAATGAGGTCTTCATTTGCCATGAAGAGATCACCCACCAAGCGGTCAAGATCGCTTGAGGGCATACTCGAACCTGGAAGAGGACTTGGCGCTGACGACGGACTAATGGACATGATATGTGGTTCTCCTTTCACGTTCCATGCGATATACTACCCGGCGAAAGACAACTTTCCTTGGGATTTTTTTGGAAATTTTATGTTTTTTTCAGAAAAAGTGGGGACAGAGGTCAGAAACGCGGGACAAACTGACTTATTTCGGGGCTCTTAGATGCCAGAAATGGGGCTCTTGTTGGAGTTCGAGCGGTGGCAGGTCAAAGCCAGCCTGTCACCGGGGGAACTTCCGACTAACTCGCTACCAGCGTGTAGCCGGCTTAAGGATTTCGACGAGTCGGTGCCGAAGTTGGGGCAATCCGGCTCCTGTGGCCGAGGAAATTATCATCGGGGTTATTCCAAGTTCATCCTGGAATCGCTTGGCAACTTCGGTGGCTTCCGGCAGGTCCGCTTTGGATATAACCACCAGTTCCTGACGCTCACCCAGCTCCTTATCAAATTCCGTAAGCTCATTGCGTATAACGCGATAGTTCTCAAGCGGGTCCGTACCGTCCTGCGGAGACGGCTCAATTAAATGGACCAGGATACCCGCACGCTGAACATGACGCAGAAAATCGTGACCCAAGCCGACTCCTTTGTGCGCCCCTTCGATAAGGCCGGGTATGTCAGCCATAACAAAGCTCTGTTCCGGCGTTACAGCAACCAGACCAAGAATGGGATTTTTCGTCGTAAAGGGGTAATTCGCAATTTCAGGCCGGGCTTCTGACAAGCGGGAAAGAAGAGTGCTCTTGCCAGCGTTCGGCTTGCCCACAAGTCCAACGTCGGCAATCATTTTCAATTCCAGCCGAATTTCACGCGTCTGACCCTCTTCCCCCGGCGACGCCGTTCGCGGCGCTCGATTCGTGGCCGTTTTGAATCGGACATTGCCCTTACCGCCAAAGCCGCCACGGGCAACAACGAATTCCTTCTGGTCTACGTCTAAATCTTTTAGCAAAATATCGTGATTGCAGTCGAAAACCATTGTCCCAACCGGGACTTTAAGAATCAGGTCGTCGGCCGATGCTCCGTGTCGCTGCGCACTGCCCCCCTGCTGACCGTTGCGGGCTTTCCAGGTCTTTTGGCTGGTAAGATGGATAAGACTGGCCGTATTGGACTCCGCTCGCAGGATGACGCTGCCACCTCGCCCGCCGTCCCCGCCGTCCGGACCGCCCCGCGGGACATACTTCTCGCGACGGAAACTCGCGCAGCCATCCCCCCCTTTGCCGCCAATAACCTCAATTTCAACTTCATCGGTAAACATGAATAACTCGCTAATTCTCTTTATATTATTTATATTGTGTACTTTACTGGCTTAACCGGTCCCCGTGGCTCCTGTCGCACGCCCACACTTCACTCCAGTCTCTTCATTCTTACCGAAACGGCGGAAAAATCAAGTAGCCCGTTAAAATTACCAACTCCTTTTAGAGGAAAAAAACCTTTTTTACCGCGGAACAGGCGAAAAATCGCCGGAAAAAGATAAAATTTGAACTTGGGGGGTTTTCGCAATGTCACTTTTTTGATATGATAGTGTAAAGTGCGGTAATAATAATGTGTTCCAAAGTCCCGCAGGCGGCCGGCCGTCGTTGCGAACGAGGAATGCGCAAGTATAAAGGAAAGAGGAAGAATACCAATGGTCATGAAAAAATTTATTAACGACCCAATGAACCTGACAACGGAACTCCTTCAGGGGTACACCATGTGCTACAGCGACAAGGTGAAACTGGTCGCCGAGAAGATTGTCGTGCGAGCGACGCCGAAGTCGAAGGACAAAGTGGCGATTTTAACCCTCGGGGGCGCCGGCCACGAACCGGCTTTGAGCGGCTTTGTCGGGGAAGGTATGCTCGACGCCTCAGTAGTAGGCGATATCTTTGCCGCGCCAGGCGGGCCGAAAGTGCTCGAAGCCCTTCGCATGTTCAAGGATTACGCAGGAATCATTCTCGTCGTTCTCAACCATGCAGGCGACGTTATGAACGCCAATATGGCCTGCATGCTGGCCGACCGGGAAGGCATAAAAGTACACCGCATTCTCACCGCGGAAGATATTGCTCCTGGAATTAATGCCCCCGTGGAAGAGCGACGCGGACTGGGCGGTTGCGTTCCTTTAATTAAAATTATGGGTGCCGCCGCAGAACAGGGTAAATCCGTGGCCGACATTATGGCTATTGGTGAACGCTTCAATCAGAAGATGGCGACCTTGGCCGTTACCTTGAAAGTGGCTTCACATCCGCAGGGTGGTCAATACCTTGGTGAGTTGGCCGACGACCAGATGGAAATTGGTATGGGTCAGCATGGCGAAGGGGGCGGTAACGGTCCGGAACCCATGCAATCGGCCGATGCGATTGCGGAAACCATGGTCAAGAAGCTGGCCGCTGCTATAGGCGTTAAGTCGGGCGACCGCGTCTTCCTGATTATCAACGGGTCCGGTGCGACCACGCTCATGGAAATGTTCATCGAATACCGCAAGGCGCAGGAAGTGCTCGAAGCCATGGGTATTACCGTGGCCGCCGGCCGTTGTGCCGAAATCCTCACTGTCCAGGAAGCGGCCGGTTTCCAGATGTTCCTCGGCTTACTCGACGATGAGCTACTCGCTCTGGTTCAGGCGCCCAGCGACGCTCCTTACTGGGTAACCCGCTGATTTACCATTCCCGTGCGTTCATAATAAGATTAACAACAGGTAAGTATAACATGGCAAACGAGTTAACAAAAGAAATTTTCGCCCGCATGCTGGCAGCGGCCCTCGCTAAAATTGAGGAGAACTTTGACTATTTGAACAAGCTGGATTCAGCGACCGGGGATGGCGACCATGGAACCGCAATCCTCTCGACCATGAAAGCCGCAGTAGCGGCAGCCGATGTCAATGAAGGTTTTTCGAAAATGCTGAGTAACATTGGCTGGGGCATCATGAGTGCCACAGGCGGCTCGACGAGTTCCCTCACCGGCGCGTTCTATCTCGGGATGAGCAACGCGTTCGAAGACGAAGTTCTTTCAGTAGAAGAAGTTGCGAAAGTCTTTAAGGCTGGACTGGATAACGTAAAAGCCATGACAACGGCAAAAGTGGGCGACAAGACGATTATGGACGCCATGATTCCCGCTGCAGACGCCATGACGGCTTTGGCGGAAGCCAATCCGGCGGTCACGTTATCCGAACTTTTTGCCGCCGGGGCTGACGCGGCGCAAAAAGGAGCGGAATCGACGGTTGACCTCGTGGCCAAACAGGGTCGCGCAAAGAACCTCGGGGAACGGAGTCGTGGCTTCCAGGATGCAGGAGCAACCAGTTTCGCCATCCTTATGCGAGCCTATGCTGATGCCGTGGCGGCATCCTGATCGCAATCCGTAAAGTACTGAAACTTCATACTTTAAAACAAACTTAAAACAAATTTAGAACAGAATAAATCGTCCGCGGGGAACACTAATTTACATCTCCCCGCGAACACAAAAATCTTGAAAGGTTATTATAATGGCTGACCGTGAAGGTAATATCGACGCCAAGGACTTTGGACTTGGCATTCCGCAAAAGAATGGCGAAGGCTTCTTTCTCAAAGGGAACGCGCACGCGCCTTGGGGTATGAAAGACCGCCTGTCCCGAATTTTCAATCCGAAATCCGGCCACTCCGTCATGCTCGCGTTCGATCATGGCTTTATTATGGGACCCACCTCCGGGCTGGAACGTATGGACCTGACCATTGTCCCGCTTATTGAGTACAGCGACTGCATTATGTGTACCCGAGGCGCGCTTCGTTCGATCGTTCCGCCCACCTGTGCCAAGCCGATTTCCTACCGATTTGACGTTGGAACCTCCATCCTGACCGACCTGAACGACCAAACTCTTCAGGACATCGACGAGGCTATTCGGCTCAATGTCTCCATGCTCGCCTGTATGGTGGCTATTGGTGACCCGGTTCACGAAGGCCGCACTGTCGCCAATATGTCGAAAACCGTTGACATGGGAAATCGCTACGGCATTCCGACACTCGGCGTTACGGCCGTAGGCAAAAATCTGGTACGCGATGCCCGTTATCTGGGTCTGGCCTCCCGAATTTGTGCCGAAAATGGTGCTAATGTTATTAAAACCTACTTCTGTGAAGAGAAGTTTGAGCAGGTTACCAATGCCTGTCCTGTTCCGATCGTTATTGCCGGTGGTAAAAAACTGGAGGAAAAGGCCGCGCTCGACATGGCTTGGCGCGCCATCGACCAAGGTGCGTCCGGTGTTGACATGGGTCGAAACATCTTCCAGTCGGATTCGCCTGTTGGCATGATCCTGGCCGTGCGTGCCATCGTGCATGACGGCGCTTCGGTGGAACAAGCCTATGAAATGTATCAGACGTACAAAAGCGAGAACCAAAAATAACCCTTGGATCACCCAAAGCTTCCGGCACGTAAACTTCGTGCTAAAAAACGTGCCCGGAAGCGTACCCCGTCCTTGACGAAACTGTCATAAGAGGGTATTATAGATAGACTACATTTCGGTCAGGATCCCTTCCGGACCGGCAGTAGCTGAAAAGTCCCCTTTGGAAAAGGTATGGCAAACAGAAGCATTTTGCTCCTGTTTTCAGGAAAAAGATACCTTTTTTGAAGGGACAATGCGTTTATATTGTATATTGTACAATTATAGTGATTTGCACGAAATTATATCCGCATGGATAGACCCCGAGCGATTGAGAGTAAAAGCGTATGAATCCCGACGAAGTACTGAGGATTGTAGATCAGATTCATCTTGAACGAAAGATAGACAAGGAGATTGTCTTTGTCGGGATAGAGCAGGCCCTGGTTGTCGCGGCGCGGAAGCAGAGCATGGACACGGCCACAGTTGTGGTTCATATAGACCGCCAGACAGGGCAGATTTCGGCCTACCGCGACGGCATTCCCATGACGACCAGCGAGATTGCGGAGCGCATAGGTGCCCAGACGGCGAAGCAGGTCATGATTCAAAAGATACGGGAAGCGGAGCGGGACGCCATTTATGACGACTACTACGAGCAAATCGGAACCATGGTCAATGGCACGGTATACCGCAACGAAGGCGCCACGACGGTTGTAACCCTGTCGAATCTGGAAGCTCTGCTGCCCCGTTCGGAGAAGATGCCAGGCGAAAGTTTTCGCCCCGGCGAGCGGATTAATGCCGTCATCGTTGAGGTCAAGAAGAGCGGGACGAAGGTCAAAGTCATTTTGAGCCGGGTGCGTCCCATTTTTTTGGAGCGACTGTTTGAGCAGGAGGTTCCGGAGATTTCCGATGGTATAATCCAAATTCGGGCCATAAGTCGGGAAGCGGGACATCGTGCCAAGGTGGCTGTCTCCTGTTCCGACCCCCGAATCGACAGTGTAGGTGCCTGTATTGGCTTGCGTCGGTCCCGAATACGTAATATCACGGAAGAGCTTGGCAACGAGCGAATTGATATCGTTGCCTGGAGTAACGACAAAGAGCAGTTCATCCCCAAGGCACTACAGCCGGCAACGGTGGACGAAGTTATTTTCTGCTCCATGCTGGGCCGAGCTATTGTGCTGGTTCAGAAGGACCAGCGGTCCCTGGCCATTGGTCGTAAAGGGCAGAACGTTCGCCTGGCCAGTAAGTTATGCGATTGGGATATTGAAATTATGACTCGGGACGAACTCGACGACCTTTTGAGCAAGGCAATCGAATCGTTCTCCCGAATTCCGGAACTGGCTCCTGAACTGGCCGACCGGCTTGTCGGTGAAGGGTTCCTCACCTTTGACGATCTGTCGATTATAGAGCCCGAGGCACTCATGGAGATGGGCAATCTGACGGCGGAACAGGCGGACGTCATTGTGGAAAAGGCAGAAGCCCTTGCTGAAGAAGAGGAAGATCGTCCCACGAATCAGACGGAAGAAGAGATGCCACCGCGTCGCAACGTTGCCGCCGCGGAGCCTGCTCGGGAGAAAGAGGAACCCGCCGCCCCTGATAACGAAGCTGCGGAATCGGCACCAGCATCGACAGAGGAGTCCTGAATCAAGAAAACGAACCGGAATGAACACGACCAAGACCTGTATTTTGACCCCAATCCTTTGAGTACCACGTCAAGAAAAGAGAAGTAAAACATTGTCGATACGAATTTACGCACTGGCCAAACAACTCCAAGTTGAGAGCAAGATTCTCTTCGATGCCTGTAAAGATCTGGGACTCGAAGGCAAGGGATCAGCACTGGCCAGTTTGACCGATGAAGAGGTTGAACAGGTCAAAGCTCTCGTAGCCAAAAACGCCGCGAAGTCCGCGAAAGCGATATACGGAACAGAAGGCCCGGTTATTATGCAAAAGCCTTCTCTTACGCTTCACAGCGGTCGTATTCCGGTTCTTAAGCCGAGTCGTCCGGCCATTTTGCCGACGAAGCCTGCGGTTCCGCAGCCGCCGGTTACACCCCCTGCAAGCGAGGTAGCGGAACCGGTCGAACCGCGACAGGAAGAGACTCCGGCCCCTTCCGTAGCGCCGCCGGCCGCGGTTCCGGAAGTAGTGACTGCACCGAAAGCTCCTGTCGAACCCGAGACTGCCAAACCGGATGTTCCTGAGACGCCCGTGCCCACGCCTGTGACACGTGAGCCGGAGCCCACGACTCCTCCTGTGAGCGCTACAGCTCCGAAGATGCAACCCGCTCCTGTCAAGCCTGCGCAACCTGTGTCTGCACCAACTCGCAGTACCCCCCCACTGCAGGACAAGTCGCAGCGCAAACCCATGCGTGACAAGTCGGCCGCGCCCGGCCGTTCCTCTGACCGGGATGCCAATCGTCACAAACCACCACTCCTTCGCCCGCGTCAGGAGGAACCTCGTCGTCCTTCGTCTTTGGCCTCGCTGGAAGAAGCGGCACGTCAGGCAGCTCTGGAAGAGATGCGGCGGCCCCCGGTTATAACGCGGAACCCGAACGAACATCTCGTCAATCTGGACACCCCGTCCAGAAAGAAGGACGATAAAAAAGAAGACAAAGACGATTCGCACGGGTCCAAAGCAGCCGGGTCCAAGCCGTCCATCGCGATTCATTTAGCACCGCTCCCAACGGCGTCCGCGAAGCAGCAGGCAAAGAAACAACCGGAAGAAAAGGCGCAGAAACCGGAAGCCAGATTCTCTTCCCCGGAGGAACTGCGGGATGCCATGCAAAAGATGCAGCGTGGCGTTAGTCCGCTCTCAGAGCACATGAAGCGAGGGCAAGATCAGCGTGACCGCCAGCGAACCGGTGGTGCGACGGACGGTCGTACGCGTACGGATCGCCCTGGTGACCGCCCGCGACCGCGAATTGGCGAACGCACTTCAGAGCGTCCGACTGATCGGAGCACCGATCGTGGTGACCGGAGTGGCGCGCGGACGGAGCGGCCCCGCCCCACGGGTCGCAAAATGGAGATTCCAGTCAATCCCTATTTCGGAGAAGAGGTCCCGAGCAACAAACGAGGCGTCAAAAAGGGCAAGGGAAAAGCGGGAGAACCGGAAGGCCGCGAGGATTTACGGGAGTCGCGACGAAGTAAACTCAGTGGCGACCGCGGGTTACGCGATCGTGACGAGTTCGATCTCGGAACAGAGCAGCGGCTTACTCCCCGTGTAACACGTCAAAAGCGAGGGAAATCTGTTGCTTCCACCGCTCCGCGAAAGGGTGACATTGTGATTGAAATGCCTTGTACGGTTAAACAGTTTGCCGAAGCCACCGGGCTTTCCGCGGCGGTCGTCATAAAGAAACTCATGGAATTTGGTTTCCTCTTTACGATCAATCATCCGATCGACCTGGAGACCACGGAGCTTCTCATTGAGGCCTTTGAACTCAAGGCAACCGTACGTAAAGAACGCACGCTGGAAGAGGAATTCGTTACAGCGGCCCTGGAAACGCCGGACCCGGAGGAATCGCTCAAAGCACGACCGCCTGTTGTCACGTTTTTGGGCCACGTCGACCACGGGAAAACGTCGCTGCTGGACAAGATTCTCAAACTTGATGTCGTTTCCGGCGAGAAGGGTGGTATTACGCAGCACATACGTGCTTATCGGGTCGATACCCCGCAAGGTGCGGTGACGTTTGTCGATACGCCGGGCCACGAAGCCTTTACGGAGATGCGTGCCCGAGGTGCTCATTGTACGGATATTGCCGTTCTCGTTGTAGCGGCCGACGATGGAGTTATGCCGCAGACGGAAGAAGCGATCTCACACGCCAAAGCGGCTGAAGTGCCTATTGTCGTTGCACTTAACAAGATGGACTTACCCGGCGCGAATCGTGACCGTGTGATTCAGGAACTGGCGGCGAACGACCTTATGCCGGTGGAATGGGGCGGCGACGTTGAGATCGTCGAGACCAGTGCCTATACCGGGAGCGGCGTGGAAAATCTGGTCCAGACACTCCTGACAATAGCGGAACTAAAAGAACTCAAGGCGAATCCGGACCGCGCGGCGACGGGCGTTGCCCTGGAAGCGGCTCTACTTCCCGGCGAAGGCGTGGTCTGCAAAATGCTGGTCCAGAATGGTACCTTAAAGACGGGAGATGTGGTCCTGTGCGGTAACGCGTATGGTCGTGTTAAGGCCATGACAGACACACTGGATACACACCGTCACATGGAAGAAGCGGGTCCGAGTACCCCGGTTGCCCTGCTTGGTCTGGACGTAGCGCCTGGCGCTGGCAGCAAATTCGTCGTCCTGGACGATATCTCCACGGCTCGACAGATTGCGGAAGAACGGACGAAACGAGTCCATGAGACGGAGCTTGCCGGGAACGACAGCCACGTGACGTTGGAAACGCTGTTCGACCGCATTTCCGGCGGGAAGAATCAGCAGATTTTGAACATTATAATTCGAGCGGACGTTCGTGGCTCTATAGAAGCGATTCGAAAAGAGCTGGGTAAACTGGAGCACCCGGAAGTCAAAGTCAAGATTCTTCAGGCGTCGGTCGGCGGCATAACGGAGGCGGACGTGCATTTGGCCGATGCTTCTGATGCGATTATTGTTGGCTTCAGTGTGGTTCCGGACGAAGGGGCACGCAGCCTGGCCGAGAAGAAGAAAGTCCAGATTCGTCGTTACGATATTATATATAAGTTAACGGAAGATATCAAGGCGGCCCTGGAAGGTATGCTCAAGCCACTGGAGCAGGTCAAGGAACTTGGCCGGGCCCAGGTGCAAAGGACCTTTGTCATCAGTCGCGTCGGTACTATTGCCGGCTGCCGGGTTATTTCGGGGACCGTTGAGCGAGATTCCAAGGTACGCATTATTCGCGACAGCCGGGTCATAGGAGAATATGTTCTGGAGACTCTTAAGCGTGAGAAGGACGATGCCCGGGAAGTCCGGGAAGGCTACGAATGCGGTATTAAGCTTAAGAACTTTAATGACATAAAAGAAGGCGACATATTCGAATCCTATAAGATAGAAGAAGTTGCGAGAACGTTTTAGCAGACCGGAGTACCAGTCCCGCGGCGCGGGTGTGCTCTTAGACATAGAGAAAACAGAATATGGCGACAAGACGAACATTAAAAGCGGCCGAGGCGATTCGGGAAGTCGTTGCTATGGCTCTCCTTACGGACATAAAAGATCCGCGGGTAGCGAATGTAACGGTAACGCGAGTCGAGGTTTCGGGCGATATGAGAACGGCCAAGGTCTACGTTACAGTGCGAGGCGGTGACGCGAAAGAGGCACTGGCCTTGCGTGGCTTGACCAGTGCATGTGGGTTCCTGCAGCAGAAATGTGCCGCAAGAATTGATACGCGGTACACGCCCCGATTGCAATTTCTGGTCGACGAAGGCATGAAAAATCTTGTCGCTGTTTCCCAAATATTGGCCGATGAGAAGAATGCCCGTGAGGGCGAAGACGGGGAGTCTGGCGACTCCGCGACGACGGACGATTCTTTGATGAACACTACAAACGACTGAGAGAACCATGGTATCATCGCATCGCAAAACCTATAAGACCCTGTTTACGACCCTGCAGAAGCGGTATTCCACATGTCCGGCAACTCCCGAGCGAAGTTGTGAAGTACTGGAAATGTTGATCTATGCCATGTTCCTGGAAAACTCGTCCATCGTTGTGTCAAATCGGTGCCTCAAGACACTGGAAGAGTATTTTATCGACTGGAATGAGATCCGTGTTTCGACCGCGGCGGAATTGGGTGAGGTCTTTCCGGGTATTTTCGAACCGAACAAAGTGGGCGAGCGTATCCGACGGACCCTGCAATGGCTTTTTGAAAACATTTATAAATTTGACCTGGAGGAATATCGTGCCCAGGGCCAGGCGGAACTGAAGACCTTTTTGGAGTCCATTCCTTTTACGACCCATTTCATTTCCGACGCAACGAGTTCTCTCGTCTTTAAGATGCTGGACATTCCACTCGATGAAGGCATGAAGCGTGTCTTGCGCCTTTTAGACCTGATTGAAGTCGACGAAACGAACCACGAAGCGGCACCGGGTCTGGCCAATGCCTTTACGCAGTCCGATCGCTTACAGTTCTTCTCCCTGTTACATGAATTGGGGGCCGAGCTTATGATGGACCCGGAGTCGGACTCGGTTCGCGTTTGTCTCGAAACCATTGATCCGAAAGTACGACAGCGGAGTTGGGTGCCCCTCGTGGAGTCCGATGAAGTGACCGACCCGGTACTCATTGCCCGAGAGGTCATGCGAAACGAACGCAAGCAAAAATCTTTCCCGTTTGTGCCTTTTGTCGACGAACTCGACCTGCTCAACGAGCAGCTTGACGAGGACCCCGTAATTGATAAACTTGATGACGATGACGACGAACCCTTCGACGAAGAGCCTGGTGTCTATGACGATTCCGTTTTGGCCGACTCGCTCATCGACCCGCTCGACGAACGCATTGACCTTCAGCCAGACAAGATGACCTCCGCTCCCATGGCATCGAAGAAGAGCGAATCCGTGTCAGGAAAGTCGTCGAAGGCCGCAGGCAAGGCAAGCGAGAAGACGGAGAAAACTCCGAAGTCTGGCAAGACGGAAAAAGGCACCAAAGAACATTCCGATTCTGCCAAGAGTGCGTCGCCCGCAAAATCAGTTAAGAAGGCGTCCCCCGAAAGTAAACGTCCCGTTTCGGACGCCCCCAGGGAGAAGTCCCATGCAAAAAGCGCGGATACGCCGCCCAAGCCGTCGAAACACCCCGTAAAGAAAGTGGTTGAAGGCCGTCGTCGGACCCCCGCTGCGGCCGAACCTCCCAACCCGGAACCTGTGCCCCAAGGCGTTAAAAAGACAGGTCCCAAGGGTGTTGCCGTCCGGAGTAAAGAGATTGCGAAAAAAGCGTCTGGTTCCAGAGATTCCTCTTCCGAGGTCAATGCCAAGGTATCGCCTGTAAAAAAGTTGCAACAGAAGAAACCACGATAACAGAAGAAAATTAATATGCATTGAGCGGTCCCTTGTTGTCAGGGGCCGGACGATACGGAAGGAGAATAGATACGATGTCTGGTCATTCCCATTGGGCAGGAATTAAACATAAAAAAGCGCTCGTCGATGCCAAGCGAGGCAAGCTGTGGAGTAAGCTGTCGAAAGCGATAATCATTGCGGCAAAGCATGGCGGGGGCGATCCGGATAATAACATACGTCTGCGTCAGGCACTGGAAGAAGCGAAGGCGGTCAGTTTACCGAAGGACAACATAGCCAGGGCGATTAAGCGAGGGACCGGCGAATTGGACCCCGTCGAACTGGAAGAAGTGGTCTATGAAGGTTATGGCGTGGCCGGCGTGGCTTTTGTCGCCGCGGGGGTGACCGATAATCGGAATCGAACAGCCCCGGAAATTCGCAAAATATTTGAAGTTTGTGGCGGTAAGCTTGGCGCTTCCGGCTGCGTCTCCTGGAATTTCGATAAGAAGGGAATTTTCGAGATTCCGGCCGAGGGCAGAGACGAAGAGCAAATGATGGAACTTGCCTTGGAGTGTGGCGCCGAGGACGTCGTTCTTCAGGACGATTCCTACGAAATGACCTGTGCTCCCGACGTTTTTGACCAGGTGGCAGGTGCGTTGGAAAAGGCGAATATTCATCCGTCGCATTCGGAAATCAACATGGTCCCGAAGGACACCGTAGACGTTACGGACCCTGGCGACGCCCGACGCGTTCTCAAGCTCATGGAGGCGCTCGACGAACATGAAGATATCCAGACCGTGGCTTCCAATTTTAACATATCCGACGAGTTAATGGCACAATTGGAAGACGAATAACCCTCACGGCAAGTTCATGACGTTCCGCAATAATCCCCCCAATCCCATGGCAACAATTTTGTCCGCGGCGGTTGTGGGGATTATTTTTTGGTCCGTCTGTCCGGTAACCGCGCCGCGGCTTGTCTGTCTCTTCTTTGCCGTAATGAGTGTTTATCTTCTGTTCATTTTTTACTGCCGTTGGAACGACCACAAGAGGAGAAGCGATACAATTCCGCTGCTGGTACGCTTGTGCAATTTTGGTGCGACGATGTCGTTCCTTACCGCCATTGCGGTCTTCTTCGCGTTGTGGTCGACATTAAAACTGGATCTCTATCCCCGTGAGCATATTGTACACAAGGCATCGCGTGATTTCGTACCGCTTGTGGCAGATGCCGTTGTCGTCGATATGCCGCAACTGCGTCGGCCGCGTGCAACGAGCTTTACCCCGCCTTTGGAGCAGGAGTCGACAACGACTTTCATAGCCGAGGTCAAAAGGATCCGCAACGGATTTGATTGGGAACGGGCGAGCGGCCGCATTCTCGTGGCAGTAGACGGTGACTTCACGCGACTAACAACAGGTGTACCAATTCGGCTTAAAGGGCGCTTTTCACGAATTCTGCCGCCGTCGAATCCCTATGACTGGAATCGGGAATTCTCGTGGCGAACGCGCCGTGTTCTTGTCCGGTTATCCGTGGCATCCAGCGACGGGATAGAAATTTTGAAGGAGGAGAGCGAGGTCTCGATCTTTCGTCTTTTCGATGCCTGTCGCAAGATGGCCTCGGAGACATTCGACCGTTTCCTGACGCCACAAACGAGTGGTCTGGCCAAGGCCATGCTGCTCGGTCTGCGCAGTGATCTTGACGATGAGACACAGGACATCTTTCGCTATACCGGGACGGTGCACCTGCTGGCTATTTCTGGTATGCATTTGACTCTGGTCGCCGGATTTGCCTCGCTCCTGCTTCGTGGTTTGGGATTCGCACGGCGCCCGCTGGTTATACTCCTGCTGGCCGGTATGCTGTTTTATGTCTTGCTGACGGACATGAAGCCGCCGGTATTGCGGGCGATGGCCGTGCTGGTCGCTTACTGTCTGGGCAGTCTTATTCGGCGTCAGGGACAGGGAATGAATGCGCTCTGCGCGGCGGGTCTTTTCATTCTGTTAATCTCGCCGGGTGAGCTATTTCAGTTTGGTACGCAGCTTTCCTTTTTGGCGACAGGAGTACTCATCTACCGATCGCCGTTGCGTCTGGGAATTTCGGACGAGTCCGCACACGAGGAGGAAGGGCGAGCGCAATCGCGAGCGGAGCGTCGACTCGTTCTTGCCCGACTTCTCCGGGCGCAGTCTGGCTGGCGTGGTCGGTTGTACCGGGTTCGGGAACAGGGGACCGGCCTGTTAAAGTTGAATTGCCTTATTTGGCTGGTCCTTGTTCCTTTGATTCTTTTATATACGAACCTGTTTACGCCTGTGGCCATGCTGATTAATCCTCTGCTGTGGTTGCCGATGACCTTGGGACTGGTAAGTGGCTTTGCGCTCATGATTGCCGGCTGGCTCTGTCCGATTCTCTGTCCTGTTTTTGCCACAGGCGTGGAGTTCGGATTCAACTTTCTGTTATGGCTTCTGCACGCGGCGCAGAATGTTCCGTACGGCTATTGCTTTCTGCCGGGCTTGCCTGCCTGGTGGTGTTTGGTCTTTTACACAGGACTGATTATCTTCGCGCTGTATCCGTCGGTACGTCCGCGCCGCTCGGTCGTGATAGCTCTGATGTTGATTTGGCTCACAGCAGGCATGAGCAGTTATTTCGTCACGGGTCATATGCGTGCCAGGCATAAGGAAGCGACGGTGGAAGTTCTGGCCGTGGGACATGGTCAGGCGATTCTCATTACGACGCCTGACGGTCGCAATATGCTTTATGATTGCGGAAGTTTTTCACAAGGTGATCGAGCGGGTGAGCTGGCGGCACAAGCCTTATGGCGGCAAGGTCGGCTGTCGCTTGACCTTCTTGTTCTCTCTCACGCTGACAGTGACCATTACAACGGTTGCGGGGAACTGTTTCGTCGCGTGCGAGTGCGTCAGGTGCTTGTCACGCCGTACATGTTTCGCAAGAAGCATGAGAATCTTGACCTTTTAGAAGCCCTGTTAAAAGAGTTTGAGATTCCTGTCGCGAACGTTGTGCGAGGCGATACGTTTGCCGCCTGGAATTTTCCGCAATGCACTGTCCTGCATCCGGAAATTGACCGGGAGTCTGATGTAGACCCGGAAGACTCGAATGCTGTTTCCATGGTCGTCCATTTCCAACATGAGACTCACCGTGTGCTGCTGACCGGTGATTTAAACAGTTCGGAAGTGCACTTTTTGCACAGGCCAACGCCTCCTCTTACTGCCTTGTTCGTTCCACATCATGGTGGTAAGTCGCTGAATTTGAACTCGCTTTTGGAATGGGGACGGCCTCGGTCTCTTATGATTTGTGATGGGACTCTTGTTCGGGACGAGGCCGCCCGTGCGGCACTGCGTCGTCAAAGCTCCTGCCCCGTTTTCAGTACACTGGAAGACGGATGGTTCCGGCTCATAATGAATGACCGCGGGTCGCGCATACAAACGTTTCGTCGGCCACGGACCAATACAATCATTCCGGAATAGTAACGACATTTCCTGCATGCGGGCCGTATGCCTTGAATCCGGACGTCTATTTTTCAACGGGGTCGACGTCGCCTGATTCGCACGGAAGAGAGAACGTAGAACAGGGCTGTCGTCATGATAATCATGGGACCGGAAGAAAAATTGAGCAGGTAACTGAGCAGAATACCTATCCAACTGGCCGCGAAACAGAACAGAATGGCCAAAACAATCATAGGCCCAAGCCGGCGTGTAAAACGCGCCGCTGTTGCCGCCGGTATGGTCAACATGGCAATAACCAGGACCATGCCAACAATGCGGAGCATGAGCACAACCGACATGGCAATAAGCACGAGCAGAAGCTGATTGTAGACGTCTACGGGAATGTTGCGGAGTCGTGCGTATTCTTCGTCGAAACAGATGGCCTCCAGCGGATGAAAGAAGAGACAAGTCAGAAGCAAGACCGTAGCCGACAGTGCGGTGGTAATAATAAGGTCCGTGTGCGAAATCAGCAGAATATCGCCGAACAAATAGCCGGTAACAGCGACGTAACCGGCGGTCCGGTCCAGGAAGAGCAGACCGATGGCCATGCCAACCGACCACAGAATTCCGATGAGCGTATCTTCACGTTCCCCGGCCTTACGCCGAATCCAGCCAATGAGCAGTGAGCAGAGAACGGCGGTCATGACGGCAAAGAGCACCGGGTCGAGTCGCGCGGCAAGCTTATTGCGAAGTTCGTCATTGGGAATGAGAAGTCGCAGCCCACAACTGCCAACAATGAGTGACTGGATAAACCACAGCCCGATTCCCACGCCACCAAAGGCACAATGAGAAAGGGCACCTGCCATATAACCAATGCGACGCACAACGACAAAGGTTCCAATCAGGCCAAAAGTCACACTCGCTATCGCCGAGAGCAGAAAGGCCATACGCAAAAAAGCGAACTCCGGCAAAAACAGAATATCGGATATCATGCGGAGTGCCCTCCCGACTCGGCCGGGGACTCGTCCTGAAACGTGGAAGGTTCAGGCGGGACTTCACTCTGCGACTGCTCCGTTTGCATACTTCGCATCGCGGCGGAAACTTCATCGCGACTCATTAAATAATAGACGCACCCCACTAAGGCCAGTAGCGACGTTACCAGTCGATAGCACAGTCCGACGATGGCCCCGTAGCCCGCCTTGTAAGGCTCGTGCCCCTCGATCGCAAAGAGCGGATAAAGCACATCCAGACAATACTCAAGCGGACCGGCGGACAGTGGAATAATCGAACTGAGGTTCGCAAGCGGAGCCAGTGTGAAATGTTGGGCCAGAGACGTTGTATAACCAAACAGACTCAAGGACGTATAATAAATGGCAACGGAAAAAACAAGGTGCACACCAATAGTCAACAGAAAGGCGTACAGCAGAGTCCCGGGATACTGACGGTAAATCTGTAGGGCCTCCTCCATAAGTTTGCGAAAGGGGCGACCAACCCACGGCAAAGCCCCCAAGAGGGCACAGCGCCAGCCGCGAGATGAGGATGGGACCAGGACAAGAGCAAACAGAACCGTTGTTATGGCAATGAGCGTAAAGGCCGCAGCAACCGCGAAACGTGCTTCATAGGCCTCTTCGTAAATAAAACCGGACGCCACGGCCATGACGCCGCCCATAACAAACATAACATAGACGCCGATCATGCGGTCCATGATGACACTGGCAAAAGCCTTATCCGAAGAACCTTGATACTGGCGCGCGGTGAGCCAGGCCTTAACCGCGTCGCCTCCGACCATACCCATAGGCGCAAAGTTTATTACATAGCCCAAAATTCCATATCGATACATCTCTCGCGTCTTAAGAGGTATACCCAAGACCCGCACCAAGGCACGCCATCGATAGAACGTGAGCAGAACCGTAATCAAATTCAGGCTAAACGCGATCGGAATAAGGGCCCAATAGTTTGGCGACTGCTCCGCAATCTTTTCAAAGACGTCGTCGCTGAACGCCCGCTGAAAGAGCCAAACAAAAATGGCGACCACCAGCCCCAGTTTCAGCAGGGTAATCAATGGTTTCTTGAGAAATGAACTCATGAAAATTTTACTCTCTTAGGATGGATCACCAAGGTAACAGCAGTTGAGTACCAGGCTCAAAATAACTTGTGCCAGGCGACAAATTATTGATTTGGCGAATCTCCTGCCACCGGTTGATATTGCCTAATTCGCGTTCGGCGATCGTGAACAGGTTGTCACCTTCCTGGGTCGTGTAGGTTCGAGTACGCTGATTGGGAGCTGCCGCGGAAGTAGACGCCGCCGTTGCAGTTGCGGGCACACTGCCGGGCAGTGCGGCGGTCACCGGACCATTGGACGCGCCAGTCATCGGTGGCAGAGTCGCTGGTGTTCCGGTTGCTACGTTGGCTGTCGTTGTTGATGACCAGGCGTTCGTACTGCCGGTCATGGGGGCGAATGTTGCCGCTGCCTGGGTATGCGGGTCGTTGGCCGAAGACGTGAGTGGCCCCTGTGGCAAGGTAATGCCGGAAACGGGTGTGCCAGGCGTGACAGGAGCAGTCGCTACGGGAGCTACGGGGACGGGAGCTGCCGCAAGAGTCCCCTTGTTGGGATAGGTCGCGCCCGGAAAAGGACTCGCCGCTGTTGACCCGGTCGACGGGGCGTTTGGCACCGCTGCGGATAGTGACAAGGTCGCGGCAGGGGTCGGAGTCGCTGTCGTACCTGTGGCAACAGGTGCCGCCGGAACCAGTTCGGGCGTCGACTGCTGGGGCGCGGCCGCCAACGAGAGAGGGCTGGCAGGCGCGGGGACGGGAGTCGCAACGCTGGGAAAAGCCGGGGCCGGCGCCGCGGTCGAAGCCGCTCCGTTTTCCACGACCGGAGCTAACGAACCAAGTGAGAGGGCCGACGAAGGCGGGTCAGGAGATGCCGCGGCCGGCACAGACGTCGCCGTATTGGCCAGAGGGAGGGTGGTCGCTGGGGCCGGGGCCGGAGCCGAACTTGGCGCCGGGGTCGACGCTAAAGGAGCCGCCGCAAGACCAGTCGGAACCGGGGACGCGGCCGGGACCGGCGACGATTCCACATCATCTTTCCGCGGCGTCAGGGATAACGTTACTCCTTGCTCCGGTTCACCAAAAGTCGCGGACACATGATCCGGCGCTACGGACATTGTACGCGGCGCGAGGTCAGCGAGGTCCGAGGCTCCCTGCTTCAAGGAGTCAACCGTTGAGTCTATCTCACCAGTGATATTTTGCTGAATTTCCGTCGCTTTATCGGTAAGTGTATTGAGTCCGGACTCTACTTTTTCCTGAAGTTCTGTGGCTGTGTTTGCGATGGAATCTCGTGTTGTCGTCAGTGCGGAGTCGACCTGATTTTGCGCTGATGTTGCCTTGTCCGCGAGGTTATCAAGTGCGGCATTGAGATTGGTCTTAACCTCATCGGCACTGTCGGTGACCGTCTCAAGGGCGGAATCGACCTTCTCGTGGGCATCGGAGGCCAAGTCCTTTATAGGTTCCGTGGACTCGGGCAATTCCTGACGGGCGAAGTTCAAATCGGGCGCCCAGTCAGCCTCCTTGTCGCTCATGGGGTCCGGATTGCCAAATTGAGCGGTTTCCGGACGCGGGGTATCCGTTGCGTTGGACTCGGGGTCAGGAAAATCCGGTTTTTCGAGGCCGGTTACAAGCGTATCCTTAAGTTCCGTCGCGGCGTCTTTGAGTTTCGTTAAGGTGGCATCGGCCTCTTTTCGCACTTCGGCCAGCTTGGGAGGGAGCGATTCTTTCATCTCCTCTACGTTGCGCTGCGACCGGTCCAAAAGTTTTTTGGGTTCTGACCCGGCATTCTTACTGTCCGTCGCTGCTTCGTCTGCCACCTGAAAGATTTCCGTGGCCTCTTTCGATGACGCGCCGTTCTCCACCGACTCCTGTTCGTCGCGATTCCCATGGGAGACCAGGAGCGTTACCGTATAGCCGGTAGCGAGCACGGCGGAAACAGCCGCGGCCGTAATCGCCGTATGTTTGGCGATGCGCCGCCAGTTCCGATTCTTGGCAAGAAAGGCCGGGAGCTTGCCTTTGCCGCCGGTCGCAGTGGCACCCGCGTCCGAGTCGGACTTGCCCGGCTTTTCAGAGTCTGATGCCAGGGGTTCCGTCTGACCAGCCTGTTTAACCGGGTCCGCGGCCACGTTCGCGACGACCGACTGGAATTCGTTTTGAACCGCTTCTTCCACACCGTCGCCTCCGCCGGCAAGTTCACGCTTCATCCAGACGAAAGGCGATTTGAACCAGCGGCCCGCCTTACGCAATCCGTTCGTAACCGGAGCGAAGTTGACCTTCCAGGACCGCTGCTTTTTCATCTTTTTAGACTTTTTGGCCGCTTTGGCTTCGCCGGGCAGTGGAACGGCCGGATACTCTTCCTGGAAGGCGTCGGCAGGAATGTCCTGCTCGTCCTCTTCCTCGATCTCTTCGCGCCGCTGGTCGTGAACCGAGGAGGAGGAGCCGGCTTCGTCGGGGTCGGCCTCTTCCTCATCCGCGTCGTCGTATTCGCCGCTTGCCTCTTCTTCGTAGTCCTCTTCTGAAGCGTTTGCCCGCTGGCGAGCGTCGTCCGCATAGTCGCTGTAGTTAACCGATTCATTTGCGTAATCGCTCCCGCCCTGGGAATCCGTACTGTCATTCCCCTCGTACTGGTCCGAATCGTAATCTTCTTCCCCATATTGAGAACGCTGCTCGCGACGCATCTTGCGCAACCACTTTTTACGCTGCTTGCCACGCAGTTCCCGGCCACTGTCGTCGTAGACCGGCTGGTCATCCGCCGGTTCTTCATAGCTGTGATCTTCAAACATGTCGCTGTATCGGTCTTTCATGATTCGTATCCCTTCTCCTCTCTCCGCACGGCCAGACGAAGTTTCGCACTCCGCGACCGTGGATTCCGTTCCCATTCCTCTTCCGACGCTTCGATCGGCTTACGCGTTACAACGTCCAACTTATTCGAGTCACGAAAATGATTCTTGACCATGCGGTCCTCCAACGAATGAAAACTGATGATGGCAACTTTCCCGTTCGGGGCCAACCAGTCGTCAATACATTTTAAAAAATCGTCGAGTGCCTGGAGTTCGCCATTAACGGCGATTCTCAACGCCTGAAACGTGCGAGTCGCCGGGTCTATCCGATGGCGAAGACCATGCGAACTCGGGAGGCACCGCCGACAAATTTCGGCCAGCTCGCTCGCCCGTCGAATCGGCTGCTCCTCCCGTCGTTGCACAATGGCTCGCGCTATCCGTCGACTTGCCCGTTCTTCCCCATAGCGAAAGATAACATCGGCCATTTCTTCCGCCGACCAACGGTTCAGGAGCACCCAGGCGGGTACGCCTTCACTGACGTCAAATCGCAAGTCGAGATCACCTTCCGCGTCAAAACTAAAGCCACGCGAGTGGTCAGCCAACTGGTCACTGGAAAGGCCCAAATCCAGCAGCGCTCCGTCCAGATGGGTCAGATTGAGCATACGCATCGCCTCCGGGAAATCCCGATAGTTCGCGTGTGCCAGTCGCACAGGCAATCCTTCAGCTTTCAGGATTGGCTCCGTCCGGTCAATCGCAGCCAGGTCCCGGTCCATCCCCAAGACGAGGCCATTCGGTCCTACTCGCCGGGCAAGAGCCGCCGTGTGCCCACCGCCCCCGAGCGTCCCATCCAGGATTATCTGGCCCGGCGCCGGCGATAAGGCCGTCAGGACTTCATTGAGCAGGACTGGTATGTGAACCGGTTGTGTCATTCGGATCTCCCGATTTTGGTTGTGGCAGTACAGGTGATTACAGTATTATAGCAAAGAAAACGAATTTGGGGAGATTCACAGCAAACGGGAACGGCGATTTCTGCAACTTTGGTCCAATGAAATGCCCTGCCCTCCTGTCATAATCGAACGGAACGACCCCATTTTGCCTGAAACCACCCTCTTTATATTCTTTACCAACGTTAAGAATAACGAAATTTGCCCACAAAAGCCATATCAAACAGGGGAAAAATCGACAAAAATTACTTAAAAGTTAAAATCTCTGGAAAAATAGAGAAAAGATAGCCAATCAGGGTGAAAAATCCTTGACGAAAGGGCATAGGTTACGCTATAATGTAAGGGTCGTGTTCTCGTGGGACGCAGTGTGCCTTTGCGCTCCGTTCGACGGTGGCTCATCCTCCAACAGGAACTGTGGAAAATGAATACATACACAAAAACACTATTACTGTCCGCGTTTTTCCTCCTTTGTTCGGGGCTGATTGCGCCCGTCTGGTCACAAGACGGAGTTGCCACAAGCCAAGGTCTGAAGGCAGTGCCGGGCACAATAACCCAAATTACCCCATTTATCAACTATTCCGAAACCTACCAGTGGTCCGATTTGCCGGAGGTGCTCGGGGAGGACGCTTCGTTCGACTGGGCTGCTGACCTCCTTTTTGCCCGTGAAATTTGGTGTCTTGAGTTCAGTTTCAAGAAACCGCGGCTCATCGAAGTCGATTTTCCGAATGAAGCGGGGCGTTTGGAGCGAAAATTGGTCTGGTACATGGTCTATTCCGTGACCAATACGGGCAAATGTCTTTCCCGTGAAATTGAGACGCCTGCGGACACAAAAGTTCAGGTGCTCGTTAAGAAGGAGCCGGGCAAGCTGGAAGTCAAAGAGTACGACCAAATTTTCAATAATGTTGAGGGTACGTATAGGCCGAAATGGGTGGACTACAATGGTCAGCCGGCGGGAGAAGACGGTTCCGTACCCGGCAGTGTTCGGTTCGTACCGCAATTTGTCCTGGTCTCCCCTGCGGTTCAAAATCCGGTGGAGTACGCCAAGGATGAAGGTGGCCTCGTTGTACCGAATCCCGTTGCTACAGAACAAGTTAAGTATTATGACGAATATTTACCGCTCGCTTTTGTAAAAATTGCGGCGCAAGAAGACCCGCAACAATCGTTCCAGACGACGGTTACCATTGCCTCGGTTGACATAAAACCGGGCGAGACGGTCTGGGGTATTGCCACCTGGCTCGACGTTGACCGCGAGACGGGCATCGCGAAATCGCTTGACCCGCGAATTGACCGTTTTTCAATTTATGTCAGCGGTTTGACCAACGCGCAGAAGTGGGAAAACGCTCCGGAAGCCTATACACCGGGAGCCGAACTTCTTTCGGGCCGCAACGTTTCACGGAAAGTCCTCAAGCTGAATTTCTACCGTCCGGGCGACGAATTTGACCAAAAAAGTAAAGAAATTTATTTTGGGCAGCCGGGGGAGCTTGACTACCAGTGGATTTACCTGTAAAATAGAGGTTCCGGTGGTTTCTTTGGGCGTCCCCTGTTTCCCTCACACGGTAAGCGGCAGGGTTGCCAATGGCAGGAGTAACTGATTCCCGTGGGGTCGGTTGCCTTCAGGCGTCAAAGAAGAAGGCGAATAATCGGGCGATATTTGCGGCATGTAGATGCGGAGCCTGACGAGCAGATAAACGAAGAGATACAGAAAAAGGTGGTATTATGGCACACAAAAAAGGACAGGGGTCCAGCCGCAACGGTCGTGACTCCAATGGACAGCGACGTGGCGTTAAAGTTTACGGTGGTCAATCCGTACAGCCGGGTAACATAATTCTGCGTCAGTGCGGAACTCATTGGGAGCCCGGAAAAGGGGTTGGCATGGGAACCGATTACACGATTTTTGCTTTGGTCGAGGGCTATGTGAAGTTCGACCGGAACGGCAAGCGAGTTAACGTTGTCGCTGAGAAACCGTCAATCGTCGGTGCAAACTGACCTTCCAGTGACGTAAGAAGCCCGAAAGAACCTCGTTTCTTTTCGGGCTTTTTTTGTTGGTTTATCTTGAATTTTGAGGTACATTCTCTTCTCCGGGGGACGACATGAAGATCGTTGTACTTATTAAACAGGTGCCGGAACCTGGCTCGGTTCAAATCGACGAAGTGACCGGAACCGTACAACGTCGCGAGGCGGATGCCGTTGTTAATCCGATAGACCTGCACGCTCTAGAGTCCGCACTCCGTCTGGCCAACGTCTATAACGGCATGACGTATGTCTTCTCCATGGGGCCAAAGTCGGCGGATTTCGCCGTGCGGGAAGCGTTGGCCATGGGAATAGATTCCGCCTTCTTACTTTCGGACCGTGCCTTTGCCGGGTCCGATACATACGCCACAAGCACCATTCTGGCGGCCGCGATACGCGCGATTGTGCCCGACTTTGATGTGATTCTGTGCGGCGAACGTGCCAGCGATGGCGATACCGGCCAAGTCGGGCCCGAAGTCGCCGCCGCCTTGGGAATTCCAGTTGTCACCTGGGTTAGCCGAATCAACTCGTGGCATAATGGCACGCTTGAACTTTGCCACCGTCTTGAAGGGGGGCAGGAAGAGGTATCTGTTACCGGTCCGGCCCTGCTCACGGTCAATAAGGAGGTGGGCGTGCCTCGTTTGCCAACTTTGACCGGCAAGCGTCGGGCACGTTCGGCGGATGTTCCCGTTTTAACGCGTCAGTCGCTTAACTTGTCTCTGGAGGAAACGGGGCAAAAAGGCTCGCCAACGAGTATTGTCAAGATATTTCGCCCGCAGTGGCTTCGTCGCGGGGTTATGTGCCACGTGACCGGCGGAGAATCGCTGGCGTCGGCAGTCAATCAGCTCGTGGACCATTTAGAGGAAAAGGAACTGATATGACGACACAACAGGAATCGTTAAGAGGCGACGTCTGGATTCTTTCACGGCAGAACGGCGGGGTCATTCAACCGATCTCCTTTGAACTCTTGGCCCGTGCCCGAGATCTGGCGGATAAAAATGCTGAAAGTGGCGAATGTGGTTTCCAGGTGCACGCACTGCTCGCAGGCCCGCCTATGCCCGAGTCGGAATTGCAACGCCTGATTGCTTATGGTGCGGACCAGGTGCACGCTATTGAGTCGGAGGATCTGACTTCGTTCTCCGCAGACCTGTACGCAAAGGCCCTCCTCCCTTTTATCAGGCGAGTTGGCCCAATGAACCTTCTGGCCGGGGCCGACAGTCAAGGCCGCGCTCTGATGCCCTATCTGGCTCGCTTACTCGCCACCGGACTGACCGCCGACTGCACGGAGCTTTATTTGGACCACGCGACCGGGCTCCTGCTGCAAACGCGACCTGCTATCGGCGGTCATATCATGGCCACCATTCAGTGTAAGGAGTCGCGTCCGCAGATGGCGACCGTTCGCCCCCGATCGCGGCGGCCTCGCACTCCGGACGCAAGCCGGCAAGGCACAATTTTTCGCATTGTTCCGGAGTCTCCGATGACGCGTTCGACAGTGCGGGTTCGAAACTTTCTGCCGGACCCGGTGGAAAAGTCCATTGAAGACGCCGAGCGCATTGTCGTTGTGGGTCGCGGGATAAAGAAGGCGGAAAACTTACCCAAAATCTTTGAATTTGCCAAGGCTGTGGACGCGGCGGTCGGCGCGACTCGGGAAGTGGTCGACCGCGGCTGGCTCGACTATGCCTGTCAGATCGGTTTGAGTGGCCGAACGGTTACGCCCCGACTTTATATTGGCCTGGGCGTCTCCGGGGCCATACAGCATATGGCCGGTATGCAGACGGCCGAGACGATTATTGCGGTCAATCGCGACCCGGACGCTCCCATTTTCCACATTGCCGATTTCGGAATCGTCGGCGATCTTTTTGATGTTCTTCCGGAACTGATCACCCGCTTACGCACACGCGTCCACTAAAGGGGAAGCCATGTCAGAACAGAAAACAGACGGAACTGGATACAATCAGATAAGCGAGAGCGACGTCCAGGAACTCATAACTCTGCTGGGCGAGAAGTATGTCCTGTTTCGCGACCGGGAGGAACTTGAACCGTATTCGCACGACGAAATTCCCGGCACGGATTATCGCGCCATGCCAGATGTTGTTGTGCGACCCGGTACCGCGGAGGAGATTTCGGCCATTGTAAAACTGGCCAATCGGCGACGTATTCCGATAACGCCGCGGGGCGCCGGTTCCGGGCTGTCCGGAGGGGCCGTTCCCGTTTGTGGCGGTATTGTCCTGGGCACCGACCGGCTTAATCGGATTCTCGATTTTGACCCGGCGAATATGATGATTACCGTTGAGCCGGGCGTTATAACCAACGAGATTAATGACTACGTTAAGGCAAGTGGTCTGTTTTACGCGGGCTATCCGATGAGTCTTGAGACCTGCTTTATCGGCGGTAACGTTGCGGAAAACGCAGGCGGTGGAAAAGCGGTTAAATATGGTGTAACGTCGCGCTACGTTCTCGGTCTGGAAGTTGTCACACCAACCGGAGAACTCGTTACGCTCGGCGGCAAGCTGGTCAAAGACGTTACAGGGTACAATATGGTTCCTCTTTTCGTTGGCTCGGAAGGAACGCTTGGCATCTTTACGAAAATTATTTTAAAGCTCGTTCCGCGTCCGCGATTTCAGGTTGATCTTCTGTGCCTGTTTCCGACGGGGGAAGCGGCCATAGCCGCCGTTGCGAAACTGCCGACGATTTCCGGCGTACAGCCGACGTCAATTGAGTACATTGACCGACTTGCGTTTAATGAGGCATGTCGCTATTTAAATGAATCGCTCACCTGCGGCGACTGCGGGGCCATGCTGCTCGTTACGCTCGACGGCTTTGACCGCGACCGTCTTACCGAAGATTACGACGCGGCCGGGGCGTTCTGCCAGGCGGCCGGCGCGACGGAAGTCTACGTTGCCGATAGTGCCGCGACGTCCGAGCGACTCTGGCGACTTCGCCGCGCGATTCCGGAAGCGTTCAGTCTGCGCTATCCGACGCAAAGTGGTGAAGACGTCGTTGTGCCCCCCGCGTCCATCCCGCGGGTTATACGCGAATTCAGCGCGATTGCTGAACGCTACGGAATTTGCATTCCCTGTTACGGGCATGCCGGCGATGGCAATGTCCACGCGAGAATTTGCGCCGGACCGGAATGGGACCATGCGACCTGGAAACAGCAGTTACCGGTTATTCTGCGCGAACTTTATGCCGTCGTTCGCGACTGTGGCGGTCGCATTTCCGGCGAGCACGGCATTGGCCACAAACGCATTCATTATATGTCTTGTGTCGTCTCGGAGGAATATCTTGATCTTCTGCGCACTATCAAGCAGGCTCTCGACCCCAACGGCATTATGAACCCTGGCAAAGTCATTCCACCGCGGAATGGCGATGCTCGGTAAATGGCAAATCGATTGCACATTGGCAGAGCCGAGTTTTTTATAACCTGCCATTGATTAACAGGCGAAGGTTACAATACTTTTTCTTAGATATTGTCGATCTTAGGTGCACTAAATTTTTCATGGATCGCTTCGCCAAGGTCAAACGACTGTTCGACTGGCGAAGTTCCGATCGTGATCGACAAAGGAGTTGTGTCCATTGAATTGTACTTTTTTGGAAGTGTCGAAAACTGGGTTGGCATTGCGGAATTCGCGGTCGATTCCTCTGTTACTGTTTTTTGACAGAGAACGAGAAATTCGCCTGTGGGAACGCCGGGAAAATCCTGCGTGACCGGCGCAACAACACCCGCCGCGTCCGTAGTACCACCCACGTACCAAGCGAACGACGGGTCATTCTTCTTAATCAGGGTCACTTGAACGCCTTCAGCCGGACGGCTCCCGTGAGTAAGCGTAATCTTACACGGAATGAGTTCGGGCAGGCCGTCTGGTTTCTGCGGTCCTTTCTTGCATCCGGCAAGTGGAAGAATGAGCATTGATAGCAACAGCAGGCAGAGTATTGTTCTGTTCATTTTTTAGAAATCCTTTAAGTTTTAACTTTTTGTTATGTAAACAAACGTGGAATGGCCCATCCTGCGGACAGGCGGGCCACACGATCAGTACCAAGGTTCCGTCCGTTACGGAGTTTTCAGGTCGTCCAGATTCATTCGGTAAATGAAAATTCCCGTTGTCCAGGAAAAATAGGCGACCAGAAAATTCTTATCGTCGAGGAAGTGAATCGAGGGATATTGAAGTCCCTGCGGATTGCGTTCAATTTCTTTGCGAACGAGCGTCTTTGTACCGTCAGGCGAGAGAATGGCAATGTCCATTCCGATGCGTCCCTCATCAGCTATTTTCGGATTCCAGACGGCAATCAAATGATCACTGCCTGGCACACGTTTAATCCGGGCGGGCGAAACCGGCGAATCAAGTTCGGACGGGACAGGGGTCGTCCACGTTTCGCCCTTATCGTCGGACCAGGCCATGTACTGCGAACCGCTTTCGGTCCGTATGTTCATGAGTATACGACCATCAGCCAGTTCGACCAGTCCCGGCTCCTGATATATGATGCCGGGCAGGTGAGCGACATCACTGGCGCGGCGCCATGTTTTTCCGTCGTCGTCGGAAATCATGCAGAAAACATCGGCATTCCAGTAGTAGCCGTAGTCGGTTTTCCCGTCCCACGCATGCCTGCCAACCGGGGCCAGCAGTCGGCCTTCGCTCAGCTGTATAACGCGGTCGTTATTAACGATGTTGTAACTAACATCCGGAATGCAGAGTACGCGTTCGCCCCAGGTTTTTGCCTCGTCGCTACTGACGCGCATGTAAAGCCGACAATCGCCAGGTGATTCCTTAACCAGATAAAACATGGCGATCGAGCCGCTTTGTAAACGTAGCAGTGAAACGGACATGACGTTCAGTTTGCCTTCATTTTCCAATTCTTTGCAATCTGTTTCGGACCACGTTCGCCCTCCGTCGCTACTGCGTCTGCTGGCAAGAAACGCGGTTGCGTGGTCCCCAAACGAGTTGCCGTAAAAATGGGAATAGACATGAATAATATCCCCATTGGCGAGCGTGACGAATGCGCCTTCACTATTACGCGGGTTATCCGCTCCGGTCTTAATGTGCGCGACCAGCTCTTTTTTCATTTCGGGATACGATGTTGTACCAGCCTCCTGACCAAAAGCCAAGGTTGTGCACACACAAACCACGAACAGAGTGGAAAGGCAGTGGAAAATTCGTTTCATTAATTACTCTCTTTCTTTTGAGGGGACATATGAACTTTGACTTATAGTGACAGCGTTTCGCCACCGGCAATTGTGCCGTAGGCCTGCCAGATTTTAGGCGAGATCGTTTCATTTACAAATCGCACACTGCCATCCACCAGGCACGTATTGGCACCTCCGCTATGCTGACTTCCCGCAGGCATAACCTGAAGAAAATAACCTGTCGTAACCTCATTATCTGCACGCCAACAGGTTTTATTGGGCGGATACAAATGAGTATACCCGCTAATCCAGGGCGCTGCAGAAACCCATACGCAACCACGCCCTTTCCAGGTCGCGGTCGCCTTATAGTCCTGCCAGTCGTAGCCGTCGAAAAGAGTCGTAGCTTCGTCCCGTTTTTCCTGGTCCGTACCAGTCGTTGGAACGGTCGGAAAAGTAACGACAAAGCAGTCTTTATCCCACGTCGGCCGCTGTGCACTGCCTTTGGAACCCAAAATAATTTCGGTAAACGCGCTTGTATTACTCGTGCCGTCGATAACGGAAGCCATGCGCGTTGCTTGCAACTTTTTTACCAAGGTTGTGGTCCCGTCGACCAGGTCGTACGGGGAGCCAAAGAGGCCATCCCAGTACTTCAGAGAGCTGGCAAACGTTCCCCAGTTTCCTGTGTAATTAATGGGCCAGCCGTCGCCACCACCGGTATAGCAAGCGGTATGGTTTTCATCGCTCGGGCAGAGAAAACCGTAGACAGGGGCCCGATACCGCAGCATGGTGCCAATAGCAACGGCGTTGACATCGCCCTGGCAGCGAACTGTCTGGTCGAAGGATTCGTACAGAGCCGTCTGCTCCATGTAAGGAAGCAGGAAGAACTGGACACTATAGCGGTCGTTTGGAGTGAGTCCTCCAGTCGCCGTCGTACTCACTTCCGGACCCATTCCGGCGGGGAATGTTCCGCGAACGTCGTGATGATTGTGCAATGCCAGGCCCATCTGTTTTAAATTGTTCGTGCATTGCATACGTCGGGCAGCTTCCCGCGCCGCCTGGACCGCTGGCAGAAGCAGCGCGATTAAAATTCCTATAATCGCAATGACTACCAGCAATTCAACGAGCGTAAAGCCCGTTTTTTGTTCAACTGATTTCCTGTTGTGTTTCCGTTTCATGGTTTGTCTCCCCATTTATTTTTATTTTCTTTGGAAGGAGAGAGAACTGTGCGCATTATCCCCTATACAGCTGACAAAATCCATTGCCAACTTGCCTACGCCCGCTCTCTCCGGTCACTCTGATTAAAAACTCAAAATCTTCCCGGTTCGAACGAGCGTTAGAGACTGATTGTCTTTCGGTCGTTCATAACGGCAGCCGATCGAAGAATTCCCATATCGATCGTATCGCTTATGAATCGGACGCTGCCGTCTCCTAAAAGGACATTGATTCCGCCCGAATGCTCCGAATTAAGAATCGTATTGCCACACCAGTAGATGTCGGCGCCGCAATCCGAGGTTACGACCGTCTTCCTGTTGATGGGATAGCGTACGGTTGTCATGGACCCGCATATTCCCACGCCATGATTGCCTGCCCAAGGGCCATAAAAACCGGCCGTGACGTGAACCATGGAAAGCTTCCAGTGATTAATACGGCCCGACTGCTCTCCAATGATCATCGTATTGGAAAGGCCATCGACCACCATCTGGAGATTCCGGTAGCCCGGCGATGGTGCGAAAACATTGCGGAAAGATAATTTACTTCCACTGTAGCCACTCACGATTCCCGCCTCGTCTCCGGTATCCGGATTCGGAAAGGCACCCATAATGCCTGTGTAGGAGGGGATCATGACCCCGCCATCATTTCGATGGTAGATCTCTCCTCCATTCCCATAATTCGTGAACGGGTCACCACTGAACGAAGGACATTTGTGCGTGGAAACCAGCAGACGCGCTAAAACCTTGTTATGCGGGGCGTTCACGAGATTCAACGATTTGCCGTCTATTGTATGCTCAAAAGCAGAAAACGGTTCATCTGTAAATGCAAGTGATTCGTACAAGGCTACTTGTTCCATCTGTGGAAACAGACGAACCCGCCAACTCCAGCCAAAAGCAACATGATATGTAGTGAACTCACTAGAAGTACCCGAACTCGGTACACCCTCACTACTGCCAAGCGGGAAATTCGACTTATTGGCATCCAGATAGTTGTGAATGGCCAGACCAATCTGCTTGAGATTGTTGGTGCACGAGGACCGCCTGGCCGCCTCGCGCGCCGCCTGGACCGCCGGCAGAAGAAGTGCGATTAATATCCCTATAATCGCAATGACCACAAGAAGTTCAACAAGAGTGAATGCGAAACGCGTCAAGAAGCCGCATTTGCGTCTTTTTACCAGCAACGAAATTCGATTGTAGCTGGTCTTCGGAGAGGTACTATTCTTCCCCCCCCCCCATTTTATCGCGTGTGGGGGGCATTAACAAGGAATGTCCGAATTCTCTATTCATCATTCCACCGCCCTTTCTTCAAAAATTGTCTCTGACCTGAACGCTCTCCGCCAGGCACCTCGCTTTGAAGTAACCACGGGGAAAGCGGTACACGAACACAAAGTGATTTTTTCTGTGACTTTTTTGGTTCGAAGTAATCGCGATACTTACATTACCTGTATAATAGCCCGGCCCGCCAGATTTGTCAAGATAAAAAACCAAAAAAATATCATAAATGTCTATAGCAACCACTATTACAAGAATTATATCATAATTGGATTATAAAACAAGAATTATATCACAAACTTTTTGCCAACGAGAATTTTATAAGCCCCTTTTCCATTGTTTTTGGAAGGCGAGCACTCAAACAACACATTTCTTGCCCCGATATTCAACAGGCAAGCTCCAAGTTCCCCGTTTACCAGGACCAGACGAAACCCTGTCTTGTTACTTCTTTGTGAAGGTTTTAAGTGGACCCGGTTCGTTGGACTGTCGCACACACTCATACATTCAAGGATAATAGTAGGGTGTAAGTATCTTATTCAATGCTTTTACCCTTTTTATTAACTTGGCCTCGTCTGTTAATTCATCCGTTGCAAGAACATATTTTCCGATGTTACCAACTGGAATGACACTCGCCCAATTGGGAAGAACTGGAAGTTCACCAAACTTATTTGAACCATAATTAAGCCAACCAACATGCCTAATCGTTTTGTGTGTTAACCTCCAAAGCACGCAATATACAGAGCCGAATTCCGGACTCCAATGGTTAACTACAATATCAAATAGATTTTTGTATGTATCAACATTACTCAAGCATTTCATATCTTCGTTAGCAGGGGGGAAATGAATATAAATACTATTCGTGTATCCATCATAAGCTGCCACAGTTATGAAATGTTTTATATATCGGTTGTAATTATATTGGTTAATATTATCTGTTCCTGAATTACAGCAAACAACTATACTTCCTGCAGAATCAGGGTTTTTGGGATCACGGCTTTTGCAAATTATATCCCTAAGAATTGTTGCACTTGGAGCCTCATAAAAAACATTGTGCCAACAACCTGCCCAAAAAGGAACCCATTCTGGGAACATTCGAGCAAAGTCAGTGAAAAAACCATACATTCTTTCAGCACATTCATCAACAGATTCTTTTCGATTCCAATATGCAAATAACTTGTATCCGTGTGTGTACCACTCATATTCTGTATTATTCATTTTGTTCCTTCTTTCTGATAGAGAAACGGGATCACCTAACCTGACTCTTAATTTTCATGTGTCTGATCAACACCTGAAAAACCATTGGACATATTCACAATTGGATAGTCACACACGCTCAAGGATAATAGGGTACAAGTATCTTATTCAAGTCTTCTACCCTTCTTATTAACTTGGCCTCGTCTGTTAATTCATCCGTTGCAAGAACATATTTTCCGATGTTACCAACTGGAATGACACTCGCCCAATTGGGAAGAACTGGAAGTTCACCAAACTTATTTGAACCATAATTAAGCCAACCAACATGCTCAATCGTTTTGTGTGTTAACTTCCAATGCAAATTATCAACACAACCGAATTCCGGACTCCAATGGTTAAGTACAATATCAAATAGATTTTTGTATGTATTAACATTACTCAAGCATTTCATGTCTTCGTTTGCAGGCGGGAAATGAATTTCAATACTATTCGTATATCCATCATAAGCAGCCGCAGTTATTGCTATTTCTATATATCGGTTGTAATTATATTGGTTAATATTGCCTGTTCCTGTATTACAGCAAACAACCGTACTTCCTACAGAATCAACGTATTTGGGATTACGGCATTTACAAATTATATCCCTAAGTATTCTTGTACTTGGAACCTCATAAAAAGTATTGTGCCAACAACCTGCCCAAAAAGGAACCCACTCTGGGAACATTCGAGCAAAGTCAGTAAAAAATCCATACATTCTCTCAGCACATTCATCAATTGAATCTTTTCGATCCCAATCTGCATATATCAAATATCCGTGTGCATACCATTTATAATCGAAATCATTCATTTTAGTTGCATCTTTCTGATAGAGAAACGGGATCACCTAACCTGACTCTTAATTTTCATGTGTTTGATCGACACCTGAAAAACCATTGGATAGTCACACACGCTCAATGATAATAGGGTATAAGTATCTTATTCAAGTCTTCTACCCTTTTTATTAACTTGGCCTCGTCTGTTAATTCATCCGTTGCAAGAACATATTTTCCGATGTTACCAACTGGAATGACACTCGCCCAATTGGGAAGAACTGGAAGTTCACCAAACTTATTTGAACCATAATTAAGCCAACCAACATGCCTAATCGTTTTGTGTGTTAACCTCCAAAGCACGCAATATACAGAGCCGAATTCCGGACTCCAATGGTTAACTACAATATCAAATAGATTTTTGTATGTATCAACATTACTCAAGCATTTCATATCTTCGTTAGCAGGGGGGAAATGAATATAAATACTATTCGTGTATCCATCATAAGCTGCCACAGTTATGAAATGTTTTATATATCGGTTGTAATTATATTGGTTAATATTATCTGTTCCTGAATTACAGCAAACAACTATACTTCCTGCAGAATCAGGGTTTTTGGGATCACGGCTTTTGCAAATTATATCCCTAAGAATTGTTGCACTTGGAGCCTCATAAAAAACATTGTGCCAACAACCTGCCCAAAAAGGAACCCATTCTGGGAACATTCGAGCAAAGTCAGTGAAAAAACCATACATTCTTTCAGCACATTCATCAACAGATTCTTTTCGATTCCAATATGCAAATAACTTGTATCCGTGTGCGTACCATCTTCTTTCGATATCATTCATTATATCATACCTCGTAATCTTGGGCTTTCTGCCCCTTCGTTGTCAGATGCCAGCTCATCGTCCTGAAAACCCTTGGACACATTCAGACAAGTATCCTGATTTTCGCTTCTGTATACGTCATTGATTTTATGTACTATATCTGATATTTCACTTGTAAGCTGGCTGATACAGGAATTGTTAAATTCTTGAGGTATCTCATACCCGCTTGAAAGAAACATAAGTAACTCAAGGCCACTCAACGAGCCTTTGATGCGTTTCCTCGCCGCGAAAAAGGCTTCTGAAGACTGGTCGTGACATAAATGAAATATTGCAAAGGCGGCATACCTTATAGAAAGCTCTTCCGGAGAACCTTTTGTATAGGCCTTTGAGATCTCTCCGAGTAATTCCATATATCTCTCACAAACTTCATACGAAACAGGGCCGGTATCTATTGCGTCACTCATCGGTTTACATCCTTTAACTAACATGGTGCACGGGTCTCTTGATACAGATCTCCAGATTACCTTTTGTATAATAGCCTTTTCTTGAATATCATGTTACATTCTTGTCAGTTTTTTTAATTTCGCTATCAATGTATTGATTTCATTTTCCAGATCATCGGGAATTGATAAGTCATCAAAACAATCACTAAACTTCGTGCCCCGCATTCTGGATAATAATTCAAAAAAACCCGGCTGCGGTTCTTCGTAGCCCTTAAGGTCATAGTAAAATCTTTTTAAGACGTTATCGTGCAAAATATATCGAAATGCCTCTTGAGCCGCTTGAACCACCTGGGAATATTTGGGGTCATCCAAATATTTTGACGCAACACCTCCAAAAATCACAATCTTTTCATTGAGATCATGCTTAAAAGTCTCGTAATCATTAAAAACCTGCTTTTCTTCTGTCATAATGACTCCTTATAGTCGCCCAGTAAGTTTGAATCTCACTCTTCATATATTTAAGGCTCTCTGCCACAAACAAGGGGCGACGGAGAGTCTGTTTATAAAAATAGTCAAGGACTCTTTGGTGATCTCTTTTCATTTTACCGAATCCGCACTCCTTTTCAAGTGGGGCACTTTTTTTGACCCTTCTCTTAAAAGATTACCGGTCCTTTGCGAGGGATTGTGCTCGCTAAAACCGCTCAAGAGCCTTTCATTCCCGAACACTCATCTTCTGTCTCCTTGTTTTCCGGCATCTGATCGACACATTGAAAAGCTGGTGAACAGGAACAAATTTCATTTACCAATGAAATGATCCATGTTTTTATTGTCTGACAGGTATCAATACGCCCATCCATATCTTTTCCGAACGTAGCTAAAGAACGAAGATTTTTTATATTAAAATGTATTGGCATATTGTAATCTTTTTGGAGTATCTGTTCAAGAGTAAGAATAAAACACAATGCATCGAACCCCATCCATCCTCTAATTGGTTGTAAATAATATCCAATAAAATCATCGGGGCCCATTAAACTGTTTAGCAAAAAACATGTATCGCAAGGAAATATTTGTTCTCTGCTAACCAAACATTCTTCAGCAAGAGCGCTACGCGTTGCAATAATCAGTAGCTTTTCAAAGCATGATGGCCTTTCAATAATACTCCTTACAAAAGTGTCGTCAGCCAAAATATGATCATTTCGAGATGAAATGAAATCTTTCCGGTTCTTTTCCAGTTTTTTCCAAGGAAACTGCACTGTATTAGTCCTTACTTTTAAGTGAATGTGGTTTATCGGACAAAAAATGGTATTGCATGACTCCGCCTCTTTACGAGCTTCTTGACACAAAAAAACATTTGACACATTCAAGGATAATAGGGTATAAGTATCTTATTCAATGCTTTTACCCTTTTTATTAACTTGGCCTCGTCTGTTAATTCATCCGTTGCAAGAACATATTTTCCGATGTTACCAACTGGAATGACACTCGCCCAATTGGGAAGAACTGGAAGTTCACCAAACTTATTTGAACCATAATTAAGCCAACCAACATGTTTAATCGTTTTATATTTTGACTTCCAATACAAACTATAAACAGAGCCGAATTCCGGATCCCAATAGTTAAGTACAATATCAAATAGATTTTTGTATGTGTCAATATTATTCAAACATTTCATATCTTCGTTTGCAGGGGGGAAATGAATATAAAGACTATTTGCATATCCATCATAAGCTGCCGCAGTTATTGAAATTTCTATATATCGATTGTCATTATATTGGTTAATATTACCTGTTCCAGTATTACAGCAAATAACAGTACTTCCTACAGAATCAATGTATTTGGGATCACGACTTTTGCAAATTATATCCCGAAGTATTCTTGCACTTGGAATCTCATAAAATGTGTTGTGCCAACAACCTGCCCAAAAAGGAACCCACTCTGGGAACATTCGAGCAAAGTCTGTAAAAAAACCATACATTCTTTCAGCACATTCATCAATTGAATCTTTTCGATGCCAATATGCAAATATCATATAACCGTGTGCATACCATTCATGTTCGATATCATTCATTTTGTTACATCTTCCTTATTTTGCAGGGCTACGGACTCATTCTTCAGTTTTCTTCGTTGTGTTTATTTCCGATGGTTCACACCATATGGGTATAGGCTCAGTTATTTCTCCATCTGATAGAATCAAACGTAATTGAGGGGCTAATTTTTCGATTTGTTTTATCTCTACTGGGAAGTTTGCCGGCAGCAACATTTTCATATTGGGAAAATCCTCATCTGTATTAAAATCCTCTTCGGAATAAAATAAAACAAGACGTTCAAGTGCCTCCATGGGAATGTATTCTGTAATGTCATTAGTTTCATTCGCGTTGACTGGGGCTACTGCAGAGAAATCTCGCCGCATCTCGGGATATCCATCAAAAGATAAAATCATTCCTGTCGCGTGGACATTCGAATCAAAATACATATAATGCAAAATTAAGAATTGAGAAGGAAGACCTCGAATCCCATTGCCTGCCATGTCGCAAGGATTCTCCGTAATAAACGCGCCAAGCGGAATTGTTGGAATGCTCATATCGCTGTTTGCATATTCATACATATAAGCGACTTCTTTGATGTGTATAGGCAATACGTAGCGTCTGAGGACATCCACGTTTCTTTCAACCATTTCACTTTTTAAAGTGTTACAGGTCGTATGCAATCGGGGTAATAAATCTTCCTTGATATAAAGATTCCGCAATTTACTGATCTGGCACGTCTTATAATAGGGAATAAAAAAGAGTTTGGCAGAAAAAAACAGCAGCAATAGTATAACACCTAATACGGGAAATGTCACCTTTGCTTTCATCGAATCTTCTCCTACAGGCGTGCCCGACTGCTCGCAGGCCGGGAACCAGCAACAACGAAAATATACACCCCGCGCGACGCTCCATCTCGTGATTTGCCCTAACGCCATCATAACTACAACGTGGCTGCCTGTAAGGGCAACACAGCGAATCGCAAGAGGCACGATGGAATGGTTATTGTTTGGGTCGTGATCTGCAAGCAGTCACCCCACATCACTGTTCAGTCTTATCTGTAAAAAGAGTAAATAATGGGCGTACATGGAGTCGAACCATGGACCTCGTCCTTATCAGGGACGCGCTCTAACCAAACTGAGCTACACGCCCGACCGCGTGGGGGACGGCTGGCCAAGTCAACTCACCGAGGTGGGAGATGATAACCAGAACACAATTCCTCCAAACATCGTGTCTATCATACCTTATTTTTTCAGTCTTACAAGAGGGGCCGAAAAGAATTTTCGTAAAAACCAGAAGGCGGGGCTTTTTTGGGGCCGGTGAGTACGAAGGGCAAGCAGAAACTCTTCCTGAAAAGACGACGTAAACGGAAAACGATTCGCCGTGCCGACCCATTTCTATTAACCCAAAAAAAGACCCGCCCGAATGCATAAAAAAACTGCCCGGGGGGTTTTATTTGTTTTGATTTCTGGTAAAATAGGTTAGGTTAATGAATTTTCATTATCAGGAATAGAAATTGTACGTTCTATGAATCGTGTGCAAGATATAACACACTTTACACTAATAGTACAATAACAATATATAAATATCGATATTCCATTTAAGCGTCTGTCGCCGGTCGAGTGCTGTCTTGGCGGTGGTGGAGTTGATGGAACGTCGGTGAGTGGTGTCGAAGCCTTTAAGGAGGCGCATGGTGAAACTGCTGGCGATTGAAACGACGGGGCTTCGAGGTTCCGTGGCCTTGCATGCGGAAGGCCGCCTGGTTTTAGGGCGTGAGCTTGACCCGGCGGGCGGACGAAGTGCCGCGACGCTGGTTCCGGCCATTAAGGACTCGCTGGCGGAAGCAGGCTGGCGAGCGGCGGATTTGACCGGAATCGCGGTAGTTACGGGTCCGGGCTCCTTTACAGGGCTTCGCGTAGGAGTCACAACGGCGCGTGTTCTGGCGTATACGCTGGGGCAGCCCATCGTTGGGATAGACGCCTTGGAAGTATTAGCGGCGGCCTCGGAAGCGGCGGGACGCGTTGTCAGTGCGGCGATTGACGCGCAGCGGGGCGACGTGGCCTGTGCCCGATTTTACGTCGACGGCGAGCGAGTCAGGCCGGTCCGCCTGGACGCCGGGTTTCAGGTTGTGCGTGTCGCCGATTGGCTGGCGAGCGGAAACGGGGCGTCTGGCGCGGGAATCGACCTTTGGGAAAATAATACGGATAGGAAGACGGGTAATCTTTCCGAGCTATTTTTTCAGAAGGTTCAAAAGTCGTTACAGGAAGGGTATTTATATTCCAGTCCCGTTTTGGACCGACTGCGTTTGACGCGTGCGGAGGAAGAGGAGCGAGGCCTGATCGCACCGGAGCGGCGGCAGGTTCAAGCCCGAGTCGTCGCGAGGTTGGCCGAGTGCCGTTTTCTGTCGGGCGAGGCAGACGACGTGTGGACGCTGTTACCGGTCTATTCGCGTCGCAGTGCGGCGGAAGAAAAGGCCCTTATGCAAGAGGGGAACGACAGCGGGAAAGTCGACTTGGCATGACGTGGGCAGGCCAGGCGATGATCCGGAATCGATGTAATATTATAGAATAAGAGCGAACAAAGAAGAAACAGACAAGGCGAGACGCGGTTTTGCTGGAAGAGCGAATCCTCTTACCCTGAATCAACTTTCCAATTTTACAACATGGAGAATTAGTAACATGAAAGCGAATAACGTCGAACTGCGATGGCATGAGCATGCGGTCCCGAGATCGGAAAAAGAGAAATTGAACGGTAATAAGGGCTGCATCGTCTGGTTTACCGGTCTTTCGGCCAGTGGCAAGAGCACAATTGCAAACCTCGTTGACCACAAACTGCATCTTCTGGGCAAGCGAAGTTTTGTCCTGGACGGTGACAATGTACGGCACACGCTCAATGCCCCGCCGGCCAAACTTGCCCCAACGCACGGCGAGAAGTTTGCGGAACGGTTTGGCCTTGGCTTCTCGGCAGAAGACCGGGAAGAGAACATACGCCGTATCGGAGCGGTCGCGAAACTGTTTGCCGAGTCAGGGTCGATTGCCTTGACGGCCTTTATCAGTCCGTATCGTGCCGACCGCGATCGCGTTCGCAATACGATGTCGAGTACCGACTTCTTTGAAATTTTTGTCGATACGCCGCTTTCGATTTGCGAAAATCGTGACCCGAAAGGTTTTTACAAGAAAGCCCGTGCCGGCGAAATCAAGGGATTTACCGGGATTGACGACCCGTACGAAGAGCCGCTTGAGCCGGACCTCGTACTCGACGGCAGTAAGGAATCGGCCGACGAACTCGCCGACGAAGTCATCTTCTTCCTGAAGTCGAAGGGCGTTTTCGTTTCCTGACGCCAGGCGAAAAAGAGAGCGAAACGATACTTCGACGGTCGTTTTTTGAACGTGTGTCTGTTAGTCGTCTTGCGTATTCCGAACGCGTTTGCCGCGTGTAAACTGTTCGGAGTGCATCAGGCGAGGCACGCAGAAGAAGTGATAATCGGCAGTCAAAGGACGGCTATAGGCTATGTTTGTTTTTTTGGTCAAGAACATGTTGATTCTACTGGCCAAGTTCCTTAGCGGAGCTTCGGTGCGTTGGATAGACTGTCAGCCGGAGCCATGTCAGCGGCTCTATTTTGCCAATCACACGAGTCATTTGGACGCGATTGTCATATGGACAAGTCTGCCGGAGAAGGTACGCGAAAAGACACGCATGGTGGCCGCACGCGACTACTGGGACGCCGGGCCTATACGTCGCTTTATTGCCAAAAAAGTCTTTCACGCGATTCTCATCGACCGGGAAAACGTCAGTAAAAGGAATAATCCCATCTACAGCATTCTTGAAGAGATGGGCGACGATTATTCCATTATTATCTTTCCGGAAGGCGGGCGAACCAATGGCGATTTCGTCCGCGATTTTAAAAGTGGAATGTATTATCTTGCCAAAAAACGTCCCGAACTTGAGCTTGTGCCCGTTTATCTTGACAATATGAATCGCATTCTTCCCCGCGGCATGGTGCTACCGGTACCCATGCTTTCGCGCGTCGTTTTCGGGCCGCCCATCTGGATTGAGAAGAAAGAGAATAAAGAAGCCTTTCTTGTCCGTGCCCGGGAAGCGGTTCTCCATCTTAAGGAAATGTGAGCCCCTTGAATCAGGAGGAGTTTTTTATATGAGTCAGCTACAATCTCCCGTTATTCCACGATATTTAAGTCCATTCCACGCGAAACTGCATCCGCATTTCTTTACCGATGTCCTCGTAATCGGCGGCGGTTTGGCCGGCTTGAGAGCAGCACTTTCGGTCGACCCGTCGCTGCGCGTGCTGGTCGTGTGCAAGCAGGGCCTGACACGATCGAATAGTGTTAAAGCGCAGGGCGGAATTGCCACGGTCTGGAATATGGCGGTCGACAACTACGAGTCACACGTATCCGATACGCTCATAGCAGGCGGAGAACTGTGTGACCCGGACGTTGTACGCTATATTGTATCGCACGGGACGGAAGAGGTGCGTCACATGCTCCGCTGGGGCGCGAACTTCGACAAGCAGGAAAACGGCGAACTCCTGCTCGGACGTGAGGGAGGCCACAGTCAGTTCCGCATTATTCACGCCATGGGCGACGCAACCGGGCAGGAGATTATGCGGGCCATGATCCACGAAGTCCGCATGCGTCCGAACATTCGGGTTTGGGAAGATACTTTTGCCTTGGACCTTTTGACCGATAGCGGTTTTTGTCGGGGTGCGGTTGTCCATTGGGGCAAGGAAGACGAGACGGAACTGGTCTGGGCCAAGCAGACGATTTTGGCCAGCGGCGGTTTGGGCCAGCTCTATCGAGAGACGACGAACCCGGAAATTGCCTGTGGTGACGGCATGGCAATGGCCTGGCGTGCCGGCGCGGTTTTGCGCGATATGGAGTTTGTGCAGTTTCATCCAACGGTTCTGTATATTGCCGGGGGGAGCCGGAGTCTCATAACCGAAGCCATGCGGGGCGAAGGCGCCAAGCTACTCGATAAGAACGGCTATCGTTTCATGCAGGATTACGATGCGCGTGGGGAGTTGGCTCCTCGCGATGTTGTCTCGCGGTCCATTGTCGCCCAGATGAGTAAGACGAACCATCCGAGTGTCTATTTGGACCTGACGCACAAGGACGCGAATTGGATCTATAAGAGGTTTCCTGGTATTGCCGCGGTCTGTGCGCAATTTGGTCTGGACCTTGCGCGAGACCGGATTCCGGTGCGGCCTGGCGCTCATTACGCCATGGGGGGGGTGCTGGTTGACAACCATGGTCATACAACGATCAGGGGATTGTGGGCGGCAGGCGAAGTGGCAAGTTCGGGCCTGCATGGCGCAAATCGTCTTGCCTCGAACAGTCTTTTGGAAGCGGTTGTCATGGGTCATTTGGCCGGACAGGGCGCGAGTGATATTGCCCTACAGACGACGGATGAATACCGGGCACTGGCCCTGGAGAACAAGCCGATTGGTTACTCTCAACGAATGTGCCGCGACTGTACAAACCGATTAAATTGCGATACCTGTGTTAATGCTCCGGACGGCGTTGGACGTCTGAACGCACTTTCGGTCGATTTCTCCGATATACGCAATTCGCTCAAGAGCGTCATGCAGCGACTGGTCGGAATCGTTCGCGAAGAAACTGGGCTCACCGAAGCGCAGGGCAGTATTGACCACTGGTCCCGTTATGTCTTCTCGCGACAGTTCCGGCAGACGGAAGCGTGGGAATTGCAAAATATGCTCATCGTCGCTAAATTGATTATCGATGGCGCACTGAATCGTCGCGAAACGCGTGGCTCGCACAATAGAAGTGACTACCCGAAATTTGCGCCCGGCGACGCTAAGCATTCCCTGTTCCAACGGGAAGAAATCTAGGTTACACATTGGTATTTTATGGACCGGCCTGTGCAAAAGCTACCGTTCGGCCCATAAAATTTTCTGTTTTTTATCAGGAACACGAAAGGAAGAAGCATGCATCGTTTTGCAACGAAATTTTTGATGACCTTACTGACCCTCGCTCTGTGCGCGGGTTATGTTGGAGGACAAGAGACGGCCGTCGAGGAGAATACAACCGGGAGCGTGTGCTATAAGGATTTTCAGCCGCAGACCGCCGGCAAGATTCGGGAAGATATCGAATGGTCAATTACCTATTCTTACGGCACACTCGATAACTCCCTGCCGCGTCTGCTACTCATTGGCGATTCGATTTGCAACGCGTATCAGAACACGGTTCGTGACATGCTTTCCGGGCAAATCAACGTGAGTTTTTGGGCTTCTTCCGAATGCCTTACCCATCCGGAATATTTTCGGACGCTCGACCTGATTCTCGACGCAAATCATTACGACTACATCTCCTTTAACAACGGGTTGCACAGCCTCGGAACGGATCAGGAGGAATGGTCGATAGCCTACGACGCCGCTGTTCGCTTCATTAAAGCGAAATGCCCCGACTCGAAACTTTTTATAACCAACGCCACTCCGCTCAAGGACCCGGGCCTTACGGAAAAATCGCGTCAACTCAACGCAATCGCTCAAGAGGTTGCGGCGAAATACGAACTTCCGGTAATCGATCTATTCGGGCTTATGGACCCGCTTGATCGCGAGGAATTCTGGAGCGATCCGTTTCACTATAAGCAGCCGGGCGTACAACTTCAGGCGACCCGCATTGTAGAAGCCATAACGGCCCCGCAGAAATAAACCACAACTTTGAAATCATGCGGAACAGGAGCCGTGCGCAACTGCGGTCGTAGCGACGACTCCTGCTCCAGACTTGTCTTTTAGTCGGTGACTTTTTCTCCGTTGAGCAGAGCGTTTCGCGAGCGTTGTAACTTCTCTCGCATTTTTTGGTAACGAGCTTCCTGGGCAACGTCGTTCGGATTTAAGGGGCCGGTCGCGTCATCGTCGGGCGCGGTCGCACGCACAGCCGCTCCTTCCTGTATCAGGGCCAAAACCTCTTTATATTCAGCACTTTCCCGCTCTTCCGGGGTCGACCACGCCTTGAGGCACGGACTTAATTCCGGACGCGTCAGCGAAACGGCCCAAGTGAGCGGATGATTGGCCGGGTGCGGAAGGGAATCGAGCCACGCCTGCTTTTTCGGTTCCTGCCAAGTCCCTTGCTTGCGTCCGACGAGTTCCTCCATACGATAGAGCTGGTCATGAGTAAACGGACTGCGACCGAACTGATTAACCGGGAAGGTGGCGCTGTACTCAGGATAGTAGGGCGCATTTATGTCGATCCAGGTCACAACGCGGTCAAACGCTTCCGGATCCGTTTGCGGGTCGAACCAAACGCCACGCTCTTTACGCAACTTGTCGATCTCCGGCTTGTCGTGGCCTCGCATGAGAATCTGTGCGAGTCGACTTTGCGTCGAACCCCACGTATAGGGCGGGAGCTTATTATGCGGTCCGGCACCCGGGACACGAACAAGATTCTTACCGCGAATTTGAGAATAAGACGCGTTAAAGAGCATCATGCGGTCGCCCGCCAGTACGAGTTTCTCTTCGGCCATTTGACCGTAGTCGTGACAGCCAACGCAATATTTATCGAAGACCGGCTGCACTTCCGCAAGATAACAAAATTGACGTTCCGGCCCGTGCCAAGGCTCAAGCTCTTTTGGCTCGCCCGCTTGCGCCATGGGCGACAGATTCAGCGACGTCGGCGCATCAAGTCGGCTTTCGTGGCATCCGACACAGGCATTCGTTTCGCCCGGCCGGACCATAATACCACTTCGCATCGACTGTATCATCATGCCTTTTTCGTCGAGTAACTGAAAGTAGACGAACTTTTCGGCCGGGACACGGAGCGAAACACTACCGTCTTCCTCCACAGGGACAGTTCCGAGAATTCGTTTATTATTAAAATCGTCCCACGCCATGCCGGGACCCTGCTGACCGTTCCCATAACTATAATGAGAATAGGTCCAATATCGTTTTTCAGGGGACTCGACCACGCGTAAATATTTCGCCGTGCCTTTGGCCACTTTCTCCATGCCAAGCCCTTCGTAGACATTGGTTACATGGAAGTAGCCATAGGAGTCGTTCAAATCAATTCGATTGCCTATGGTCATAGGCGGTTCCGTTGGCTGAACGGGGACCGGGTCATAGCAGCCGGGCGCATCGGTGTGCAGGAGTGTTGCTTGACCATCGGTGGTTAAGGCCCACAGTCCCATTTCTTCGCCGTTACCGGTCTGACCCGCGGCGAGAATCAAATCGTCGGAAAGCGGACATGGGTCTTCAAATTTTTGGGAAAGATTCCGCATATAATCATATTGGATAACTTCCCGCAACGGGTCAGGCCCCGGTTCCGCGTGCACTAAATCTTTCGCTTCCGGCGGCCAGGTCATAAGGACACTGTCGCGTCCGTCAATTCCCAGGCGGCGATCGACCAAGGCAATAGCCCCCCAGGGACGATCGTGGCACGACCCGAATACACAGACCATTTTGGAATCGGATTCCGGCATAATTCTCGCGTCAATTGCACCGCCGGGCGACGCCGTATTATTACCCCAGAAGATTTCATGCTTCGACCCGTCCGGATTACAAACCCAAACCCCTTGCGCATCGCCGAAATTACGGTCCACATATTCCCAGCGGTCATAGATGACGCGACCGTCGGAAAGCAGACTCGCGTGCCCCTCGAAGAGCGTACTCTTACCTATCTGCTGCACGTTACTGCCGTCGCCGTTCATGGTGAAAAGATTGCACATAATATGCCGATTGCACATGCAGTACTTCGGTTCTCGCGTTGAGGAGAAAAGAATTTCTCCGGTCGGCAGATAAAGCGGATCTATATCGCACGCGCCGTCGAGCCAGGTAAGCTGACGAAAACCTTCGATCGCTTTGGTATCGGTATCCGGTTTAATAACAATTGTTGGTCGTTCGGTGGTCAAATCCAGTTCACCCAAATGGTAGTAATCGTCTCTCCCTTTTCGAAAGGAGAAGAGAACCTTAGTCGCGTCGAAAGAGACGACCGGGTCGCGAATTATGCCCTCAGGCAATTCGACCAGAGTGCGGGTTATATCCGATTTCGGAAACCAGAGTTTCATGGCACCGCCGCCGGCATAGTTATACAGATTCACTTCGCCTGGCTGAAACATGGTGGCCGTATTGTGATGGTCCGGCTTGTACTGCTGCCGGACAATATAGAGAATCGTATCGGGCAGCTCTTCGCGAATCGCCTGGCCAGGACCCTCGTCCGCCGCAAAAAGGGACGAATTCGTTATAGTCAAGCCGAACGACAGAAACATTAGAAGGAAGGCCAACAATTTTCGCATTTTTGATACTCCTTTGAACAATAAAGCAATCAGCACAGGGCGGGTAAGGATTCGCTTATAAGAAAAAGCAATCTCTTCACCTTTTCTTACGCTCAAGAGTAATTATATCAGACTGAAAAAAGAATGTCAAGCGAAAAGGAGGGCGAAAAATATCCTTTTTGCGTCATGATAATATCTTTTTTGCGTCAAAACAGCCAAAACAGAGTCAAACCGTGATAAACGCAGCCGATGGCGGCTTGACTCTGGCTCTCTTTTTCGTCTGGTCAATCCGGAGACTAACCGACTTTAATAAAAGTGGGCGACGCCTGACGAAAGGAGCGTTCCACAGCGTCCAGCGCACTCTGGACACGGTAGCCCTGAAACAGGTCCGGACTGCCGGGGAGGCCCTCATTTACATTGTGCATAAAATTGGCCAGCGAGGCAATGTGCGCGCGAATCCAACCTGTTTGACTCTTCGGACTCGGAAAGTCGCTGTGCGGCATACTGTAGCGTCCGCCACAGGCGAGTGAGCGCCAAACGCCCGGTGTTTCCTCCGGCGGATTGTCGTCGGAGACACTAACCTGCCACTTCCCTTCCGGTCCGAAAAATTCCAAATAATGGGAATTCATGAGCGAGAAACGGAGCGTGCCTTTATGGCCGTTAATTTCCAAAAACATGTCGTCCTCGTGACCCGTGGCCAGCTTCGTCGCTTCGATCACGCCGAAAAATCGCGGTGCGTCTTTCGGACAGTGACGCGTTAAAATGGTCACCGCGTCTTCCGACTCCACCGGTTGCCAAGTCTCCGGGTCGTCCGCGTGAAGTGATTCCAGCGGAGTTAAGTTCGCACCCACACGCCGTGGCCAGGCCGTTATCCCTTCGGCCAAAACGTAATCCGGAAGACCGAGCAGGGCATCAATCAGGTCCAGCAAATGCGAGGCCAGGTCGCGACTTGCCCCGCCGGTCGATGAATGTTTCCACTTCCAGGGCGAAAACGGCGAGGAACTACTCGAATGCAAATAGGCGACCCGATATTGCAAAATGCGCCCAAGCTGTTTTTCCGCAAGAAGCTGTTTAGCCTTCATGATCGCGGAAAAGAAACGCAGATGAAATGTCATTTGTGACGTACCTGTATAGAGCGGTTTGCCGTTCGCGTCTTTTTTGAGCAGAAGGTCGCGTACCCGATTCGCTTCGGCCAGCGTCGCGCACATCGGCTTGTCACAATAGATATGTTTATTATGCTCAAGGGCCGAAATGAGCGGTTCTACATGTTCACCATTGGGCGTGCAGATATGAACAATGTCAATATTGGGATTCTCCGTTATGTTGCGAAAGTCGCACGTGGCGAATTCACAGCCGAGCTGGCGTGCCGCCTTCAGTGCCGACTCGCGATGCCCCGTCGCCACATGAGTTATCTGACCGAAACGTGCCAGACCCGGCGCATACCAAGGCAAAACCTTATGCGCCATTGCGTGCACTTTTCCTATCATGCCGTAGCCGACGATACCGATACGAAGAGGAGTCGTTTCCATTTTTATGTCCTGCTCCCTGACTTTTTTAAAAAATGTGAATTTCAACCGAATTTGCAACGTGTAAAATTTACCGGCTGGTCCCACGCCGTCGTCACCGACTCTATAATGGCACTAACACAAACCTTAACTGAAAGGAGCCCAAACGTGTCACGTCGCAATCTACTTGTTTCCGTCCTTTTAGGCGCGACTTTCTCATTCGTGAGTCTGTTCGCCGCAACGTCCGGTTTCGCCGCAACGGAACCGGACGCGACATCAGCCGCCACGCAATCGGCCGACGCCAATCCTGCCTATTCGCAGGTCTATCTGCCGCCGGTCTGGATCTCGCAGCCGCCCATTTATGTGACCAATCCGCCACCGGTTACCTATGTCTATCCGCCTGTCGTTAATCCGTACCCGCCGGTCGTACTGCCCGGTCCGGTCATCGTCAGGAGTCCCTGGCGTCCGTTCCTGCGCACGTTCATTCCATAACCGGCCGGCGCGAACGCTACTTAAGTCGGGCACGAAGTTCGTCCGCCAGTTTCGACTTCGGAACTCGCCACTGCTCAAGAGAGTCGCGGTCACGCAGCGTTACGGTTCCATCGGTCAGCGTCTGACCATCGACCGTAACACAGAAGGGCGTTCCAATTTCGTCCTGGCGGCGATAGCGGCGCCCGATCGCTCCCTTTTCGTCGTACTGAACGTGGAAATATTCTTTCAGTTCCCCGTAAAGGTCAGCGGCCAGTTCCGGCATGCCGTCCTTTTTAACCAGAGGAAAGATAGCCGCTTTAACCGGGGCGATTCGTGGATGAAATTTCATGAGCGTTCGATTGGCGTCCTCGCCTTTTTCCGCCGTTGGAGCCTGGTCCACCGTATACGCTTCGCACAGAAACGCGAGTGTGGCACGGTCAGCACCGGAACTCGGTTCGATAACGTGCGGCACGAATCGCTCCTTACGCTGGTCGTCGTAATAGCTAAGGTCCTTGCCGCTACCCCGATGCCGCACCTGGCCCGCCGCGTCCTTCTCCAAGACAAGCTCATTCCCCTGACGCACAAGCTTCCCTTCCATATGACTGCGCAGGTCAAAGTCGCCCCGATGCGCTACGCCTTCCAGTTCACCAAATTCGCCTTCCGGCAGGAACGGAAACGCGTATTCAATATCGGCCGTACCGCAGGAGTAATGTGCCAGTTCCGCCTGTTCATGCTCACGCAGTCGAAGTCGTTCCCCGGCCAGTCCCATTTCCGTATACCAGCGAAAACGGCGGTCTCGCCAGTATTGATACCACTGCTGACTCGTTTCCGGATGACAGAAAAATTCAATTTCCATCTGTTCAAATTCCCGACTCCGGAACGTAAAGTTGCGCGGCGTTATCTCATTGCGAAAACTCTTGCCAATTTGCGCGATACCAAAAGGCACTTTTACCCGCGTCGAGTCGAGTACATTTTTGAAGTTGACAAAAATGCCCTGGGCCGTCTCCGGACGCAGAAAAGCCGCGTCATCTTCACCGCCAAGAGCACCAACGATCGTCTTGAACATAAGATTGAACTCACGCGGTTCCGTCAGGGTACCCGGTCGTTTCGCGTCTGGCCCGACAACCTCGTCGAAGCTCGTCATATCGGTTATCCCGGCAATGGGCCCTTCCCACTTCAGTGTATCCATATCCTTTTTGCGCAGGCCAAAGTAATGGCCCGCCGCCGCGTCCAGAGCGGTCTGGACGTCTTCCGTCTCCATCGTCGTTATAAAAACTTTCTGCTCAACCGCCGCGGCGCCCCCTTCCCCATGCTTCAGTCCGGTAACCCAGCGGCCTCGCACATGGTCAAATCGATAACGCCGTTTCGACTCGCGGCAGTCGATCATATAATCGTGGAACAGATCGTAATGCCCTGAACATTTCCAAACTTGCGGGTGCATAATAATCGTGCAGTCCAGTCCGGTCATCTCGTAGGTCGACGGTGCGCCCGTTTCAATCTTCTGCTCATTATGCGACTCGACCATATCGCGCCACCAGGCATCTTTCACATTCCGCTTCAGCAGCACGCCCAGCGGGCCATAATCCCAGAAACCGTTCAATCCGCCATAGATCTCACTCGACTGAAAGAGAAAACCACGTCGTTTGCACAAAGCCACCAAATCTTCCATTATCATAATTGAACAGTCCTTCCGGATAGACCAATGGAACAACGTACGCAATTGGAATGTTGCGCACATTATTAAATTGGCATTGATTTATTGATTTTTCACACCGCCCACCATCGGGGCGGCTCCTAACGCTCCTATTATATAATGAAAGCTCAATTTCATCAAGCCGGGTGGAAAATGTGTTTTGCGTTCGTTTTCCCTCGCCGGAAAAATTATTTTCTCTTTTTTTCCAGTTTTTTGTCCATTTCTTTTGCTTTCGAAAGTGTTATACTCTATAGGAGGGGAGAATCCGGCCGATTGCCTCGCGATTCGTTCGCGATCCTTCCGAACCTCACCGTTTGTACCATGTTCGTACCGTTATTTCATCGTGGAGATATTATGGCGACCAAAGCCGCAAAAAAGACGAAAGCCGCTCAAGCGACCGAGATTGACAAGGATAAGCAGGAAAAGGCGAATCAGCTTTTCATGCAATATTATCCTTTCGTTCGGCATTTGGCACTGATCTCCGCCCCGTCGCCTGACCTGCAGGACGATATTGTTAACGATGTCTATATTCGTTTCATTCGCTCTTGCGAACGTTACGACCTCGATAAGGGAATAACCGAACTTTTACGCACGATTACGACCAATTGCGCTCACGATTACTGGAAGAAGCATCTTCAGACCCACTCGCCCAAATTCGTCCAGCTTTCGGAACTGGTGGGGCATGAACTGGAGCTGATTGACAAGTCGGTTCAAACGGAAAATCTCGACGACGAATCGGTTGCCTTGACGCAATGTATTGGTAACCTGACGCCGCGAAGTCGGGAACTGGTCGAAATGCATTATTTTGAAGATATTCCGATTGTGGAAATAGCGGAAATAAAAAAGATTTCTCTGACCGCCTTGTACAAAACATTTTTACGCATTCGCGTCGCTATAAAGGACTGTGTTCAGCGTGTACTTCGCGCAGGAGGTGCCCGTGTCTGAACTCATAATTACCGATGCCCTGGCGAAACTCGTTGCCGATTATACAGACCGCACCATAGACGAAGCCGGCGTCGCGGAACTGCTGCGAATGTGTCAAAGTGATCCCCGGGTTGCCACCTTACTGGCCTGGAACGTCTATGCCGACCTCTTCCTGCACGCAAAGTACGATCAGGAAAAAGTTTTTCAGACCGTCTATATCGACAACGACTCCGAACCATTCAGTTTCGAAACCGATCCCCATCACTGGATTAATGAGATTCACACCGCAGAACACAGCCCGATTCCGTTGAACTGCGCCCGTACGGATTCGGAGACCGACAAGACATTTTTGCAGACACTACTCTTTTGGAGCGATGCTCTGCTCACGCGAAAGAATACGTCTGCCCGCTTGCGCCGCGTTGCCCGGATTGTTTCCGTGGGAAGCGCCATTGCCGCAGGACTTTTTGTCGCCGTTGTTCTGCTCCTGTCTTTTCTGCCGCACCGGGAAGCGGAACCCGCCACGCCACAGGAGCTGCCGGACCGGGTCGCTGTCATGTCAGGAGAACTGGCGACCGTCTGGGCAGAAGACACTCCGCAAATCAAGTGCGGTCAGTCGGTCATTGGCTCCACGCTGGCCCTGGTCAGTGGCATGACCCGCCTGACCTTTAATAACGACGCGGAAGTCCTGTTGAGCGGGCCATGTCACGTTCGCGTTGACGGGCCACTTGCCCTATGGTGCTCACGCGGAACCGTTGCCGTACACGCGCCGCCCTCCGCGACCGGGTTCGTCGTCAATACGCCCTACGCACGCATCGTCGACCGCGGGACCGAATTTACCGTTCATGTGAATGACTCCGAATTGCGCGTTGGCGTGACCCAGGGACTCGTTGAGGTCTGTCGCGACCTGGAAGAACCGGTTCGCCTTTCCAAGGGGACCGCCGCTACCGCCACACGCGACCATGTACAAAACGCTTCTTTTGACGATAAAAACCAGCTCTCTTTCGCCTCGTTCAATGAGAAGATGGCGCAATGGTACAGCAAACTCGTGGCCGAAAAGGAGACGAAGAGTCGTGAACGTCCGCGTTCGCCCTGGCTCGTCGCCTGGTACTCCGCCGAGTCACGGCAAGGCAATTCCGTTCCGAACAAAATCTCCGGGAGTAATACAGCCGGCAACCTTGCCTTAACGGCTGTACAGGAGGAAGAAGGGTCCTTGCCCGGTACACATGCAATTGCCTTTACGAACGCCAGCGGTAAAAAAGGCGTAGGCCGATTTCGACTCCCCGGCTCGTTCGAATCCGTAACCCTGGTCGCTTCCGTTCGCATTAATGAACTGCAATCGCAAGGCAATATGATCTTTGCCTCGAAACAGTTCGGTCGCGCGCTGGGCGGTATCTACTGGCAAATTTCACGAACAGGCGAACTCTATTTTTGCGTAACGAACGAAAACATGGAGAACGTCTCCTGCCAGAGCAAGCCGCTTCTGGACTGGAAAAGTTGTGGCGGCTGGTATAAGTTTGCCGTTGTTGCCGACGGAGAAAAGAAGACCGTCTCCCACTATATCGACGGCAAACGCGTGGCCGAGATTCCCTGGAACGATCCGGTTCCCATAACAATTGGTCAGGGGCAACTCGGGTTCCTGTCCGGGAAATCGTTCAAGCAGGAGGACCGCACACTTGGCGGTGCCCTGGAGGAATTTAAAATATTTAAACGTGCCTTGAGTGAAGATGAACTCGCTTTGGAATAAAAGATTCCTGAATTTGTGAAGACGAAACACCATACACTTTATGTGAAAGAAAAGGAGACCCAATGAAACCTGTGAAAATGCCAATTTTTGCGATTGTGCCTGTAATCGCGGCCATTTTATGCACCGCTTGCAGTGAAAAGCTGCCCGACGGAATGCCCAAACTGTATCCCGTCTCTGTTAAGATTACACAGGACGGGGCCCCGCTGGCCGACGCGTCCGTCTCGCTCGTCCCGAACGACCCGAACCTGTCACGATGGCCCGTGGCCGCCAATACCGACGCCAGTGGAACCGCAAAACTTTACACGTATGGCTATCCCGGCTGCCCGGAGGGATCCTTTAAAGTAACGGTAACCAAGACAGAAGCCACCGGCGGCGGGACCGATGGCAATCCTGCCATAAGTCAATCGAAGACGCCCACGCGTATCTACTGGCTCGTCGAAAAGTCGTTCCGTACCGCGGACACAACGCCGCTGTCGCTCGAAGTCAAATCCGGTAAAAACGCGGAATCCACGTTCGACGTCGGGAAACCAGCGCGGGAAGAAAAACTGGGACCGGAGAATCTTACCCACTAGCAAAAATAACAATTTTATTTAACTTAATTTTCACGAAAGGAACCTGACCATGAAACGAACTTTGAGCGAATTGAAAAGAATCGTCGCCTTTACGCTTGTGGAACTTCTGGTGGTTATTGCGATTATTGGAATTTTAATCGCGTTACTGCTGCCAGCGGTTCAGGCGGCTCGGGAAGCGGCTCGCCGTATGCAGTGCACCAACAATATGAAACAGGTCGCGCTGGCGGTTCAAAATTATCACGACGTCAACGGCACATGCCCGCCTCTGGGTACAATTTACAAAAAAATCGTAGGAGCTGACTATCCGGCAGGCCAAGACAATGTGGCAATTGCGAGAGCAGGCACATGCAGTATTCGAATCTTCCTGTTGCCTTACATGGAACAAAATCCCATTTTTGAGGTTTTTGACAGCAATGCAGAGAACCCTCCTCATGGCACCAGTGCCTGGAATGCGTTTGATGAAACAACTCGTATTCCTACTTATATCTGTCCATCCGACCCTCTCGGAAACGAAACAACCACAATGAATGCAAGTACCCATCCGCCAACAGGAGCTGCCAGTGTCATGTTTTGCGCAGGAGAATCACCATGGGCGGTGCAAATGCCCTATGCCCGCTACAAGACAACAACCACCAGTGCTACGGAGGCCGGAAGCCCGTGGCGGGGAATGTTCCGTGCAGAGATGTGGAAATCCTTAGGTGATTGTCTTGATGGTACGAGTAATACCATGTGCTGCTCTGAAGGCGCCGTGTCAAATAAATGGAGCGACGATCGGATTCATGGCGGACTCGCTACCGTTACGGAAATGGCTGTATCGGATAGTGGTAGTATCCAAATCAAACCGAGTGCCTGTATTGATTATGCCTTTAGCCCTACGGATCGTCGTAAAATTGTCAGCTTCCGGGTCGCCAGCTTTACACTTCGCGGCACATTTTGGAGCGACGGACGTGCCAATAGCTCCGCGTACGTTGCTTGTCTGCCCCCGAACGCACCTACTTGTATCTATACGAGTGATTACCGTTGGATTGCCGGCGGCGCCTCCAGCTATCATAGCGGTGGCGTTAATACGGCCATGATGGATGGGTCCGTAAAATTTGTCTCCGATACCGTCGACTGCGGTGATATTACCAAAGCTCAAGTTGCAACCGGGCCAAGTCCGTATGGAATTTGGGGTGCCATGGCCACACCGCAGGGCGGGGAAACCGCTTCCTTCAGTTTGTAGAAATACAAAATTATTAACGAATTGCGGACAGGCGTCTGTCCGCGTTCGCCCTTGCTACCCACCTTTATTATTAGGAGAAAAAATGCAAAACAGCAATGTTTCACGTCGTGGTTTTTTAACGTCTGGACTGCTCGGATTGGGCGCCTCGCTCTACGGAAGCTCGCTCCTGGCCGACGATAAGGTTATTGCCGGATTCGACCAAACTCAAACCGATATCGACGCAAGCCAGGTCTGGCAACCGTTCTCCGACCGCAAAGTACGCGTCGGCATCGTTGGCAATGGCGTTTGCAAATTTGGTTCCTCGTTTGGCTATCAGGACCATCCGAACGTTGAAGTTGCTGCCGTCAGTGACCTGTTTCCTGACCGGTGTGACGAACTGGCCCAAGCCTGCCGCTGTGAAAAGAAATATCCCTCTTTGGAAGAACTCGTTAAAGACGATTCCATTGAAGCCGTTTTCGTGGCAACCGACGCCCCCAGTCATGTGGACCATGTTCTCAAATGCCTCGAAAAAGGCAAGCATGTCATGTGCGCCGTGCCAGCCGTCTTTGGTCGCGTGGAAGATGGCGAGCGACTCCTCGAAGCTGTTAAAAAAAGTGGAAAAATCTACGCCTTAAACGAAACGAGTGCCTTCCACGACGACCTCTACGCCTCTCGCTTAATCTATCAGGCAGGCGGATTTGGCAAAATGAATTACACCGAAGGCGAATATTTCCATTATTCGGTAGGGACCACAGACTCCTACAAGGGCTGGCGGATTGGACTGCCCCCACAATGGTATCCCACACATTCCAATGCCTATTACACATGCGTGACCGGCGGCAGTTTCACGGAAGTTTCCTGCTTTGGCCATGTGGGAAGTAAAGACTGCTATAAGCCAGGCAATAATACCTACAATAACACGTTCGGGAGCGAAACGGCACTGTTTAAGACCAGCGAAGGCGGCGTTGCCCGCATGGCCGTTAACTGGGACGCCGCCTGCCTCCCCTCGGAATCAGGGCGCAATCGCGGCCAGTTCGGTTCCTACCTCGATTCGTGGCAAGGCATGACCCCGGAAAGTAATGCCATTGTCGAAAAGCTCAAACTGAAAAAACCGGCTCTCCCCCCGGGCATGGACGCCGGCGGACACGGTGGCTCTCACGGCTATCTGACCGTCGACTTTATCGACTCCATCTTGCGCGAACGCAAACCGTGTGTCGATATTATTACCGCGCTCAATACGACCATCGCCGGCGTCATTGCCCACGAATCCGCCATGCGAGATGGCGAACTGCTAAAAATACCGCAGTACAAGTGGTAATCGCCGTGTAAGCGGGAACGGCCATTGCCTCCGGGTAAACGCATGCTTACATGTTTACCCCGGAGGCCAGCTTCTCCCGGCAGACTGGCACTATCCGACGGCCGCTATTGAAACAATTCCGGACATTGTTTTTGGATGAGCGTTTTTTCCGCTTCTGTCAGACTCGACAGGGGAACCGGCTTGTCTTCCGGGCGACGCTGCTTTTGATTAATGCGATTGATCAGGCTCCAGTTGCGAACAGGCTCCGAATCCGTCGGGTCAGCAGGTTCTGATGCCGGTAAATCGTAGCGGGTAAAATCGATTACCATACCCGGGTCGCTCGTCTGCCACGAGCGCAGCAGGGCAAGCCGAAAATCCTTGTTCATAAACCATTCGATTTCCAACTCCGGCTCCGACGCGGCGCCGGGGACTCCTGTTCCACGCTGAACGAAATGATAGTTCAGGTCGTCGTTATTCGGGTGCATGCGCCGCCACGCTTCGCCAAATTCACTCTGGAGCGGAACAATAGCGTCCGGCCATCGCGACTTTATCTCCTTGAGCCAGCTTGTCAGGCAGTCTGTAACCCTATCGGGCGAACCGTCAACGAGACTAAGCTCCCAACAGACGGTAACCCAACCGAACCCGTTCGACTTTATATTCGTATCAAAATGCGAGGCCGTAACAGCAAGCGACTCCTTCAATCCGTTTTCCGACCCAAGACGATCGTACGCTTCTATCGGTCCGACTCCAAGACGACTATTGCCACCACCTTCAAAAGCGAATCGACGCGCACAAAGAAAATCGCAGGTCCAGCCGTCGAGATTAACGCAATCGATAAAATCTTCTTTCGTCTGTGCAGGCTTACAGCAGTGCTCACGACTCGGATAATACGGATAGCATATCGACCCGTCGCCATCGCCGTTATCAATTCCATATTGACTCCAGATTGTCCCTTGGGCAACGTGAATATCTTCCACTTCTGACAAATAACGCATGTTATCAGCCGCCAGATAGCCCGCTACAACACTCCCAGGCCGATAACCATTGCCGACAAGTTCTTCGACCCGTTTTAAGCCGTCGTGCAGATCCTGATTAACCTGTTCACGTGTATTGTACATAGGAGCAAAATAGGCGCCCGGAATGAAGGTGATTTCGTCGCCATACTGCTGATGAAATTCAACAATCCTTTTACGTAGTGCAATATAGTTCGGACGCTGGTCATGAAGAGCCAGCCAGGAGAACGCCCAGGTCACCTTCGCGTCCGGAACAGCCGTGGCAATCGCCTCGCGAAAACGGTCCGCCGCGGCTACGGTATGCAGGTCCGCTTCATCCTGACCCAAACTTCGCTCGCGGGTTATCTCAATCTGGTTAACGCGTATGACACTATTGATCGTTACGACGCGTTTCCCTTCCAGGGACAGATCTCGATTGAACGAAGCCTCTTGCGAAAATGAAGAAGACGTCGCAAACGCAAGACAGACCAGAATTCCAATTTTAATACCGATATATTTAACGCTCATCTTAACTCCTCTGTGCGATTGTTCTCAATTCCCAGACTTCTCCATGCAACTCACACCACGTAAGTCACGGGCCCCTTTATTCGTTATTATAAATATTATTTACTCACTCCATACTGTCAAGGGGGATATCAATTGGCGCGCGGGCGTTTCAAACTGAGAGTTCATTCTAATAATTGGAGGCGAAGCCTATTAAAAAAAGTTTGACGGGGTGTGGGGGAACTTTTCAAAAGTCCCCCCACGAAAAAAACCATCTCTCATCGCATCTCCATTTCGTTCCCCAACTCCATTGACCTGCCAACCGACCTTGTCACCGAATCATCTGCTTGAGACGTTTGGCTATGTCGGTATTATCAATAAGTCCGTTAAATCTTTCTGACTGAACACCAATGGCAGAGGTATCGACCGGTAAAGCAGTGTGTGACGACGTTGTCCAGCCGAGTGATGCTTTATTATTGAGAATCTTTACAACGGTTCTCGCCAGCGGGTCGGATTCCTCCTTCGGATTGTGAAGGAATTTAGTTATCGCTTCGTTCGTCTTTATCTGTTCCGCCTCATTGAGCAGCAGTCGATCCTCCTTGTTTTCCGCGGAAAACAACAGGCCAAGGTTTTCTGTAATCATTGCCTGAACGTCCGCAATGCACAGATCATTCCCTTTCTCTTTGCCAAAGGCAGCCAGCTTTTGTATAAAGAAATCAAGAGAACATTTCTGGTACGAAAGAAGTTCAATATAGGTCCCTTGACCCGTCTCATTATATCCCAACGTTAAGCCGCCTGTCTCGTGGTCGCCTGTTACGACAATAATGGTCTCGTTCGGATGCTCCTTCATAAAATTGCCAGCAACCTGAACCGCGTCGTCCAAGGCGAGCGTCTCCCAAACAGCACTGGCCGCGTCGTTGGCGTGACATGCCCAGTCGATCTTTCCGCCTTCGACCATCATAAAAAATCCATTTGGATTATCCAGCATTTCAATGCCTTTTTTTGTATACTCGGCTAACGTCAGCCCCTCTTGCCAGTCAATAGTAAACGGAAGTGGCCCCTCTTTCTGACAGGCAATAACTCGGCCGCGGTCCGGGGTCAAGGCAAGAATCTCGTTCGCGTCGTGCAGAACGGTATATCCTTTCTGCTTCGCCAGATCAAAAATAACCCCGGAATAACGGGCACTTTTTTTATCGTCCTGACTGCCAACCGCCCCCCCGGCAAAATAGTCGAACCCGGAATCAAGCAAGTCGAGATTAATTTCGTACCCTGCCCCACGGCTCATATTGTGCGCATAGAACGCGGCAGGCGTGGCATTATTGAGCGTAACACTGGTAATAATACCAACTTTGCGTCCGGCATCCCGGGCAGCTTCCGCCACGGACTCCAGCCGACGCGTTCCCGACGCGTCCAAACCCAACTGCCCGCCCCCTGTCTTTTCGCCACAGGCAATTGCGGTCCCACTGGCTGCGGAATCTGTCATGCACGAGTAGACACAGCCTGTTATGGTCAACGCATGATTCGGAAAGGAATTCAAATACAGGCCCGGCCGGTTCGTCTTCTTCGCGTATTCCTCCGCCAGCATGCGTTGCGGGACAGACATACCATCGCCTATAAAAAGGAATACATATTTGACCGGACTAAGCTCCTGACCCAATGTGATTCCACAACAGAGCCAGGCCATCAACAGGAACAAGATAATTCTCTTGCGTGATATTTTCATTGTATACTTTCTCTTTCTTCGCTTGTCTAAAGGACGTCCCGAACCGGACGCCCGAGGTCAAACTGTGTATCGACTCGTTCCGAAACCTTCAATTCCAACGGCGTTGTCTCAAATTTCGTATAAGACTTCTCCACCAAGGACCAGGATTCCGTTTTCGCGTCATCGTTGCTCCTTGCCCAAGCTTCGAATTCAGCACCGTCAAGAGAATTCGATTCCGTCTCTTCCGTCTTTACAACTCGCACCTTGTACGTTCCGGCAGGGACTCCCTTATACTGCCCCTGCGTGTACAGTAGGACAACACCACTTGCGTCTGTTACTCCCCCTACGGTATACCTGACACTCTTGTCAACACTGGTAAGAGAAACAATAGCGCCCTCAAGAGGTTTCGTTTCCTGAGTAAAGGTTAACTGCACAGGGTACAGCTTCTCCAAACCTTCTGGCCGCTGGGGCTGACAGCCGCAGCACAGCACAACCGCAGCGACCCCCATTAGTATTGTACGTAAATTACGATTCATTGTATGTTTCCTTGATTATACCTTTCTCTATTACCTTTCCTTATTTTTCGTAACACCGTTCTGATTCATGCTGGTTCGCACATAAATTCAGAACGGCTTTATGAAACAACTTAACAAACGACTAAAGAGAACTCGTCTCACCGCCATTAATGGAACCGAGCGCACCCCAAACTCCGAACTCCGAAGCACCACGCTCTACAATCTTCGCGCTCGAGAGGTCGCCACAATCAATCGTATCGGAAACGAATCGCACACTTCCGTCGTAGAGGCCCACGTTGACTCCGCCACTGTGATAACTGCTCGCCGATTTCATAAAGGGACCCGCATATTTATGGATCTTATTGTTCGTGCAACTGGGACCATTAGGCGGGAGGATCGTATGGAACGTCCCGTTCAAAGGATAACCGTCGAACCATAACTTTTGTTTAAATAATGAGGTATCTTTGCTGGGATGGCCCGACGCATAATATTTCCCGTTTGCCAGATTCAGACAGTCACTCACGACAGCACTGGTTACCAGCACAGGCGACTCCGGCTCGACCACAGCCGTGTTCATGACAGCAACTCCAACTTTTACTAATGAATAGTTGGAATCCGGACCACCCATACAGCTTTCGGAAAAACAGGCTGTGTTACTTGTGCCATCTGTTATTGCCGAAATAGCGCACCAGAATCGCGAAAAATCCGGACGCTTTCTCGCATCAAATACCGACCTTGGATTGTGGTCATAGGAACACTTATTCCCCTTCTTGCCTCCGATTCCCGCATCCTGCCAGTCGGCACCACAGGTAACGTAATTATTTTGCCCGAACTTCTTGCCCGGTTCCACAGGCGCTACCGATTCAGAGGGGCATCGAACCATAACCGGCTGACAGGCAAATGGATTACCCTCAACCGGGTCCTTGTTTCCATCCCATTCATTCGCAGAATAATTCTTCGTCCAGGTAATTCCAACGTCGTAAAGAGCACTGTTTTCACAAAACGGGAGTAATGTAAAAAGAACGGATAAACAATCGGACTTACTGTTATTCAGCGTAAGAGACCACGCGGTAGGGAACGCCGAATACGCGTCGTGATAATTCTGCAAGGCAAGCGACAACTGCTTTATATTGTTGGTGCATTGCATACGCCGGGCAGCTTCCCGGGCCGCCTGCACCGCCGGCAACAGCAAAGCAATTAAAATACCAATAATTGCAATGACCACCAGCAGTTCAACGAGCGTAAAACCAAAAAAACGTTTGAGCCGGGCTATCCCGCGAAGACTCAACTTACAGTTGTTCGCACAGAATTTCGCCTTATCCACAGTCGTACCGGACAAGATCGCTTCAATACTAAATTCTTTTCTCATTTCGTATTTCTCCTTTTGAATTTATCGCGCAGCGCTTGTAATTAACGTTCTACGCAAATGGGTTATTCCTGGGAATTTCCCCAGACTTTAATCTCTCCAACAGCGCCGTTTAGTAAACGCGTATTGAAATATTGTTTATTGCCCTTAAAATGCCCCACGGCACAGTCGCCAGGCTTAAGGAAACCAATGTCGGTTAACGGCGCGGCGTGCACCAGTTTACCGTCATAAAAATGATTGACCGTTCGCGTACGCGTATCCAGACTCACAGCAATACGCCCCCACGTTTTCAGCAGGCTCCTGTCCAAAACCGGGGAGGAATCGAATTGAACCGTATGGCCGCCGGACGTTGCCACGTGCAGCTGAAGTCGTCCATCGCAACTGACCTGCCAGATAAACGAGCCAGGCACGTTCGGAAAATCACGGGATGCCAGTAGAATATTGCCCGATTTCCCGTACTTGTCCATACGTACCGTCACCTCAAGTTTCATATTTTGCAATCTCCCCGGAATGGTAAATTCGGCGAAACTCGTTTCATCCGAAAGATCCAGCGCATCGAGTGTTGTCAGTTCCCCTTCACACCAACGATTCCCCGCCAGAGTCAGTTCCGGAATATTCTTTTGGCCGTTCTTTGATAAATTCACAATGTGTGAACGTTTTTTACCAAGGAAAAAACGTGCCAAAAGCTTAGGATCCACGTCCAGCTTCTCGTCGCGTAACGCTCGCTCTTCCTGTATCTCAGTCGCTCGCTTCTTCACACTCGTGGCAAACGTTGCCGATGTATAATGCTGTGAAACTTGAGACGCTACCAGTTTTTTTATCTTGCCATATAAGTCAAATACAATCGCTTCATTCACAAATACAGAATATACTCCACCACCCGAAGACGCGTAATCGACCTTTCCCTGACTAACGGCAAGTTTCGTTTTGCCCTGCATCGCTTCAATAAAGAACTCGGTTCCCCGGTCAATAATGCGGCCATGCGGCGTTACAACTTCATAGCCAATATCAGATTTCGCGACACGAACGTTTAATTTTCCCGCTTGACAAAACGCTTTCATTTCATCATTAACACATAACTCGCCCGGTCCTTCCAAGATGAGTTCAGTACCGCGGTCGGTTGTTACCTGCACTGTTCCACTCTTGAGTCGAAGTGTGCTGTCGTCAAGAATCTGACCTCGCTTATAGACCTGCGTGTCCGGTTCCCAAACCGCGTCAATCATTTCTGTTATACTGGCAACGCCATCTGTTGGCAGTACCGCGTCCTGCTCTCCTGCTGGTTGTCTAACGGAAAACGCAATCAATATCAACAAAAATGCGGGAATAAAAAATGCCAGAAGTGCTACGGTCGTTTTCTTCCAATTCTTTGAAATCGGCACGAACTTCGAAAATAAATTCCAACGTCCACCTGAATATTCCGCGTCATCCAGCGAAAAACGAATCGGATGATTATACCCGCCTGGCGGTAACGGCTTCCAGTGCTCCGGCGCAACATGATACGGCCGCTCAAGATTCTGTAAGCGAACCAGTTCATCCCAGGAGAGTTCCGGAGCCGCCGCAGGAGCAGACTGCCTGTCCGGACTTGCCAACGCCTCTTTCTGCACTTTTGTTTTTGTCTCCTGCTGTTCCCAGAGTGCTTGAAGATCGTTCGCCGTTCGGCAGCTTTCTTTGAGTAAAAAATCGACGAGCACATTAGCACGCAATAATTCCACCGCTTTAGCATCGGTCCGGAGCAGGTTCAGCAGAATGAGAGCTTCCTCTGCGGACAGGGAACCGTCGACCCAGGCGTCTACCAATTGATAGTGCTCGTAGGGATTACTCGACATGAACGTTCCTCCCTTTCAGTACCCGCTCAATACAAGCGCGGAGCGCCGCTCGAATTCGATACATCATTTTTCGAAGCGTTCCCTCCTTAATACCCGATTCTTTCGCCAGGACCACAAGTTTAACCTTACCGAAATAATAAGCATCAATGAGTTTCTTCTGCTCCGCGGTCAATTTCGCCAGACAGAGCTTCATGGCGTCCAGTTCTTCACTGACGTCGGACGTGCCGGTCTGCTCGTCGGTCGTTGCCGTACTCCTCTGCAAAATTTCAGCGATTTCGCCCAAGGTTTCCGGCAGATGCTTAACATGTTCCCGCCAATGCCGCATGGCTATATTGCGTGTGACCTCTTTCAACAGCGGCCGCAAATCGCGATCGTACTCCCAACGGTCGGCATGCTCCACAAAATAGACGAATGTATCGTTGACGATATCGCCGAGGAGGTCATTTTGCGGCGCCGACTCAAACGCAATGAAGCGCACAAGGCCATAATGCTCCAGAAATGCTTTCTTCGCCTTATCCTTTTGATCTTCTGTCGCCTTGTCAGTTTCTGTCTTGCCTGACATATTTTACCTCATTATTACTATACACGTTGCGCAATTTGCCTCGACCGCCTCGCACGCCGTTATAGATAGTACACCTGACATGCCAAAGTGTGGCGAAAAAAACGGAAATTTTCTTCAAAAAAGCCGAAAAGACAAAAAATCAGGGCCCGGTTTCTCAGAAGTGAAGTGGAATGGGCTCCTTTTGCGACGCGCCGGTTTGACGTTGGGGCTGCTTTGAGGCCTGGCGGGTGGTTTAGTCATTATATAATTATGAGTTACCATAAGAAACCGTAATAATCGAGATCTCGGCCCTTTTCCCGTAAAACTTTCAAATTGCTCTTGACACCAAGTCGGAATATTGTTAATCATTCCTTATTGTGTTTTTTTAGTTGTCTTTCCAGGGGCGGAGCTTTCGTCCTCTGCCTGACATAAAACGGATTTGGAATGAAAAAGACGTGTAGAAACAGTTCGAGCGACGATAGCCTACGGGATAGGCGGCGGAAACCTTGTGCCTGGGGCTCGCCGTGGACGGTACAGTTGCGTCTGCTCCTTACGCTGGCCTTTCTGCTGGCGACCGCGGCGCAAGTACTCTCACAGGAACTCCTTGCCACAGATTGTGTTACGTCATCTTGCGATGTTCTGTTCCCTGCGGCGGCCTGGAACGGGATACCGACCTCGCAAGATTCGTTTCCTGCTCTGGATTTTGACGAAGAAGACGACTTTACCGCCTTAACTGAAGACCTGGCCACAAGTTCCGTGCAGGCAAGTGACCTCTACCCCTCACTCCTGATTCGCGGGCAGTCGAGCAACACGAGCTACTGGAATACCGTCTACAACCCCTACGCGACAACCTACGTTGCGCAAGCCGATCCGGCCTCAACCGCGCCGACCCTGACCGGCTCCGGGACCGTAACCGGAACGCCGTACGTACCGCCCGCCCCCTCGACCGCGCCGCCTGTCTATGGCGACGGCTCCGGAATCGCCTTAAATCCTTCCACAGGAACGAGTACAGGGTCCGGAAGCTTTACGGAACCGGTGCAGCAGGTCATGAAATTCTGGCACAATCTCTCCGCGGAAACGCTCTATATACCTCGCGGCAGTAAGGAATCCGGACTCGGCATGAACGAGTTCAATCTGTTCACAGAGTTCTCGTTTCCGTGCGGACTGCTCAAAAGTATGAAGAGTAATTCCGGGTTTTGGTACGTTGCGCCAGGCTTTTCGTTGAACCTGTGGTCCGGACCGCTCGGCTGGCCCCATAATATCTCCGACATGCCGCCGCAAACGTTCGACGCAAATCTTGCCTTTGGCGTTCGCCCGCAGATTACCGACGAGTTTTCCATGGAAGCCTGGGTCCAGGTCGGACTGGCCGCGTCCTTTAAGAAGGTGAATAAGCATGCGATCTACGTTCGCGGACGTGCTGCAGGGGTACTCAATATAACCGACGATGGTCGATTCCAGGCGACCGGCGGCGTTATCTATCTCTGCCGCAATCGTTACAAACTCCTGCCAGTCGCAGGGGTGATCTGGAAACCAAACGAACGCAATGTCTGGCGACTCGTCTTTCCCGACCCGCGTTTGTCACGCTATCTCGGTAAGCTGAACGAAACCGACTGGTGGGGCTACGTTCAAGGCAAGATAGGCGGAGGCCGCTGGCTCATAAAAGATTCCGACGGCGACGTCTTCAATACCGACTACAACGATTATCGGGTTGGCTTGGGTCTTTCGTTTAACACCCCGAAATCACTTACCGGTAATATTGAATTCGGCGGTGCCTTTGGCCGTGAGCTTTACGCGTTTGGGACCGCATGGTACAAACCGAAGAGCAGTATTTATCTCAAAGGCGGACTGAATTATTAATCCGCGTGAAAGTGGTCGGACGTGAAACAGAGATTATTTCCCGCGAGAACGTTCTCCTGCCTGACGCTCGCTGTGCGTGGTCAGGTGACCGCGATGCCACGTCCCTTACCCTCGGCCCAACATCGTTGCGTCTTTAAAGCTGTCTTGCGAACGCTGGCTCTTCTCGCCTCATTTGCGGCTGTGTGTCTCGACTCGTCGTTTCTCCTTGCCCAGGAAACACTTCGGTCGCGACTTTACAATGGAAATTCTGTCTATACACCCCCGCAGCAAAGAGGACTTTTCGGCTATCAGAAGACGGAAAAAAGGGAACCGGTTCGCCCCTCCGGCAAGATTCCTGACGCGGAACCGATTCCGGAAGTGCTCGTCTATAACGGCGGGCTGGACATTCCGCTTACCTCCTCAACCGGTAACACCGCTGGCAATCTGCCCCAGGCACCAATGACAGGCTACGCGTCTGTGCCTCCTGATACGGCGGTCAACCCGCTCCTGCCGCAACCGACGGGCTTCGATTCCGTGTCGACCGAGGACCGACTCAATAGTTTTTCGCTCATGCCCTATCCCGAGCGGGAAAGCTTGTGTCAGGGGCTGGGCGTCGATATGTGGTATCTCCCGAATCGGGGGCAGGACCAGGGCCGAATGTACCATATAGATGCTGGTATAACCGGCGCCTTTCCCATGCCGTCGCGCGAGGCGCCTCTGCTCCTGACACCTCTTTTCGACTGGACACAGTACAGCCTGCCAAAAAATCTCTGCCCGCAACTTGAGGACACGCTCAATTTATATTCACCGGGCTTGCGTGCGGAATATTTGCGACCGATAAACGATAACCTGCTCCTCGACTTGGCGGTTACTCTCCGCTGGAGCTCCGATTTCCAGTCCGCCAATTCTCATGCCTTTCGTATTACCGGTTACGGGTCGGTCCTCTGGAAAATGACCAATGAATCGCGGCTCGTACTCGGCGTTAGTTATAATGACCTGGCCAGTCTCAACGTCCTTCCTATTGCCGGCTTCCTCTGGAAACCGAACGACTCCTTCTACCTGGAGGCACTCTTTCCGCGGCCGAAAATCGCTTGGCGACTCCCTGATAAATGCTGCCGAACAGACGTGCCATACTGGTTTTACGTCGCGGGAGAATATGAAGGCAATCGCTGGATGATCCAATCGGACGCCCGTAACGAACTTGGTCGCCGCATTGATTATCAAATGACCTATTACGATTTGCGGTGCGTCGTGGGCCTGGAGCGGCGCAGCCTCGACGAATGGAACTGGGCCGTGGAAGGCGGACTGGCGTTCGGCCGTCATTTGGAACTCGAAAGTCGCGACGAACTGGCCGCATTTCATACGAAAGACAGTCCCAAGCCCGCAGGACTCGTGCGACTCAAGGTCATGTATTAGAAGAAATCCCACTTAAAAGCAGAGAATCTGCAGCGCAAAAGAGCGGAAACGCAATAGCATAAAACATTTTCTGACAAGGAGTTATAAGGTGGCCAAAGGGGCTCGAACCCTCGACCTTCGGAGCCACAATCCGATGCTCTAGCCAACTGAGCTACGGCCACCATATTAAGATGTTCTTATTCTACCCCAATTTCGCGACGCGTCAAGGGTAGGTACGCCAATCTTTATTGCGGCAATAGAGAGCGACTGCCTGCAGGTCGCGACCAGCAATAACGAGAACAGATGCCCGGCACCGCCAAATTACGATGGATTTGCCCTTTTACCCAGCACCGCCATGAACCGGCCGCCTGTAGGGGCAGTTATGGCGGCAAGAAAAGAACAGTTCCCCGACCTGCGAGAAGTCGGGGAACAGAATAAATGGGAGTGGTTCAGTTCTTCACTTCGAACTCGGCGTCGATTGCGTCGTCGTCCGGTTTGGAGTCACCGGCGGCTCCGGCCGAGGCGCCGCCTGACGCTTGCTGTTGAGCTTGCGAACTTTGAGCCGCTTCGTAAAGAGCTTTACTCATAGCGTGCGACGTTTGCTCCAGGTCGTTCAAGGCGGACTTAATTCGTTCGCCGTCATCGGTAGCACACGCTTCCCGAGTACGCTTAATAGCATCGTTCAGGGCAACCTTGTCTTCCGACCGAAGTTTGGCGTCGTGCTCCTTGAGCATTTTCTCAAGTTCAAAGCACATCGATTCGGCCTTATTCCGGGTCTCAACGAGGTCGCGACGTTTCTTGTCTTCGTCGGCATGGAGTTCCGCGTCGCGTCGCATCTTTTCGATTTCGGACTCGGACAGACCGGAAGACTGCTCGATACGAACCTTCTGCTCTTTTTGCGTGCCCAGGTCTTTGGCCTTAACGTTGAGGATTCCATTGGCGTCGATATCGAAGGTAACTTCGATTTGCGGAATTCCACGCGGTGCCGGCGGAATATCTTCCAGGTTGAACTGGCCGAGGAGACGGTTCGCCGAAGCGATTTCCCGTTCGCCCTGATATACCTTAATGGTAACCGCGGTCTGATTGTCATCGGCGGTACTAAAGACCTGGCGCTTTTCGGTCGGAATAGCGGAGTTCTTCTCGACCAGTTTGGTCATAATACCACCCAGCGTTTCGATTCCGAGGGAAAGCGGGGTAACGTCGAGGAGCAGGACGTCCTTAACTTCACCGGCGAGCACGCCACCTTGAATCGCCGCACCCACTGCGACGACTTCATCCGGATTGACGCCCTTATGCGGTTCTTTGTTAAAGAATTTCGCGACCACTTCCTGGACTTTCGGAATTCGAGTGGAGCCGCCGACGAGCACGACTTCATCAATATCGGACGGTTTCAGTTTGGCATCCTGAAGTGCCTGGGCAACAGGTCCCTTGGTCCGCTCAATGAGGTGATCGACCATGCGTTCGAACTCGGCGCGGGTTATCTTAAGCTGCAAATGCTTCGGGCCCGTTGCGTCGGCTGTAATGAACGGCAGGTTGATATCGGTCGTCTGCGAGGAGCTGAGTTCCCGTTTGGCCTTCTCGGCCGCTTCCTGAAGTCGCTGGAGCGCCATGGGATCTTTTCGCAGGTCGATGCCCTGTTTCTTCTGGAAATCGTCGGCAATATAGTCGATGAGGACTTTATCGAAGTCGTCGCCGCCGAGGTGCGTATCGCCGTTGGTACTAATAACCCGGAAGACGCCGTCGGCCACTTCCAGAACGGAGACGTCGAACGTACCACCACCGAGGTCGAACACGACAATCTTCTGGTTGACGTTCTTGTCAAGTCCGTAGGCCAGCGAGGCCGCGGTCGGCTCGTTGATAATACGCATGACTTCGAGTCCGGCGATCTGTCCCGCGTCTTTCGTCGCCTGACGCTGGGCGTCGTTAAAGTACGCCGGAACGGTAATAACCGCTTTATTGACCTTATGCCCCAGGTAGGCTTCCGCAGCTTCTTTCAGTTTGCGGAGCGTAAGGGCAGAAATTTCAGACGGCGTATACGATTTATCGTCGACTTCAACCTTAACGTAATCTTCCGGGCCGCCTACGACCTTATAGGGCACGGTTCGCTCTTCGGAGGTGACTTCTCCGTGCTTACGTCCCATAAATCGCTTGATTGACGCTATGGTCCGTGATGGATTCGTAACCGCCTGTCGCTTGGCAGGCTCACCGACCAGAGTTTCGTTTCCATCGGTAAAAGCGACCACGCTCGGCGTGAGCCGGTTCCCTTCCGCGTTGGCAATGACTTTTGCTTCTTTGCCTTCCATAATGGAAACGACCGAGTTCGTAGTTCCCAAATCGATACCAATAATTTTTTCGCCTTGTGACATAGTAAAAATCTCCTTCTTCTGGTATCTAACGGCCCGCGTCGAACAGGCTGCGTCCAACAGGACCCGTTTGTGATACTCTTTTTTATGTTCCGTTCGGCATACCCGGCCGATCTTCCGCTTGGAGATTTTCCGACCGTTCCGGCGAACGTGTGTGTGCAATTCTGAGTGCTTGTTTGTACCGGAGAGAACCGTCCGCCACTTTGGACAGTCTCCAGTGCTTATTCTAGCTTAACTGCAAAGAGCGTGCCACAACACAAAAAATTTTCAATGTGCATTGCAAGTTAATGATTCACAACAGATTACAAAAACGTATCCTAAGAAGTTTTCAACAAGAGCCTGCCAAAATGGCAGTTACAGAAAATATTTCACTCACCTTATATTCAAGAGAGAAGTCCCCGCGGAAGCGGTAGCCACACCCACACGGTCACGACATCGCTACAGCCGCCCCAACGCCCGACGCAACTGCCAGGTCGCCAGAATAGCATCGTAGCGAGTATTCGCCAAATTATTCCACGCTTGTGTCCGAAGAGTTTGTGCATCCAGGACTTCCGTGTGATTCGTCAGTCCCTCCTGAAAACTTCGACTCACGACGCGAAGATTTTCGTCGGCCTGACCCACAGCCAGCGTGGCCACTTTTAATCGCTCTCGCGTCTCCTGCTCCGCAAGCCAATATTGATAGACCTGCAACTCAATCGATTTCCTCGCGTCTTCCGATTGCTTCGCAACGGCCATCGCTTCCAGATTGGAGGCCTCCTGACGCGAACGACTCGTACCACCATCGAAGGGAACCCAAACCATGCCAACAGCACCAGTAAAGTTGGAGTTCGGCGTTACGTATTCATTCTCCCAATAGGAATGAAGGCCAACCAGGGCAACGTGCGGCATGCGGTCGGCGCGATGCACTCTCTGCTGCGCGGACAGTGCCTGCGATTGCGAGCAGAGGGCGGACAATTCCGGACGACTGGCCACGGCCTGCGCCACGAGCGAATCATAATCACCCGACAGGGGCGGCACCTCCTCATCCATAACAGCCACCGGTGTATTCAAAGGCCGCCAGAGTAAGCGGTTGTACGCCGCTTCCGCAAGTTGAACACCGTTTCGGGCTTTTATGACATCCTGCTCCGCTTCCGCCTTGGCCACTCCGGCGGCAAGGACAACGTTTCGCGTCACCAGTCCATTTTCGAAGAGCCGCTGCGCATCGTGCTCATGCCGGGCAAGCGTACTCGCCGCTTCTTCCGCGACCTCAAGGACGCGACGGACTCGAAGGACGAGAAAATACGTCTCCGTTACCTGATACTTAAGCTCCTGTTCTCCTATCTTCTCGCCTGACGCCAACGCCTTGGTCAACGCATTGGCACTGTCTATCATTCCTCGCACGCGGCCGCCAAGGTAAAGCGGAACCGTTAGAGTCGTTACTGACGCCACATATTCGTCTTCGGCAATGGGCATGGGAATACCGCCTGGCGGTGACAAACCGGGAATCGTCGAATGAAAGTAAGGCTGCTCTTCCATGCTAACCGCCGCGGTCGTATTGCTGATTTTCGGTAGTGCCAGACCACGCGCGGCCTTGGTGTTCCAGCGGGCAGCGTCCGTCTGAAGACTCTTCGACTGAAGATCGCGACTCAAGGCCAAAGCACGAGTCCACGCCGCGTCGAGTGTTTCCCCGAAAACAACAGCGTTCTCTTCAACTTGAACCCCGCCCGTCGCGGGAGTCAGTAAAGTTCTGCCGTCGGTTATGCCATCCTTGCCCTCTGGCAACGGCGCGGTCGTATGAACGCCAGGACGAGTCGCAAGGTCTGACAGGGCAAGATATTCTGGCTCCGCAGTGGGCGACGGTACCAAATGACTGCCCGACCGCGACGTTATTGAGTCAAGCGGCAGAATCGTACCAGGAACGGACCCCTCCTGCCCCAGCGCCGCGTCCAGACACGTGAGGCCGGCAGTGGCCAGGAACAGGACGGCCCCAACGACGCACGCAAAACGTCCGGCGCCTGCCAGTCCCCTTCTGTTGATCTTTCCTGATGTCATAATTTTCAGTCTGTATATAATAATTGCCACGATTGTAATAACCACAAAAACCGCTTTTATCACTATATTCGGAATTATCACCCAGAATCGTCAATAAAAGAACCCCTAAAAGTAAAAAATGCTTATTTAGATCTGTTTACATCTTTTCTGGTTTGACCAGATTCTATAGACTTCCTGTTTTATTTTACAAACACCACAAAACCACTCCTGAACCAAAAAGAAGTTAAGTTAAAGGAGTCGCTTGGGCGATAATGACAGTATGTTTTTAGGCGACCGCGTGATTCGAGCGTGCGCCGTTAACCCCGAACCGTTGCGTAGAGGACTTTTTTCGTCCTAATCCCCTTTTGGAACATGAACTTTTTTCCAAAGCAGGCGGGAACGCAACGTTCGTACCCGTAGTAAGAAAAACACAGAGAATATAATAGAGAACATGAACGAACGCAGACTATTTTTAATGGGAGCCGTACTGCTCACCCTGGTAGCGATGTGCGGCTGTGACAGAGCAACCGACGGGCGTCTTGAAGCCAGGACGATCGTCGGTGTGGAAGCAAAAGGTCTTGAGTTTACCGGAGATTACGAACGTGCTCTCCAGCAGGCGAAAGAGGAGAGCAAGCCCATTCTGGTCTATTTTACCGCGGCCAATTGCGTCTTTTCACGAGAGATGAATGAGACGACTCTGTCCGATCCCAAGGTTATAGAACTGGCCAATCGGTTTATTTGCGTCCAAATCGACGTCAACAGCCGGGAAGGAGGCCGGATCTGTGACCAGCTCGGTATCGTTGGCTCACCCACAATTCAGTTTCTTGCGCCTTCGGGGACTCCCCTTCAGCGCTTGCCGCAGAAGCATGCGGCGTCGGAATTACTGTTTCAAATGCAGGCCGTGCTCTATTCGCTCGCTTGGCATGAGACGCAGGTACGATAGTAAGGAAAGGAAGCCTTATGGCAGAAAAGAAAATGGAAAAGGTAACGAAGTCTGTTACGGGTAAGGAGATCGGTGGCAGTGCCGACCGATTCTGGAACCCACGCTTTTGGGACGGTATGACGCTTTCGGCGTGGACCAAGGCGCTCTGGTCCGGTTCCTTTCGAATGGCCCCGTCGCGAGTCGCCATGTCCGGATTAATCTACGGACTTGGCGTCGTTAATTCCTCCTTTGCCCTGGCTTCCCACATCTTTCGCGGGGGACGCGTTCGACGTACTCAACTGGTGGAAGATCCCATTTTCGTCATCGGACACTGGCGCAGCGGGACGACTTTACTTCACGAATATATGATTCGTGACGAACGCTTTACGTTTTCCGACACGTATACCTGCTTCGCCCCGAGTCACTTTCTGGTCTCCGGACCGTTCTTTCGGCCTTGGGTCGCCTGTCTCATGCCCAAGGCACGACCCATGGATAACATGGCCGCAGGGCTCGACCGGCCGCAGGAAGATGAGTTTGCCTTGTGTGCCTTTGGGTTGCCAAGTCCCTATCGGGAAATACTCTTTCCGAACGCTGGACGCATTGACGAAGATTATTTAACTCTTCGCAATATATCGGATTCCGCCCGCAAAAAATGGCTGGATACATTCGAGTATTTCCTCAAAGAACTCACCGTAGCAAACAACAAAACCATTATCCTGAAATCGCCTCCGCACACCGCACGCATTAAGGCCATTCTGGAACGGTTTCCTAACGCCCGATTCGTACACATCCATCGCGACCCATACACCCTCTTTCCGTCCACGTGCACGCTCTGGATGAAACTTGCCGCCGTTCATGGCGTCCAGCATCCCAAAGGCAAAGGCCTGGAAGAAAAAGTCTACAGTGATTTCGAGCATATGTATAACGCTTTTGCCGCGGATTTACCACTCCTGAAGGAGCATCAACTGGTCGAAGTCGGCTACACGGACCTGGTGAGGAATCCGGTCGAAACACTTGAAAAAATCTATTCCGGCTTGAATCTGACGGACTTTGAATCGGTCCGCGCGACTTTTGCAAACTACGCGGAATCGCAGAGAAGCTATAAGAAGAACAAATTTCGTATTTCCCCAGAAACGGTCGATACCATTTCCAATCGCTGGAAATGGTATCTGACGCGCTACGGTTATTCAGCACCAGCTCTTTCGGAACTGGAATAAGAGCGTCTAACAGTTAGAACAGGGGCACGGCCGCCGCGGTCTGTCCCTGACTCTCGCCCGGAAAACCGATTCCGAGCTGGTTCAGAAGATTCAGATAATCCGCTGTTATGTCCAGGACTTCGTTCATATAATAGTCGCGATGAATCTTCTGATCCATACCCATAAGTTTCTCGTATTCGTCTTTTTCTTCCTTGTCGATATTGAGACGTTCACGCTCGGCAAAGAACTTTTCACGATTCAGAGTCGTTTTCTTTTCTTCCTTGATTTCCTTATAAATATCAATATTCTTTTGCAACTTTGCGAATTCGTCCGAGGCAGCCACACGAGCTTGCGACAGCTTGGCCAGACTCGCCACAATTTGCGGATTCACATAATCGAAAATGGGATAATTCACCGCGGCCGGAATCTTTTCGAAACTGAGCGGATAATCGCTGTCCGCTTCCGAACTGTCAGTATAGTTCGTCAGCGACGGGAGCACCAGGTCGGAATGAACTCCGGACAACTGGGTGCTCTCGCCGTGCGGCAGATAGAACCCCTGAATGGACACTTTGAGCGTACCGAAATTGGGCGCGTTTGCCAGCGGGCCAAAGAGAAGCTCACTGATTTCAATTAACGGCTGAACCGTCCCTTTACCATGCGTCGTCTCATCGCCGACGATAATTCCGCGTTTATAATCCTGGATCGCGCCGGCGAAAATTTCACTCGCACTGGCACTGAATTTACTCGTCATAACGACCAGCGGACCTCCCCATTCCACACTCGGGTCCCGGTCGTCCAGCGGCTTGGCCAGCCGGCGGTCAAGCTCCGACGGTTTGACCTGAACAACGGAGCCGGTTTCGATAAACAGGCCGGTTAAATCGACGACTTCCTGAAGTGAGCCGCCACCATTATAGCGCAGGTCAATGACACAGGCATCGACGTCTTCAAGCACAAACTGGCGCAAAATTTTGCGCACGTCCCGCGTTGTACTTCGACCGGAACTGTCGCCACGACTACGGGCCTCCATATCGAAATAGAAACTCGGCAGATCAATGACCCCGATTTTCCAAGGCGTGCCGTCTGCCTTCTGACCCGCCTCAAAAACTTTACTCTGTGCGGCGCTGTCTTCCAGTTCGATTTTTTCTCGCACTATTTCTATAACTTTTTTCGGACCTTTCCCTTTGGTCGTAAGAACTTCCAGTCGGACCAACGTGCCACGTTTGCCACGTATCTTGCCCACTACATCGGACAGATTCATATCAACGACGTCTTCAAAGGGCGTCTCTTTCCCTTGGGCAACGCCAATAATGCGATCTTCGACTTTCAGTTCGCCCTGCTTGTCGGCCGCTCCGCCTTTGACGATTCCCTTGACTATGGTATAGCCGTCTTCCCAACCTAATGTGGCACCAATTCCATCAAGATTCAGACGCATCTGGATCGCGAAGTTCTCAAACGTTTTCGGCGACATGTAAGAGGAATGCGGGTCATAGGCATTAGCAACCGCGGTCAGGAAGATTTCCAGAATATCGTCATTCGAGACCTGATGAATCCGCTTGTGCATACTGTTATAGCGGCGGTGCAGTTTTTCAATGGGCGTCTCAACGACAGTATCGGCAGTCGCGACCTCCGCGTCAGGCTCGTTCGACGCTTCCTCTGCCGAAGTCCCCTCTTGACCTTCTTCCTGCTTTTCTTTCTCTTCCGCTTCTTCCTTTGCCTCGTCGGCATCGGCTGCTTCCTGGGAGAGAATTTTTGCCTTGATTTCCTTTCTCATACGGTCGTAGATTTCAACTTCGTCCTTGGGATAATCGAGCAAATCTTTATCCAGAACGAGATATTCGTCCGTGGTAAAGTCCAGTTTGGAATCGAGAATCTGATGGGCCAGATTACAGCGTTCGTCGACTCGCTGGATAAACCGGTTGTATATGGCAAAAGCGGGAGTCAGGTCGCCCTTTTTTATCATAGTACCCAGATTCGACTGATAGGCTGCGCGAAAGGCGTCTATGTCGGCCTGCGTAAAATAGATCTTCATAGGGTCAAGCGCCTTAAGATACAGGTCGAACGCTCGCGTTGAGCACATTTCATTAAAATCGTAGGTGTCTTTAAAGACGTGTTTGCTCTCGAGGAGTCGTGAGAAATAGACCGCGATACTCTTATCGCGAGCCGTGGGGGCCAGGTCACCCGTGGCAACCGGATCGCTCACCGCACCGCGACAGGCAACCGTCAACAGAAATAGCCCAAAGAGCAGTGACAAAATACGAAACTTCTTAACAATAATCATTTTTTTCATCATCTTCCGCCTGTTATTATATGCCGTGTTTTACTCCCGGCATGTCTGTGTTCCACCTTTTGTGTCCAGCAGTCCGAAACGGGCCGCCGGGTATACCTGCTAGTATAACAAATGCACGAACGGAACGCAAGAGCAATTAGCCGGCCGTTCCTGTGCAGGAAAATTCAAAACGCGTCACCGCTTTACCGTCCTTCTCGATTTTGGCCACGAGGAAATACGCGTTCGCCAGTCGTTCCTTAAACGCGACCCGCAAGGTTATGGTCTCGCTTGGCCTTATGATTTGACGAAATCGAATCTCGTCTATCTTGACAACGACAGGAACCATCCCTCGCCCGGACTCACTTTCACGAAAGAGACGCGACAAGAGAATCGCACCTGCCTGAAGACCCGACTCGCACAAAATCACTCCGGGAACAATCGGATTCCCCGGATAATGCCCCTGAAAGAAAAACTCATTCTCTTTAAAGGTGTACTTACAGATAATCTCCTTCTCCGTCCAGCTCTCGATCTCGTCGATAAACAAAAATGGGGGACGATGGGGAATGGCTTTATAAATATCTTCCCGGGTCATGGGTCAAAGGTCCTTTCCGCGATTGTGGGGTTCGCTTGTATCTTCTTATCTTAACTCAAGATGTGGCATGGTACTTCCGTAAAAAAACTACCTGTCGGCACTAAGAAAGGCGTCGACGTCATTTGAGGCAATAACACCATAGTTGACCGCCCCGAGCCAGCCGGACATGATTATGCCAACGCTGCCGCTGTGGTACAGGCCCGGCACATGACGATTCAAGGCGCGAGAGACGGCCAGCCCTTCGTATTTCGTTCCGAAACTTGAGCCTTGCCAGTGGTCGGTATACGCCTTAAAGGTTCGTGGCGTCGCCGCGTCGACACAGTCCAGTTTGCTTCGGATGCCCGGCACATATTTCTCCAAGGCGTCCAGAGTCGTTTCAATTAAGTCACGCTTACTCTTCTCATACTCCTCCTCCGGCAGTTCCGCCCAGTCTTCAAAACGAGCATTAGAACTCGCAACAACGCTGTACCGGCTGCTGCCCGGTCGGGTACGCGGATAATAGAAGGAATAGGTCCGGCTCGTAATATGGCGAGAAAGGAGTAAGTCCGTTCGAAAGGCTGGAGCCGTCGAAGTAAACAAGAGGTCGCCACAGACACTTTCGTCAAACGATTCTCCATCTTTAAGCGACATATAGACTTGTGTACTGGAATTATTGAGTCGGACCGCTTCGGCTTCCTCAACGAAATCGTCAGGAAAGAACTCACGTCCGACCATACCGAAAATGGTGCCTTTAAGATTCCCGTTGGAGAGAACGGCCTTGGCGCGGATGGTCCTGCCCGCCAAGACGGAACTCGAGGCCGGGCGACCCAGCTCGGGGGTCGTAAGAGTCAGCGGCTCACTCGCAATTCGCACACCCGCGACACGCCCCTTTTCAATCAGTATCTTTTCCGCCGGCGCACTGGTTGCAATATCGACGCCATTTTTCACCAGCTCCTGTCGCAACATTTTCACGAACAGGTCCGTACCCCCTTGAAATGTATAAACTCCTTTTGACATAAAGTTTGAAAAAACAATACCATAGGTCAAGGCAGGGTCTTCCAGAGTCGATCCGTTTGCGTACGTAATCGGTTCCATGAGCAGGCGAACAACGTCGTCGCGGCCGGGAAAATACTTTTGAAAAAGTTCTCGCGCGGTCATCTTACCATCGTCATAATGCGTCATGCTTCGGGCCTGGTCGAAGAAATCACGCACCGTCTGCTCCGGAATCTGAAACCGCTCCACTAACAGGCGGGTAAAGTCCTCACGGTTAAACGTCGTTGTTATCGCAAACTGCGGGTTATCAAACTTTATGCTCGGTAGTTGGACAATTCGATTGGCGATTTCTGCGTTCCAGTAGCGCCGGCAACTCTTAATCATACCGACCGGAAATCCATGAAGTGAGACGTCAAAGATCGTCCCGCCCGGCCGCCGAAACCAGGTGGCAAGCCCGCCCAATTTATAATGACGCTCCAGAAGAAGTACGCTGTGCCCCGCGCGACCCAATATATTGGCGGCCGTCATGCCTGCCAGTCCGGCTCCAATAACGACAACATCGTAGCTGTCCTTATACTTTACGTCATTATTATCCATGGGGCAAATATTCCTCACTTTTCTGCTCTTGGTCCGTGATCTTGTACTCACCCTTGTCCCTGGCATGGGACAAGAGCTTCAATTTTATATTTTAGGCGGCATTCTGGAAAAAACAATGGGAACAAAGGTAAAACTTCCCATAAAGGATGAAAAACTTCCGGCAAAGAGGAAAAAGGTTTGTGCCCCCGCCCTTGCTCTCCACCCAAAAATGTATTAAAATACAACAATGACCCGTTGAGTCCGTGGAATAAACACGAATCTTTGAATATAGGTCGTGTTTTTTATTATTCGTTGTGTTTATGGAGCCGCTGTTAATGGTAACCAATATTGCCAATCTGATTTTACTGCGAGATAATATCCCGGTGGGCGCCTTTTTTGTCTCACCGGATAAGGAAACACGACTCGGTCGCTCGACGCGAAATGACGTCATACTCACCGATGACCGTTGCAGCAGGTTCCATGCGGTTATACGTAAGCAGGACGATTCCTGGCAGTTGGTAGATCTTGGCAGTCGAAACGGAACGGGGTTAAATGATAAATTGGTCAACGGCCAAGTTGGTCTCAAAAATGGAGATCGCATTCAGATCGGGCATGACCTCCTCTTCTTCTGCATAACGCAGACCTCAGGCGACGGCTCTTCCGGGGCGAACGACAGCATGAAATATTCGCAGGCCGTCTCCGATACCCTGGCCGTCGCCGTTTCCCAGCTTAACGAGCAGAAGGAGCTTACCGCCCATCTTGAACGAACGCGGAACGAAAATGCCATTCTGCGTTCCATGCTCTTACAGCAATCGGAAATCGTGGGCGAAGGCTCCGCAATTCAGCAGGTGAACTATCTCATAAGTCGTGCCGCGCCGAGTAAGGCCACCGTTTTGGTTCGCGGGGAAAGTGGCGTTGGTAAAGAACTCGTTGCCCGGGCCATTCATGCCAACAGTCCACGAAGCAAATCGACCATGATTTGTTTAAACTGCGCCGCCATTTCCGAAAGTCTCTTGGCCAGTGAACTCTTCGGGCACGAAAAAGGAGCTTTTACCGGGGCTACTGAAAAGAAAATCGGTAAATTCGAGGCCGCTAACGGCGGAACACTGTTCCTCGACGAAATTGCCGAAATGAGTCCTTCCCTGCAGGCAAAATTCCTCCGCGTTCTGGAAGGTCAGCCGTTCGAACGAGTCGGCGGCAATAAGCCCATTAACGTCGATGTCCGCGTCATTGCGGCTACGAACCGCGATTTGGAAACGGAAGTGGACGAAGGTCGCTTTCGACACGACCTCTTCTTTCGACTTCATGTCCTTGAGATCACCGTTCCACCTTTGCGCAAGCGGCCGGAGGATATTCCGCTCCTGGCCCATTTCTTTCTGGAAAAATTCTCCCAGGAAACGAATCGTCGCTTTACCGGCTTCAGTCCGGATGCGCAATCCGTACTGCGTAACTATCGCTGGCCCGGCAACGTGCGTGAACTTAAAAATGTCATTGAGCGTGCCGTACTCATGGCCAATCCTCCTGTTATCACGCCGGAAGATTTGCTCCTTTCCTCACTTCGCACTACGGGCAATACGAGCATGCAGGAGCTGCCCCATGCCCTCGACCTTCCTTTCGTACCCAAAACGATGGAGCAGGCGGAAGAGGAACTCATTACGGCCACCCTGGAATACTTCAACTGGAATAAAAGTAACACGGCCAAGTCGCTCGGAATCGAACGAACGACTCTCGACCGGAAAATTAATCGGTACAAGATTAAACGTGTTTAAACGCGTTTACCCACCTGTTTCGCCCCTACACCACCTAAAGAAATGGAGATTTAACATGAGATTGGTAACAACACTGTTCCTCGCTCTGGTCCTGTCGACCGCGTCTGCTTTCGCGCAAACGGAAGGCAACGGCGTCGGCACGAACGACGTCTTTAAAGGCCCGGTCGGCCTGGCTTTGTACAGTCTTCGCGATAACTTCAGCAAAGACATTCCCGCCACACTCGACCAAACGAAAGATTACGGCTTTGTCTACGTGGAATTGCACGGCGGACTCATGAACGCCATGAGTGCTGAAGATTTAGTCGCGGCCCTAAAAGACCGCGGTTTGATCGCTATGGGCGGACACTGGGACTACGGCAAGTTCGCGAGCGCTCCGGAAGAAGTCGCGCGACAGGCCAAAGCTCTCGGGCTTCCTGCCGCAGGATGTGCCTGGATTGGTCACAAAGCTCCGTTCGATGAAGCTCAATGCCGACAGGCAGCCGAAGTCTTCAACAAGGCGGGCAAAGTCCTTGCGGAACAGGGAATCAAATTCTATTACCACAACCACGGCTATGAATTCCAGCCGTACAAAGACGGTACCTTGTTCGACCTGCTCGTCGAATTAACGGACCCGCAGTATGTCACGTTTCAGCTCGACGTTATGTGGACCGTCTTCCCGGGTCAGGACCCCGCCGCTCTGCTTCGCAAGTATCCCGGACGCTTCGAATATGTCCACCTCAAGGACCTTAAGAAGGGCGTCGAAGGCAATCTCTCCGGAGGAACCGATGTGAAAAATGACGTTGCCTTGGGCGCTGGGCAAACGGACTATCCCGCTCTGCTCAAAGCGGCGCAGGAGACCGGCGTAAAATACTATTTCATTGAAGATGAATCGCCCATTGCCAGCGAGCAAATCAAGGAATCCCTTAAATACCTTGAATCTGTTCAGTGGTAGTGGCAGGCAAAAACCATCCGTGGCGTCGCAAGGTGTCACGGATGGCCACATTCTTCCTTGTACCTGTCGTCCAAACTCCCGGCTGCTACGCGGTCAGTTTGCGACGCAATAGATCGAGCGCCCGCGTGCAAAACAGGGTATCAAGTATGGCCGGGTGCAAGCCAAACGAATGCTCCTCTTCATAGAGGACGTCCCGCTTAACATCGTAGAGACGAAGCGTGACCGTTTCTTCCGCACTTCCTTGCACACTGTGGTCGCAAGGAGTACTGTGATGGTGCCCAATCGTTTTCGGATAGGGGCCAACAACCAGGAGGAAATCGACCTTACCCTCGTTCCGGCTCTGTTGACACGCTGCGGCCAGCGCGGCCTTGGTTATTTCACGCGTCTCTGATTCCACCGTCCCGCCCGCAAAGACGTCAGGTGCGATACGGGCAGCGAGCAGGCCACGGGTCCCCCATTCCAGGGTCCCCACACGCAAACCGCGGGTACGAAGCTCACGGCAAACAACGTCCGCCATGCTCTCATTATCTTCTCCAAAAATGAGTTCCCCGACTCGCGCGCGAATATACTCCGACGTCTCTTCTATCTGGCGGATGCACTCTTCTTCCGACTCACCTTCGGCCAGAATTCGCAGTGATATGATTCCCTCCGACGCGGTAATACCGACCGTTGGAATATGGTCACGCCGGATAAGATGCCCCAGTCGCGATTCCACTTCACTTTCGCCAGCGCCAAAACAGAGAAACTTCTTCATGCGAATATAATGCCGCACAAGCCCCGACCGTTCGGCGAATTGAGCCAGACTCGCTTTCGCCGAATGAAACCACATCTCTTTAAGTTCCGCGGGAACGCCCGGAAATGTCATAAGACAGCAGGAGCCGGTCCCCGCAAATTCCTTTCGGTCAAGCTCCAGTTGAAAGCCCGGCGCGGTCCCGTTCGGATTAAATATGACCGTTGCTCCCTTGGGAAAATACGACTGAATCAGATTGGACTCGGGCATGACCCGGTGCCGACGCGCAAAGTGATTCCTGACATGCTCCAGCGACGCGGCATCCTGAACCAGTTCACGCCCGAACGCCTGCGCTACCGCCTGACGTGTAAGGTCGTCTTCCGTCGGGCCAAGTCCGCCACTGATGATAACGACGTCGCTTCGTGCCGCGGCCGTGCGAAAGACGTCTGTCATTGCCGCCAAATCATCGCCGACTGTGTCGTGAAAAAGAACACGCACTCCCAATTCTGCCAGTTCCCGGCTCAGCCACTGCGAATTCGTATCCAAAATGGACCCGTTGGTTATTTCATCGCCAATGGATATAATTTCTCCGGTCAAATGTCGTTGTGATTCTGTCATTTTCAATATCTTTCAAGGTTGATCGTTCGTCGGAAGTTTTTCCAAACCTTCCTGCCCGTAATGCTTTTGGAACAGGCGGAACCAGGGCAGGCCCTCCTTCTGCTCCCAGTGATTCTTCTCAAAGGTCAATGCGGCGCGCCAATCGTTCTCCATACGCATGAGGACCTCCGTCGAATTCGTGAACGTATTACCCTCTATGCGGAAGTTCGTAGTCGTCGCGGAATTATTATAGAACATGATATGGGCCCCGTTAATGTCAGGACGCTGGACATGCCCCCAGCCGCAACCCGCGTCGCGGCACTGATTACCCTGAACCAGAATATCAGCCGTGATGGACTCCTCCGGTCGATTCCAATATTCAAAAGAATACTCACTGTTCCATATCTCATTATTACGCCAAATCAAATTCACTTCCCGATTTTTTCCGGACCCCTGATTCGTAAGTGCCGCATCGTAGATTTCCCATATTCTGTTATTTTCCACAAGGCAATTTTCCGCCGAGTCCCAGAATTCGATTCCGTTACCAAACCGCACGCGTCGTCCCTCTCCTCCGCGACCATGTTGATCACCGCCGCCGATCCAGCTTATGTCACAGTTGCGTATGGTCAGATTGCGAGCAGAAGCGCCGCCGCAGCCGTGCGCCGCGCCGTAACGAAGATCAAAACCATCCACAATCGCGCCGTTTGTGCCACTGTGGTCGATAACATGGTGCTGCCTTTGCGCCGCTTCGATTTCCTTATAGCGTTTCGCCGGATTCTCCTGGCTCTTGTAGTGTATCCGGCCATCGCCTGTTATATCGAACCAGAAGTCATCTTCGTTCACCAGATCCGCACGCGTCCACTTTTTAAACGCCGCCTTCGAACCATCAAGGATGATATTGCCAACGTCCCCCTGAAACGTTACCCCTTCCCGAGAGAGCCACAGACCATCGTCGCCCGATACCCAGTCTTCTTCCCGATTCAAGGCGACCGATCCGTAAATCCGCGGTTTCGCGCCTTCTCCCCAGGACGAATATGTTATCTTGCCAGGCTTAAGGTCCAGATACCCACGCCACAGGCCGTCACGCCGAAACAGAACGGAGTCGCCATCAACAAAGTTTTGTGAATTTACCTTTTCCAATGTTTTCCATGCTCGTTCCGGCGCTGTGCCATTATTGGCATCATCCCCGGAAACGGAATCGACATAATAATCAACGGCATACAAAGGCGATACGCAAGCCAGTACAAAACAGAAGGTCAACCATACAAATTTTTTCATTTTTTCTCCAGTGCAATTTTTATATTGCGGTTAAGGTGGGATCAAATTCAGGCAGGTTTGTTTGGGTGGGTGAGTAAAACGCGCAGTCCGGCCGGCAACTTTTCTCCACACGCCGACCGGATAGACATTTCTGTTGCCACGATGGATTTCAGGCCCAGTCGCAAACGCAGCGCCGCGAGGGATTCGTTCAATAAATACGCAAGTCGAATGGGTGTTAAATCGGTTACGTGACACGTCAAAAGCAGGAACGGGTCCGGACCTCGCAAAAGGTCTTGGCATAGGGCGAGCAGTTTCGGCAGGTCTCGCTGGAACCGCCAGACTTCCCCCCTGGCTCCGTGGCCGTAGGTCGGTGGGTCCAGGACAATCGCGTCATAAAACGATTCCCGCTTGACCTCCCGGGCAGCAAAACGAACAGCGTCCTCGGCAATCCAACGCGCGCTACGTTCCGGAAAAGAGAGCACAGCGTTTGCCTTCGCTCGGCTGACAATATTTTTCGCCGCATCGACGTGCGTTACCTCCGCTCCGCCCGCCATGGCCGCCAGGGTCGTCCCGCCCGTATAGGCGAACAGATTGAGAACCCGCGCCGGCCGATTTTGTACCTTGGCAAAACGTTGACACCAGTCGTAAACCGTGTCCCAATTCTCCGACTGCTCCGGGAAAATTCCCAAGTGTCCAAACGGCGAACCCTGTAATCGCAGAACGAACTCCGAATGCCCATGGCGAACAAGCCATTCGGGCGGTAGTGCCGAGTCCGATTCCCCGGCAGAAGATCTGTCCGGGAAAAAATGACGCCCGGTCGCCGTCCGCACCTGCCAGTGCCCGCGTTCCGGATTCCCCCCGCTCTTCTTTTCGCCTGCGGTTCCCGTAAAGAGGATGTCTGCCCTGCCCCACGCTTGACCGTTCCGCGGCGGAACCATCGCGGCTGGACACGGACGCTCGACAAGCAGTGGACCAAATCGCTCCAGCTTGCGGCCATTGCCAAAGTCAAGTAATTCATATTCACACGTTGCAAACATAGTCAGAAATCCGTCTATCGGGCAGGAGCCTGGGCAGACGGAAATTTGCCGTCCTTACTGCCAAAGCTGTATTGAAGGTGGTAGTTTTTGTGGTCAAGCTCACGAACCTCCCAGAAAAAGGCACGCGCCGACAGCAGCGTATCACCAGGCTGAAACAAGAATTGCGACACGTCCTGCTTTAACGCGTCCAGGCCACTATCACCCTTCTGATACACGTTGCCCGAAACGATTAATACATGATAGGGACCCGGTCGCGTTACGGTCAGGTCAAACAGGCCGTTGGCGTCCACCATGGCTATGGCGCCTCCGGCAGGTACCAGTTTCTCCCGCGCGCGACGTAAATCGCTGTCCGTTATATTACCCGGCACAAGATTGCCAAGGACCAGTGGCCCTCCTTCGGGAACCTCCTGGGGCAGTACGAGAACGACACTGCCTTCATCCGGCAATGTTGGATTCCGATCGTTTGCGTAGACGACCTGGCCGTCGATAGGCACAGGCCGGGACGCCACCGGCGTGACCTGTGCCCCTCCACGCAGTTCATGAAACAGCCAGATGCCCGAAGCGGCTGCGAACATGACGGCCGCGCAGCCTAAAATAATCAGGATCGGCATGGGGATTAACCTGCGGGCCGGTCGTTCCTCGCCCTCAAGGTCATGCTCCTCCTCGTCTTCCTCAGACTCGCTCCCGTCTTCCTCTCCCACGACCGGGGGAGGAATCGGCAGTGCGAACAGGCCGCCTTGAATTTCGCCTGTGCCTGGCATTTGTGGAGCCACGGGCGCGGCTTTGACTCCACTACTCATTTCCACGCGGTTCAAAAACTCATCGTCCGCTATTTGCTGGACAACAAAAGGGTCGTCCGGCGGCTGACTCGTATCGACCTTCGCCGACGCACGCGCGGTCAAGTGCGAGATCATCGGAACAGAAAAGTCATTGTCTCCTTCGGATTCCAGACCGTAAATCGCCCCGGTTGGGAGTTCCTGCGTCGCATCCGACGGCGGGGACTTTTCCTCATCCGACTCACTTCCCGGTAAAACACTTCCGGCACCAAGCTCATTGACACCCGGCAGGACATCCTCCGCATCCTCTTGCCCTGCATTTACTTCCGGCGGCAGAACGCCATCCTCAAGGTCCGTCTGCAGAATCCCGGGAACAATGACCGCCTGCTGACACCGCGGGCAATAGATCACCGACCCAACACTTCCATCAGGGTATTGCAGTAAGGTCCGGCATCGGGTGCAAAAGAACGCTATCGCCATGATTCCGCCGTCATTCGCCTTCCCGGGTTATCAAATGCCCCAACGCCACCCCTAGGAGCAACAAGACCAGATCCATCCCCCAGAGTACGCCTGTCACCACCGCCGCTCGCGAAAACAGTGTTGCCAGGGTCGACTCGCCAAACGAGGTAAATATCCCCCCTGTCATAAACAAAATAGTTGACGAAATCGGCAAAACAACGGCCAATACCAAAAAAATCAGTAAAATTCGTCGAAATAGGACTGTCCGGCTCATACTAAATTTTATCTTTCGCTATATAATATATAGGGGAGCGTCTGCTTGCCGATCGGGAAACACAAAGGACGGCCCTGACCTGCCCGACGCGGATGGCCCGCTGACAGACCGGTATGGTCCTAACAAGCCCTACGCAACTCCCATTATAACCAAAACAAGCCCCTGTGACAAGAACAGGAAACGCATTATGCAGGATGATTTTGCCTTTATTTTGTTTCGAACAGTCCAAAAATCGAAAGGATTTCTTTCCTTTATCTGTTTTTTCGCACTATTTATCGGATTTTTGTCCTTTTTATGTAATTCTGTATCGGCGGCAGAGACCCGCGTCGTTCTGAAAGACGGTCGCGTCGAGGTCGGTGCCATATACCCGGTCAAGAGTGTTATTGAGCTACCTAATGTCAAGCCAGAGAAAGAGCGCGGCGTTCAATCGCAGAAGATCCTCATAATCGACGATAACTTACGCACAATTTATGTCCCCAAAAATAATATTTTGGACCTGTCGCCGGACGAAGTGAGTGCCTCTCTGGAGGTCTTTCGTATTCACCAGCGGGTAAATCGCGTCCCTTCGGAACAGGTAGCCGCTCTGGGGGCGTGGCGTACTTCGGTCCCCTTCGATGAGTTCGGGCGACGCACCATCATGGCGGGCGGGACTCCTGTCGTTCAGGGCATAACCGAAATTGCCCCGCATTACATTCGCGCCGAAGGACTGAATTTCTATCTCGACATGCGGCTGTCTCCCTACAGCATTCCGCGGACGACCTTGAGTAAACTCATTAAGAAGCAAATCAACCCGAAATCGCTGGACGACCGCCTGCGAATCTATCAGTTTTATGTCCAGGCAGAGCTGTACGAACAGGCGCAAGAGGAACTGACGGAAATCATTGAGGATTTTAAAGAGGAAGAGGGGACCGACTCCCAGCTGGAGGTGGGCCTAACCTTAATACGTCAATTGGCTGCCTCCCGCCTGATTGACGAGCTGGAACTCCGCCAGAGGGCAGGTCAGTATTATAAAGTGCACGACCTTCTCAAAAGCTTTCAGGAGACCGGAGTCTCGACCGACAAGGTACAAGCGATACGTCGCATGCTGCTGCAGTATGAAGAGGACGCCCGGCGGGAGACAGAACTCCTGGACCAGCTGACCGCCTTGCACAAGGCAATCGGAAATGAAGAGCTTCGTCTGGAACTTACCCCTCTGCTGACGGAAATCAATCGGGAGTTGAATCACAATACGATCGGGCGTTTTTCGGAATATTTTCTGGCGATGCATGACGGGGCGGTCACCGATGAGCAGAGGCTGGCCTTGGCGCTTTCCGGTTGGCTGGCGGGGAGTACAGGCGCAGATAACCGGTTGGAATTTGCCGCGTCCTTATACCGAACCCGCAAACTCATACGTCGTTTTCTGCTTGAGAAACTTCCTGATGCCCGCGCGACCCTTTTTGAAAGTATCCGCGGGGAAGAAGCGGCCTCGCCTGAACGTGTCTCATTACTATTACGGGCCATGAAGCCGCCACAAAGTACTCCCGCTTCTGCCCGTGAAACTCCTTTGTACTACCAGATAACCGTCCCTTCGTTCGACGGTACCCAAATCACCTACTACGTTCAGCTCCCACCGGAGTACGACCCGAATCGAAAATATCCCACGGTCGTAACCCTGCACGGCGAGCGTACGACCGCGCCCATGCAAGTCGACTGGTGGTGCGGGCCGTGGTCGGAAACGACCGACCGCAAAGGCGATCCGGTTCGCGAGCGCTACGGACAGGCAACCCGAAACGGTTATATTGTCATTGCTCCCGTTTGGGCTCAGAGGGGTCAAAAGTACAAAGCGACGGCCCGGGCTCTGGCCGCGGTTCTCTATTCCCTGCGCGACGCCAATCGTCGCTTCGCTATTGATACGGACCGTGTCTTTCTGTCGGGTCATTCAGCCGGGGGCGATGCCACGTGGGATATTGCTCTGGCTCATCCTGACCTCTGGGCCGGTATTATTCCCATTTGCGGTGCGGCCACGAAATTCGCCGCGGAACTCAAGCGGAACGCGGCCTCGCTTGCCGTCTACGCTGTAGGCGGCGAACTCGACGGGGGTAAACTGGCCGCGTCACGCGAAGTGCTCGACTGGGGTATGGATTTGAGTAAGCCGTATGATATGACCTATGTGCAATATCGCGGACGCGGCTCTGAAGCCTTTTCCGACGAACTGATGAAAATCTTTGAATGGATGGCGTTACGAACTCGTAACTTCTTTCCGAAAGAAGAACGCACCGTGTATTCACTACGCCCCTGGGATAACTTCTTTTGGTGCGTCGAACTTACCGGTTTTCCACAAAAATATATGGTCGATCCCGCTTTCTGGACCCGTGGGAAGGTCCCTGTCGACCGCGCGGCCAAGACGGAATTCTTTAAAGTTAACGCGAATTCCATCAAGATTAAGTCGAACGCCGATCGGGCCTGGATCTTCCTGACGCCTGAATATCTCGACTTCCAGCAGAAGATTGAAGTCCTGTTTAACTCCAAAAAAATTTCACCCTCCAACGGTATGATTACACCCAGCTTGCGCACGTTGCTGGAAGACGCCCGCACTCGCTGTGACCGCATCCACCCGTTCCACGCCGTCCTCGATTCCGCACGACCCGGAATCGTTAATCCCGACGACTCACAATAACCCGCCCCGGTCGGACCTCGATACGGGCCTCTCGATTGTTAACTTTGCCCCAAGGAAACCTGTTATGAAAAATTTGCTCCTGCTCTGTTTATTGTTAGGGGGATATATGCTCCCGAATCTCGCTTTCGGAGATGAAACAACTGCGACTGATTTACCCGCGCTGAAAATTGTCCGGTCCGACCCGGGCATGCCGAACCTCGTCTCACCCGATGATACCCGGGGCTATGGCGAGGGCTTCGTTCGTACTCCGGACGACGTCTTCATCTGCGATAATGGCGAACTGGTTAATACAGAAAAGGGCGTAACGCTGGCCGTCCCCGTTAACCAGCAGAAACCGGAACTCCTTCTCGCCGGTCTGGAAAGTCGGGCAACGAGCGCACGTGGCGCACTTACGGACTACTCACTTTATCTGGACCTCGACTATCAGGACGGCACTCACGAATATGGATTGACCGCTCCCTTCTCGCAGGGCACGCACGATTGGGAATATAAACAGGTAATCTTTCTGCCGCCCAAGCCGGTCAAGACGATTTTTATGCACGCGCTCTTTCGCTCAACCTCCGGAAAGGCAGAATTTCGCAATTTCCTCCTCCAATCCATGCCCATTAAACACGATACGTTTCCTTTCGACATGATTCCGGTTACCAAGGCGGGGTCGCCTCTGCCAGAGGAATCGCTGCTCGTAAGAGATACGGGAAATAATTCTGATTTCTTGTATGTCGGCGACGCTCATCAGACGAACAGTTCGGGCGACCTTTTCGATGTCTCTTTCCAATGGCAAGTAACACAAGATCGCGGCATGCCTTGCTGGCACGTGGAACTCACCAGCAAGACAGAAGAGGACCGTATTCTCTCCTTTTACTACCTTTTGGATATTCCGGCCGGAACGGTGAACTGGTTCGACCACCCGCGTCACACGGAACAAACGGAGCCAAACCGGGAGTACCGAAATGCGACCTCGTTGCCTGTTGGCGCCAACGGACATCTGTCGCGTTATCCCTTTGGCGCCGTGGGTTCCGGTCAAAAAGGGACGGCCATTGGACTTAATCCGTTCATGCCGGCTTTTTTTCGCATTGGTTACAATGAGTCATTCCACAAGTTATATCTCGCGTTCGACGTTGCCTTAACGAAGGAGAAACCAACGGCTGCCTTCGATTTTTTTCAATTTTCGTTCGACGTGCAGAATGAGTTTCGCGGTGCTCTGGACCGGTATCGGCAGATCTGGCCGGAAGCATTCGTGCGCCGCATCACACAGCAGGGGCTGTGGATGCCTTTTGCCGCTATTAGTGAGGTGGAAAACCCGGACGATTTCGGCTTTCGTTTTAAAGAGGGCACGGACGAAACGCAATGGGACGACGAGCACAATATTTTAACGTTTCGCTATACAGAGCCGCTCACCTGGTGGATGAGTATGGACAAAGAGGTACCGCGAACGAAAGAAGCCGCCTTTGAACAGGTCCTCAACAGGGCCAAGGCGGGGGACCGTCAGGCACAGGCCTTCTTAACCTCCGGCATGCACGACCGCGAAGGTAATCTCGCTGTTCGCTTGATGGATACTCCCTGGTGCGATGGCGCTTTCTGGAACGTGTGTGAACTGCCAGGCCTCACTGCACTGGTGCGCCAGGGACGTATTGAACATGCCAAGGACTTTCCCATTTCCGCATACGAACTGAAATGGAACGATGATATTTGCAATAATTTGTATCCGGAAGGCACGGAACAGGGACCTGGCTGCGACGGCGAGTATCTGGATTCCATGGGCATCTTCGTCGTTGACCGTCTGAATTATCGTCGCGAACACTTTTCCGCCTCGCAGATGCCGTTGGTCTACGACCGCGATACGCGCAAGCCCGGTATGTTAAGTGCCTTGACGGAATTTGAGTACCTGCGCGACATGGCCACGGAAGTGCACCGCCGTGGACGCTTTATGATGGCCAACAGTACGCCATCGACCTACTTCTGGTTCGCTCCTTATCTCGACGTTATGGGTACGGAAACCAACTGGAACAGGGACAATACATGGCAACCCATGACCGACGAAGACCTCTTATATCGACGGGCGCTATGCGGCGAAAAGCCCTATTGTTTCCTCATGAATACAGATTTTCTGAATTTTTCCGCCTCGCACACGGAGCGTTACATGAAGCGCTGCCTGGCCTACGGTATGTTCCCAGGCTTCTTCAGTGCCGACGCCTCGACAGGCCACTATTTCCGCCGGCCGGAACTTTATAATCGCGACCGCCCTTTGTTCAAAAAATACATTCCGCTCTGTAAGCTGGTCGCTGAGGCCGGATGGCAACCGCTGACCTATGCCACAACGTCCGACTCCCTCGTCTATGTTGAACGTTTTGGAAGCACGCCAGAGGAAAGCATTTTCACCGTTTACAATGATTCACAAAATGAGAAAAACATCACAGTCCGTTTTGACAGTGACCTGCTTGCCCGGAGTGCCTTAATCGAATCTGTCCGCGAACTCGTCTCGGGACAGAGCTTAGCCCTGAAAGACGGAACGGTTCAACTAACGCTCGCGCCCGGCGACGTCGCCGTTCTGGCGAAATAGAATCATTGCCCGCTCCCGACCGATTTTCGCAGGACCTGTACCGCGCGGTCGAGTTGCGGGTCTCGCCAAGGCTCCGCTCCCGTAACCGTCCACGTTGCGTCGGAGACCAGAGGGACGTCTTTTTCCGTCAAATCGGGCAAGGGCGCCTCCTTAACCGGTTCCGACCCCGGTTCGGATTCCGGCGCGATGGCTACTCGTGACGTTGGGTCGTCACGAGTAATTTCTTCATCACTTGCCCCCATTCCTTGTTGCAGGCTCGGGAAACCATATTCCGACAGAATCTCTTGGCATTCCTGTTCCGTCGTCGCGGTCTTCATACGGTCGCGAAGTTGGGCCAGATTCGCATTCTGTTCCTTAATCGCCAGAGCCGCCTCTTCCGGCAGCAGAGACGTACGCACGTCACGCCGCAGTTGCGTTAGCATCTTTTGAAACGACGTTATGGGTACGTCACAACCGTCATTGGGAGAGACGCCCCAAACATCGGTCGGCAGCGACGTCTTCTTGCGATGGAGCATAAGTCCGTTCGGGCGCCAGAAACTGGCATCGGTCAGACGCAGCAAACCCATATTATACGGGAGCATAAAGAGTTCCTGAATCGTCCCTTTTCCATACGAGCGTGTGCCAACGACTTGGGCACGAACGTTGTCTTGCAGGCACGCGGCGACAATTTCCGCGGCACTGGCACTCCCTTCGTCGATCAGGATAACCAAAGGCATGGTAAAACGCTCGTCCTGACACGACGTGTACTGCCGCTTGATACTGCCACTGCGATACCGGGTCGTTACAATTGTTTTGCCAGGCTTAAGAAAGGCCTCACATATTTCTATGGCACCCGGCAGAAAGCCTCCCGGATTATCCCGAAAGTCAAGTATTACACCCGCTGGCTTAAGCGACTCGAGTGTCGCCATGGCCGTCATAAATTCCGGGACCGTGGCGTCGGCAAATTGCGAAATGCGAATATAACCGATATCAGGCTCGTTTTCCAGCGTAAAATTCCACGTCCCGTCCGGATTACGCCGGTCGCCGGAAATGATACTCTGCTGAATCAAGGCTCGTGTTATTTCCACACTTCGCAGCGGCGTTTCCTCATGCTCCTGGGACTCACGCGACCGAATGGCAAGCGAAAGCTTCGTCCCTTCTTCCCCACGAAGGCGACCGACCAGCTCCCAAACCGTCAGCTTATCGACCGGCTCGCCGTTGACCTTGACGATCCGATCGCCGTAGCGCAGGCCTGCCTCACTGGCCGGTGTGCCGTAGATGGGTAGAAACGTGAATTCACCAGACGCAAAGTCTTTGACCAGGTTGAACAGACCGATACCGGCAATCTGACCTTGCAGCTCGCGTTCGTAATCCTCCTGCTCGCTCGGAGGCAGCCAGCATGTGTACGGGAAGTCAGGCGCGGTCTGTGTCATGCCGGCCAAGGCACCCGCATAGAGCCGGTCTCGCTCCACTTCTTCGAGTGAATCGTCCGCGATTCGATTCAGCACGTAGTGAACAACGCGGTCTTTGAGCGACATGTTCGCGGCAATAACGACGCAAACGACAATAACAACGACCGCAATACGAATATGGCGAAGGGGCATAAAAGCAACCTCGAAACAGGACCGTAAAAACGACTCAGGACCGCCCCGTCACAAGAGACGTTGCGTTTCCCGAAAAAAAGGGACGCTGCAACAACGCGTCGCAACATCCCTTATTTTACGCCCAAGCGGTCTTCTTGTCAATTGGTCTTATTTCATGGCCACCTGAACAGACTCGGGCGACTCTTGACTCGCTTGTGTTCCCGACGCTTCATTATTTGCGGCACGATAAACACCAAACTGAACGTTGCCGTCGCCATTGAAATCGCCGACGACCGGTTGGTCCCCTTCCTGACCAAAGGTAAAGTAAACGTCCGGCTCGTAGTCGCCGTTCGTGTCCAGGTCCCACCGCCCAGCGGCAAAAGTACCAATTTCGTCGATTCCGTCGTGATTGAAGTCGGCAACGACCGGCAGCGAATCCTTACCACCAAAATCTTCCACGTACACATCTTCGCTGTCCCAACGACCGTTTCCGTTGACGTCTAGGAACCACTTACCCCCGCGATAGACTCCTATCTTCGAGACGCCATCGCCGTTCCAGTCGCCTGTTACCGCCTTGTCGCCTTCGTTTCCATATTCAAAGACATGGTCAATCAAGTCCAGTCGCACCTGCGGATTACTCCGATGCTTCAAGACACGATGGCCGAACGTCGCCCCATTGAATTCAGGCGGGACATTCTTCGGACGCGATACGTTCACATACGAATTGGAGTCCGCTGGCAAGCCCGGTTCCGTCGATATGGCCAGCGGGTCGCCTGCCCATTGCGGACCGAAAACGCCTATATCGCTCTTGCCATCGCCATCCCAATCGCCGGCAACCGGCTGATCTTTCTTGCTTCCCAGTTCGGCCCAGAGGTCATCCGCGTCCCAATCGCCGTCGCCGTCTCGGTCCAGATACCACTTCCCTTCCCGATAGACGCCGATGGAATCGGTGCCGTCTCCGTTCCAGTCGCCAACAATGGCAAAAGCTCCGTCTGTCCCAAATTGATATCGGGCAGCCACACTGCCGTCGTTACCCCGTATGAGCCACTGCCCTTGCTGCATGTTTTCCGCTTCGAACGAAACGTTTTGATATTGGCTGGTATTCAGATAACTTCGGAATCCAACCGTTGCTCCCAGCGCTTCAATCGACCGCGGGTATCCGCCATCGACGACGCTCAAGTGCCAGGAATAAGACGCAGGCAGTCCGCCCCCGCCAAAGAAAGAGACCGTACTGGGCGAGATCGTCGGCTGTCGATAGGTGTAGTGATAGGGATTTGCCGGTCCGCCTATTGCCCGCGAGGGGAGTGCCGCCTCAATTTTGCGGTACGGAATGTAGCCGCCTGGGGTCGGGTCAGGATCAGGCGGGGTCTCCGGGGGGAGTTCACCAAAGTCGTAATCCCGCCCGAAATCTCCGGACGAAACGGTTATGTCGTAGAGGTCATCGTTCGCCTTTTGACCTCCGAGTGTCCCGATATGGTCTTGACCGTCGCGATATTCCGTCGGTTGCGTCTCTGTGACGCGGTACGTTTCACCGGGGGTCAGAGCGGCAAACTCGTAGTATCCGGCTTTGTTACTGACCGTTGTACGGTGGCACAAGACATACTCGCTGGTCTGAATATCTTTTACCCACAGAGTTAGCGTAACGTTCGAAATGCCAACTTCATCATCGTCGAAGACGCCATTGTCGTTCGCGTCGAGGAAGACGTGGCCACTTATCGTCGCGGGATCCGGCTTCGGCAATTCACCAAAGTTGTACTCCACACCATGCTCGTCCCAGAGCACGAGAATTTCGGAGAAGTAATCGTCGGATACCTTACCACCAAGCGAACCAATCGTATCTTTCCCGTCCAGATAATCTTCCGGCTGTATTTCGCGAATCGCATACTCCAGATTGATATCAAGATTATCAAACTGATAACTTCCGTCACCTGCCGTTTTCGTCGAGCGCAGATACTGGTAATCGGTACCGTCCCAATAATAAAGCTGAACGACGACCTTCTCAATCCCTTTTTCGTCCGGGTCGAAAATACCGTTGTCGTTCAGGTCCTCATAGACGTTGCCGGCCAAAGAGCCACGCTTGAGTTCCCCGAAGTCGTACTGCTCTCCGTGTTCGTCCCAATTCACAGTAATTTGAGAAATGTAATCGTTTTCCAAAGCACCGCCGAGCGTTCCGATATGGTCTTTACCGTCGCTGTAGCCGTCCGGCTGTTCCGCTTCCTTAACGGCGTAATCCAGGGTAATATCGAGATTATCAAACTGATAGGACCCATCGGCACTGGTGCGGGTCGTTTCTTTCAAAACGTACTTACCGGAACCATCAGCGACGTACAGTTCGATGAGTACCGATCCGATACCCGCTTCCCCATCGTCGAAAATTCCATTATCGTTCCGGTCCTCAAACACGTTACCCGCTATGGAGCCGAGTTTCAACTCGCCGAAATTATAATTGACTCCATGCTCATTAAACCCGACATAAATATCAGTGAATTCATCCTGATTGGTCTCGCCTCCGAGTGTTCCTATATAGTCCTTCCCATCGGTGTACTCGACGGGAACCACGCCTTCGCGAACCAGGTACGTGCCATTGACGTTGAGGCGAATATCGTTAAAACCGTATTGACCGGCAATACCAAACTCATAGAAGCCATTGGCGTCCGTCTTGGTCGTGGCGACATGGACGTATTCCCCGTCCACCAGTTTGTACAGGTCGACAGTGATCTCGTCCAGTCCGGATTCGCCTGCTTCTTTGTTATTCTTGTCATTGAGGTCTTCGAAGACGTACCCGGATATGGAGCCTGGAAGGACTTTGCTGAAATTGTTATTGTCGGAGCGCTCGCCGCCCTGAATTTCGTCTGAGACATTGATATGAATCGGCGTAACCTTCTCGGCGAAGTCGCCTCCTTTGGCGCAAAAATCGTAATACGTCGTTCCGCCGGGACCAGCCACATTGGTCTGGGAATAGATATCGTATTCCCCTGGCATGAGCTGTTCGTCGACCCCAAACTCATAATAGCCGTTCGCGTCGGTCTCCGTTGTCCAGGTATCACCGGACTTGGAAACAAGAGTAACCTCAACCCCGGCAATGAGTTCGTCCGTCTCGTCCAGATTGCAATCGACGTCGAAATCGGCGTAGACGTGGCCGGAAATAATAATCGGCTTCGGCGTGAGCGTAAGCTGGGCATACGTTCCCGCAGAAGAGATTCCGTTCCCGTCGAAATCCGTGTCGTACGGGAGTCGGTCCCCATAAGCTTCCGTGAGTGACTCGGGACGCGTGTACTCATGGTCGTAGTCGTCGACAAACATGCCGTTGTAATCGACCGTCTGATAGTGCTCCGACAGAAATGTCATGGAGACCCAGGAACCGAGATAGGATTTCTCCGGGGCAATTGACCCTCCCATTTCGCTCCCTTCGGCCAGACTCGTCGAATGCTCCGCGTCTTCCGTTTGATACTCGTCGACGTCGATCGTAAAGGAGAAAATATCGCCCGCCTTGAAATTCTCAAACGAAAGCTCCAGCGACATTTTGTCGTCCGAAATGCGAACGTCGTATTTTATCCCCTCGGAGCAATCGATAACTGTAAAGGGCGCGTAATACTTAATGCCAGCGACAGGCGTGCCTTCATCGTTGAAATAGAGTTCGCCCGAATCCAGCTCGTGATTACCGTTCTTGTCCAGATTGATCGTAACAGCGGAAAGCGTGGTCAACTGCTCGCCCCCTGCCGTTTCGCCGCCAACCCAGGCTATCGTAAACTTATCGCCCTCCGCTTCGGCGGATGCCCCTTGCTCGACATAGACAACTCCGGTCGAAATGGGGTCGGCCGCAAGCAGCTCACGCTTCTCAAGAAGCTCGACCCGTAGTCGCCGATGCAGGTCAGGCGCGGTCACCCCCTTCTTCCGAAGACCAAGAAGCCCTCGCCTGGTCTTTTGAAGTGCATCCAAATTCGAATCGCTGGTCCGACCCATTCTCGCTATGTTTGTCGATTTCACTATAAATCTCCTCTATCGGATTTGTCCAAGGTCCCAATATCGAACCGTGGTATCAAAGCTTCCGCTTGCAAGTTCGTCATTTTCCGGATGGTATATCAAGGTGGCAATTGTGCCTGTGTGCCCCGTCGCCGTCGCCACTTCTTTGTTTCGTTGTAAATCCTGGAAATGAATCGTGTTAAGCGAATCACCCCAAGCCAGCAGGTCCCCACAAAAAACAAGAGAAAAGACTTTCCCTTCGTTCAGTGTAATCGATAAAGCGCGACGGCCACTGTTCGTGTCCCACAGGGCAATCTCCCGGTCATCCCCGCCCGCCGCAAGCTGGCTGCCGTCATTCGAGAAGGCCAAGGCACGCACGCGGCCTCGCAGTTCCGACAGGTCATACAACACTTTGCCCGTTATCGTATCCCACACTCGTACTTTTCCCGTCCGGCCCCCAGCGGCCAGCAGAGTCCCGTCCGGAGAAAAGACGACCGTCTCCACACTTGTTGCCGGCGTTGGCCATTTACCCAGAACCTTCTCGTTATTCGTGTCCAGTAACGTCACTTGCGCCTCCAGCCCGCAAACGGCGAGAACCTTGCCACTGGGCGAATAGACTAACGCGTTCGCCCCTGGGACCTTCTCCTGGACCGTTCGGACAAGGGAAAAATCGCTCGTGTCCCATATCTTGATCTCGCCCCGCTGGTCCACCGAGGCCGCTCGCGACCCGTCCGGCGACAAAGCAATCGCTCGTATCCAATCGCTATGCGCCACGAAGTTCCGGACCAGTTCCCCGGACTCCTGATTCCAGATGGCTATCTGGCAATCGTCGCCTCCGGAATAGATCTGCTTGCCGTCCGGGGCGAGCGTCACCGCCGTTATAACCGGATATTTATCCACGTCTTTAAATGGAAAACTGAATATCCGCTTCGGCGCAATCTCGTTCTGCCTCGCGCCGGAAAACGACTCTTGTGCCCTCGCCGGCATGACTGACATGGTCAGGCACACCAGAGCGGTAATAAAATACAAACAGAATTTCATTTATACTCCAGTTATCGGTTTGAGTTATCAATAATTGGTACTTGTTTAAATTCCCCACCCCATTGGTGGTTTGGGCAAAATACAACTCCATGTACGCAATTGGGGCGCACTCCAACAACTCCTATTCGTAATATCGACACTCTAAAATTAAAACAAAAGAAGAAATCGACGATTTTTTGTAATAAACTGAATATATGGACTACGCAAAACACAAAAAATAGTTAAAATAAGGATAATTTGATGGATTTTGAGGACGCGATAAGGTTTTTTTTGAAAAAAATTCCCCTTTTGGCGGCCCCTACCCGTAATTTTTTGGGTTACATATACATAATAGAATAATGAGAGTGTGTCCCAACCGCACTTAAAAAAACACACAAACGATTAAACGTCTTCGTTTTCAAACGTCGCCGTTTGTCGCCGTTGACCATCCCCCATGCGAGATTGTTACCATGATGCTTCGAAAGTTTAGCCGATGTGCCGCCTTTGCGGCGCGTAACTTGATTTATTCCCTTGTTGCTCTCTTGCTGCTGGCCGGACTGGCCTTGGGACTCTGGCATTTCCTTGGCGGGGGCACCTCGAAGCAGTCGTCTCTCATTCAAATAGAGGCAACTCGCGGGACGTTCCGCCACGAAATCAACGGGAAAGGGAGTGCCGAAAGCACCGAGAACGTCGACATCGCCAGTCAAGTCGAAGGCTCTGCTACGGTAATTTGGATAATCCCCGAAGGGGAAACAGTTAAGGAGGGAGACGATCTCGTTCTGCTCGACTCGTCCAGTATAGAAGACAAGCTGAATTCGCAGCAGATCACGTTTAATACCTCATCGGCGAACGTGGCGTCCTCCCAGGCGACCCTTCGGACCGCAGAGCTTTCGCTGGAAGAATATGTAGAAGGCACGTTCGAACAGAGCTGGACGACGACGGAAAACTCCATTTTTACGGCCAAGGAAACGCAAAAGCAAAAGGCGGACAGTGTGCGATTTTCCGAGCGCCTGGTTCAGCTGGGGTACACAACGCCGGCACAGCTGGAAGTCGACCGCGTGGATGAACAGAAGCAGGTCAATACGGTCAAGTTATCCCTTCTTGAACAGAAGGTACTTCTGAAGTACTCCAGTGAAAAGAAGATAACGGAACTCATGTCCGCTATAGAAACCGCCCGGGCCAACGTGGCATCTAATACGTATACGAATCTTCTGGACAAGAACCGACTGGAATACTACCGTACGCAGTTCGAGAACTGCACGATCAAGGCGCCGCAGGACGGACAGGTCGTCTACGCGAATCAGGATAACCGCCGCTGGATGAGTGAATCCGACGTCATCAAAGAAGGGGCCACCGTCCGCGAGCGTCAAGTTCTTATTCGCTTGCCTGACCCCAACCAAATGCAGGTTAAGGCCATGATCAACGAAGCCAATATATCCTCCGTTCAGGTCGGTATGAAAGCGAAAATCAAGTTCGACGCCATCAGCTCCCGTGAGTTCAGCGGCACTGTTATTAAGGTCAATCAGTATCCCGAGATGGTCTTCATGTCGTCGGCAAAAGACTACATAACGATCATCAAGATAGACGATTCTTCCCTCGACATTAGGAGCGGGCTGACCGCGGAAGTCCGTATTCTCGCCCAGGAGGAGGACAACGTCATGCTCCTTCCGATTCATTGTATTGTCGAATCAGGCGGCAAGACATTCGTCTTGAAAACGGCCAATGGAGCCTGGAGCTGTAAGGAAGTGCTCTTGGGCGCCTCGAACGACAAACAGGTCATTATCCGTAAAGGACTGGAAGACGGCGAGTCCGTCGTTAGTGGGGCGCGTCTTTACAAGAGCAAGGTTACCTTCCCGGACGCCACTGTCCCGTCCCTGTTCGCTCAAGAAAAAGAAAAGAACGATCTTGCCGACGACGCCAGCAGTGAGCAAGCACCCGAAGGGGCCACCGCGTCGGAGGGTATGACGCCCGGTCAAATGCCGAAGGGTCCGCTGCCGGAGGGTATGACGCCCGGCCAGATGCCCAAGGGGCCAATGCCAGAAGGTATGACGCCCGGCCAGATGCCCAAGGGCCCGCTGCCCGAAGGTATGACGCCCGACCAGATGCCGCGTGAACACAAAGACGAGAAAGGAAACAGCTCATCCTCGGCTACCGAAGTTGCCCAATCGGAACAATTACAGGAGCTGGAGAAACAGAAAGAACAACTGCGCCGTATTCAAGCTCTAACCGAATACTTCCCGCGCACCGCTATGGAGTTTTGCCGCGACCTGGACCCGAATCGCGATAAGGTCATAACGCGTGGAGAGGTCGAAACCGTTGCCTCGCCCTTACTCGGGTTCTATGACGAATGGGACCGTAACGGCGATGGCACCTTGAGTCATACTGACCTCGTAATCGGCTTCTGTACCTGTCGCAATTTATGGCAGAAGTCGGCCGCGCTGCTGGAAGAGAAGGCCGCAGACCAAGAGGAAGTAGAACTGGACCCGAACCGGGAACTGACTCCGCAGGATTTCGTCACAGCAAGTCCGGACCAGTTATTCAAGCGACTCGACGTTGACCAGAACGGTACGCTGGAAATGAGCGAGATTCCGGACCAGGAGTCGGAACTCGTTTCGCGACTTCTAACCCGTCTGGATTCCGACGAGGACGGAACCCTGTCCCGAGATGAATTTACCAAGGGGATTTCCCTTATGCAAAAACGAATGAAGGGAGGCTTAAGTAATGGAGCCAACACAAGGCCCGCCGGCGGTAACGCGCCCCCACGGCCCCCACGCTAACGGCGACGGACAAACGACCCGTTGGGCGGCTCGCCTGGACGGGGTAACACGCGAGTACGCGTTAAAAGGGGAGACGGTTCGCGCGTTACGCGGCGTTGACTTAGCGATTCCCGATGGCGATTACGTTGCCATAATGGGCGCATCCGGCTCGGGTAAGAGTACCTTGCTGAACCTGCTCGGCTGCCTTGATCGGCCCACGCACGGCCACATCTTCCTGGGCGACGACGATGTGACCCAAATGGACGACTGGCATCTCTCGGAAATCCGCGCAGGACGCATCGGCTTCGTCTTTCAGTCCTACAATCTCATTCCGCAGTTAACGGTTATAGAGAATATCGAGGTCCCTTTATTCTATCAGAAGAACGTAGGCTCGAAGTCTCGCTCACGCTGTATCGAACTGGCCAAGATGGTCGGTCTCGGGAATCGTCTGGACCATCGGCCCACACAATTATCCGGAGGGCAGCAGCAGCGAGTAGCCATTGCCCGCTCTCTGGTCAACGACCCCTACTTCATTCTGGCCGATGAGCCGACCGGGAATCTGGACTCCGTAACCACGGCGGAAATCCTCAATTTGCTTGACACGCTTCACAGTCAGGGACGAACGATTATTCTCGTAACTCATGAAGATGAAGTGGGCCAGCGAAGTAATCGGATCGTTCGTTTACGTGATGGCCTGGTTGAATCGGACCGCCGACTCAAGAGATAAATATTTTGCGGAAGTTGTTATTATGCTGTATGCCATACAAACCTTGCAATTGGGCGTCAAGAGCCTGTTTCTTCACCCGCTGCGCTCGCTTTTGACCGTCTTGGGTATCTTTATTGGAGTTGCCAGTGTAATTTGGCTTCTTGCCATAGGAGAAGGGATAAGTCGCAAGGCGCAGGCGCAAATCGAAAGTCTGGGCGCCGACAACATTATCGTTCGGTCGATTAAGCCGCCGAACGAAGTTCTCAATCAGAACTCCAAAGGGCCTGGCATGCAGATTCCGGAATACGGTCTTACCCGGGACGACTATGCGCGACTGGCCGAAACGATACCAACCGTGGTCAACGCCATTCCGGTCCGCGAGATACGTGAAACCTTTCAGAAAGGTCGGCATAAAGTCGATGGCCGACTCGTGGGCTGCACACCGGATTACCTCGATATTGCCAAACTCACCATGTTCGAAGGCCGCTTTCTCACCGAGGCCGATAATACGGAAGCGAAAGACAGTTGCGTTCTGGGTGAGAAAGTGGCTGAAGAACTCTTTCCCTACGAAGAGCCGTTGGGTCAACTCGTCCGCTTGGGCGAAAATTATCAATATCGGGTCGTCGGTATTGTCTCGAAACGGGCGCCCAGTGCCGGAATTGGCGGTTCGTTCGCCGCGCAAGATTACTCCTACGACGTCTATATTCCAATCAATACACTGCGGGCAAGGGTCGGCGATACGGTGGTCATTCGGCGTAGTGGCTCCTTTGAAGGGGAAACGGTTCAACTCTCTCAAATCACCTTAAAAGTGCGTTCAACCGACGATGTTATGGAGACGTCCGAACTGATCAAACTCATGCTGGAAGAGCACCATAAATACGAAGACTACGGCGTAACCATTCCGCTTGAACTCCTGGAACAGGCCAAGACGACCCGTATGATGTTCAATCTCTTTATGGGTATGATTGCCGGCATTTCCCTTATCGTCGGCGGAATAGGAATTATGAATATCATGCTGGCAACGGTAACAGAGCGAACGCGAGAAATCGGTATTCGACGCGCACTCGGTGCGAAGCAGGGCGATATTGTGCGTCAGTTCCTCATTGAGACCATTGTCCTGTCCGTTGTCGGCGGCGGCCTCGGCGTCCTGGTCGGACTGACTTGTAAGCCGGTTACCCTCTTTACCATGCACCTCATTCGTACGGTCAATCCGGACCTGATCAACAGTTTGCCGGCCATTGTGCAGGAGATTCAGCCCATTATCGTCTTTTGGTCGATTCCGCTTGCCTTTTTCATTTCCGTCGTTATCGGCGTTGTCTTCGGGCTTTACCCGGCCATACGGGCGGCGAAGATGGACCCCATCGAAGCCTTACGCCACGAGTAGAAAGGCGGTTACTACAATGCACATTCTGGTTCTCGGCGCTCACGGGATGCTTGGCCACGCGATGGTCGCCTCCTGGCGTCAATTCCGCCCGGACGATACGATTACCGCACTCGATTTACCTGACCTCGACTTGGGTAATCGTCTAACCACAATGGACCAAATCGAACTCCACAGGCCCGACGTTATTATCAATGCGGCTGGTATTAACGACATAAACTGGCTCCAGACACACCCCAATTCGGCACGCACCATACACCTCGTCGGTACGACCGCGCTGTGCGACGCCGCTCGTAAAATTCACGCCAAACTTGTACAAATCAGTTGTGCCGAAGTCTTTCATCGTGAGTCTCCGGGTCTTGAACCGCCCCGGGAAGAAGACGAACCGGAGCCTAACTCCATCTTCGGTCGCACGAAACGGGAGCAGGAGCGAATCGCCCTGGATTCGCCCAATGCGCTCGTTGTCCGAACCGGACTGCTCTTCGACGACTTACGCCCAACAGGCGCCGGGAACGTCGTGGAATCCGTACTCCGCGTCGCGCGACGCACTCGCTCTTTCTCCGTTCTGGCCGACGTTGAAACCTCTCTGACTCGCACTCGCGATCTCGTGCTCGCTCTCGCATCCCTGGTCCATGCGGACGGCTCGGGAATCTGGCACGTGGCCGGACGCGGGACTCCGACCCTGCTCGATATCGCGACTTTTCTACTTAACAGTGACAAGAAATATTCAGAACACACAATTACCCCCATAACGCTCAAAGAGTATGGGCACCCTGCCCCGCACTCGCACAGCACAACGCTCAACTGCGATAAGTATCACCGCTCAGGAGCGTTTCCTCCACTCCCCCTGTGGACCGATGCTCTTAACCTCTGGCTGCAGGAAACGCGACGGTCGTAAGGCGGCCGCCTCTTGCTTACGCTAATTGGCAATCTGCCACATGTACAAAGAAGCGATGGTGCCATAAGGCGCATACTTTCGGGCGTAGCGGTCGAACTGCTCCCGCGTAAGGCTGGTACGGCGATGCAATTTCATCACCCCGTTGCGGATACCCAAGTCGCCCCAGCTAAAGATATTCGGACGAGCGAGAGAGAAGATGAGCAACATTTCCGCAGTCCAGACACCGACGCCAGGCAGCTGCGTCAGATGCCGAACGACCTCATCGTCCGGCAAGCTGGTCACGGCCTGGAAATCGAATTCGTGGGCCAGGACGCGGCGCGAAATCTCGTATATGGAGGCCGCCTTGCGCGTTGACAGGCCACAGGCACGAAGGGCGTCAGGCCCCGTATCGTACAGATGCCGGGCGTCCGGCGTTCCCACCCGATCGAGAAGGCGCTGATAGATCGTCGACGCCGCCTTACCGGACAACTGCTGCCAAACGATGGACTCCAAAAGAGCGGAGAACAGGTCCGGATTCAAATCGACCGAAACGGGCCCTATGCGTTTTATGGCGTCTCCGAGTGCCCGGTCCCGACGGCTCAAATAGTCCATTTCTTCCGGCCGACTCGTTAACTTGCTCGCACTGCGCGATTTGCCAACCGTCTGGTTAATCATGATGGGTTTTCCGGTTTCGGTTGCGCTTTCTTCTGGCTCGACCGGTCCGTCGAAAGTACTTGTCGCAAGAGTGCCGAGACGTCTTCGTATGGCTTAATGTTCGGGGCACCATTGGCGAACTGTAAAATGGATTTTTGCGTACGTTCCGTGAGTGAGACGAGCATGGAACAAACCGTGCCAAATTCCGGCTCATTGATAATAACGCCCCGCTTACCACTTATGTCGGGCTTGCGGGAAAACGTTTGACTGGCCACGGCCAAAAAGGCAACCGCGCTGTCCAGACGATGCAGTGTTAACAGGCGACGCACAAATTCCTGACGCGGATCGTCGTGGTCGTCCATGCGATTGGCCGATATAATGTGCAAGCCCGGCTTGAAATATTCAACGTCAACTTCGTTCCCGCCATAAACCACCCCGCCACTGGTGCGGTCGACACAAATAAAATTGCCGCCCGCGTAGCAACCCGTTTCCAATTCCCGAACGGCCCGTTCGATGGCCTCTTCCGCTGTGCGGCAGGAAAGGAGCTCTTTACAGAGCAGACCCCGACTGCGCGGGTCATACGGTATCGTTCGCTTGGGACAATTCACGACCGCGGCAAACATTCCATGTTGATTGACGCCGCCCCAGGTTCCGCCTGCCTTGCGGTCGATTCCACAGACGACGCGAGGACGCCCCGACTGAATACGCGGCGGCTGGAAGGCGCGGGCAAGATTCTCTTCCCGATTACACGCGATTAATATGGGTGAATCCGGTATGGATTTGTATTGGATGGCAAGTATTCCCATGGATCTTCTGTTCCTGTTCAATGCGGCCGCCTCGGACGGCGTGGCGGCAAACCAAATACCCAACGGAAGTAACCCCATTGTGGGATCCTCCGACTATTAAAGATAATCATGCCAGAAACGGGCGTTTCGAAAACCCCTCTTTCGGGGGGTGCCCCCCTTTTTTTTGAAAAAAATTTCTGACAAGGTCCGGTTGTTCTTTTCGTTTCTGTCGCACTCCCGCTGGAGCGAGTGTGGCTCGAAAAGGCAGGAGGGAGGGTCAGAGGGGGCAAATTTCAGAAGAAAAAAGGGATTATAGGGAAAAGAATATGAAAAAAGGGTAAGTTGGATATCTTTTTTTGGCGCGAAACGAACGAAGAATCTTGACGCCGGGGGAGTGAGCGATTAAAATGGAGATAGGAGATATTATCCGGGAGCGGTCCGCGTTAGGGGCCGCAGCTTCCTTGTCGGGCGGCGTTCGGTCGCAGGCACCGGGTAAAATTGTGAAAAGTTCGGCACTATAAGCCGTGCGGGTAGGCATTGCGACCAGGAACAGCAGTAGAGGAGAACGAGGATGAGAACCAGAGCAATAGGGAACAGACGTCTTACTATAATTGTAGCGTTCTTTGTTTTGACGGGCGTAACCCTGCTGTCGAACCGGAATGTGCCGGGGCAGGAAGAGAACGCCATGGACGCACCAGCGGCACCAGCTAATGCCGAAGCCACAGCGTCCACGGAGCTTCCCGCGAAGGAAGAGCTGAAAGTCGAACGCGTTCCGTCCCTCTTGGCAATCTATAAAAAGAGCATGCAAGATGCGGAAAAAGAGAAAAAACAAGTCCCGGAAGGCGAGGAAACGGAAGCCCCTTCCTTTTTTGGATTAGGCCCGTTAATCAATCCTAACCAGGAGATGGAACTCTTGCTCGGCACGGCAAAACCGCCGGTTCAGAAGATTACCTGGTCTTCGGGCACCTACGATAAACATTTTGACGCTGTAACCTCTCTTTCCGTCTCGTTCGATGGCAGTATGGTCCTTTCCGGGAGCGCAGATAAGTCGGCCCATCTCTGGAAACTGTCCGACAAGAAGACGATACGCGTTTTCCGCGACGACTACAACCACCGTCAAGGAGTAACCGACGTCTTCCTTTCCTACGACCAACTCTATGCACTTACCGCCAGTTACGACAGTTCCATTCGATTGTGGAATGTTAAGAGCGGTAAGAATACGAAGAGTTATCTTGGTCTCCGCGATCGCGTCTGGTCGGTGAGTCTTTCTCCGAACGGGCTTTGGGTTGCCGGGTCCGCTGATGATGGTACGGTTATGTTTTGGGACGCTTTAACCGTAAAAAAACTGGGAACTCTGTCGGGGCATGCGGGTGCCATTTACGATGTGAATTTCTCCATGGACTCCGGCGGACTCGTAACCGCTGGCGCGGACGGGGTTGCCCGAGTCTGGAATGTGGAGCAGTTGCGTGAAATCAAACCGCTGGCCGGGCACACCGACCGAGTCTATTCCGCCGTCTTTTCTCCGGACTCCAGCTATGTGCTCACCGCCAGTGCCGATAAGACCGCGCGGCTTTGGGACACCAATTCCGGTAAGGAACTCTGCCGCTTTATCGGCCACACAGGAGCCGTTCGCCGCGCCATTTTTCTCAACGTGGCCGCTCCCAATACCCAAGAGGCCGGCAGTACGCCATCGCGAGCTCAAAGCTCAGGCCCGAACGGCATGGAGGGTAGAGGGCAAACGCAGGTCTCCGGCGTTATCGCCACCGCCAGCGACGACGGCACCATTCGGATCTGGCTCCCTGATTTCGAAGCCAAAGACCGCGCCGCCGGGAATCAACGCAATGCCTTTGGACCCGATGACCAATCCGCCATGCCTGGCATGAATCGGAATTCGAATCGCTCCGACAGTAGTACCGGAGAAGAGGAAGAAGAAGACGTCATTCCCGAAGGGGAACGACCTGGCAGTAAGGCCAAAGGGGTCGAACTCGTACGTTTTGAAGTGGGGAAAGCCGTCTTCGACCTGGCTCTTAGCCCGTCCGGACTCGTTGCCGCTTGCGAAGACGGAATCGTCCGCACCTACGCCGTTCCCAATATCATGGCATCCCTGGAAAAGATGAAAACGCTCAAGGATAAACTTGAGGGTAAGCTTTCCGAGTCCGACGACAACAATATGATGATGCAAAAGTGACGTGTGGTCCGGGGCGGGAGCGAAAATACAACCTTTTCGTTCTCGTCCTTGTTGTGTTTCTTTCCTTAACCCGATAACACCGGTCGTGTCTGACTTTCCTGACACCTGACGGAAATGTGTCGACCCCGGTGTAAAAAAACAGATTGGGAATTCCATGTCCGAACAACGGAAGACGGAAAAGGCCTGGAGCGGTGTCTTTACAGAAGCAACCGACAAGCAGGTGGAACTTTTTACCGAGAGTATCAGCTTTGACCAACGCCTGTATGACCAGGACATTCGTGGCTCTATTGGCCATGCCCGCATGCTACGCGACGTCGGCTTGCTCAATGACGAGGAATTCCGCCAAATAGAAGCGGGACTTCTGGAGATCAAGAGTCGCATCGAAAAGAACGACTTCGAATACACCACGGCTCTGGAAGACATCCACATGCACATCGAAAAGGCACTGATCGACCGCCTGGGCGACGTCGGGCGCAAGTTGCATACCGGACGCAGTCGCAACGACCAGGTTTCGACCGATTTCCGGCTCTGGATTCGTGACGCTATTGATCAGCTTGATCTCCTGCTGGCCGACGTACAAAAGGCTTTTGTTACGCGTTCCCCGCGCGACCTCGGTGTGATTCTCCCAGGCTACACACATACGCAGCGAGCACAGCCTGTTCTAGCCGTCCACTATTGGCTCTGCTATTGTGAAAAATTTCAACGCGACCGTGATCGTCTTGCCGACTGTCGCAAGCGGGTGAATCAGTCGAGTCTTGGCGCGGCCGCGTGCGCTGGAACGAGTCTCCCTATTGACCGGTTCCGCAGTGCCGAATATCTCGGATTCGAAGGCGTGGCCGCCAATAGTCTCGACATATCAAGCGACCGGGACTTCGCGCTGGAATTCGCCTTCGTTATGACAGCCTGCGCCTTGCACTTGTCGACCTGGGCAGAAGAGTGGATCTGGTGGAGTACGGTGGAATTTCATTTTCTTAAATTGCCCCAGGGATACTGCACCGGTTCGTCCATTATGCCACAAAAAGTGAATCCGGACGTCCTCGAACTCATACGCGGTAAGACCGCCCGCATGGTCGGCAATCTGCAATCGCTTATGGTACTCGTTAAGGGCCTGCCCCTGGCATACAATCGCGACCTGCAGGAGGACAAGCAGCGTGTCTTCGACTCCTTCGATACACTTTCGGCCTCACTCGCTTTAGCGGCCGGCCTCGTTGCCAAGACGGAACTCGACCGCGAAGCCATAGCCGCCCATCTCGACGAAGGCTATCTCGACGCGACAAGCCTTATGGAATATCTCATTCGCAAAGATATTCCACAACGTACAGCGCACGGCATAGTTGGGCGACTCGTACGCTCGGCGATGGACCATCGTCTGCCCTTGGTTGAACTGCCACTATCCGAACTCCAGGAGGCATGCCCCGAAATTGATGAATCCGTTTACGACTTCCTGGGCGCCGCCAATGCTATTGCGGCCATGAAGAGCTACGGCTCTACCGCCCCGGACCAGGTACACAGCCAGCTCTCCCTCTGGCAGAAAAAGTTCAAGCTCTTGCCGCGGACAAAGCAAGAGACCGTTCAATGACCGATCTGCCGCGCAACGCCTTGGATGTGCTGGGGCAGGACGGTTGCATTGCCCGGCGTCTGCCTCACTATGAGTGCCGCGACCAGCAGCTGAAGATGGCCGTGGCCGTTGAGCGTGCCATACGCGACAAGCATCATCTGGCGGTCGAGGCGGGAACCGGCGTCGGAAAAAGTTTTGCCTATCTGGTACCTGCCATTTTATTTGCGACCGAAGGCGAAACACGGCCAATTCTCGACGAGGACGACGATAATTCCGACGACTCTTTTCGCCGCGTCGTGATTTCAACGCACACTATTAGTCTTCAGGAGCAGCTCTACCACAAGGATATTCCGTTCCTCGCCAGCGTTCTGCCGTTTGAATTTACTTCTGTCCTGGTTAAAGGGCGGTCGAATTACCTCTGTCTGCGACGTCTCTGGCAGTCCTATAGCAAGAATTCCAGCCTGATAGAAGGCGAGCAGACGGCCGAACTGGACCGCCTTATCCAATGGAGCGCCACTGCGGCAGACGGGTCCCTGTCGGAACTGAATCCGCAGCCTGTGGCCAGTGTTTGGGATCTCGTCTGTTGCGAACAGGGGAACTGCCTCGGTCGGGGATGCAAATATTATGCAAAATGTTTCTACGCCAAGGCACGACGCAGTGTAAGCCACGCGAATCTGCTCATCGTCAATCATGCCCTGCTCTTCAGCGATCTGGCACTGCGGGCAGGCGGTGGGTCCATTCTGCCGAAATACGATGTCCTCATTTTCGACGAGGCGCACACCATGGAACAGGCGGCAGCCGACCATTTAGGACTGTCCCTGTCGCAATATCAAGTGAACTATTTTCTCAATCGGCTCTCCAGTGAAACCAGTCGCAAGGGCATTCTGCACGAATGCATGGGCGAAACCGCTGATAAAGCCTACGACCGCGTGCAAGAGTGCCGCGTTCGCGCGCAAGAGCTTTTTGACGACCTGCTGAACTGGCTCGATGCCCGACCTGGAAGTAATGGCCGCGTTCGTGAATCGAACATTGTCAAAAATGGGTTATCAGAGGTTTTTCGCTCGCTCGGAAGCACGCTGGCCACATTGCAGGACATGCAATCGGACCGTAATTTACAACTGGAACTCGGCGCGGCGCGTGGCAAACTCTCCTCGTTGAATCAGAATCTCGTCGCCTGGCTCGACCAGAACGACGAAGGATATGTCTACTGGCTCGAACGCAGTAAGTTTCGAGGCGAACCGCGTGTGCGCATGGAATCGGCGCCTGTCGACGTCGGACCACTGCTCCGTGAACTCCTCTTCTCTCAAGTCCCCTCGGTTATTATGACAAGCGCAACGTTGTCTACCGGGTCCTATGAACAGAACAATCGCGGTACGGCTTCCGCCACGCAACTGCTAAAGTCATTTCAGTTCTTTCGCTCCCGAATCGGATTAAGCCACGTCGAAAGTGAACTGCTCGGCAGTCCGTTCGATTATCGCCGTCAGCTGACCCTCGTCATGCTCAAGGACATACCACAACAGAACGAACGCAGTAGCGATCATGCGTTTGACCTGGCCATGTCGAACGCGCTCAAACGATACATTAAAGAGACCGATGGCGGCGCGTTCGTACTGTTCACCAACTATTCCCTTATGAAAAAAATGTCGTCGCTCCTGCTTCCCTGGCTCGCCGCGGAGGATATGCCGTTCTTCTCGCAGGGGGACGGTACGCCACGCACGAAAATGGTCGAAGGCTTTAAAAGTTCCGAGCGCAGCGTCCTCTTCGGAACCGACAGCTTCTGGCAAGGCGTCGATATCCCCGGTCACGCGCTACGCAACGTCATTATAACAAAATTGCCTTTTTTTGTACCTGACCAGCCGCTGATCGAAGCGCGACTCGACGCGATAACCAATCGTGGCGGCAGTCCGTTCGGGGAATACCAACTTCCGCAAGCCATTCTGAAATTTAAACAGGGGTTCGGCCGCCTTATTCGCAGTAATACCGACGAAGGCATTGTCGTTATCCTCGACCCGCGAATTCATACTAAAAGTTACGGCAACCTTTTTCTACGTGCTCTGCCCGACTGTCGCGTTCGCGTCGATACCCAATAGCGAACCGCGATGACTTCTTTATGCCTGTTATCGAAACCAGGTCTCAAGCCAGGTCCAGGCAAGAATACGAATTTTATCCCAACGTCCGACAACAGGCCGTCGGCAATCGGTGCAATATCCCATGCGTTTGATTTTTTTTAAAACGGTGCGCCCGCCGCGAATGAAAAGGCGTATAACCGGCCGTACATCACGCGGGAGGGTCTCAGGCAATACGTCTCCCCGTTCAAACAGCAGCTCCGTTTGCCCAACGAGAACCTGCAGGGTCTCCTTAAACGTTCGACCTTGCGCCATCTCACGCGGAATATAGTCGCGCCCTTTATCCCGGTCCCGCTTGACGTCCTGCCAAAAATTCGCAAGCTGAAGTGCCGTGCAAATCGCGTCGGACGCGTCAAGCTGATCCGCTTTAAGCTCGCCTTGGCATACCAGCTTGAGAACGAGACGGCCCACCGGATTCGCACTCCGGCGGCAGTAGTCCAGCAGTTCCGACATCGTCTCATAGCGACAGACCCGCTGATCCTGAAAAAAAGCGTCGAGCAGATCGTCAAACGGTTCTCGCGGCAGGTTATATTGAACTATGAGATTCAAAAGTTTGCACGAAGCCCCTTCCGCCGCCGAATCGCATTTGGAACGCCGGGCCGCCTGGTCAAAGACGGTATCCAGTTCCGCTCGCAAATGCGTCAGTCGGTCGACCGCTTCGTCAACAGACGCCGATTCATCGGCACAATCGTCCGCATACCGGCACCACGAATATAATACCTCAAACGGCTCCCGCAAGCGCCGCGGCAGCAGGGCCGAGAGGACATGAAAATTTTCGTAGTGCATGGCCTTGCACCATCTTAAAATACAGGCGAAAATTGCTCGTTGAATCGAAGGTCGCCCGAATTAAGAAATCTTATATCGCGTATTCCATATTTCATCATGGCCAGACGCGTCAGCCCGATTCCGAACGCGAATCCGCTGTATTCCTTCGGGTCAATTCCGCCATGCCGCAGTACTTCCGGATGAATCAGACCACACGGTATGAGTTCGATCCAGCCGTCGCCACAGGTGGGGCAGCCCTTACCGCCGCAGAGCAGACATTGCAAATCAAGCTCAAAGCCCGGCTCAACGAACGGGAAGAAGCCCGGTCGCAGACGCACGGTTACATCCCGACGGAAAACCTCGCTTAGAATCGTCTTCATAACCGCGATTAAGTTGGCAACGGAAATACCCCGGTCGACCACAACGCCTTCACATTGATAAAACGTATTCTCATGACTCGGGTCGACCGCTTCATAGCGAAAGCAGCGACCGGGAAAAATCGCCTTGACCGGTGCCCCGAACCGTTGCAGCGTCCGCACCTGATTGGCCGAGGTATGTGTTCTCATGACGAGGTGGTTCTTGAGCCAGAACGTATCTTGCATATCGCGTGCCGGATGGTCGTCGGGAATATTGAGTGCCTCAAAGCAGAAGTACTCGGATTCGATTTCCGGGCCGTAAAGGACAGAAAATCCCATTCCCTGAAAAATATCTTCTAATTCCATTTGCGTCATGGTTATCGGATGCAGTGAACCGAGCCGATGCGCCAGGCCCGGTGCGGTCAGGTCGATCGACGCCGTTCGTTTCGGGGCCGCCGCCTGGCATTTCTCAACCGCTGCCGCAATCGCCTGGGTCGCAAAGCTCTTGAGTTCATTCAGCTTCTGGCCAAAGCTCTTTTTCTCGTCCGCCGTAAGTTTACTGAAGTCCGTCGCTTTCGCCAGGTTCGTTATGGAACCTTTGCGGCCCAAATAGTTTACGCGAATCTGCTCCACGGCTTCGGCACTCGTCGCCCCTGCCAGATCCTGCTCCAGTTGTTTACGCACTTTTTCCATGGAATTTTCCTCTTTTCTTCAGCCCAATCGACCGCCTGACCTTAACCTCCGGCAGTCAAATGAATATCACTCTACCCTGTATTATACATCACGCGTTAAAATCGTGAAGGAATACCCCCTTATCAGCCCGTTCCCCGTTCCCGCCTGCTCGCTAGGTCGGGAACCAGCAATAACATTCGGGAACTGTCCCCCGCCAGCGCACACTGACTTCAATGCTCACAATCGCTCTATTTTTCCCATTTAGTGAATATTACCACAAATCTTGCCACTACTGGCAAAATAAACTTGTTTTTAGGCAAATTACGGTCGATAAATAGAATAGGATAAATAAACAAGATGGAGTTTGTCACATGTCCCAATTGACCGTGAATAGGATGGTTCCGACGCGTGACGTTTGTGCTGTCGTTTTGCTTTTGCTTTTGCTGATTCTGACAGGTGCGCTGTCCGGCTGCCGGCCGGGGGCGTCTGAAGGACCGGCGGAGCAGACGGAACCACAGGCATCGCGAATCATCTCCACCGCTCCGGCGATAACGGAAACGGTTATTGCCTTGGGTGAGGAGAAGCGTCTTATTGCCGTCTCCCAGTTCTGTGCTTATCTTGACGAAGTTCGGCAGCTTCCCAAGGTCGGCGGGCTTTACAATCCGAATATCGAGGAAATGATACGACTGAATCCCGATTTAATCATTCTCGATTCCGGAGCCGTCGACCTGGCTGCCCGACTTCATACGCTAGGCATCGAGACTCTTGTCATGGACACACGCTCGCTTCAGGGAATCATCAACGCTATTGTCAATATAGGGCGACATTGTGGTCCAGACGCGGAGGCACGGGCAAAGCAAGTAGCAGAAACACTTTACGAGCATCTTCAGCAGGTTCGGGCACGAACGTCGCAGGGCGAGAAGCCGTCTGTCCTGCTGGTTCTGGACCGGCCTTTACACGCGCGCACCTTCTCGTCTTTCTATGCCGCAGGCAATAATCCGCTCTTTAACGAGATTATCGAAATAGCAGGCGGACGCAATGTTTTGGGCGAAAGTCCCTTTGCCGTTTCGGGGCTGTCGCTGGAATCGGTTATTGATCTGGACCCGGATTATATTTTCGACCTGACAACCAATGATTCGATCTCTCAAATGAGTCAGGAGGAGCAGGAGAAGCTCAAGCCGGAACTTCTGGCCGACTGGGAGAATTTTCGGGAGCAGGTACGCGCGGTCCGGTCGGGTCACGTCTATCCCTTACTGGAGCATTACGCGACAGTACCAGGGCCCAATATTAACTTGCTCGTTGAGGCCATGGCGCAGGTTCTTCATCCGGAAAATTCCCCGACAGAGTAATATCAGGCTCTTTTTTCAGACGTCCGAGGAGCGGCTTGGGTACTTTGGCGTGGATGATCATGGTATCGCCCTGATATTCTTTGGAGAGCACTTCCCCCTCCGAGGCCAGGAGAGCGGCTACGCGTCCGTTCGCAACGGACATGGTCGCGTAGACCTCCAGAAAATTTGCACTGAGCGAGTCACTCACGGCGGCGGTCAAATGACTTAACCCATCGCCATTTTGCGCACTAATCAGAACGGCGAGCGGAAATTTCTCCTGAAGATGGAGCAGGACATCGGGCGACGCCGTATCGGTTTTATTGAGTACAAGGAGCGTCTCCTGTTCCGCCAGTCCGAGTCCGTCGAGCACTTTCGCCGCAGAGGTAATTTGCGATTCCACGTCCGGATTACCGGCGTCGGCCACGTGTATGAGCAGGTCGGCAGAAGTTGCCTCGGCCAAGGTCGCGCGAAAGCTTGCGACCAGATGATGCGGCAGGTCGCGAATAAAACCGACGGTATCGCTCAGCAGGACCGGTCCCCAGCCGGGGAGCGACCAGCGCCGCGTTCGCGTATCAAGCGTAGCAAAGAGCATGTCTTCAGCGAAGACGTCCGCATTGGTCAGGCGATTGAGCAGCGTACTCTTACCGGCATTCGTATATCCGACCAGACAGACCGTTCGTGACGAATTTCGGCCTTGGACCTCTCGCGTTCGCCGCTGATGGATCTGGTCGAGACGGGCCTTTAGGTCCGCAATACGTTTTTGCGCAATTCGCCGGTCGACTTCCAACTGCTTTTCGCCCGGGCCACGCAGTCCAACCCCACCGCCTGCCTGTCGCTCCAGGTGCGTCCACATCTTGGCCAGACGGGGAAGTGAATATTCCAGTTGTGCCAGTTCGACAGCCAGACGGGCTTCGTTCGTCTGTGCCCGAGACGCAAAGATATCGAGTATTAACTCCGTACGGTCGATTACCTTTATCTTGAGTTTCTGCTCCAGGTTACGCGTTTGTTTCGCCACGAGGTCGTTATCGAAAATAACGACATCGGCATCGTTCTGCTGGATAAGGCTTTCGAGTTCATCGACTTTCCCACGCCCTATATAGAACGCAACGTCGGGAACCTGACGACGCTGAATGAGCGACCCGACCACGTGCACGCCTGCCGCTTCCGCGAGGCCGGAAAGTTCGTCCAGCGGATGCTCGCCACGCCCTTGGTCAGGCAGATAAGCACCGACCAAAATGGCTTTTTCCGTGCTCAGTGAGTCGGTACGGTTGAGCTGGTCGACGTGTGTTGAGGCGTCGAACCGTTCTGTGCCAAACGAGTTATCGCCGAAGGAGTTGAACGATTCCTCGCGAGCGCGAAGAGATTTGTCAACGTCCCGATTACGCTGCCCTGGGTTCTTGGGGGATATCGAGCGTGTCATGAAACACCTTTGAGTTTTGGTTGCATGGCCGTGAGCTGCTCAATTCCCTTGCGGCCGAGAGCGAGCATATGGTCGAGCTGTTCCCCGGAAAAAGTCGCGTGTTCGCCTGTCCCCTGAATTTCGATAAAACGTCCACTGCCGGTCATGACAAGATTCATATCGACGTCCGCCGCCACGTCTTCCAGATAGCAAAGGTCAAGCCGTGCCTGGCCGTCAATAAGACCGACACTAACGGCGGCCACACTGTCGCGCAGCAGGAGTTCCATCGGGGGCAGAACCGCCTGTAATGATTTTATAGCGTCGTAAAGTGCTATCCAGGCACCGGTTATCGCAAGAGTGCGAGTACCGCCGTCGGCCTGAAGTACATCACAATCGATATAGATCGTGCGTGGTCCGATTCGTTTCAGGTCGACCACGGAGCGCAACGAGCGACCGATAAGCCGCTGAATTTCACTTGCCCGACCGTCGGGCCGGTCCTTGCGCTCGCAGCGCGGGACCGTACTGCACGGTAACATGCGATATTCGGCCGTGAGCCAGCCGCCTTCCTGCTCCTTCATCCAGTTCGGAACCGAGTCAACGAACGACGCGGTACAGAGGACCGATGTATTCCCCGCGGAAATGCGGACACTTCCCGGGGCAGCGGAAACAAAATTCCGGTCGATACGAACAGGTCGCAGTTCATCACACACACGATGGTCGGGACGTGACATGGTTACACCAATCAAGCTTCGTCAAGCAGTTCGACGGCGGCGAATTTCTGACCTTCGAGCATGGCCAGACTGGCACCACCACCGGTACTAACGTGGGTAACACGGTCGGCAAAGCCCAGTTTGGCAATCGCCGCGGCACTATCGCCACCACCAATAATACTGATCGCGTCGCTCTCGGCAATCGCCTGGGCAACGGCTTTGGTCCCGGCATCGAACGGAGGCATTTCGAAAACGCCCATCGGACCATTCCAGACGACCGTCTTGGCGTTGCGAACGAGGTCGGCATAGAGTTCGGCGGTTTTCGGACCGATATCGAGTCCTTCATAGTCGTCAGGGACCTGCCCGGCCTCGACCACAACTTTATTGCAGTCGGCACTAAAGGCGTCGCCAGCGTGCGTATCGACCGGGAGAACCAGCTTGTCACCCGCCGTGGCGAGAAGTTCCTTGGCCAGTTCAACTTTATCCGGCTCGACCAGGCTCTTACCCACTTTACCGCCCTGGGCCAGAGAAAATGTATAGGCCATAGCGCCTCCGATGAGGACTTTATCACAAATACCGAGCAGGTTTTTAATCACCATAATCTTATCGGAGACTTTAGCCCCGCCAAGAATGGCAACGAACGGACGCTGCGGATTGCCAATAGCGTCGGTGAGATACTTGATTTCTTTTTCGACCAGAAAGCCGCAAGCCTTGGGTTTACCGGCCATTGCGTTGGGCACGGCGACCATGGACGCGTCGGTTCGGTGGCAGGTCCCAAAAGCATCGTTCACATAAACATCGGCGAACGAGGCCAGTTCTGCGGCGAACGCGGCGTCCCCCTTCTTCTCGCCCGGCTGGAATCGAAGATTTTCCAGAACGAGAACATCGCCATTCTGGAGAGCGGCCACTTTCGCCTTGGCATCGTCGCCAACGGTATCGGTCGCAAAGGTCACCTTGTTCGGAATGAGTTCGGCCAGTCGATCGGCGGTCGGTTTCAGGGTATACTTGGCGTCCGGTGCATCTTTTGGCCGTCCGAGGTGCGACATAAGAATAACGCGTCCGCCTCGATCGAGTACGGATTTTATGGTCGGCAGTGCCATTTGAATTCGGCGGTCATCGGTTATCTTGCCGTTTTCGTCGAGTGGAACGTTGAAATCAACGCGAATTAATACGTTTTTTCCCGCGACGTCGACCGCCGCAATCGTTTTTTTTGCCATTTTCGTCCTCGTTCAGTTAAATTTTTGTGTTGGGACCCACTGTTTCCAGCTCCATAGCGGTCAGGGCAAGAGTCCTCTTGCCGTTGCCGTGCCTCTTACGGGCCAACAGGGTATTGTGCCAGTTGTTTTGCCGATACCCCGAAACTGTCTCTATTTTACCTGTTTGAGCGAAAAAGGGAAGGCCCTGTTAACTTGACATTATCGATAGTAAGACTTTCCTTTTTTGATGATTGATTTTTCGGGAGAAGCGGTATAATGGTAGTACGTATCATAACAGTACGACTTTATTTGGGCGAAGTCCGTTAAGCGGAAAGAGAGGAGCGGGACATGAGCGCACAGGGCAAACCAAAGGCAAAGGGCCGCGAAATTCCTGCCTGGTACAAATGGGAACTATTACTTCTGCTGTCGCTGGCTTTTTTCTTTCATCAGGCGGATCGGGCCATATTTGGCATTCTGCTGGTGCCGATCAGTGAGTCGCTTGGTCTGTCAAGTGAGCAGATGGGTCTTACGGGCACGATTCTGTTCGCTACCTTAGCGCTAATGATGCCGATTGCGGGCTATGTGGGCGACCGCTTCAGTAAGAAATGGGTCATAACGGTCTGTATTCTGTTCTGGAGTCTGGCAACGGCGTTAACTGGCCTGGCGACAGGACTTTTGGGACTCATTTTTTTCCGCAGTATAGCGACCGCAGGCGGTGAATCGTTTTACGCGCCGAGTGCGTATCCCATGCTGGCGGCGTATCATCACAAAACGCGGTCCACGGCTATGTCGGTTCATCAGGCGGCGCTTTACATAGGTGTTATGTCGTCGGGTTTTCTGGCGGCGTCGATTGCGGAGTGGCTGGGCTGGCGTGGAGCGTTTATGATCTTCGGCGGAGCCGGAATACTCTTGGGTCTGATCTTTGTCTTTCGTCTTCGTGCCATGCCGGAGGAGCCACGTGACAGTGCGACGGTTCGCAAAGACTCTGCAGAGAGCCGTCGTGAGCCTGGCGGACGTGTCAATCTCTGGCACGCGGTTGCGACGATTGTGAAGACGCCTACCTTTTGGTTTGTCACGGCAGGTTTTACGGCCATTGTCTTTGTCAATAACGCCTATCTGGTCTGGGCACCGACGTTCGTTCAGGACAAATTCCATGTCAGTACAATGGTCGCCGGCGGTGGTGCCATGTTCTACCACCACATAGCGGCCTTCGTCGGCATTCTGATCGGTGGTCGGGTCACGGATTCTCTCGTTACGCGTCGTGCGAACGGGCGCTTGATGATTCAGGCCGTTGCCATGTTGCTCGGCGTTCCCGCACTGTTCGCGTTGGGTCACGCATCGTCGCTGACTCTTGTTTGGGTGACCATGGCGATTTTTGGCTTTCTTCGCGGGCTGTACGAAACCAATACACACGCGTCCCTGTTCGACGTCATAAAGCCGCGGTATCGGAGTACGGCCGTGGCTTTAATGACCATGATTGCATTTTGGTTTGGGTCGGTTTCGCCTCTGCTTATGGGTCGGTTTCGCACGATCTACGGGCAAGCAGACGGGCTGGCTTATGGTTTTCGACTTTTTTCGTTTTCCTGGCTGGTGGGAGGCATTTTGATTGTATTGGCGATCCTGTTCACCTTTAAACGAGATAGAATTGTAGAAGAAGAATGAAAATTACAGCGATACGAACGTTGTTGTGCCACGCATGGCGCACGAACTGGCTTTTTGTGAAAGTTATGACCGATGTCGACGGCCTCTGGGGAGTCGGCGAAGCCACGTTAGAATACAAAGAAGAGGCGACCGTGGGGGCATGCCGCGATCTGGAGCGAGAACTAATCGGTCGCAATCCGTTACAAATAGAAGCCATATGGCAAGACGCGTATCGCGACGCCTACTGGCGAGGTGGGCCGGTCCTGATGAGTGCCCTGTCGGCGGTCGATATGGCGCTTTGGGATATTCTTGGCAAGGAACTTGGGGTTCCGGTCTGGCAGCTCTTTGGCGGTAAGGTGCGAGAGGAAGTTCCCTGTTATGCCAATGCGTGGTTTGCCTCGGCCCGGACTCCGGAGCAGTTTGGCGAAAAGGCCAGCGCTGCGGTTGAACGTGGTTTTCATGCGCTCAAATGGGACCCGTTCGGATCGGCCTGGCGATCCCTCGACCGGAACGCCTATACCCAGGCCATGGCGTGCGTTCGTGAAGTCAGCCGTGCCGTCGGCGACCGGGCCGGCGTTATGATTGAAGGGCATGGTCGCTTCGACCTGCCCACCGCGGCGCATATTGCCCGGGGGCTGGAAGAATATGACGTGCTCTGGTTTGAGGAACCGATTATTCCCGATTCGATCGAATCGCTTGCCCGACTGCGTCGCGAGATAAATGTGCCCGTTGCGTTTGGCGAACGGCTTTTTGGTATGAATGCCTTTCGAACTCTTCTGGAGGCCGGAGCCGCGGATTATATTCAGCCTGATGTCTCTCACGCGGGCGGGCTGTCAGAACTGCGCCGCATTGCGGCACTGGCCGAAACGTATCATGTGCCGATTTGCCCGCACAATCCGAGTGGTCCGGTTGCCAACGCGGCAACACTTCAGCTGGCCGCGTCCCTCCCGAATTTTTATCTGCTTGAAACCATGGCAACCGACGTTCCCTGGCGCCGCGAGGTGTGCGACGAGGAAGTCCGCTTGCATAATGGCTGCATGACCATTCCGAGTCGGCCGGGTCTTGGCATAGAACTCAACGAACAGGAAATTGCAAAGCATCCGTGGCAACCCATCTCTCTGCGGCACTATAAAGGAACTCTGACCGATATAAGGCCGGAAAACGCCACGTCCTTCTTTCGTGAGGATCCGTAATCCACACAAGTGCACACTGTCACATATTGGTAAGGTCGTCACTGGAATCCGGCTCGGTCAGCTTTCCCAGCGCACGCGCGATCGCCTGCTGTAAATTCGGGTCCGTACCGTAAACGCGGCACAGGCACGAGCTTTTCGGCATGGCCCGATAGGAGTCTTCCGACTCCAGACGTGAAATCTTATTGGTCGACGGGTCGTAGAGGAAGTTCTGTTGCGCGGAGCCGGCCGTACTGCCCGGACGATGGTACGTTCGAGCCAGGTCAAAGGCGAGGTGCGCATCGTGGATTTCGGGCGGTAGTTGGTCCCGTAGCGCAGCCGCAAAGAGGGACTCATTGGCAAAGATTGTTCCGGAAGTACGGTCGCCCGGCTGAAAGACGAGCGACTTTTCCGCGAGCAGGTGCCAAGGAAATTTACGTTGTAAAAACGCCCGCCAAGGCACGGCGTAACTCCGCTTCTTCTCCTCTTGGGATTCGTGCCAGTGGTCTACATCGGTCAGGAGTGACCATTCAGTAAAATGCAAATAGCGGTCCAGAGAGTCGCAGGGACTGCCCCACGGGTAGAGTAGCTCGGCTGAATTTTGAAAGAGGTCGGAAAGAGCCAAGTCGGCCGCGCGAACTTTCCGGTGGAAATACAGGGAATGAAACAATTCTTCGCGAGCATTGAGGAAATGTATGAGTGAGGCCAGCCCTTTGCGGTGCAAAGTAAGCCCATGTTTCGTGAAAAAGGAATAATGGAGCAGACGCTGAAAATCGAAGGCCTCGGAACCAAACCCGGCCATATAGGAATCGCGCAGTACGAAGTCCATATTATCTATTGTATAAAGTCCGGAAAAAAGCCCACGCAACAGGTTCAGCCATAATGGGGGGGTTCTGCCGGCGAGCGTATCGTTTTCCCGCGGACGAATAATGAGGAAAGCAACCAGGTCAGGGTCCAGCTGCTCACCGGCGTTAAAAACTCCGTTCGGATTGCGGCGGATACCACGAATGAGCGGAGCGAGTTCGCGCCGAATAATCTCGCCACCGAGTGTTTCATGCGTTAAAATGTGACCGCCAGGCGTCTTATACTGTGATAAAAAATGGCGGTCGAAAAAATGTCCGAACGGCCCGTGACCCACGTCATGAAGCAGGCCGGCGACGCGCAGCAGCGACTCGATAAACGCGGGGGACGGGAGCGATTCGCCTTCGAGTAAATCCGGGTCATCTTGAAAAACTTTGTAGAAACTGTCACGAAGTTCATGCCAGACACGACTGGCCAGGTGCATCGTGCCGAGAACATGCTGAAAGCGCGAATGCTCGGCGGTCGGATAAACGAGCCACGCCGTTTGCAATTGATGTATCTGACGCAATCGCTGAACCCAGGGGGAATCAATCAGTTCGCGCTCCGACGAACTTTCATCCGGTAAGGATACAGTCGGCGAGGAGAACGAGATATAGCCGTGAACGGCATCCTGGCTAAGACTCTCCGATTCAAAATAATTTTCTTCGTACATAACGCTCTCCTTGCATTGTCTTGGATACACAATTTTTTATCGCATAATTTTTCGCTGTTCCTTACGTCGATGACGCCAGACGAACAGACCGATAATCAGTGGGAAAATGGGTGGCAGAAGAACCACATACAACTTATAGCGCCCTTGTATATGCCGCACATAGCGATCGACTTCCCGCTGCGATTGCTCCACTTTCCGGTCGTAAAGCATTTGCTGCTCTTCGAACGTCTTGGTCAGACGCTGACGCATGGCGACAATTGCCGTTTGCAATTCTTTTGAATCTTCTTCCGACAGAGTCGTTGTGGTTCCGGACTGCGATTGCATGAGTTCGCCTGCCTTGCGAGCAAGAGCGTCTTCTTCACGCCGTCGGTAATTTTCAAATTCTTTTGTATAGGCAATCTGGTCGCCTGCGGTACGTTCGCGTATGGCTCGCGTTGCCTCTTCAAGACGGGTGAGCGTACGGTGGCGAGGACGGCGTGAGCGTATCGGAATAAGCTCCGGCTGACCCGCCGCGTCATCAATAAGATTCATGGCAAAGGTAACATTATCGAAATCAAAAATAACGCCCGAGCGCAAGTCGGTACCCATTTCGCGAAGTCGGAAGAAACCCGGCGTTAACGTATCGACGTCAGCCACAAACCAAACGTTCATAGCGGGAGGAAGACCCGTCTGCTTCGGCGAGCGAAACGCTTCAGGCACAAGTCCGCTGATTTTTGCGGCAATTGTATAGAGGTTTTTCCGGTCGGTCCGCGTACGCGAGGCACTTCGTATTCCGGACGGGACAATGTCCTTGACCAGGGCCGTCCCTAATGCTTCGGAACGTATCAGAGGCGTGACTTGCGATTCGCCGCGAGGGTCAGCATTGAGATAACCGGCAAACGGGAAAAGGAGATGTTCCAGATGAGAAACCGCAGGCGTATTCGGATCAAAAGGCTGCTTTGACGACGACTCGTCCTGCTTGTCTTTATTGTCAAATACCATGGGGCGAGCATCCACAAAAAGAAATTCCTCCGAGAGTCCGGCCAGCTTCGGATAGGGATTATAATTATTCCAAAGGACTTGCCCCGTGTCCATGGAAATACCCAGCAGTGCAAAGAGAACGCCCAGATCGGCCTTGGGACGTATTCCGTCTGACGTGCGAATCATGCCCGGCGGAATATTCGTCCCGCCGGCGATAAATTCGGCAAAGATGGGATAGGGGTCTTCGAAAATTACCGTGGGTATACCGCGCCGAATTGCGTCGGCGAGAACTGCCATTTCCGACGCAATGAGCGACGACGGCTGCACAACCAGCAGAACATCGCACGCGTTCTCTTCGATCGGCTGTGACGGGTCCAGGTCAACAAGATGATAATCTTTACGCAGTTCATCAACAATTGGCCAGCGACGGCGAACTTCGTGACCCTGCTCGTCGACCCGACCCAATAGTGCGGCACTGGTTCTGAAAATACCAAGCGTTTTGCGCTCACGCTCGCCCATGTTTCGAAACGCACTGACCAGCTCATATTCCACCGACAGGCCGCGATTGATGAAGGGCAGTACCACCGTCTTCGGACCACATCGGAAAACAACAGCCAAATAAATCGACTCTTCCCGCATGCGCCCACGCGAATCGAAAATGACCTTCTGCGGCTTTATGTCGTACTGCCGCTCAAGGCGCCAGGCAGCATCTGTGTTCGGCTGAAGTTCATGAATCTCCGTAAAGACTTTTGTTCCTGACCTGTTGCTGATTTCGTTTAAAACCGATATGATATCCAGTCGTGTCTGCACATAATGCTGCGGTACTTCCGGCGAAAGCCACGCTTCCATAACAATGGGAAATTCACTTTTTATGTCTCGAACGAGCGTCATGGACTCCGGTGAAAGCGAACCAAGTTGCTCTTCTGTCAGGTCAAAACGGATATCATGAGCGCGTGTCATCCCGGTCAGGGCAGCAGCGGCAAGAACGAGCGCGAACGTCTGAAAAAGGGTGTGCCCTGTGCGAGCGCGACGCCGCGACTGCGGCCAGTAGCGGCTGGACAGTATCATTGTACAAATCCAGAGCATAACGCCGGCAATTGACAGGAAATAAACGAATCCCGATAGCGACAGGATTCCGCGACCAAACGGTTCAAAGAAATGGTTAAGACTGCAAGCGGTTAAGAATCGCGACAGCTGCGCCGGGACGGGCAGGTCCTCCGCCCAGACGAGCGCTACGAGCGGAATATTGGCCAGCCCGCCCAGTATATAGGCAATCGTAAGTTGTGAGGTCATAAACGACATGGTCATGCCAATAGCAATCATGGCAAGTCCAATAAGCCAGTAGCCGATCCCTGTGGCCAAAAAAAGCCCTGTGTCCGGATTGCCGAGAAAATTCAAAATAAAATAATTCGAAATTAAAGAAACCAACAAGGCAACGGAATAGATACCAACCGCGGCCAGATACTTACCGCAAACGATGGTCAATGGCGCGACGGGTAATGTGGTGAGCAGCTCCTCTGTGCCGAACCGACGCTCCTCGGCCCACATTCCCATTGTTACCGCCGGAATGAAAACAAGCATAATCAGCGGGAACCAGCGATTCAGTTGCGCCAGATTCGCAAGATTGGAACTGATAAATTCATCGGGTAAAAACGCGGCAATAGAACACAACAGGACAAAAACACAAATGAAAACGTAGCCTGTCGGGTTCAGAAAATAGGCTGTAAAATTTCTTTTAAATAGGGGCATTTGGTTTCCTTAATCACCCGTGTATGGACTTATTGGAGGCAGGGGGAAGAGCGTCCGTGGTCAGTTCACGAAAATGCCGGTCGAAATCCGCGGCACAGCTGCCGAATTGTGCAAGAGGACCATCAAAGACGACGCGGCCTTCGTTCAGGAAGAGAACTCGTGAGGCAACCGCTTCCACTTCCTGTAGTATGTGCGTCGAAAGAAGTATGGTCTTTTCACGGCCGATCCGCCGAATGGTCTCTCGCACATGATGGATCTGGTTCGGATCCAGGCCGGCGGTCGGCTCGTCCAGAATGAGAACATCCGGCTCATGTAAAATGGCTTGGGCCATACCGACCCGCTGCCGGTACCCGCGACTCAGCTGCCCAATCGGCTTGCCAAGAACTTTGCTCAAATCGCAAAGCTCGGTGACTCGGTCTATCGCGTGACGAAGCTGTAATGCGTGCATTTTTCTCATTTCGCCAAAAAATGTTAATAAGGCCCGCGGCGTCATGTCAGGATAGAGCGGTCCATTTTCCGGAAGGTATCCCAGTCGCTGCGCCCCTTCGTATCGCGCGCTGCTCATATCGAAACCCGCTATTTGCGCTGTGCCTGTTGTCGGGGTCAGGAACCCGGTCAGAATTTTCATGGTCGTACTCTTACCCGCACCGTTAGGCCCGAGAAAGCAGACGATTTCACCGCGATCAATTTGAAATGACACATTTTGTATCGCGGCGAATCGATGATAAAATTTAGAGAGGTCCCGGGCAAGAATCATGGTCATGACTTACGAATCCTGTTCAATGGTATGAACATAAAGGGCATTTCGCACGGCATTGGGCGCCCCAATTCCGGTCACGAGTACAACGCGGTCGTTCGCTTTCAGGAATTTCGCATCTTTACCCAGTCGAACAATCGTTTCAACCATGGCGCGTGGCTCTTCCGGCACCCCGCCAATCGGAATCACCCCCCAATACAAGCACAGGCGGCGCAAGACAGCCTCGTTTGTACTCGTACCGACGGTCATGACGAAATTTCGCATTTTTGAAAGATTCAGCGCGGTGCGACCCGTTTTTGTCGCCACAAAAATTAAAGATGCCGCTATCGTATCGGCCAGCTGACCGGCCACATCACAAACGGCAAGTGAAACGCGCACGTCTTCCGGAACTGATTTACGCGCCATATTCGTTACAGCTGCCTGTTCGTACGGCTGCGGATTGACCGGTGTTCGCAAACGGAGTATCTTCTCCGTTTCACGCGCAATCCGATTCATCATTTCAACGGCCTCGACCGGGTGCTTGCCAACCGCAGTCTCGCCCGAAAGCATACAGGCATCAGCGCCATCAAGTATAGCATTGGCAACATCGGTCGCCTCGGCGCGGGTCGGCAGCAGTTCCTCTGTCATGCTCTCGAGCATTTGTGTGGCGACGATAACTGGTTTATTGGCGCGTCGCGCAACGTCGATAATCTCTTTTTGCACAACGGCTATGCGTGCTATGTCGACCTCAACGCCCAAGTCGCCCCGCGCCACCATAACGCCGTCCGATTCCTCAATAATTTCGGCGAGACAGTCGAGCGTTTCAGGCTTTTCAATTTTTGCAATAATACCCGGATAGTGAGTTCGACGTTCTCCTTCGGAAAGACGCGACCAGACATCGGCTCCGACTTTCATCTCCGCAGTGTGTGCCAAAAGGGCTCGCAGTTCGCGTATATCCTCCACGGTGCGTACGAAACTCAAGCCGAGAAAGTCAAGTCCGACTTCTGTTGCCCAAATGGCATTGGTTCTATCGTTTGGCTGAAGCGTCGCCACACTTAAGCGAACGCCTGGCAAGTTGACTCCCTGACGCGACCGAATTCGTCCGCCCTGAACAACGTTGCACCAGGCACCTTCCGCGTCGACCCGGGTCACTTCCAGCGCGACGGTGCCATCGGCGAGCAGAACGCGGTCGCCCGGCCTCAGATCCTCAATGAGCGGCGCATACGTTGTCGTCAGCGCGTCGGGCAGGTCTGTCTTCTCGCCCGGAACGAAGCGGATAACGTCACCCGTATGCAGGAAACGTTCCTTTTCCGGGAGTACGCCGAGTCGCATCTTCGGTCCCGCAAGGTCAGCCAGGACAGCAATCGGCTGTCGCAGTTCCTCGCTCGTTTGGCGTATCGCATCCAGACGACCCTGACACCCTTCCGGTCCGTCGTGCGCGAAGTTCAGTCGAAAGACATCAACTCCCGCCTTAACCAGAGAACGCAACATGTCAGGACTGTCCGACGCCGGGCCTACCGTTGCGACAATCTTCGTCCGGCTCGGCTTGACCTGCGGAAAATGACAAAATACACTCGTTTCCTCTTCTTTCATAACGCTTCTCCCTATTCGTCTTTACACCTTGTTTTCAGGACTCTTCATGCATTAAACGCCTTAAAATCGGCGAAATGGCAAACACAATGACCCCCGCCAACATAGGCATAAGGGCCATTAGGAGAAAATAGTCCGCCAAACCGCATTCCGGTCCGAAACAGAAATAAATTCGTCCTCCACCGTCACTGCCGCCGGCTCCGAACAGCGCCACCAGTTTCCCGGACAAATAACAGGCCACGGAACTCGACAGGAACCAGGCGCCCATAAGAAGGGATACGTAACGTACGGGAGCCAGCCGTGAAACCATCGACAGACCAACCGGGGAAAGACAAAGCTCACCCAAAGTGCAGAACAAATAGGTAAACAGGAGCCAGTACGCCGCGGCATTCCCTCCGGTACGCTCCGCCTGGGCACCTCCGGCTACCATAAACATAAACGCAATAGAAAGCAAAATCAACCCAATGCCAAACTTAACCGGTGTCGAAGGTTCCAGATTTCTTTTACCCAGAAAACTCCAAAGTCCGGCAAACAAAGGAGCCAAAAATACAATCAGCAACGGATTGACTGATTGATACCAAGAGGCCGGAAATGAGTAGACGGAATCAGCAGGGTCGGCCGACGCCTTTCGTTCCTTATCGAATTCTGAGCGTGCAACACGTTCAAAATCGCTGATAAGACCTCGCTTAAAGGCGTCCCGCTGCGCTTGCAATTCTGCCTTGGCCTCGTCACTGGTCAGGTGACTCGTATCGAACAAGTTACTATAGCGGTCCTGTATCTCCTTCTCGGCCCGGGCATCAAGTTCGTCAAGCTCGCGCGTCCCCTCGGCCAACAAGGTATCGCGTGATGGGATAACAATATCTTTTGGGCTTAACCCGGCCTTCTTACGTGATTCGGCTGCCTTGCGCGACGACCACTCCGCCAAGGCAAACGTTTCCTCAACCCGGCGCGACGCCTGGTCATATGCAATAGCCGTATCGACCAGGCCAGGACGCGGCGCGTAGCGGGTATTCGTCGATTCCGTCGCGCGCGTCGCCTCGGTCAGTTCGTCAAACGCCTTGGTCGCCGCCGCCAAATTGCGTCGCGTGGCCGCCAAACTTAAAAGAGCGTCCGTTTCGTCTTCGTTGGCCAGAAATACAGAACCTTTACTCGAGACCAGAACATGAGGCACCGTGCGATTCGTCTCCTTTTTCGCAAAGGTACTCAAGGAAGACCCCGCCTGTTCAAACACGGACCAAAAGGCAACACAAAAAAGCGAAAGAACCAAAATGACTCCGATACGGTCAATGTCACGTCGATTCAACGCTCGCGTTCGCTCAAAGTCCATATTCGCTTTCTCGATTTTCTCCTCTTCGGTCAGTTCGGACTCCGCTTCCTGTGCCGTAAGACGCATGCCAATATGCCCAAGATATTTCGGACGGAACAGTGAGTACGTGATCAGTCCGAAGACCATGCCAATGGCCGCGGTGAGAAATCCCCAGTGCCAGCCGATTTTCTCCGCGATCGTTCCGGCCACCAGCGGGGCAAAAAAGGCACCTACGTTGATCCCCATATAAAAAATCGTAAAGGCCACGTCGCGACGTTTGTCCTTCTTGCTGTACAATTGCCCAACCATAACTGAAATACACGGCTTAAAAAATCCCGTGCCAATCGTAATCAGGGTAAGCCCACCCATAAACATGAGCCAGGCGCCAGGCGAACTCGACAGCGTTACACTCGTAGCGCCTTGCGTCCGGAAAAACTCCGTTAAAAACAAGGCAAATTCACCAAGAGCGATCAGAATACCGCCATACAGCACGCTCCTGTGTTGCCCGATAAACCGGTCAGCAAGATAGCCACCAAAAAGAGGCAGAAGATAGACCAGCCCCGTAAACCAGCCATACAATTCGTACGCTTCTTTCTCCGACCAGCCAAAGCCTGGATTCGAACTGCTCACCGAGAAGAACAGGTACATAACCAAAAACGCACGCATGCCGTAATAGCAAAATCGTTCCCACATCTCCGTTGTGAACAAAACCCATAAGCCAATCGGGTGCCCGAGAAAAACCCGGTCTTGTGGTCGTATCGCTGACGCTTGTTCTCTCATTGATCTTCTGCCTTTCTCTTTCGGTTATTTGAGTTCTTCCGCAAATGCTTCCGCGGAAAATTCTTTTCCGGTCGCCTCTCGTACAAACTCCTGCCAGGGAAGAGAGTCGCCTGGGAAAAAGACCTTTTCACGAAGCAAACGGCCGAACTCCTGCTCCGTGCCTGCCTGGTCACGCAGCGTTGCGCGAAGTTGGGCGCCAAAGAGTTCGCCCAACATGTAGTTGTGATAATAAACAGGTGCTATAACGAAATGCGGTTTCGATGCCCAATCGGCCAAATGCCGATCTTCCGGCCGCGGCATGAGTTGAATCTTCTCGACGGTATCCCACCACAAGGTGTTCAGGTCCGCCTCCGGATTCTCATACAAAGCACGTTCGAAACGGAACATGACGAGCGTCCACCGGCAGAAAATTAACTGTTCCCGAAGTCGCTGCTTCGCCAAGGCAGGAGCAATCTCTTTTGCCTTCTTCGGCGAAACGTCACAATATTTCACGAGCCAGTCCGGATCCCTGGCAAGAGCACCAAACATCATGGCTACTCCCTCTGTCGTAAAGATGTGCGCCGGCTGACGCAAAATAAAGGGGAGTGTGCGGTCCACCTGATAGTCGTATATCGCGTGGCCCATCTCGTGCAGTTGCGTGTCCATCCACTCGGCGGTCGGCTTGATATTGCACAAAATGCGAACGTCGCCTTCGCCATTCATATTATTGCAAAATCCATGCTGCGACTTACCCGGCTTCTCAAACAGGTCACTCTTCTCAATAATGGGCGTTACATCAATACCGAGATCGGCGTAATACTGAATGGAACGGTCAACGATATCCTGACCGGTCCCCTGGTCATAAAAAATATTTGTATCAACGTCTTTCGACGGGGGCGCCTGCTGAAAAAACGGATTGTCGTAATGCCAGGGCATGATACGGGTCACCTTGAACTTCTCTTTGAGTTCGGCGTCCATTTCCGCTTTGACCTTTGTGAAGACAGGCGTTGTTAATTCTTCCAGTTCGTCGAAAATGGCAGTCAAGGCCTCGGGGTCGTAATCCTGAAACGCAACTTCCATCTCCCAATAATTTTTATACCCCAACTGCCGGGCTGCCTCGTTGCGTACTTTGGCCAACTCAATCAGTTTAGGCGCGACAAGTTCGCCAACCTGCTTAAGCGCATCCCAAATCCGGAACCTGCGATCGGAATCCGTTTCGTCTTCCAGCATTTCCAGAAGTTCATTATTGGTGTATTCCTTGCCATCAAGCGAACCGCGCTGCGTCTGAAAAATCTGCTCAATTTCAGAACCCATGCGAATCATCTTCTCCATGAGGTCAGGAGGTAATTGACTCTGCTCAAAGGCGCGCCAGGCAACGTAGGCCTCACGCTCCTGGAGTTTCGTCAGACCCGTTGCCCGCTTTCGCAACTCGGTAAGCCTGGCAAATTTCTCCGCGTCACTATGATACGTACTCATGGCAAGTGACATGGCCGCGTTCTTCTCAAAAGCCTTCGCGTCCCCTGTTATCATGGCGTCCCACCAGCTGTAACTCACGTCACAGTACATCTTGCGGTATTCTTCCTCATACTGCTCCAGAAAAGTGAGCAGTTCCCGTCCCTCACGATTCAACTCCGTTTCCACCAACACGGCTTCCGCCTCCTGTTCCTTCGATTCCTGATCCTCCGCCAGGAGATTATTGACTCCCAACAACAGGGCCATAATTGTTAGCACGGCCAGTACGCCGTACGGCTGCGATCGTTCCAATGTTCTCTTCATGAATCTCACTCCCTGTCTTTTCCTGGCTTATTCCGCTTCTTCCAAAAAAGGAGGCGTCGCGTCCGACAGACTCTCCTCCGATAATTCTGACTTGATCTCAGACCAGTCCTCCGGACGACGGTCGGCACGAAAAAAACCCAGTCGCTCAAGCGCTCCGTACACCTCTTCCAAGGTCTTCTCGCCAAAATTCGCGATCGCCAGCAAGTCCGCCCGACGACACCGAAGAAGATCTTCCACCGTTGAGATCCCCTGCTCGTCCAAACAGTTCGTCGTTCGTACTGTTAAACCTATCTCCGCTGTACTCATCTGGAGTCTTCTTACCAAGTCCTGCCGTTTCAGTTCCACGGGATTCAGCTTCATCCGTGTACCCATTTCGTTCTCCCTTCCGTTTGTTATAAGAATGGTTCCTGCTGTTGCGTCTGGCTCCAATCAAATTTCTTCGTCTCCTCTTGCCCGCCGGGCCAACAAGCAACCGGCACCGTTTCTGGCCGACATGCCTTCCTGGTCCAGCCACGGCTCACGTTCCATCCCTATCAGCATACCAAACTTTGAGTCCCTTTTCAAGAACCTCCCCCCACTTTTTATCTCCAGAAACGTCAGGTTTCACTCTTCATTTTTGTAAATTTTCTGTTACTATTTCTCCTATATTGTCTATTATATCCATCTTGAATATCCTATTGTGAGAAGATAAAGTCTGCGTAGACGTTTGTTAAAATGGGTAAAAAGAGAAATAAAGGTGCCCAGGCCGCCAAAACAGGCATCTCGAATTGCGTCCCAAAATAGACACATGCATACTGAATCCCGATATACAATCCGGCAAACAGACTGCCTATAGCCAAGGATTTAAACACGTTACGGTCGCTCCGAAAGAATATGACCGGCAAACCAAGCAAAAGGGGCAGTAAGTCGGTCAACGGGCGAAGTAAGCGAGCATGAATCCGCGCCGCAAGGTCCTGCTTGTTCAAATCAAGGTGGGGATTATTGTAGCCTTGAATCATCTGATAACAGGAGGCAAACTGACTCCATTGCTCGCCCATCTCCAGATACTCCAGATGGAGACCTGAAATGACGAAACATTCATCCGGCTTCAGCCTGTCGGGAAAATCGCGCGGGGTGAGAATGACCTTCTGCGTTGTGTTCCGTCGTGTTATGGAAGGAAGTTCCGCTATATTGTCGGGCTTGGAGACGGTGCGCAGAAGATAACCGGCAGGCCGATCCTGCGTTGCCGCGCAGAACGTGGCCGAGGCCGCTACAATTTCGGAGCCCCACGTTTCGAAATAGCGTGCCGAAAGTGAAATAACCGGCTGCTGTATTTCCCCCCGGTCTCGATAGACCGTGCCTCCGGTAAACTTGACCTTCGTTACCGCGTCGCTCGCCTGTTTGACCGCCACTCCCTGGTCCGGCATAGCCAACTCTTCGATCGTCTTCGTGTACTCGGATGCGTGCCACGGAACATAGATTTCCCGAACAAACGTTGCCAAAAAGGAAAATAGCGCCGCGCCTGCCAGGATCGGTAGCATAATCCTCATCTGCGAGACACCCATCGCAACCAGAGCGATCACTTCGTTTCGCCTCATCATCATGGAGGTCGAAGCCAGGGCCGCCATGACTATCAGCAATGCCAAGACAACATCAATAAAGGCAAACGAGATGAAAAAATAATGCTTGAACATGAGCAGGAAGGGATTGATTCCATTGGGATAATCAAAATAACCGCCCAAGTTTTGAAAAAGGTCAAGAATAAAATAAATCCCGACCAGCGTAATGTACCAAAGCACCAGCTGGCGAACGAAATTTCCAAATACATAGCGGTCAAGTATCTTCATAATCTCCATTTTGACAAAAATACGGAAAAAAAGCAAGCCCTGTTTCTCCGCTTTTTTACAAACAGGAGCAAATTCATTCCCTTTTCCCAATGTCCGCCACGGCTCCGGCCCCGTTCTTTTACTCTTCTAACACCGCATATCCAACTCTTCTCTCAAGTTACGTCACACCTCAATCGCCCGTCGCACGGGGCTGGTAACGAAGAGCCAACTCAAGAAAAATATCACTTTGCCTAAATAAAACGATTTTTTTTCGAAAAAACATCGTCCGGTAATTTCTTTTTACGAAAGATAGTGTATAATCGCCAATGGTACGGTCTTTCGTATCATCCAAACGCCTGATATTTTATAGTTACATAATTCATTGTGGCACACAATTTCCTGGCTGGGGGCTTGCCGCCCAGAGGAAAACGTGTGACGGGAACGCCATTTTCCAGGGAGACCGATTGGAGCCATGCCTGATCTTGCACTTGACAAACTGATCAAACACGCGTTAACCATGAACGTGCTGGAGATGCCCCAGGTTCAGGAAATCTGGAAGCATTTTGGGACTCAAAATGTTTCTATCGATGAGTTTACGCAATATGTTCTGCGTCGGGGTATTCTCACGAAGTACCAGCTCGAACGGCTAAAATTCGGCGAGACAACCGGGTTCTTCTTCGGGGATTACAAGGCACTTTATCTCGTTGGCGCCGGCACGTTCTCCCGTGTCTATCGGGCAACGCACCGCGTGACGAACCAGGTTGTGGCCGTAAAAGTCCTTCGCGCTCGTTTCTCGCAAGATCAGGCTACCGTTGAGGACTTTCTTCGGGAAGCCCGCTTGTCCATGGGCCTGTCCCACCCCAATATTGTCACGGTTCACGACGCTGTCAGCGGGCCGGAAGGCCATTATATGGTCATGGACTTTATCGAAGGCCAGACTCTGCGCGATATGGTTAAGGTAAAGAAGATCATCGACCCGCGAATTGCCTCACGTATTATGATTGACGTTTGTAGTGGTCTCGACTTCGCTTTTCAGCGTGGGCACAGCCATCGCGATATGAAGCTAAGTAACGTTATTGTCTCCAGTTCCGGTAAGGCCGTCCTCATTGACTTCGGTCTTTCGGCCACGGAAAAAGAGTCGGAACAGAACTTTAAGAATCCGCGGACAATCGACTACGCCGCCTTGGAAAAAGCCTCCGGGGTTCAGAAGAACGACCGGCGAAGCGACCTCTATTTCCTCGGCGTCATGTTCTATTATATTCTTACCGGTGTTTCGCCCATTCTGGAGACGAAGGACCGCGCCAAGCGGCTGGAACGCTCCCGCTTCCTGAATATTGTGCCACTTCGCGAAAAGAACCCGGCCGTGCCTCCCATTATCAGCTTCATTGTTGAAAAGGCCATGAGTCTCGATGCGGAAAAGCGATATCAGTCGCCCGGCTCCATGCTCCGCGACCTCGAAGTTGCCCTTCAGAAACTCGCCGAAGGTGAGGCCAGTCAGCTTCTCTCCAGCGATGAAACGACGACAAGCCTCGCCGTGGCCGCGCGACGCGACGACCGTAAAACCATTCTGGTCGTCGAATCCAATCCCCAGCTTCAGAATCTCTTTCGCGAATCGCTCAAAAAAGAAGGCTATCGCGTCCTCGTCATGTCCGACCCGGAACGCGCCCTGGAACGCTTTGAATTCCCCGACCACGACATCAGTTGCGTACTGCTTAATGCCCAGTCGCTCGGACCAAATGCCGTCGTCGGGTTTAACCAGCTGGGGAAATTACCCCATTCCGCGGAAGTCCCCGCCATTCTCCTCCTGGACGAAACCCAAGTGGCCTGGGGAGCTAAAGCCCACCGCAATAAATGGCGTCTGGCCGTCGGTATGCCGATTACCATGAAACGCCTTCAGGAGGTCATTCACCGCCTGCTCTCGCCCGGCGACGGCAGTTCCGCCGGCACCGGTAAATATTCACCCGACGCGCCAACCACGGCGTAATGCGTGTACAAAAGCAGAGACTCCCCGGTCACGGCGCCGGGGCTGCCTCGGCACGCTCGTTCTTTTCGAACCAGGAGCGAAGCAGCAGTTCTCGTCCGGTGGGCGACGTCGCTTTCTGGTCCTCGCCCGGCGCGCCTGTATGCTCGACGCTCCAGCCGCTCCACTCGCGATATGCGTGATAAGCCCAATCCCACTCATATTCCTCGAACAACTCAATCACGTCCTTAAGATAGCGCTGCGCGCTGTCGTTCGGTGCCCAGCGTATGGCACTAAACTCACCTATATAAATCGCAACGCCGTAGTCCTCTTGAAACTCAATTGCCGGGCGAAGGGCCTCTCGCAGAGCCTCCTTGTCCCAATAGACACCGTCGATTGTACCGGGATATTCAAACCCGACCGGATTGTCGTAGACTCCCTGATGCGTGAATCGGTGGGGCAGGTACATATGAACACTATAGACGACATTGGAAACGTTAATGGGTTCAAAATAGTCGAGTGGTTCCGGCCCGCCCCAGGGAGCAGGCTCGACAATAATTGGCTTCTTCGCGTCGATTTCTCGGACCGCTTTTGCCGTCTTTTCTGCCAGGTCACGCCAGTTGAGCAGCCCTTGCCCAGTCGGGATCTCCGGTTCCGTCGGCTCATTCAGTAAATCGTAGCCCCAAATCGCTGGCTCATCTTTGTACTTCGTCGCCAGCTTAATCCAGACCGCAACAAACGCGTCCTGAAGGTCTTTCCGCAGAAACATAACCGCATTCTGCGCCGGGTCGCGCCCGCCAGGCGAAGTGTGTAAATCCAGACAAACGGCAACCCCGTACTCCCGGCATAGCGGCAACATTTTGTCAAGCAGCTCACATTCAGAATCTATCCACGACTGGAACTGCTCGATCGTTGCGGTATCGGCCTGTCCGTTCGGAAAGCCCCAGTTCATCTGCCAGCGAACATGATTCCCCTTCCACTCCTGCGCGAAGACTCGCAAGTCTTCCGGTCCGAAATGATGCGGACTTATCATGGCACCGCGAAGACGCGACACATCATGACCCGTATAAACCGGCTTGCGATTCCCTTGGTCGTCGAACAGCATTTTACGCGCCGGACGTTCGGGGTATTTCGAAATGACTTCCACTTGCAGGTCGTCTGCCCATAATTGACCGGTGGTCTTTTCCAGTCCAACCGAAAGAGTCAGCACCTCCACATCGCGCGGGATCTCCGCGGCAAAGCTGACCGTCTGCCAGTCAAAACTCCCATAAACATTCGGCTTCTGGTACCAATTCTCTTTCGAAGGCGTTTTCACATGCAGTTGGATATCGACGCCGTTGTACGCCGCCTCAGGTTTCTCGACCTTTTCTGCCTTAACGCGAGCGGAAACGCGTACCCGGCTACCGGCGAATTTTTCCAGCGGCAGCGCGATCTGAATCGCCGCGCTGCCCGTTCCTGCGTTTTTCGGTATGTCAACGTTGACCGCCTGATCGTTCGCCGTGCCTGGCGTTACCTCGACGAATCGCACCTGCGAATGCTTTGTCCATTCCTGACGCGATACCTCCGTATCGAAATTCGCACACCAGAGAGCAGCCCCATCGTTCGTCTCGTATCCCCATACGCTCGCGTTTGCCAGCAGAACAAGAATCGGTATTACGCCGCAGAGCATCTCACTTTTCCCCAATGCTCGCTTGGCCGCAGCGGCAGACGTCCTCCAACGCATCGCAGTCTCAATAATCGAGTATACTTGGTATAAGAGTACTTTCATAACGCATTTTCTCCTAAAATAAACTTTGTGGCGGGATACCCAGCTTCTCGCGGGTAGTGGAAACGTTTCAAGACAGCCCAAACGGAACGACTCGCGCCTTTAGGCAAACAAACCCATTGTAATCCATTACAGGCGGAATACAAGAGACCCCTATTTCACGCGTGTCTGCGTGTGCCAAATGTTATTGCCAGGTCGGGAACCAGACAATAACATTCGAGGAATAGCCAACCCGCCATAATACGCAATTCCTCCATCATAACCAGCCCGTATCGCCCTGTAAGGGCAGCACAAAAAAACAATCTTCCACCGCCACCAGCTCCCCCCGCGCCAGCGCGACCGGTTTTGATGCGGAACCTCTGCGTCCCTCCGCGATCCCTGCGCGCTACATAATTCCTCAATATATAATAAGTTATAAAA
>JAUNSJ010000025.1 GCA_030539295.1 Planctomycetia bacterium | reverse complement strand
AGAACAAACCACATAACATCATCAGGCAGACGAATCTTGTCATAACTCTTCCTTTCACTTTCTGTTATACTTTGCGATCTTGACGCTTCTTACAGTGCCTTCGTTTCACCACCATTAATGGACCCGTAAGCACCCCAAAGACCAAACGGACTCTCGCCGCCTTCGTCACTCGGCTCATCTTCATACGTTGTCGTGCCACAATCAATGGTATCCGAAATGAACCGGACACTACCGTCGACCAGCAGGGCATTGACGCCACCACTATGATGACTTGTCGCCGACCAGACACCGATCTCGTCGCCAGGAGGATTGTTCTGGTTCGCAAGACATGAAGGCGCGTTGGGTCCAATAGTTGTACTGAAACCTACGTGGATGTGCGAACCACAGGCCCAGTTTCCACCTCGCTGGTCACCACAGCCTTTATTTGCCGATTTAAAAGTTTGTCCCTTTTCTAAAAGTTTCATGCAATCAGAAGGCGACACAACGTGATCAATCTTCGTGGCAATATTACCAAAAATACTGTTGGCATCCTCCGATAAGGCCGTGGCCGTTTCCGACATGGCAAGCGTGTTGGAGGTCCCATCGGTTACCGAAGCCATATTATTAAATTGTCGGTTGGCAAACAGACCACGATTGTTTGTATCACTATACATTAACTTCGTGAGCGTGTCGCCCACACATCCAACGTAACTTGTTCTCATAACCTCGGCCCAGAAAGATGGCTTGCGAGCGGAGGGATCGGAAGGGCAAGCTGCGTAATTAATGTTACCTTTATAAATCTCTTTACCATAGTTCGGGTAGCCTTTGGCGACCACTTCGTCATACTTCGCGCCCTGTTCCATGAACGGAAGCAGTTTAACAAGAAAGCTTAAATTGCCATTGCATTTGCCATACGTAGCGTTATCAACCGCATTGTCTCCCTCGGGGCCGCTACGCTGGGCAGGGAAATAGAAGTGGGTATCGTGATAGTTGTGCAGGCCAACCCCGTATTGTTTCAGGTTATTCGTGCACTGCATGCGTCGGGCCGCCTCGCGCGCCGCCTGGACCGCCGGTAAAAGAAGTGCGATTAAGATTCCTATAATCGCAATGACCACCAAGAGTTCGACAAGAGTAAAGGCCAGGAACCGTTTAATGGTACCTAGTCCCCCCCCCCCCGCACCTTACCGCGGCCAGGGAAATCATGGTTCTTTTCAGCTTCGTAATCTTCGTCATTTTTTTCTCCTCGGAACTTGAGTTGTTGCAAAACGATCGCCAACGTTTATCAAACAAAAGCGTTAGCGAAAAACGGGATCGTACTCCCGAAACCACATGCAAGTATTATAATCAGGCAAAGAAGATTTGTCAATGATTGAAAATCGCCAAAATGTACCACATTTGCGACAATTCCCCCGCAAAACGGCCCTTTCCGACCGTTCGCAGGCCGGAAACAAGACAATACCACCCCCAACAGGTTTCCACCACCAACCGCTCCCCCGATTGCTTTTTGCCATTGCCTTACTCGTGAAAAAACGTTATACTTCCGCCGGAAGTACCCACATTGCGGTCAACTTCCTTTATTGACGTTCATTCAATCGAGAGCAGGTAATAAGATGGGAAATTTAGAAACTTTCGGTAATATTATAAATTTTGAGTTCGGTCAAGGGATACTCAGTCCGCTGGCTCTTGCACTCGGGGGTGGGATTCTTCTGGTACTGGCCGGATTTGCCTGGCAAATTCGCAAAAGGCGGTCTGCGCGTTCCCGGCAGGGGCAGGAGGCGTCCAGCTTGGCCGAACTTGAGGCCAGTCAAACCGAGGCACTGGCTAAAATGGAAAAGTTAGCCGCCGAAGTGGAAACGCAACGTAAAGAAGTGGAAGCGTTACTGAATCGCTGCACCGAAGGAGTGGCCACCCTCTCCGCTCTCTTGACTACGTTGGAAAATACATTTAACCGTACCGGCCAGGCAGCGCAGCCGGAGAAAGCCCTCCCGGGGATTTTTACGGACTTGGAAGTGTCCCTGAATCACGAAGTTCAGGCGACGCAAAAAGCCGTGCAGACGTATGCTGTTAACAAGGCGTCTTGGCCCAAGACCAAGTCCGGAGACAAGCCGGCCAGTCCAGACCCGAGCCAGGAAGAATCCGTTCGGCTGGACCCGCCCAATCATCGGTCGCAGGCCACGCGGCGCGCCGTGCGACTCCTGCTCCGCGAAGGTAATTCCACAGACGAAATCGCAAAAAAACTCAATCTGCCCCTGGAGGAAGCCAAACTCATTGTTGAAGTCCTGACAAAGAACTGGAACGCCGCCTGATAACCACTTTACCACCCCACTCAACCGACGAGTGACCACGCGGACAAGCGAAGATATGTATCACGTTGCCTTGAATATGCACCATGGTCCGATGGACCTGCTCCTGTACACCATTGAAAAAGAGGTGGACGGCAAGCTTGTGAACATGTTTCAGGGTCCGCTCGATTTCCTGCTCGCCTTGGTACGCAATCATGAACTGGATATTCTGGATGTGCCTATGGTGACGATTATCGACCGATATCGCGAGATGATTGATATTCTGACCACGCTCAATATTGAGGAAGTGGGTGAATTTCTCGTCTTGGCCAGTACACTCGTCGAAATAAAATCGTTCCAAGTCCTGCCGACGGAAGAGGAAGTGGAGGTTGAGCTGGAGGACCCGCGTAAGGAGCTGGTACGGCAACTTCTGGCCTATAAGAAATTCTGCGAGAATGCAGGCGAGCTGGAAGAGCGAAGCCGACTGTGGCAGCGGCGCTATCCGCGTCTGGCGAATGATCTGGCGCCCAAGAGCCGAAATCTGGCCGAGGAGCCAATCGAAGAAGTCGAATTATGGGACCTGGTCAGTGCGTTCGGGCGAATTATGCGTGAAAAAACACCGGTTCTCAAGCATACGGTAACCTACGACGAAACGCCCATTTCCGTCTATATGCAACGCATTTATTACCGACTCAAGCGAGAGCAGAAAGTGGAATTTACCTCACTATTCCAGAAGGCGGACCAGAAATCGGTTCTCATTGGCATCTTTCTGGCCGTTCTGGAGCTTGTGCGGCATGAATTCGCCTGTGTACGCCAGCAGGAACTCTTTGGCGAACTGGAAATCGAGTATCGCGAGGGAAGTAAGACACTCGATTTCGCCAGTATGGATTTCAATCAGACGGGAGCGGCCTGACCCGTCTCTTGCGAGTCCTCCGGACGCGGACGCCCTTGAATCGCGTCGAGTATGGCCAAGACGTTCATTAGCCCAGCCACCATAGAGAAGAGAATACCCATCTCGTACCAGGAATTCAAATTGGCAATAATTTCGTCAATAGCGGGCTGATTACTTTTTTCGCCCGGTAGTCGGGGCGGGGCAAAAATATTATGGAAGAAGCCGTCATTGCCGCGAGCGACGTTTTTCGCCTGAAAGACCGCCGGAATGGCCACGGTGCCAATCATGCCTTGCGGAATAAAATAGAGACGTCGGTCGCCGGTGCGCCAAGAGAAATAGACGTTTCGCGCCAGCTGTGGCGTCTGTCCCGTCTCGCTCTGCTGCCAGTAGCTGCCCATCCAGAGGCCGGCCAGGAGCGTAGGCACGATGCACAGGAAAATGAGGATGCCCTTAAAATATCGTTTTTCGTAGATATGTCCCAGGCCGGGCACAAGCCAGGCGAGCAGACCGGCAATAAGGGGATCCTTATATTCCGCAACAGGTTCCGAACGCTTGCGTTTATTTTTAACTTCGTTTGTATCGGCCATAATCACATGCTTTCTGCCGCCAGGGCAGGTTAAAAATTTTATCGACGGGGTTCATATTGACGAAGTGCGAGCACCCCATTATGCCCACCAAACCCGAGCGAGGAACTCAAAACGGCCTTAATTTCGGCAGGGACAGGAGTCAGGGGCGTGTAGTTCAAGTCGCACCGGTCGTCGACGTTGTCCAGATTCAAGGTCGGGGGACACATGGCATTACCAATGGCGAGCACGGAGGCAATGGCTTCCAGAGCGCCGGCCGCGCCGAGACAGTGCCCTATGTGCCCTTTTATGGAGGAGATGCGAACGTTCGCCGCATGTTCCCCGAGCGCGGCGTGGATCGCGGCCGTTTCTGTCGGGTCGTTTATATCGGTTCCCGTTCCGTGCGCGTTGATATAGTCAATGTCGGCAGGCGTCATTTGCGCGTCGGCCATAGCCATTTTAAACGCGGCGGCCGCTCCGGAACCGGTGGGGTCAGGAGCGGTGAGATGAAATCCGTCAGTCGTCGCGCCGTAGCCTGCGACTTCGGCCAGGATGGTAGCCCCACGAGCTAACGCGTGTTCCTCCGATTCCAGAACGAGCAGCCCGGCGCCTTCCCCCATAACGAAGCCATCGCGGTCGCGGTCGAACGGACGACTGGCCTTTTCCGGAGTATCGTTATAGTGTGTGGACAGTGCCTTTAAGTTGCAAAACGCGGCCAGCCCGAACTCCGTTATGGCTGCCTCAACCCCGCCGGTCAAAACCAGGTCCGCCTTATCAAACTGAATCAGCTCCATGGCGTGGCCAATGGCATCGGTCCCGGACGAACAGGCTGTGACAATCGAATGGGCACGACCGCCAAGCCCAAATTCCAGTGCCAGGTTCCCTGCACCTTCGTTTACGATCATGCGCGGAATCGTCATGGGCGGCATGCGTCCCGGACCTTTATCGAACAGCTTGCGGTGCGATTCCGAGTCAACTTCCAGACCGCCAATGCCATTACCAATAACAATGGCATGCCGCGGGTCATGCTGCGGTTCTTTCGGAAGTCCTGCCTGTTGCCATGCTTCCCGGGCGGCGATGAGCAGGAACTGACTGAACCGGGCGGTCCGACTTACAACCCGACGCTCGAACCAGTCGTCGGCCTTGTAATCGGGCACTTCGGCGGCCACCTGACAGGTAAAAGCGGAGGGGTCGAACTGCGAAATACGCCGAACGCCACATCGCCCGGTCATAAGACCATTCCAAAAAGAAGGGACATCAAAGCCCAATGAACTTATGGCGCCCATTCCTGTTACGACAACCTTGCGTCTGATCATGATAAATCCTTTCCCACCGACCGGAAATCGGTCTTGTACCAATACGAGTATAAATAATAATGTCTAAAATGTCTGGAGTTGGTCCTGCTGCGGGGAATCAATCAAATTCCACGCCGCACGCAGGGGCGCCTCCAAGACGATGCTTGCCTTGGTGGTCGGATGAACAAAGACCATGTGTCGCGAGTGCAAGGCAATGGCCCGCAGTCGCTCGTCTTCGTATTGCTCACCGAAGGGAACGGTGCTCCCGTATTGAGCGTCGCCCAGAAGAGGGAAGCCGCGTGAGGCGCATTGCAGGCGAATCTGGTGCGTTCGACCTGTTTCCAACTCAATTTCGAGCCAGGTAAACCCGGGAAATCGCCCCTTAACTTCATATCGTAAAACGGCTTCCCGGGCGTCCGGATGAATCGGGGGTACGAGTTCCGCTTCCGCCTTACCGGGTATCTTACGCATGTAATCGCGCCAGACGCCCGACTCCTCCGGGACATGCCCCTCGGCCAAGGCCCAATATCGCTTCTCTACAGTGCGGGCACGAAACTGTTCCGAAAGCCGATTCGTTGCCCGGGAATTCGTCGCGAAGAGAATCAAGCCGGACGCAGGACGGTCCAAGCGATGGGGCACGCCCAAATAGCACTTGCCTGTCTTACCGCCTTTTCGCGTTAAATAGTCCTTGACTCGCAGTTCAAGCGAATCGATTCCGGCAGGCGCCTGGGTCAACAGGCCCGGCTCCTTATTCACCGCCAGGACCGGCCCCTCTTCATAGATAATATCGAAATTCGCGGCTTCTTCCAAAGCGAACCTTCTTCCGTTGTTTGTCTCTTGTCCGGTTACAATCATGCCTAACGCCTCAACCCCAGCGTGACGTCAACGCATTCTCCTAATCATTAACATACAAAATCCGACTGGTTTAGGCAAGAGGGGACCCCGCATTTTTATCAAAAGCGGGCATTTTTACCGGCTTAAATTTGCGACTCATAGAAATTAGGATGAATACAGAAGATAAACAGAACAAAAACTCGTGCCTAGGGCGCGTGGAACGGACGAGTTTAAACGCAGGTCAATCGAAAAACGGGATAAGGACTTCGGGCCAGGAGAGGTAAGCAAAAATGGCCTGCCTGTCCGATTTCTCCTGGCCAATTTTGCTTTCTTTCGCAGCGGAATCCCAGTCGCCGACAAGCTCTCCTTCGTTCCAGAAGGATTCCAGCGTCTGGGAACGCGTGGAAGAATGGACTGCCGCGGCGGTCGAACGATATTCCGTAAAGGCAGCCGACACGTCACTTGCGGACATTTCGGCTGCAGACCGTGACAAAGCCCCGCTGGATAATAACGCAGAACCGTTCTTTTGAACCACCGGGAGTGAAGCCGCCATTAGAGCGATCGCAAGGTCGGTTGTTTCGCTCGCGATTTCCCCTTCTGCAGAATTCCGGTGCCCCGAGACGCTTGCGTCCGATGGAAGCGAGGCACGAGCGGCAGCGGCGGCGGACATGGCGCCGGCCGGGACCGTGTGGGAACCGATATAATAGGTAATCTCGCCACCATGGCCGTTCGAATCGACGAGAGAAAGCGTTAAGTCGTACGTTTTTGACGCGGCTTGCGGGTCATAATAGTGAGTGGCCGTTAAACAAGTTGACCAGCAATTGTACGTAACCGGCGAGGTCCCGTCGCCCCAATTGATGGTCCACTGCCGGGGCGAACGGTCGCAGTAACTGGCGGTCAGACAAAGTTTTAGAATTTGCTCCTTGTAAAACTGAATGGGCCGCACACTGATACAAGGCTGAACTTCCGTAATGGCAACCGCAACAGATTGAAACTCGCTTGTTTCGCCGAGGGAATTTTCCATGGCAAGCGACAGGTAGCCCCAACCATCGGCACGCCAGGATAAATCGCTCCAGGAGATCCACAGCGTGGCCCCTCGGCGGTCGTACTGGCCATCGCCATCCAAATCGACCAGATAGTGGGTAATCGTACTGCCAAGAGAATCGGATCCGGCAGCGTTGAGAACAAAGGAAGTGCCTTGGCTCACGTGCAGGTCGTTCGGGAAAAGACCGTCAAAACTTGAGGGACAGTGTTCCATGGCGCCCAGATCGACCTTGACTCCCTGAATTCGCGCTTTGCCGTTAAAATCAAATTCCGTTTCCACGTAGGAGGCGGAACCGGCGTCGATTGCCTGTGAGTTCGGGTCGTACTTGAGTCGATAATCGCCTTTGGCACCGGTCGTGAACTGATAGTCGCGGGAAAAGAGCGGCTCGTCTTCCGAATAGCTGGGATTGCTACTGCCGAGCCGCCATTGAGTGAAAGTCGTAAGCGTATAATAGCCAAAACAGTAATCACCGCTGTTTGCCTTGGCCAGATTCGGGTCGGCCAGATTCGGAGCGACGTTCGCCAGAGAACCGGTCACTCTGTTCTTAACCAGAATACTGTTTTTCACGTACAGTTTCGCCACAATTCCAGTGTCATCCGTCCCGGAAAAGAACAGCGCTCCGCCCGACGTGCCTGCTTCATTTCCGGTAATCGTACAATTGATCCCTTGAAATTCCACCACTTCGGCTCCTTTGACATATTTGCCGGTCAGGGCAAGCGCGCCCCCTTGGTCGCCGGCCTTATTCCCGCTAAAAACAGAGTTCCGCACGGTTACCCCAGATTGGCAATAGATCGCGCCCCCATCGCCTGTGGCCACGTTTGCAAAGAAGTCACTTCGGTCGGCAATGATTGACGCGGTGGCCGTTAAACAGTAGAGAGCACCGCCATTGCATTTGGCCTGATTTCGTTCGAAAGAGGCGTTCATCAACGTGAGCGACGCGTCTCCCGAAAGGGCAAGACCGCCTCCATGATACGCCGTATTGCCGCAAATTTGGCCACCGTTTATTGAAAGACTCCCACCAGCTTGATAGATGGCACCCCCGGTCCCCTGCTGCTGTACCGTTTTCGTTATGGTGTCGTCACCCGAGAGGACAACATAAGTAAGTATTCCGGCCTCGGCTGTGTTATCGGACACAATAGAGTCGCGAATTACAACGGTACCGCCTTGGCTGTACAAGGCACCGCCTGCGCCAAGGACGGTATTATTGAGTGGGTCAAGTCCGCTTGATCGGGCAGTATTTCCGGTCAGGCGTGAATCGCAAATGGTCAGAGTTCCCTCGTTATAGATCGCGCCCCCTTTAGAGTAGTAAGAAAAAGTGGCGATTTTTTTGGGGTTGAAGAGGGCGGATTCGGCCGTGCAGTCGCGTACAGTAACTTCGGCCAGCGTCGTCGTGCCAGCGTTGGCCAGACCGCCACCGAGTCCACAGAAAGCGTCTTGCCCCTGAAGATTGGACGTGGCACGACCGTGAGCGAGTACAAGGCCGCCCAGCTGAACCTCGCCACTTCGAACGCAAAAGAGGCGTCCATGCTGCGCCGCGTCAATCGTAAGATTCTGTGTCCCCTGCGAAATAATGGTCAAACGACCTTTGTCCGCAAGGTCGATAACGAATTCGGAATCCTCAGTGAACGTAATGGTATGGTTTGCGTCGGTTGTATGCAAGATAATAAGGTCATCTTCGGGCGACGAGGCCGCCAGCTCGATTACGCTTTGGAGGGAAGCGGCGGATAAATCGGCGGCGGCAATTTCGTGAACGATCGCGGAATCGTCAAGGACGAACTCGGGCCAGGCCTCCTGCGCCAGGTCCAAATTCAAGTCATTGGCCAGGAGTGTTCGTGGCTCCAGCGATTCAAACGCAAGGAGGCGATTTTTGCAATAGGGCGAAATAAAACGCGTCATGCGTTCATCCTCGACGAAATAGCGGGTCAACGTTTTTCTGTTGGCTCGGGCCAATGATCTTGACTCAAAGGCCCGAGCGTTACACAAGCTTAGTCGATAACAAGGTCGGTGTCCAGCACGTTGCTCAGTCTATCTCCGTCGGTCAGGTTGCGGAAGAAGATATCGACTCCGGAATCACTTTTGCGACGCATGTTATCAAGGTGACCATCGGCAACAGACTCGGAACCCAGAATAGCGACGATACCGTTTAAATCCATATTCCACCAGGATTGCTCCGGGTCGGTATCGTTAAAGAGCTGATTGCGTAGGGCAAGGAGTTCTTCAGTTGACTTGTTCATCATGTTCAAGCTGATATTGGCCAGCAGAATATCACGGGCAGTACCACCAACAACCAGGTCGGCCCCGCCGCCACCGGCGAGCAAGCTGTTCCCGGTCCCGCCGAAGATGCGATCAGCACCGCCACCACCGATAATGAAATCATTGCCATTATCGCTATAGATCGTATTGCCTCCTGCGGTAGTCGACGCAATGACGATATCGTCACCTTTACCTGTACTAATGGAGTTTTCGGCAGAGGTTCCTTCAATGTAGACAATGTCGTTTCCGTCGCCGAGGGAAACCAACGAATCGTTCCCGTTGATATAGACCTTATCTTTTCCGCTGCCTGTCTTGACAATGGCACCATTTCCATTAATGCGAATCGTGATATCTTCCGTACTCTTCGGCATATTCACAATACCAGAATCTCCGGTCAGGGTAAGCTCCTTTACCATCAGTCCGCCGGTAACTGTAATCTGGTCGCCGGTAGCTTCAATTTTGCTTTCGCCGGTGGCTTTCTCCAGATTGATAACGGTTTTGTCGCCGTTATCGGTGACCTTAATATTGTTCTGGGCTTCGCCGTTGACGATTATGGTAGAACCACCGTTAAGTGTTACCTTATTGACCGCGTCGCTGTTCCCTTGCAGGGTAATGGTGTTCCAGGAGTCCGATGTATCCGTAATAACGCTCCCGGACGAACTACCGGTGATAACGTCATTGCCAGGAGACAAGATGACCTCGCCGACATTGCCGTCGATTTTCAACGACGCGGACTGCCCGGACTGCAACGTTTGGAAATAATCCTGATTATCCAGATCCAGGATAATTCCCTGGTCCGAGGTCCCGCCGGAGAAATTGATTTTGTCGTCGCCGTTCGGGGTAATCAGAATGTCGGTCGGGAGCGTATTGATGTCGTATTGCGTTGCAACATCGCCACTATCGAATGAAAGGCTCTTCGTGCCAGAGGAAGTGATTCGGGCAATTTGCTCATCCCCGTCGCCAACTGCGGTAAGAGTCAGGGCGGTCGGGCTATCGTAACCGTCAGGCGCGCTGGAAATGACGTAATGGGTTGCCACAGGTTGACTCGGCGCGGTCGGATCCTGCGGCTCGACGACAATCACATTTTCCTGAGTCGACTCGACATGAATCGCATCGAGATTGTCCATGGCGTCCTGGGTAATCGTAATGACGGGAGTCGTCTCGGCATCAACTTGCACAACGAGAACATTTGCCTCACCCTTGTCAATCGGCTGCTCTTCAGGATTATCGGTATCCAGAATGACAAATTCACCGCTGTCCGGGTCGAAGTCAATCGTAATATGGGTGGCTTCCGGTGTTACGACCTTATCGTAGAGCGTTAGGGTAAAGTTGGCCGACGCCTCTTGGAGAATGACGTTGCCGGCCTTCGTTGTTGCGGTCACGACAACGGCATATTCGCCAGATATGATGGTTTGCGTTGTTGTGTCCTGAACGACCCGCAATTTGCCATCGACTACGGTAAAGCAATCGTTGAAGTTCATCTTGGTGAGGTTGCCTTGCGTATCTTTTGCGGTCGTGTTCCACGCGGAGACCGTAAATGTCGGTGCTTCCTTGAAGCCCGTGAGTGAAACGCCTGCAAGTTCGAAGTCATTAACAGCTTCGGTGACTTCCATTTGCCGATTGGTCGGGTCAAGTATCACTTCCGCGGAAACTTCGTCTTTCGTTACCGTCAGCGTATATGTATTGGTCACATCGACCACACCGTCGTCCGGATTGGTCGGTGTTCCGACAGCTTGAACGCTGATATTATAGGTCCCTTCGCCCAGACCGGCGGAATAGTGGATATACGATTTATCGCCCACCGTCTTGACCGTGAAATAATTTCCAACAGGATCTGTTTCGCCCCAGGAAAGCGTGTACTCGATCGTGCCTTCCGGGAAGTTGACCGGTAACAGTCGGGCCAGGTCCAGATTGTGATTGCTCACTGTAATTGAACTGAAAATGGAGACGATATCGAGCCGGTTTTCCAGAATGGTGAACGCATACTCAACGGTCGATGTGTCGATACCATCACTGGCGGTTACGGCAAGTTCATATTGGCCCACCGGCAGCGTTTCGTCGCCTGTATAGATCAATTCATTATTGACCACGCTGAAATGAGTCTCATCCTCACCACCGTCCAACATAAAGGTATACACAACCGGGTTGGTAAAGTTGGTTGTTTCAACCGTAGACAGAACCGCTTCTTCGGTAACGAATGTAACGGAACCCGCGGTCGGGTCCAGAGCAAGCGTTGGCGTCTTGACGGTCAGTGCGAAGTCGGCGCTGGCTGTTCTGCCAAGGTCGCCGGAGACGGTAACCGTAACATTATAGGCGTCCGCTCGTGTCGCCAGCCCGCCTGTGTAGACGAGTTCGAACGTTCCCGCAGAGGGTTCTTGTATCGCGAAATAGTCCGTAACCTCTCCCGTTTCTTCACCGTTCCATTCAAGAGTAATTTCGTGATTGATGAAGTTGGTGAATGTGCCGGAGGCAACCGAGATGTTCTTCTGTGTTTTGTTCTGCGGCGTTGCGGTCCCGGAATCCGGAGTCAGAGTCAGTGCGGCCGTGCCCGTAACGGTGAACGAGAAGGTACCGGTCAGATTTCCGTAATTCACCGTAAGCGTGTAGTCACCTGCGGCAATATCGTCACTGCCAATAGCAATACCACGGGCTTCGTTCTCGCTCGCAATGAAACCGAACAAACCGGAGACATCATCTGCCCCTCTCGTGACGGTAAAGCTTGCCTGTCCCAGGCCAACCGGCAACGCGTCCTCCATACCAAAGTAGTTAATATTAACGACCGTTTGACCCGCTGCTGTATCTTCGGTATAGATCGGCTGGGCGATAACACCTGTTACAGTCAGAAGAGCAGTCGGCGTGGTAATCTGGCCGTCCTTGGCACCAATGGTTAAATCGCCTTCCGTCTTATTGTGTACACGGTAGTCGGAGTAACTTTCGGGCTTCACAGAATAGGTTTCGTCAAAGTCGCGAATCATAAGGACGGCATCCGGCAAGACAGAGACCATACCCTCCGTCCCCTCCTCCGCACCGGCCAGATACCCGAGTGTAACGTTACCATCAAAGGTCGCGGTTCCGTTCTGAATCAGCCCGGCGTCCAAAGCAACGTTCGAAAGTGCGAGCGTTCCGCTATTGACCAGCCTATAGCCATCGGGACTTGTAATCGTAACCGATTGACCATTACCGAGCGTTCCGTCAATAGCGATCGCTGTTGTCGTGGTCAGAACCGCCTCAAGGGTAATCGTATTCCCTGTTAGGGACGAATCAAACGTAATCATCGCGTTTTTGATACTCGCTTCGGACCCATCCCAGCCGGTTGGGGTATAATACGCTTCGCCATCAACCATGTCGGCCGCGGCAACAATGGCGTTGGTCTTAAAGCTGTAGCCGAACTGGCCGTCCGTGAAATCGGCTTTCCCCTTTGCGGTCCATTCAATATTCGCCTCGGCATAGGCAATCGCTTCCCGGAGCGAAATAACGCCATCGCTCGGGTTTTCCGTATCATCAAGCGTTGTGACCGTTGTATACAAGGCGTTCGTAATATCCGTCATGTTCAGATCCGTCGCCGCCGCGGAATGATAACCGATAATGGAAACCTGCTTGCTACTGGCTTCCGCCGATGTTCCCAAGAGGCCGATCGTCTCGCCATACATCGTGACGGATTTCACTTCGTAATAGCCGTCCGCCGTCGGGTCGTCCGTCTGTACAAACTCAATCGTTCCCTGGGTCGTATCGACAATGGAACTCGTCTTGGTGAGAACAGCCGTGCCGGTTGTGTCATCGTAACGACCAACGATCGAGTTGTCAATGGTAATATTGACGTCCCCTTCGGTCTTTCCATTGCTCAAATCCGTACCGTTGCCTAAAATCAGGCTGTCTTTCAGCGTCAGACTCACGCCATTCTTGTATCCATCGACCGTATACATTCCCGTGTTATTCGAAACGGCCACGTCAAAACAATTGGTCAACGTGCAACGATCAAGGGTAATGTCCACGAGGCCAGTTCCGGAATACTTGCCAATGGCAAAAGAGTATTCGTTGAAGAGGCAATTGGTGAATGTGATTTTATCGGTGGCTCCCACACCTCCAACGTAGGGAGCAAAACTGGCCCAGTAATTACCGTCCTTCGCAATGTCATACCCGGAGTTGTCAAAGACACAGTTCTCTATCGTTGACGTTCCGGTATAGAGATAAATCTTGCCATTTGCAAAATTATTGGTAAAGGTCGAGTCCCTCATTTCAAGATTAAACGGGTTCTCCGTATGAATGATCGCTCCAATATTTTCGTCAACGGTGCAATTGACGACAATAATGTTTTGCTCATTCCAAGGCTCAATAAATACGCCATTTCCACCAAAGTTGTGACGAACCGTTACGCCATCGAGCTGAATTGTCTTGTCGGCGGAATCGGTGTTTTTGGAGACGATATTCCCCCACCCGGTCAATCGGTTGCCCTGAATACTGCCACCGAACATTCTAAGTGAACCCGTATTGTAAATTGTAGACGAAACGCTATCCGATGTATATTTTACAGAGTAATTTCCGACTATATCAATATTGTCCAGTGTAAGATTGGCTCGGTTATAGATAACACCTCCATAACCGAAGTGATACGCACCCTGCATCTTCATATTCGAGAGCGAGACTGAAACGTTCGTCGTACTGATATTGAGAATACGACTGTAAGCGGCACCCTCTTCGACTACCCAAACTTCGGAAGTGTCAGGATCCGTCTGACAAAGAGCGGCCAAGTCGAAATTCTCTTCATTATACGTAACCAAACCACGGTCGAGTACAATCTGTTTGGCGTCAGTACCAGTACCAACCAAGCCGTCAATAACAATCGCTTTTGTAATGGCAAGTTCAGTAGTCAGGGTAATGGTTGGCAAACCCGTTGCCGGAAGCAGACTGGCGTCAAATGTAACCATCGCGTTTTTGATACTCGCTTCGGACCCGTCCCAGCCGGTTGGGGTATAATACGCTTCGCCTTCATCCATGTCGGCCGCGGCAACAATAGCGTTGGTCTTAAAGCTGTAGCCGAACTGGCCATCCTCGAAACTGGCTGCTTCCTTTGCGGTCCATTCAATATTCGCCTCCGCATAGGCAATCGCTTCCCGGAGCGAAACGGTATCGTTGAACTCACTTTCATCGACAAGCGTGTTCACGACCAGGCCCACGACTTCAAACGTTGTTCCCTCTTTCGAAACGGTCGCCACAGGGAGATTGGTCGGATAGAGGGTACTCGCGGAAGTTATTCCCACAATTACGTCAATATTCGGGACATCAAAATTTTTGACCGTAACCGTATGAGTCGTGTCGGAGAAGGTCCCGCCAACGAGTGAACCGACGGCAAGATCCTTCGAGGTCGTATTATTCAAGCCGTTAACAATTATATCCACGTCGCTGTCGACCGTATTGTCAAAGACGAGGAAATCACCGGAATTCGGGTCGACCTTGCCAGGAATCGCTATCGTGATGCCCAACGCATTCACGACGCCCGCGATCCCACCGACATAATAGGCAATATCAGAACTCGTTCCTTCGACTTCAATCGAGCCGGAAAAAGTATTCTCTTGAATAAGATTCAACTTGTTTTCTGTTCCAACCCAGGCAGAGGTAACACCGACAATACCGCCTGCTTTGACTTCGCCACTGCCTGCGGTAAGGTTAAGAGTCATACTGGAGACACAGTCTGTTATGGAACCTGCGCTGAAGTCCCACATACAGCCTCCTTCGAATATTCCGAAGATGCCGCCTGCCTGAATCAAACCGTCGCTCAGCACCTCAATGTTGCCCTTCGATTCGCAGTTCGTTATGGTCCCGCTCGTAATCGTCGAATTGCCGATTCCACCCACTTTAATATAGTTATCCGAATTGAGTACAATCTCTCCATCGTACTCGCAATTCTCAACTTTCAGCTCGGGCCGGTATTCGCTGTCCTGGCCCGCAATGTAGGACGACCACAATCCGAAAAGACCGCCTGTAAGAAGGCCCGTGTCCGTCATTGTTCCGTGAATATCAGACTGGGCACTACAGTCAATCATGGAACTTGTGTTCATAATACCAACAATACTGCCGACATTCCACAAGAAGTTGGGATTGGTCCTGGCCGAATAGAACTTCAGTACCGAACTGTCGGGGTCAGACTTTGTAACGTGGCAATTCTCAATGGTCACGTTTCGCCCAGCCTGCCCGGTAAGGAATCCAATATTCATTGGGTTATCGTCGCCCACAATATCACCAACGGCAATATCAATATTGGCATCAACTAAAGTGATATTCTTAAGGGCGGCAGGCACATTGACCGTCGTATCAACGAACTCCCCAACATCAGGTTTTCCGGCAACGGTTCCGAACAGACCCAGGGAAATATAGTCACTACCGCCGTAGAGATCCGTCGGAATGGACGTAATCGACAGGTTGGAAATGGTATGATTACCACCGTCGAATGTTCCGGCGAAAACCGGTCGGATATCGGTAGGGTCTTTGGGATTGCCAAAGAACCATTTGTAGGCGTTCCACGTCTTCTGAAGCCCGATCGGGGTCCAGTTTCTGCCCGCCAGGTCGATATCGGCAGTGAGCGTAACGGTTTTCCCGGAGAAGTCATAAGCTTTGTCAAAGCCCGCGGTCCCATTAACAATGGCGGCCAAGCCAGCCAGCTGCTCCGCCGTTGAAAGCGTGTATTCGGTTGTTGCGGCGTATGTTGCCGGATCAAACCAACTGATATCAATCGAACCATCCCAGGAATCTTCCGTGAGCGGCAGGACCCGTTCGATAGCGTTTTCCGTCCCGATAAAGTCATCAATCATGACCGGCGTTGTTGTCGTCGTAACGTTGACGGAGAAGGCGGTGGAGTCGGGAACTTTGTCTTCGTCCTGAACGATAACGATGCGGTTGACGTCCGTCATCTGCGCACCGCCGATAATACCGCCCACGGCAACGAGTTGCGTCGTCTCTTCACCGTTTACGGTCACGGTTACGCTCTCGCCCAGTGTATTATTCTCAACCATAATATCGCCGGCAACGCCCGTGGCGTAGGTCGAGTTATTGATCATACCAATAATACCGCCCACCGCGTAATTGACGTACGCGTCATTCCCATTCACCAAAATTGTGCCGGTGAACTCGTTATCCCGAACCAGATTGGTATCCGTCGTATCGCCCGCGTTGGACGTTATATTCGCGATAATACCTCCGGCAATGGCAAATTCAGGAACGTAAATCTCAGTTCCGTCAGACGTCCTGTATCGCGGCGTTGCCACCGTCGTTTCGACACTAAGAGCCATATCGGAGCGGCAATTCATCAAGGTCCCGAACGAGTGGTACGGATAGGAGCCCGCGTCCAAAGCGCCCATAATACCGCCTGCCTTGGCGTTGGTCGATGTACTTACCGATGTTATCGAACCCGATGAAGAGCAATTCTCAATCTTACCGTCCAGAACCAGCGAGTTGCCAATACCGCCAACGTTCGCGCTGCCAACCCCACTGACGGAAATAACGCCATTGTACGTGCTGTTGGCCACGATAAGGTTAGGCGTGTAAAGGTCGTCCGGGCCCGGTGCCCAGCAATTCCAGAGTCCGAACAGACCCCCGACGAGGAACTTGTGACCCCCATTTGCTGACGTTGCCGTAATAGAGGCCACAGAACTGCAATCGTTCATGGAACTGCGGTTCAACATGCCCGTTACACTACCCAAGGCAATGTCTCTTAGCTCCGCACCCTCTTGCTGCGAATTGAACTTCAGACTGGTCGTCCCGGTATCTGATTTCGTAACGTGGCAGTCCGTAAAGCTAACAAATTCAGCACCTTGCCCCGCTACCAAACCTATATTGATCCCAACTGAGGTTGCCGTAACGTCAAGATCGATTTTGGCGTCCACTAACGTTACATCGGTTATGAAAGCCGGGTCAGCCTCCGTTCCGACGACCGTTCCGAACAGACCAATGGCAACCCAACCGGATTCGTGCGCTGCTGACGTATTGATCTCGAAGTATTTGGCAGGAATCGACGTAATCGAAAGGTTGGAGATGGTGTGGGTATTCCCATCGAACGTGCCGGCGAAATGAGGCCCCTTGCTAAATTCCTTATACGCCGTCCACGTCTGCTGAAGCCCGATCGGCGTCCAGTTTCTGCCCGCCAAGTCAATATCGGCACCCAGCTTAACCGTTTTCCCGGCAAAGTCATACGCGTTTTCCAACCCCGCGGTCCCATTAACAATCGAGGCCAGGCCAGCCAGCTTCTCCGCCGTGTCGAGCGTGTATTCGGTCGCTGCGTCGTATGTTGCGGTATCAAACCATGTTGTGTCCGTCGTACCGTTCCAGGGCTGGGCCGGGGCGCCATTGGTCGCCAGTATCACCGGGACAGCCGACGTTGGCTGCGGCAGACTGCTGGCCATAACAACGCTGTCCGTTACACTGGCCGTGGCAAGCTCGCCCCCCCAGACCGACAGAAGACGCCGGTCTTCCAGCTCCTCAAGTCGGAACGTTCGATAATGCAGCTTTTTAGAATTAGCCACCCCCCCCCATTTTGTCCGTTTTTCCAAACCAGGACGTTCTATTATTATATTGACCTGAATCTTTCCTTGAAGTCTCTCGCGATCCGTCGAAACAACCAGCCGAAAACAGCTTTTGAAACATACCCATTTTTAACTCCCGCCCAAACATGTTAAATTTTTAACGTACAAATCTCTAACCGGAACAAAACACGACCTTCTTGCCCCATTATTTACTATTCTAATTGAATTCACCACGCTTTGCAATAACCCAAACGCACTTTTTGGCAAAAAAAGTCAATTTTAGCGATTGTACTGAAGATTGTACAGCCGCGTCAAAGTCACGTCAAACAGAGACAGAGGTTTTTATATTAATTTTTATAATATATATTCGTTTTCATATTAGCTTTATCATTACACGGCAGTCTGGCCAACCGTCATTTCCGGCACAGACGCTACTGCTGTTTTAATCATTTTTATAAAAAATATAAGAAGTTTGAGTATAATCGTCATACAATCGTTATATTTTATCATTTTTTTCTTAATTAATCCCACTCAATAGTCGATAACGATAAAAACAGGATGTTGTTTCGTTTTGTACAAGAATGTTTTTATGTCCATAGATAGAAACAGGGGGCAAACAGGATTGTCACCGCAAGAGCAAAGGATGTTCCAATGAACAAGGGAAAAGTCAGGAAGAGTACCAAACAGAGACGCGAATCGTCGTTAACGGTCAAGCGGAGACGGTTACTTGCCTCCTTACTGCTCGGCATGATTCTGTCCGGGGGTGGGTCAAGTCTGCAAGCGGCGGACTACACCAATGTTACGATCGACGATACGACAGGGGCCGTAACCGTTAAAGAAGGGCAACCGTATTCTCTCCTTAGCGGCGAGTATGTACCGGGGTCGGATTATCAGAATCTAACCTTCGGCAGCACAACAGAGTCGTTTATAAATGGGGGCGGAATTGGCTACAGCGGCGAATCGACCACTGACCCAGTTGTCAATATCAACGCCGGCGGTATCGGTGGATTCACGAATAACGGCCAAATTGACTTTACCGGGACCATGACGCTTTCGTCAGCCGGACTGATCAACAATGGCCAAATTGAAGGTAACGCGACCGGAGGCGTCTCCTCCGGCGGTACGATCCAGAACGGACCTGCCACAGGCGACCCCAACAGCCTTATTACCGGAAAGATCACGGCAGTCGGCGAAATCAAGAATTATGGCACGCTCGATGGTCTCGACGAGACGTCCGTTTTAAGTACGCCAAACGCAGGCATCATCAACGGCGGTGCAATCAATGACTATTCGCAAATTACGGCCGACTCGCTTACGAATTCGACCGGTGGTACCATTACCGGCGATAGCACTCTGTCCATAACCTCCTCACTGACGAACTACGGTTCCATTTCCTCGGCCACAGAAGACGAAGGTTCCATCAGTGCTCCATCCCTCATTAATCAGGTGGACGGGGAAATTATCGGTTTCAACTCCATTACCGCGGCAGATTCGCTCATCAACCAAGGCACTATTGACAGCGTCACGACAATAAATGCACCGGTCAGCCTCGCCAATAACGGCACAATCTCCAACGTTGACAGTATCAATGCTCAAACGAGTCTGGTCAATAACGGCACGCTGGAAAATATTGGCACAATAACCGGAAAAACGCGTCTGGAAAATTCAGGCATCCTCAAAATGACCGGGGACGCGAAAGTGACTAAGTTTGATACCGGCAGTTTGGCTATCAATGGCGGAACGCTGCAGGTCCGCCTGGCGCCCGTTTCCGGTGGTGAAGCGACGCCCGGAGTCGATAACGACGTCTACGATGCTCAAAGCGCCGACCTGACCGTGACCGGTGGCGTTATCAGCGTCGTAACAGAGTCGGAGCCCGGCGGAGAATTTTCCGTAGGCGATCGCTATACAGTAATTCAGGGCAGAGATATTACCGTTACGGAAGAACTTTCCGCTCAAGGCGATACGGGAGATGAACTACTTCGCTTTGTTACCAGTTACGACAATGATAATTATTATCTCGACGTGGCTCGCGCTGTTCTCTATGGCCCTATGGGCACAACCGAAAACAGTCAAAATATGGGTAACTATATCGATACCCTCGGTAACAACTACGTTAAGGGCAGCGACCTGGAAGAAGTGCTCCTTGCCTTGGACCAGTACACCGACGGTGATCCTGACCTCGCGCAATACGCACTGGCCCAGATAGACGGCGCCGTTTACGGCTCCATGGCGACGATGGAAATTCAAAATATGACCATTGTCAATAATACCCTGGCCAACTACCTGCGACCGCAAGATGTCTTCTGCTGTAGCCAAAATTACGACCCATGCTGCCCGACTGGCATGATGCCTTGCCCTGGCCTTAAGATGTGGGGCACGTACTACGGGGTCAATGGCGATGTGGACTCCGACGGCAATGCCTTTGGCGGTGATTACTCCGTTAATGGTGTCCTGGCCGGTGGCGATTTCTCCATTACGCCCAGCTTCCGATTCGGCGGCTTCTTTGCCTATGGCGATACGGAATATCAGGTCAACGGACTCAATGAACAGGCCAACGCCGACAGCTATAAAGCCGGTCTCTACTTCGTTCGCAGTACGAACAACGGATACCTGTTCGGTAATTTTAATTATGGTTGGGATAATTTTAGTACGATACGCAACATATCCTTCCTCGAGCGAACCAATACCGGCAAGACGTCCGGGACCGAATGGGCAGGTCGTCTGGAAAAAGGATTTAATATTCCGCTGGCCAGAAGTATCTTCCAGCCGTTCGGAGCCTTCCAGTATCTCTCACTCACAACCGACGCGTTTTCAGAAGAGGGAACTGGCGCAACCGCTCTCAACATTGACGAATCGGAGTACAATTCCTATCGAAGTGAACTCGGCGGCCGTCTCCTCTGGGCCTTTGAGGGTCAGCGTCGGACCGGCAATCTGTTCCTTCAGTCGTCCTGGATCCATGAATTCGGCGATACACGCGGTACCGTCACAAGTAGTTTCAATAATCAAAATAATGAGAACTACACCGGCGACTATAAGTACAACGTCTACGGCGTCGACCTCGGTACGGACTGGTGCAACCTCGGAGTCGGTGGCAACATAACGCAGAACAACTTTACCCTCTTCGGCGGATACGACTTCCTGGTAAACGATACACAAAATCTGCACACCGGAAGAGTCGGTCTGGCCTGGCAGTTCTAATCTGAACAGAAGCTGAAATTTCGAGGAACGCTCTCTCATCGGGAGCGTTCCTCGTTTTCACTACACGCATGACTCCCCATTTCGTACTGCTAGTCCGTTCCCGACTGCTCGCAGGTCGGGAACCAACAATAACAAAAACAACTGCTAACACACCCCCCCTCTCTTGCCCTCCTCCCATCAAAACAGATTCGTACCACCTGCTGCACAGCCGCGTCAGCGCGACCGGTTTTGAAGCGGACTCCGCGTCCCTCCGCGCTCTCCGCGTGCTATATAATTCCTCAAAACAGAGTAGGTTACGCATAACTCGCCCGGTTTCACATGTCCTCTCAAATGGCCGGGGTTATTTTTTATCACGCAGGGGAACGCGGGGGAACGCAGAGGGTTAGCCGAACGGCCCGTGCCCGGTTTCTATTGCCCGTTGGCGTTTATGGTTCATTCGTTTCGTTATTGCTGGGTCCGGCCCTGCAAGCCGATAACCCGGGGCGCCGGTCGCTTCGCTCCCTTGCCCCGGGCTATGTTATGCTGGCCTTACAGGCCGCCGCGTAATGGCAATGACGGGTAAATGGCGAATCCATCGCAAATTGGCAGTACTGGCCTTCCGTTTTCGTTATTGCTGGGTCCCGACCTAACAAGCCGTCGGGAACGCCGGACGCCGGTTAACGGTTGTGGCAGCAGTAGGGCGAATCCAAAGCGGGTAATTGTGAGCGTAAAATGTCGAATCAGAGTGGGTTGGCCGTTTCCCGAACGTGGCTGTCTATTTCCCCACCGGATTCTGCGTCTCTTTCTTCCGGCAATTCCGATACCTTTTCCACCAAATCGTTATACTCTTTGTAATCAGTTAACATAGGACATAGTTTTTTAGCAAGTTCAAGGTCGTCTTTAACAGTTGCCATCTGACACTTAAATTGATATTCTATGCATGCCCTCATATAATAATTGCTTCCATCGGAAGGATCCAGGGCTATAGCCTTGTTTATTCTGAGGAGAGCTTCTGTGGGATTGTTTTTCACCGTATAAAGGCCTGCCTGCGATGAATAGACATCGGCGAGGACGCTGGATCCATGTTTTTCCCAACCATCATCGCCAGATTCCACAATAAGACTTTCACACTTGTTAAGCGCCGCTAGCGCTCTACCCCACTCGCCAAAAGCTCTATACATCTGAGCCAGTTTGATTAATACAAAGCAATTGTTCGGACTTAGTTTGTACGCCTTCTTGAGGTCCGAATAAATCTCTTGCTTTACTATCCCATCTCCTACTATTGAGTCGCTATCGAAATAATAAACGTACTTGAGTGTTCCGCGAGCGGCGAAAGTTTCTGCATATTTTGGAAATTTCTCCTCCATGATCCCCAGTATTGCAAGGGCTGATTCATATTTTTTTTGCCGAAAAAAACATCGCGACAACCAATGATAATACAAAGGTTTGTCTGGATCAAGGGCGATTGCCTTTTCGAATAAAGATTGTGACTGGGCATAGTCTTCTTTTAGATTTTCTCGCTGTTCTTTCGACGCGCACCAGTTTTTGTGCAATAAAAGACGCCCTTTCCAATACAATAATTCCGGGTCATCCGGCGACACCGATAAAAGGGACGTGAGCTGCTCGTTAGCCTGGGAATAGTACCCCGAGCGGATAGCCTGCTTAAAATCCTGTGCCGGAGATGAAGGCTGCTCTTGCACGTTCTCTTGTGAGTGGACACATTCTGCCACGAGTAAAATAAGAGTAACAATGGTCATTATTTGGTTAAGATATCGTACATACATTGGCTTTCATCCCCCTTTTCTTAAATGGCCAGTGCCCGTGGATTTCTGCGACCATGTGTCCATTATACTTCTGCCCAATAGTCGGGTCAATAGGTAAATGGCCAATGTAACTGAATTTAGTGAGTACGCGTACGCCTGTAGGTCTCGGGCTGCCAAAAGTTCCTCTTGACGGTCGTTCCGGAGCGCGTTATAATAAAGGCAGTTCTGAAATCAGAGAGGGATGCCCGCCAAAAAACCTCCGTTTCTCAGAGGAACGCACAACGACCCAACCCCACTTTCAAGGAGTTTTGTAATGAAGAACATGAATCGTCGTAAATTTATGCAGACCGGACTTGCTCTCGGTGCCGGACTTTGGGCTGCTCCGACACTGGTTGCCCGAGGAGCCAATGAAAAAATTCGCGTCGGTGCGATCGGGTGCGGGGGACGAAGTGGTGAACTGCTCGGTTCGGCCAGTTCCATGCCCAACGTCGACGTCGTTGCCTTGGCCGATCCGGACGAAAATCGACTCGGCGATAAGAAATCTCATTTCGAAAAAGCCCAAACCTATCGCGATTTGCGAGAACTGCTCGATAATCCGGAGATCGACGCCGTCTTCGTCGCCACGTGCAATCACTGGCACTGCCTGGCCGCCGTCTGGGCGATGCAGGCCGGAAAGCATGTCTATGTGGAAAAGCCCCTTTCGCATACCTCCTGGGAAGGTCAGCAGGTCGTTAATGCCGCGAGAAAATACAAACGTATCTGCCAGCTCGGGACGCAGCAGCGAAGCGACCCCATGCAGGCGGAAATCAAGAAGTTTCTCCATGAGGAGAAAGCACTCGGCGAAATTATCTCGGCCCGGGTCAATCATTATTCCGTGCGTAAGCCCATCGGCAAGCGAACGGAACCGCTGCCGATTCCGAAATCGGTCGATTATAATCTCTGGCTCGGTCCGGCGGAAGATCAGCCGCTGTTCCGTAATAAATTGCATTACGACTGGCACTGGGACTGGAATACCGGCTCGGGCGAGATGGGGAACTGGGGCGTGCACGTTATGGACGATATGAAAAATAACGTCCTGCTCGATAAGGCGAAACTGCCGAAGCGAATTTTCGGTGGTGGTGCCCGCATTCTCTACAACGACGCCGGACAGACGCCGAACGTCCATTTCGTCTATTTCGATACCGGAATTGTTCCGGTCGTACTCGGACTTTCAACGATCGCCAACGGCGATAAGGGCGGTGCCGGTCAACACAAAGGGCCGAATAGCGGGTATATTGCCTACTGTGAAGGCGGTCGTCTGGAGGGGCAGCGCGGAAGTGCCGCTGCCTTCGATAAAGACGGCAAGGTCGTTCGCAAATTCCAAGGCGACGCCGGGGGCCAGCATCAGAAGAATTTCATCGACGCCATTGTGGCGGACGATTCGTCCCTGTTAAACGCGGAAATTGCCTTGGGGAACGACAGTACCGACTGGTGCAATTTGGCCAATATTGCGTTCCGTTGCGGAAAGCCGTGTACCGACGAGGCCGTCGACGCCCTCAACGGTCAGACGGAAGGCCGCTGGGAGGAACTCATGGCCGATACCCGCGACCTGCTGGCCAATAACAAGATGGACTTCAAGGCCGGCTCCTTCATGGTCAGTCCCATGCTGACCGTAGCCCCGGACGCCTGCCGTTTCGTCGGGGAACACGCGGAAGAGGCCAACGCGTTCATTAAACGGACCTATCGGGAAGGGTTCGTCGTTCCGGAAATTTCCTGACGCTATCCCCGTTCCCTGCGGTCCAGCAGGGCAAACCTTTACCAATCCTGTTAATCCGGGTTGCTTTGGCTCATAAAAACAGTCAAAGCCCCGGATTTTTTAATGATTTTATTAAAATATGCCGATTATAACGATAGTAGGACTGTTTACCATCAAACGGGATAAAAAGGATTTATACTATGGACAGGAAATTGGCACGGAAGCCAGGCACGTTGTTATTGCTTTGTCTGCTGGCACTTGCGGTCATACAGTCGGGTTGCGCGTCAGCATTTTTAGCTCCGATTTATCTGCTCAAGGGGACAGAAGTTGACCCCATGTTCAAGAAGGAAGTCAAGGCGATCCCGAAAGAATCCAAAATCGTCGTTGTCTGCCGCGGCAGTATGAATCTTTACGGCGCGGAAAATCCCTCGCGTGACATGTCGGCCGGTCTGACGCTGCTGATGAAGAACAAGCTGGAAAAACGAAAATTTCAGTGGGTGCCTTACGAACTGGTCGAGGCCTCCTTTGATGAGGAAGCACTTTCGCTGGAAACCTTTACGAATATTGGTAAAAAGGTCGGGGCCGACTATATCATTGGCGTCGATATGGACTCGTTCCAGACGAATCTTTCGTCGCAATTCTATCAGGGCAAGGCGAAAGTGCACGTGCAATTGGTCAACGTCAATGACAACGAAGTTATTGCACGCAAGTCGCTACCGGAATTCGTCTATCCACCGACGCCGGTCCCCATCAACGACAAACCGCAAGTTGAATTTCAGAAGCAATTTACCGTTAAGCTGGCCAACGAGGTTGGTACTCTGTTCTACCCATACAACCCGCACGACAAATACGCGCTGGACAACGACTTCCCGGAACGGTAGGATCGAAAGACGGCAGCCGGAGACGCTAACGGCTGCCGTAACTCATTATTCTCCATGGTGTTGAGGTTTAATGGGGAAAGGTCCCGCGCGGCGCATCGGGTCGAACCCCCAATGGATGGTCAATAATCTTGCATACATTTCGTCGCTGGGGAGACTGAGCAATTCGGCCTGACGCTCCGCCGGAAGTGTGCGAAGAGTTGCGGCCAGATCGGCCGTTGACTCCGTCATCCAGAAGAACCCCGCATCGTCGCTGCCCGGATCGCTCCGGACCATGCCGGGCGACATGCTATTCGGATTACGTAGGTGCCCGGGGAACGGTTTTTGACCTGCCTTTGGTTCAAAAGGCGGCAAGGGCAACTCCTGCACCTTCCGCTCATTCTGTAAAAATTCAATCGATAAGAGCAGTCCCAAATAGCAACGACGCTCCTTTTCAGAAAGAGGCTTGAGAAAATCCTGGGCGCCCGGCGAGAGCTTGGCAATAATCTCCTCGTCGGTGTGACTGTCGAGATATTCTTCAATCATGCGAAATCCGCGCGGACGAAACCGGTCGTAGGGTCCGGCACCGCGATAGCGTCCGCCCCGCTCGGACCCGGCGCCCTTATTCGAATCGGCACGGGCGTCACGCTCGCGTTCCGAAGATGTAATTGGTGAACTGGACTGCATTTGCGATTCCGTATCTTCTTCGCCTCGCCCTTGTTTATCCCCTAAAGCGGCATGCGGAGACGGGGGACCATCCGTTCGCGTCGAATGCCCGGTCCGCGCGGCGACGAACGCGTCGAACGAATTTTGAAACGCGGTCATGTTTTCATTACGAAGCTCTTCCGGAAGGAAATCGCGTGCCCGCTGAAACGGTTGTTCCTTCGGAATCCCGGGCGTGGGAGAGCCAGGTGCAAATGTGGACTGGGCCGACTGCCGCCCGGCGCCACTACGGGTGACCCCGGCATCGCCCGGCTGGCACGGTGCGAACCCGTGACCCTTATCGGACGGATTGACCGGGTCAGAATTGGTGGCAACAGGAGGGGAACTTGACCCGGCATCGGATCGGGCAAGATAAAAGCCAAGAGTAACGGCCAGGGCCAGGAGCGTAAGAATGAGGAGAGTGGTCAGCACGGAGCGGATACGTTCCTGGCGCAGTCGGGCATTGAGTTCGTCGGCGGCGACAACGGCAACCATTTCCAGAGTAGAAGCGGCCACGCGGGAATTGCGTTCCTCCGGCACGACTTGCCGCACGAGCTCTGCCGTTCGCTGGAACTGTTTAAGCATGGACTGAAGTGGTAGCGAGGCGGCTAATTCGGCCTGAAATTCGCGGCACTCTTCCGGCGTCAGTTCGCCATCGAGCCAGGCGAGCAGCCGTTCAGCGTCGGGATTATCCGGCGTATCCAAATCTTCGGACAAGTCAAATTCGTCGTCGAGCGCATCGTCGCGAATCGTCGTCAGGAAAGCGAACCGTCGCTGAGGCGTCTGACTGGCATCGCGTGCCGGATTCACAGAGGAGGGCTGTTGCGGGCATTCCGGATTGTGCTTCTTGGTCATGACTGCGATCCTCCTTCCTCTTCTTCCCCGTCTTTTTCGTCCTCAATGTTCGATACCTCTATTTGCGAATCGTCGGCGACAAAGGGCGCCAGGAGTTCGCGTAATTTCACCCGGGCCCGGCACAAAAGCGACTTTACCGCTTGGGGAGTCAGCGACATAATCTGGCCGATCTGTTCGTAGCTCATCCCTTCAAAACGATGGAGCAGCAGAGCCATACGCTGTCGGTCGCCCAGTGCGTCGATCGCCTCACGGACTTTGCGGCATGTCTCCTGGCGTGCAATCTGGCGTGTTGGCATCAGTCCGCTTTTCTCTTGCAGCGTCTCTTCGACGGACCAGCCGTTCTCCGAACTGCTCTGGCCATCATTCGGCCGGGTCACCGCACCAAATAAAAGTTCCTTGTGCCGCCTCTTGAATCGCATGGCGTTAAAAGCCAGATTGTGGACCACGCGGTAGAGCCAGGTCGAAAAGCGTGCCGTCGGTACGTATCTGGCCCGGGTACGATAGATACGTAAAAAGACTTCTTGAGCCAGGTCCTCGGCCAGTTCGCGATCGCCGGTCAAATTCTGCAATAGAGACAGTACGCGGCTCTGATTATTCATCATAAGCTCTTCAAAAGCGGCGGCATCGCCCTCTCGCACACGCAGCATGAGCTGCACGTCCGGGTCGTCCAGCCACGCGGCGTCCGGTGGACATTCATCTTTGTTCATGGATTTCTTTCGGGCAAACGTGAAAAACGACTGAAAACCCCTCTTCTTTTAACACCGGCGACCGGCGAAAAGGTCCGTTCCTTCTGCCCAAACGAAGAAAAATCAATCGAGTGGGGCAAGATGTATAATGGATTCCTCATCGGCAAAGCACTTAAATCCACGCAGGAACTCGCCTTTGGTCCCGAGAGTCGTAATTTCCGACTCCGAGTCCGTCTGGCCTACCCATTCCCCTTCAATAAGGTCCTCCGGGTCGCCGGTCCCATCTTCTTTGATTTTCATAAAGGTAAATCGAATTGCTTCGAACCCGAACTCCTGCTTAAGCTCAATTGTTGTAACCGCATAGCCTTTATTATAACATTTAACAATCGTTTCCGCCGGCGCGCCGTAAGTTATGCCTTGGGTGAATTGACGTTTCGGCGCCGGTTTAACAAAAACGGGATACAAAGATTGGATTCCGAATTCATGAAGCGTTATCTGAACGCCGGAAAGATAGGTCCCTTCCGGCCCTTTGGCCAGCATGGGAGGTCCGAGAAAATTCTCCAGAATAGCCGCCTGATTATTCTGCTCGACTTCATCCATAGTCGTGGCAACGGTGGCAAAAAGAACGCCCACCAGAAGCATCTCGGTTCCTCTCGTGACTAAGATATGGATAAAGAAGAAAGAGATTCCGATTATCGAGGCACGTTTAAAGTCGGTCGAAAGGACCGCGTTAAAGGCAAAAACCGCAATGATAACAGTCACAAGACTAGAGATAACCAATGGTAAATAAATCTGTTGCGGAAAAACAAACATAAAAACCCAACTGAAGAAGTTGGCCGCAATAGCGACGCCGAAGGACGTATTGAAAATTTCTCCAAGGTTGTGCTCCTGGTCACGCACGACCAGGGAAATCACCCCCATAAGAAAGACGGCGTCGATGGCCGCAATAAACAGTAAAACCAACATACGCGATACTCCTGTAATTTTGTCCAACGGGTAAACAAAAGACAAAACATTGGCTACATCCCCCCCAAAAAACCTGCAAAACACCAAGTCTTTCTTCAGAGTCGTATCCGCAGATGTCCCAATTTTAACAGAACTTAACAAAAATTTCCAGAGGCCAACCGGAAAAAAAGTAATTTTTTTGAAGATTTTTTTGGAATGAGCGAAATTTGTCGATTTTATTCATAATTACTTCATTCTTTTTCAAAAGAAAGAATTTAGATAAGGTAGAAAAAGTTTTTTACTTGACAAAAAGCCAAATTGAGTTATGATAGGCAGTAATGGATTTACCCCATTGGGGTTCGTTGTGAAGAAGATAGACCAGGTCCCGCCTAGCGGAGGACCGCAACGAGGAAGAACAAGGTCAGAAAGCAATGTCACCGAATACGCTTCTATTGCCGGAACTTCGGGAAATGCTGGCCGAAAACAACGTCGCGGAAATGAAGGAGTTCTGTACGGCCCTGCATCCCGCGAGCACCGCCGATTTCCTCGTTGGACTGACCCCCAAAGAAATTTGGGAAATTCTCAAGCAGGTCGATGTCGACACGCGTGCGAATATTTTTAGTTATTTTGACAACGATATTCAGGTCCAAATACTCGAATCCGGCACACGTACGGAAATCGCCGAGTTCATTGAGCATCTCCCGTCCGACGACCGCGTCGATATTCTCGACGACGTGGATCCTCAGGTCGTGGAAGAACTTATGCCGCTTATCTCCAGCGAGGAGCAGGAAGATATTGAACTGCTCAGTTCGTATCCGGAAGATACGTGCGGAAGTGAAATGTCGACCGACTTCGTGCGTCTGCGTGAAAACATGACCGTAGGCGAGGCGCTCAACGAGATCAGCAGTCAGGCGCCGACCTTTGAAACAGTCTCCTATTTATATGTGCTCGGTACGAACGACCATCTGGTGGGTCTGATCTCGGCGAAGGAGTTTCTGCGTCATATAAGTCAGCCGAAAACCTTGCTCTCCTCGTTTATGAAGACGGACCTGATTACGGTCGATGTGCAGGAGTCGCGGGAAGAAGCGGTGAAGCTGGTTGCCAAGTACGACTTTATTGCCTTGCCCGTGGTGGACCGCAAAGGCGTTATGCTCGGCATCATAACGCACGACGATATTTTGGACGCGGCAGTGCATGAAATGGCGGAAAACGCTCATTTGTCCGCCGCGGTCGACCCTCTGGGCGATACAACGTATCTGGCGACAAATCTGTTTGTCCTTGCCCAGAAACGGTTTATGTGGCTTGCGATTCTCCTTTTCGGTGCACTTTCAACGGCATGTATTTTAAATGCCTTCGAATCCATTAGCGAACAGATCGTCTGGCTGGTTGTCTTTCTGCCCATGATTGTTTCCACTGGTGGGAATTGCGGCGGGCAGTCGGCGACGCTCGTCATAACGGCGCTGGCGACTAACGAGATAACCATGAGCGACTGCCTGCGAATCTTACGACGCGAGTTCGCCATGGGCACCTTGCTGGGTATTGGCATGGGCTTTTTTGGTTTGATTAATGCATTGATTATCTGCGGGGGCAGTGTCCCGTTAAGTCAGCTCATTATCGTTCCACTTGCTGTTTTCCTTGTCGTTTTCGCCAGCAATATGACCGGTGCTTTTCTTCCACTTCTGTTTCAACGTCTCGGTTGGGACCCCGCTCTGATGAGTAATCCGTTCGTCGCCGGTATTTCTGATACGATGGGCACGTTTATCTATATGATGCTCGCGTTGTATCTGATTCTTTAGTCTTGAGTTAACAAGATTCAGCACGCGGTCTGCGTGGTGCTGGACGTCGTGACAGGTTTACCCGCAGTCCCCATTCGAACAAATTTATTCGCTCCGACTCTCATGTTTTCGTCGTACGCGCAGGGCGTGAGTGGGATAAAAAAATACCTCTTGCGTCGGCCGACGAATCCTGTTATAATTCCTCGGTACTCCAAGAGCCGCAGGAAGCGGGAACCTCGCGGAGCAAGCAACCTCATTTGTCAGGGAAGGACGAAGAACGGCCGAATTTTATGATTTACTTTGCCTATCATTATAGAACAAAAGTACTTGTGTTCCTTTTGACGGTGCTGCTCATCACGGCGGCGAGTCAGACCAGAGCGGACGACGGGTCCCGAATCTCCCTGCTGGAATTTACGGCCGCTTCCTGCCCCGCATGCCAGGAGGTCGAGCCACTCGTGCAGGAAATGCTCCGCAAAGGGTACCCGGTACAAAAGGTCAGTATGGACGACCAGGCGTCCCATCCCATGTTTCAGCAATATCGTGTTACGGCTATGCCTTGCTTCGTTCTGCTGGTCGATGGCCAGGAGGTGGAACGGACCGTGGGCGTGGCTGAAGGTCGCGCGGCCTTAGGGGCAGATTTACTGGCCATGTTCAACCGTGCCATTACTATGACGCAACAGTCCGCCGCGCCTGCGTCGTCTGCAAATTCTGAAATATCAATGAGTTCCGACATAGTCCCGAATGAATCAGGGGCGATTATGCCGGTCTCGGCTGTCGTTGCCAGTACGAGTCTGCCGCCGGCGAGTCCGGCCGACATTGCGGCAAGCCAGGCCGAGAGCCACTCGCAGCCACCTACCACGGCGGAAGCGATGCTTAAGTCGGTCTCGGTTCGTATTCGAGTCTATAATAATAACACAGTCGATCGCGGGACCGGTACGATTATCCATGTTAATCGTCTGAACGGGACCCGGGAAGCGTTAGTACTGACCTGTGGCCACCTCTTTCGTCCAAACCAAGGTCGGGGGCAAATTGAAGTTGACCTGTTCGAACCCACCTCAGGGCAATCGGTTACGGTTATTGGTCAGTGTCTGGCCTTCGACGACGAGATCGACGTCGGCTTTGTCGGAATACCCATTCCGTTCGACATAACACCCATTCCGCTTGCCCGTCCTGACTCTCTCGTGGCGGTCGGCGATAGCGCCGTTAGTATTGGCTGTAACGGTGGAGCCGACCCCACTTTACTGGAACACAAAATACTCTCGACACGCGAGAAGTTCTTTCGTCCAAACGATTTAGCGTCTGGCAAGAAGGAGTTCTGCTATCTGGAAGTGTCCAACGCACCAGTGGGCGGCCGTAGTGGCGGTGGGCTGTTCTCACTTGGGCCGCAGGGCTACGAGCTTACTGGCGTCTGCAACGCGGGCGACACGACAACGAATGAGGGCTATTTCGTTCCCACCGCGATCGTTTATGAGCAACTTTTGGCTAAAGAGAGCTTGCGATTCGTCTATAATGACCTGATCGGCAGCCCGGCCGGGATGACGCCCGTTGTGGCAGCGGGCAGCGAGGTTGTAACTCCGCTGGCGCCGGCGCTGGGGGCACTGCCGGTAACGCCCATGCCCGCGCCAACAGACCCGGCTTACGGCGGTATTCCAGCCTCAATTGCCCAACAGGGCGAGGCGAACCATCTGCTCCAACCACTGACGGACGATGCCTTATCCGCAACACTGCAAGAGTTGCGTAAACGTCAGCAGGCAGGCGCGGAAATTATCTGCGTCGTGCACTGGAGCCAGGGCGAGAAGAACCCGGACGGCACGCCGCGAGCAACGGAAGTCATTCGCTTGCCAGCCGTAACGCAACCGGACACGGAGAATTAGAATGGCACGGTTACTCTATATAACAGACTTTTTGGAAAAAGTTTTTCCCCTGTCTCTGGCGGAAGATTGGGACAATGTCGGTCTTTTGCTGGGCGAGCGGGGGCGTGTGGTTCGCAAGGTTATGACCTGCCTGACCGTTTCGCAGGGTACCGTTGCCGAGGCGATCGACCTTGGAGTTGACCTCATTTTATCGCATCATCCGTTCCCCTTTCGGGCAGAGAAGAAATGGACCAGCGCGACCACCGAAGGTCGAATCCTTATGGCCTTAATGAAGAATGGAATTGCGGTCTATAGTCCACACACGGCACATGATTCCGCGGCGACAGGGATCAATGAGCAGTTGGCCCAAGGACTCGGTCTGGCGGAGCGAGGCCCACTGTATCCAGCGGCGGGTCATTCAACGTCGGCCATGTATGAGGGAATGACGGCGGCGTCACCAGCATTTGAGGTACAAGTCGGATCAGCCTACGGGACCGGTCGCGTGGGTCATTTAAAAGAGCCGGTTTCGCTTCATCGCTTCATTAACCAGTGCGCGGATTTACTTCACATCTCCCACGTTCTATACGCGGGTAATCTGGAGAGTCTGGTGCGTAAGGTGGCCCTGGGTTGCGGTGCCGCGGACGATTTTCTCACCATGGCCGTGGCGGAACACGCGGATGTCTTTTTGACCGGCGAGGCCCGATTTCACAACTATGTTGCCGCGGAAAATGAGTCTATTGCCCTGGTGGCCCCCGGTCATTACGCGACAGAACGCTTTGCCATGGAGACGCTGGCCAAGCGGCTGGCCCACGTCTTTCCCGGAGTAACGGTTACAGCCGCCAGAACAGAGACCGATCCTGTTCGGCTCTGGTCGCCCTCGTAACAGGGGATTAGGCCAGTCCTCCCTCGCGAGAGCGGAACGCTTTATAACGGAAGTTTTATTATGGACAATACACGGAATCGCTTGCGTATCCAGGATATGCTCGTACCAGGTGCACTTGCGGCCAGTCTGTTTGTTATTCTCTTTACACTTCCCTGCCCCGCTATGGACTTATTGCTCTCGCTCAATATTGCCCTGTCGGTTGTTATTCTGTTTACCACATTTTTCGTTTCGCGACCCCTCGAGTTCAGTATCCTGCCGACCATTCTGCTGGGCACAACGCTGTTCCGACTCGTACTCAATGTGGCGACGACCCGACTCATTCTGACCCGGGCCGCGGAATTCGGTGACGAAGCGGCCGGAGGCGTCATAAAGAGTTTCAGCTCCTTCGTTACCGGGGAGAGTCTCGTAACGGGCATTGTTATCTTCGCCATATTTATTGTCATACAGTTTATAGTCATAACGAAAGGGGCGACTCGTATTAGTGAAGTTGCTGCCCGATTCACACTCGACGCCTTGCCGGGCCGGCAGATGGCTATTGACGCCGACCTGGCCGCCGGAACCATAACGCAGGAGGAAGCGAGCGTCCGCCGGGCCGAGCTTGCGGAACAGTCGGACTTCTTCGGGGCTATGGACGGTGCGTGCAAATTCATTCGGGGCGACGCTATTGCCAGTATCATTATTACTTTTGTTAATATTCTGGGCGGGCTTTTCGTCGGCGTTGTCCAGCATGGCATGCCCATTACCGACGCGCTGACCGTCTATACGACGCTAACGATAGGCGACGGTCTTGTAACGCAAATACCCGCGCTACTCATTTCGCTGGGGACCGGCGTTCTGGTCAGTCGCAGTTCCCAGGCAAAGAATCTGTCGCGTCTGGTCGTAACGCAAATTTTTCAGCATCCGGCAACACTCGTCCTGACGGGCCTGTTTCTGGCTCTGCTCAGTTTGACCGGCATGCCGTTTATTCCGTTGCTCATGCTAAGCGTACTCTGTTTTGGCCTGGCCTGGGTCGTTACGCGTCAGAAGAGTCAGGAGGATAAGAAGAGCGAGGAGGAAGCGGAGGCCGCGGCAAAGGAATCGGAAACGGCAAACGATACCATCGAAAAATATTTGAACGTCGACCCAATGGAACTGGAAATTGGCGCCGCTCTCATCCCGCTGGCGGACCCGCAACTGGGCGGCGACCTTCAAGAGCGAGTGCGTGCGGTGCGTCGGAAAGTGGCCGCTGATATGGGCATCGTGCTGCCGAAAGTACGTATCCGCGACAGTATCGCCCTGGACGAAAGTCAATATCGCATAAAGATTAACGGCGACCCCGTAGCCGGAACGATTCTCTATCGGGATATGGTTTACGCCGTACCGACCCGGCTAAGCACGTCACCGCTGGCCGGACTAAAGACGACGGACCCGGCCACAGGGCAGGACGCGTGGTGGATCAATCCGGAAGATCGCGACGCGGCCCAGACAGCAGGCTATCTCGTACTGGAGCCTCGTGAGGTTATTGAGCGTCATCTTTTGGAGTCCGTACTCGCCCACGCCGATGAACTGCTCACTCGCGACGCGGCAAATCATCTCATTAACGAACTGCGAATGAAATCACCGGCCGTGGTGAATGAGTTGATTCCGGATCTTATGAAACTGTCCCAAGTCCAGCAGATTCTGCAGCGGCTCCTGCGCGAACGCGTGCCCATTCGGCAGCTCGGCGTTATTCTGGAAGCCATTGGCGATTCCGTGGGGAAAATTTCAGGCGAGGTTGCCCTGACGGAACAGGTGCGACGCCGATTGGCACGCACACTCTCCGCTCGCTATCGCGATGAAGACGGCATCCTTCACGTGGTTCTTCTCGACCCGCATCTGGAAGAAATCATTCGCAAAGCCCTGGAACCGGACGAACATGAGGTTATCGTGAATTTAAAGCCCGGTATGACGAAAGAACTCTACGAATCGTTACGAGTAGAACTGGCACGAATTGTGGCGCAGGGGCATGAGCAGGTCGTACTTGTCAGTAGCGCGATACGCCCCGCCGTGCGGCAGATCACCGCAACGGCGTTTCCTCTTTTACATGTCTTGAGTTTTAACGAAGTTACGCAAGATACAAGAGTGGTCTCCGAGGGCATGGCGTCGCTACCCTCGGACTAAAATTCTTATTTGCATTCGTAAGTACGACCGGAAATGCCGTTGTCGTAGTTCTCCTTGGCAAGTCGGGCCAGCTTGCACCCCCATTCGGTGGGATAGTCGCCATTGATGCAGGCCTGACACAGATTGAGAACGGGTATGCCAATAGCGCGGGACATGGCTCGAACAGGGAGAAAATGCAGACTGTCGGCACCAATATCGGCGGTCATTTCCTTCTGAATTTCCGGGGTAAGAATCCACTCGGAAACCGGCAGGTTCGTCTTGGCAAAGAATTGCGTGGCGAACAGCTCGGAATAGGTAGACATGTCGGTTCCGTAGAAGCAAGGCCCCGTTATGGGAGGACAGGCAACGCGAACGTGAATCTCTTTCGCCTTACCAACTGTGCGAATACGGTGTATGAGAACGCGCATCGTCGTTGACCGCACAATAGAGTCTTCGACGAGGAAGACTTTTTTGCCTTCGAGCACTTCGGGAAGTGGTGTGTACTTCGTTTCCGCTTTGCGCCATCGATATTCACCGGCTTCGATAAAAGTACGACCGCTGTAGCGATTCCTGATAAGGCCTTCCATACAGGGGATATGCAGGGCATAGGCCATTCCGTCGGCGGCCGCTTTACTCGTATCGGGAACCGGAACGACGATGCAGTCGTCGTCGAGCGGAATATCTTCTTCCGCCGCCAGTTCCTCGCCCAGTCGTTTACGTGCCAGGTAGACACTTTTCCCGTCCAGCGTACTGGCTACGTTGGCGAAATAGGCCCACTCGAAGAAGCAGTGTGCCGTTCGCGGACTCGGGGCGAAACGTTCGAACCGGACTTCATTCTCATTAACGATAATGACCTGGCCCGGCTCAACGTTCTTGATTTGCTCCGCGGAGAACCCTAAATTGAACAGGGCAACGCTTTCACTGGCCGCGGCGAACAGGGAACCATCGAACGCGTAGCACAGCGGCTTAATACCCAGCGGGTCGCGTGCGACGAACATTTCACCACAGGCGTTCAGGAAAACGATATTATAGGTACCGTCGAGTCGGGTCGTCAGTTTCTCGCAGACATGGAGCAGGTCGCGGTCTCCTTCTTTCAGGGCGCCACAGATAAAGTGCATGAGAATTTCGGTGTCAGTTTCCCGGGCAAGATAAGTATTCCCGTCGCTTAGAAGGCTTTGTCGCAGTTCTTCGTAGTTGGCCAGCTGACCGTTAAAAGCAAAACTGAACCATTTATATTTCTTGATGTGATGTCGTTCAAAAGGTTGGGCATAACTTCGGTCGTCTTGACCACAGGTCGCGTAGCGGACATGCCCTATCGCCGCGCGACCCGCATATTCATCCATGAGCTTGTGATATAAGGGCCGCTGGTTCAGATGAAAGACTTCTGTTACCGTGCCCGCGTCTTTGTGGGTATCGATAATCTGCTTGCGGTCGGGGGCGTAGGTCGTTATGCCTGCCGAAAGTTGCCCACGATTCTGAAGGTCCAACAGCATACGGGGTACCAGTCGCGAGACCTCATAACGCCCTTGGGGAGGACACAAAGGAGACGCCTCTGCTGTCGATAAATGATAAATCGCTATTACGCCACATTCTTCATGTAATTCGTCCATTGTCGTACTATTATGACTCCTTCTCGGGTTCAGGTCAGGGTTCCGCATGATTCTTTGGCCGCATGGCGACCGACGTTATGGTCGTGCACACGCCGGATTACCCCACGCGGCGACGACCGTTTTATCTCTGCTCTTATTGTAGTCCGAAGTCCCTCTTTTTTCAATTCCACCCCCCAAGAAAAAGAGGAAAACTTTTTCCCTAGACAGGCAGCCGGCGATATTTCGCACGCCGCCCCTGGGACAGGCCTTCTTCGCTTGACTTTAGCGACTCCTCGTATTCCGAAAACGTACCCTGGAAAAACTTCGTCTTCCCATTCCCTTCAAAAATAAGGAGATGCGTACATATTCGGTCAAGGAAGAACCGGTCGTGACTTATGACCAGGGCACATCCGGGAAACTCAATCAGGGCCTGCTCCAAGACACGCAGCGTACTTACATCCAGATCATTCGTCGGCTCGTCGAGCAGGAGCAAATTGCCGCCCCGCTTGAGCAGTTTCGCCAAATGGACCCGATTTCGTTCACCACCGGAGCAGACGCCAACCAGACGCTGCTGCTGCGAACCGCGAAAATTGAACCGGGAGACATAAGCCCGACTGTTCATCTCGATCGTGCCCAACTCGATTCGGTCACGTCCGCCAGTAATCTCTTCAAAGACGGTGTTTTCGTCATTCAGAGCGTCCCGATGCTGGTCTACATAGGCCAGTTCCACCGTCTCACCACGCTCAATGGTCCCACCGTCCGGCTGCTCTTCCCCAACTATCATGCGGAATAAGGTCGTCTTACCCACACCGTTCGGGCCTATTATACCCACAATACCGCCTCGCGGAATATCGAATGAGACGTCATCGAGCAGAGTTACCGACTTACCACCCATTTCAAACGCCTTCGTGAGTGAACGAACATTGAGGACTTTTTCCCCCAGCCGGGGACCAGGCGCAATTTGAATAATCGCGTCGCTTTTATCGTCGAGTTTCTGCGCACTTGCCAGCTGTTCATAGGCGTTTACACGAGCCTGATTCTTCTGCAAACGGCCCTTGTGCGCCGTTTGGATCCAGTCCAGCTCCCGCTTTAACGTCTTCTGACGCAACGTTTCCTGCTTCTCCATAACGCGGAGCAGTTCCGCTTTTTGTGCCAGCCACGAGGAATAATTCCCCTCAAACGGCAAGCCACGCGTATTCTCAAGCTCCAGAATCCATTTCGTGACGTGATCGAGGAAATAGCGGTCGTGCGTAACAATAATGACCGTTCCGGGGTAGTCCCGCAGCGTCCCTTCCAGCCACTGCACCGTTTCCGCGTCCAGATGGTTCGTCGGTTCGTCGAGCAGGAGCAGGTCCGGCTTGGCCAGTAAAGCCATACACAACGCCACACGACGACGCTCTCCTCCAGAAAGCTGACGGATGATCGCCTCGTCTGGCGGGAGAACGAGGGCATCGGCCGCCAAGTCAATTTTCCGGTCGAGTTCCCAGCCTTCCAAGTGGTCGATCTCTTCCTGGAGTTTGCCCATCTCCTCCATGAGTTTATCGAACTGGTCTGCCTGGTCCGGATCGCCCATAGCCACGGAAATCTCGTTAAATCGGTCCAATTTCTTCTGAATCGGAGCCAAGGCGGTCAGAAGATTCTCTCGTACAGTCCCGTCCAGATTCAGTTCCGGCTCCTGCGGTACGTATCCGATCGTCATGCCTTTAACCATCTTGACTTCGCCGTCGATATCCGTATCCAGACCGGCCATGATCTTCAGCAGAGTCGACTTCCCCGCGCCATTTTCGCCCACGATTCCTATTTTCGCTCCATAATAAAACGAAAGCGATATATTCTGTAAAATGACCTTCTCGCCAAACCGCTTCGAAACGCGATTCATCTCAAATATAAAATGGGGCGGCATAGTGTAACTCCTTATTCTATCTATTATTAGCGGAATCAGACAATTCATCCTCTTCCGGGTTATGGGGGACATTTTCCTCACCGGCGTGACCCTCTTGCGGCGCCTTTGCCGTTTTGAGCAGGGGTCGTATTTTTTCAAGTCGCCGTGTCAATTCCGCCTCGAACCCGCGGTCACTGGGCGTATAATACTCCCGGTCAACGCCGAGATAGTCCTGCGCCACAATGGCGTCCGGGGCGTCGTGCGCGTATTGATATCCGGTATGCCCCAAGGCGACTGCTCCTTGATAATGAGCGTCTCGCAAATGCCGCGGGACCGGAAGAATCGACTGATTCGCAATATCATCACGGGCAGCCGCTATGGCCATTGTACATGCGTTCGATTTGGGGGCACAGGCAAGATACGTTACCGTTTGCGCCAGCGTCAGTTGGCATTCCGGCATTCCGATCATCTCACAGGCCTGAGCACAAGCCACAGCCAGAGGCAGCGCCGCGGGGTCGGCGTTACCAATATCTTCACTAGCCAAAATAATCAATCGTCGGGCAAGGAAACGAACCTCCTCGCCGCCTTCGAGCATGCGAGCCAACCAGTAGATGGATGCGTCCGGGTCGCTACCCCGGACACTTTTTATCAGGGCACTTATCGTGTCGTAATGATTATCGCCGTCGCGGTCGTAGCTGACGATTCGCCTTTGAACGGACTCCGCGGCCAGCTCACGCGTAAACTCAATAGCAGCGTCGCTCGACGCTTCCGCCGACTCTGTCTCCGATTCCGGAAGACTTGAGAGAATGGCTATTTCCAGAGTCGAAAGGGCCCGCCGGGCATCGCCGTCACTCACCCCGGCAAGGTAGTCCAGCGCGTCCTCGTGCAGGTTAATTTTATATCGGCCGAGACCACGCTCTTTGTCCGTGGCCGCGCGGCGTATCAGGACCTTGATGTCCTCTTCACAAAGCGGTTCAAAACTAAAGACCCGCGACCGGCTTAATAGCGCGTTATTAATCGTAAAATAGGGGTTCTCCGTCGTGGCGCCCACGAGTATGACCACTCCCTGTTCCACTTCCGGGAGTAAGACATCCTGCTGCGATTTGTTAAAGCGATGGATTTCGTCGATGAAGAGCAGCGTTCTCATTCCGGAAACGGATAAGCGGTCTTTCGCCTCGCCCAAAACATCCCGAAGTTGTTTGACACCGTCACTTACGGCAGATAACTGCTTAAACGTTGAGCGACTTTCGCGAGCCAGAAGATAAGCCAGGGTCGTCTTGCCGGTACCAGGCGGGCCGGCAAAAAGAACGGAACCCAGCCGGTCGGCCATCAAGAGTCGGCGCAGTAGTTTCCCGTCCCCCAAAAAATGTTGCTGACCCACGAATTCAGACAGACTATTCGGACGCATTCGCGCCGCAAGCGGGAGCGCCTTAAGCCGATTGGCTCGTTCCACCGTAGCGAAGAGGGAAGATTCTGACTGGCTCGATTTCATGTAGGTCCTGCGCAAAAACAAAACGTTTGCTTCGGGAAGCCTAACGCAAGGCCGCCGGAAACAAACGTTTCGACTCTATCAGACTCGTACCGTTCTGGTTCGTTATTTCGCCGCTTCCAGAGAGGCAAATTTGAACGGTTTCGCGTGGACACGTTTGGTTACGGCTCCGCAGCGAAGGCATTGCGTACAAACGCGCATCGTCTTCGAACTGCCATTCTCTGTCGTAACTCGCACGTTCTGCAAGTTCACTTCGTAAGTTCGCGGGCTGATTCCGGTTACCTTTGTACCTACACCCTTTAAGTGCTTGGCACGCCCTCGTGTCGTCATATTATTTCCGGTCATACGGCCCTTGCCGCACACTTCACAAACGCGGGACATGATTCCCTCTCCTTTTTTGAATATCGTTAAATTATCTGGCCAAGTCTGATCACCTTTCCTCAAGGTCGCTTTCCCCGCACTCCCCCTATAGAGAGTTACTTTCGACCAATCAAGGAACCCTAATTATAACCCCGCCAAGCCCGCTGGCAAGGGGGGGGGTAGCCCGGGGGATACACCCCGTCTTAAAACCTGGCTTGAAAAAACTTCGACACCTATTATAATATGAAGAAGAAGGGCGTATGCCGCCGGATTTTTTAGGGGCTTAACGGGGCAGTTATTGATGGAGCAGAGGCGCCAACTCCATTGAAATTCGGGGACGAATTTGGGCCACGACACCATTTTAACCGTTTTGTCCTGTTGCGAGTCGATTTTTCCGCGTTGAAAAATAGAAAAAAACGCCTCTTGCCGTTAAAAATGGCCCTGTGAGGAATCGAGCGAAACAATCTCGTAATATTTTTGAACCTTTACATAAATTTTACACAACGCTCAAATGGAATAAACATTGACGTTTTATACTACAGTCATCAGAGGTGGGAAAAAGGTTCCCCCTAAGAATCGCAACGTGGTAAAAAACACCCAATGTTAAGGAGAAAGAGTTATGCAAGAGAAGAAGAAAAAGTATTACGCCGCGCTAGTGGGTATGATTGTATTCGCTGCCATGGGAGCGGCGGCCCCGACGACCCAGGCTGATTTTGAACCGGCGCTCTATCGCGCTGCAAAGCGTGGAAATCTTGCCAAAGTGGAACAGTTGATACAGCAAGGGGCAAAGGTCAACGAAACAACCGATGAACAAGAGACGCCACTTCATGCCGCCGCAGAAGAATCACACGTGAAAGTCGCTCAATATTTGCTCGAAAAGGGAGCAAACGTCAATGCAATTGATGAAGATGGACAGTCCCCTTTGCACCTTGCGGCCGGTGAACGAAGTTTACCCATGGTCAAGCTGCTGATCGAAAAAGGCGCCAAAATTGATGAAGCCGATGAAGAAGGGGATACGCCGCTTCATTGTGCCACAGATGAGGGCACGTTGGAAATTGTGGCATTCCTTGTCGAAAAGGGTGCGAACGTCAACACAGCGAATCAGGACGGTGAGACCCCGCTCCATATTGCCGCCGAAGAGAATTCGCTTGACGTCGTCAAACTTCTGGTAGATCAAGGGGCGGACGTTACAGCACAAGATAAAAAAGGACGAACCGCGGAAGAGATAGCCGAGCAGGAAGGGCGCAAAGATATCGTTCGGTTCCTCAAAGAGAACACAAAATAGCAAAAATCATGTCCTGCAAAAAAATACTGATTATTGAGGATGATCCAGCCATACGCGAGCTCCTTCAGATGATTCTGGAGTCTCGCGGTTTCTCGCCTGTCCTTGTTGCCGCAAACGGTCAGGCGGGCTTGGACCTGTCGCGTCAGCGTCGGCCTGACCTCATTCTGCTTGATCTGACCTTGCCCGACCTGGACGGACTCGAAGTTTGTCGTCGCCTCAAGGCGGAACCGGAGACCTCAGGAATTGCCGTGATTATGCTCACCGCTCGAGGAGAAGAATCGGATATCGTCGTTGGACTGGAACTGGGCGCCGTCGATTATATCGTCAAACCGTTTAATAATCAGACACTCGTTGCCCGTATTCGTGCCCAATTACGACGGTCCGAGGAATTGTGTCCTGCCACTTCCGACCTGAATCCAGAAGAGGAGGAGACCCTGGAAATAGATGAATTAAAACTGAATTTGTCCGAACGTTCCGCCTTCTTGAAGAATCGACAGCTTGACTTGACGTTTAGCGAATTTCAACTCCTTTTGCTCCTGATACGGCGTCCGGGCCGGGTTTTCTCCCGCAATGAAATTGCCGTTGAACTCCGTGGCGACGAATACATGGCTCTGGATCGTGCGATCGATGTACAAGTGGCCAATCTTCGCAAAAAACTTGGCGATTGGGGAAAGTATATCGAAACAGTACGCAGTGTGGGTTATCGCTTGAAACGACTTTGATCGTTAACCAATTGCACCAACCAGACATTAGAGGAAACAATAACAACATGACGCGAAGAGACGTATTTCTGTATTGCATTCCCTTAATGTTCGGCTTGCTCGGTCTGCTGTCCGGATTTCTTCTTTGGTTTCAGCATACACATTTTGAACAGACCTATTTAACCCAGGAACAGAAGGAAATATCCAATAACCTTGCCATGATGGTGGAATATTTTCGACCACTATTGGAAACGAACGATCTTGAGGCAATGGATCGATTCTGTGAAACATTTGCGTTCGATGAGCGGAGCATTACCATACTGGACAGCAAGGGAAACGCAATCGCAACCTCGCCGAACGCGAATCTCCACGGCTCGCAGCTGGAATTGCCGGAAGTGGAACGCGCCATGGCGACCGGAACCGGAGCGGCCCTGCGATGCGATTCCAGGACAGGAATCTGGACTCTGCACGAAACGGCAGCCGTCGACAGTCGCGGAAAAAGACAGTATATTCGTGTTTCCATTCCCACCAAAAACGTCTCGAACGTTCTAAACGATACCGCGAAAGTTATCTTTTGCGTATCTCTTCTGGTAACCCTGACGATAGGCATTTTCTCCTGGTATTTAATTCGATACGTTTCCAGGCCGCTAACGCGACTGCAACGGAGTGCGGAACGAATTGCGGCCGGGGACATTGCGGCAACGGTCGAGGTGCCCGAACAGGGCGTGATTCGCGAACTCGCGCTGTCCATTGCTCAAATGGCCGCGCAACTCAACAAGGAACTTGCCAATGCCCGCAAACAGGAACTCTTTCGTCGCGAATTTATTGCAAACATTTCACACGAAATTAAAACCCCATTGACAGGCATTCTTTCCGCCGTTGAATTCTTAACAGAAGATGAGAACGTAGCCCGGGAAAATCAGATTAAATGTATGGAAATTCTGTCGCAACAGGCCCATAGACTGAATGCCTTGGTTGGTGATATTTTAAATCTCTCCGAATTGGAGCAGATGGAAGAAGGTACAGACTTTGTTCCGGTCCGCTTGAACGACATTATAACGCGTGCGGTTGCTCTTTGTGAGGGAGCCGCCTCGGAGAATCACTGCCGGCTCCGCGTTCAGTGTCAAGCGAGCACAGTGGTTATCGGCCATGCGCGTATGTTGGAACAGGCCGTGGTCAACTTAATTGCCAATGCTGTCAAATACAGTGGTTCCCCCGAAGTGGAAATATCTCTTGTCGACGATTCCAATTTTCTGCATATTCTCGTTCGCGACTGGGGAATCGGTATCCCGGAAGAAGACGCGGAGCGCATCTTTGAACGTTTTTATCGGCTTCGACGCGAATACGGTTCCAACAGGGACGGTACTGGCTTGGGACTGGCCATTGTGAAACGGATCGCCTTGATTCATCATGGTACTATTTCTCTTGACCCTCAAACCGGCCAAGGCGCGATATTTCGCCTGTCGTTGCCTGTGCCGAAAAAGGGTTCTCTGTCATGAACTATCGGTGACGGAGGGCCACATATATTGAACTTACATTGACAACACATGAGGAGAAACAGATTATGAAAAAAGTTAAAATTACAATTTTAAAAACAACACTCGATACAGAACTTGCCGCGGAATATGGCGTGGAAGGCCTGACCGTTTGTCCAATGATGGCCAAAGGACAGGTCTTCTATGCGGACTATGCGAAACCGGACGGCTTTTGCGACGAGGCCTGGAAGGCAATTTATCAATATGTTTTCGCACTTGCCCATGGAGCGGAGAAGGAGGTTTTCTATTACGGCGACTGGATTAAAACGCCTGGCGTTGCCATTTGCAGTTGTAACGACGGCTTACGCCCCGTTATTATGAAGCTGGAAACAACCGGTGAGATTTCAGAAACTGACTCCTCTCCCGTTCAATGATTTCTATTGGAGGTCACTATGACGGAAAAAGAAAAAATGCTCGCGGGCCTGCTTTACAATTCCATGGATCAGGATTTAATCCGGTTACGCCAACATACCGAATTACTGGTCAAGCGCCTCAATCGTGACGAAGAGACTTCCGAAACTCGAAACCGCCTGTTGAAAGAGCTGCTCGGTTCTCTCGGCTGTAACAGCGAGCTTACTTTTCCAATTCGTTTCGATTACGGATTCAATACACACATTGGAGATTATTGTTATTTCAATTTCAATGTAACGATTCTTGATTGTGCTGAAGTTCGTTTCGGCAACAACGTTCTTGTCGGGCCGAACGTTCAGTTTCTTACGCCACTGCATCCGCTCCTGGCTCGCGAACGAAGAATATATCAGGATAACAGTGGCCATTTGCACTGCGAGGAATACGCCCGACCTATTCACATTGCCAACGACGTTTGGATTGGAGCGGGCGTTATAATCAATCCAGGCGTCCATATCGGCGAAGGAAGTGTTATCGGGTCCGGCAGTGTCGTAACAAAAGATATACCGAATCATGTTCTGGCAGTCGGTAATCCGTGCCGTGTTCTTCGCAATATAACGGAGAATGATTCAACGGAAAACCTTTGATTTTGGGGAGAACAATTTATGCATTATCAGTACAGTCCTGAATGCGGTGATTTGCTCACTGGCAGGGCCGCAGGCGACGTTTAAAATGTACCCTGCTGCGAATAGTACAATCAAAATGTAATACCGAACACGTTATTTTACGAGCACGCAGTCGCTACACAAAATTGCAATTCTACGCTCCGCGAAGGCAACAGGTTAGAATCCGAAATCGTCGAGTTTGACGTCCTTCTTTTCGGATTTCGGCGGGAGGACCGACTCCTGATGCACCGGATTGCCTTTGACGTGAATGGCACGATAGGGGCGGACGGGGCAAATATATTCACACGCACCACAGCCTATACACAAGGCCGGGTTCGTTTCCGGTATGGTCAGGCCATCTTTATAGGGGACCATTTTTACCGCTTGTGTGGGGCAATGTTCCGCGCACGCGCCGCAACTCGTCTCGTCGACCTGGACCACGCAGTTCTCCAGAATAAGGACGACCTGACCTGCCTGGGTCTGGTGCTTCTGCTCAACGGTAAGCGGGCGAATCGCGCCGGTCGGACAGACCTGACCGCAATCAGTGCAATCGTAGGCACAGAACCCGCGCTCAAACGACATGACCGGCTGCATAATGCCCGCAAGGCCATATTCCAGCAGGGACGGTTTGATCGCTTTGGACGAGCATTTGCTCACGCACAAATGACAGGACGTACACCGCCGCTGAAATTCGCTCAAACTGACCGAGCCGGGCGGGGTGATCGGATGCTCGCGTCGATACGGCTTATGGCCGGTCATAACGATATCAAGGGTCTCGGCCAAAGCTTTGGGCGTGGTCGCTGCCGCGGTAGCCGCAACGGCGGTCAAGGTCGCTAAAAACTGTCGTTTCGACGGGTCCGCGGGAATATCGTTAGAAGAGGGTTCTCGCTTTTGTGCCTGTAATTCATCCCCATTCGACTCGCTCGGACTCTCCTTCGACTTGACCGGCAAGCCATAATGTATAGCATTTTTGGGGCAGTTACCCAGACAGTTAAAGCAGACCACGCAGCGACTCGCGTCCACCTTATGCTGTTCCAGGTCGAGGCAGGAACTTTTGCATTTCGTGGCACACAGTTTGCACTTTATGCACTTTTCAGCGTCAATGCGAACGCGAAACGGAGAGAATCGGGCCAGGAAGCCAAGAAGCGTTCCGACCGGACAGACCGTATTGCAATAGAGTCGTCCGTAACGCAGGGCCAAATACCCAATCACCGCAAAGGAGATCAAGGCCACGGACAGCGCCACGTAGCTGGTAACCGCCGCATCGGCCGGAAAGAGAAGGTAATAGCCCAGGTATTTACTAACCGGAACGAGAAGATTATTCAAATGAACAGCGACCGGTCGCACCAGGGAACTGGCAATGCGTCCGAAGGAGCTGTACGGGTCGAGCAGAGCGGCCAGAATCGGACAGCCAATCAGGCCAATAATAAAGACGAGGAAAAAGAGGGCACGAGTCCGAGTTCGCGCCGGGGCATACTCATATTTCTGTCGCTTCTTCCCCCGAACAAGTCGCTTGCAAAACGCGAGCATATCCTGCAGGATTCCGAGCGGGCAGAGAACACTGCAATAGATTCTTCCGAACAGGAGAGTAGCCAGGACGAGCGCGGCCACGACCAGGGTCGAGCCGGCGAGAATCGCAGGCAGGAACTGGATGCTCGCCAGGAGATGGCATTGCGTTGGTAATATCCCTTGAGAATCCGCAAAGAACAGAGTAAGGGACGTTATAACGAGTGTGGCTACAACCATTCGGAGGAATCGAAACATTTTCTGCCGCCTGTAACTTTACATTTTGATGCGTTTGACATTGAGTTTGGTCAGGTCCATGGTCCCCAGACCAAGTTCTTCTCCCGCCGCGATGTGCGAGACTTCCTCAATCGGAATGTTTTCCACCTGCTTGAAGAATTTCGCCGCCGCAGTATCGACCGCAACGATGTCGGTTGACATGAAGAGGCCTTTAGCCAAAACGACGTCGTTTTCCGAAGCGGTTCGCGGCCCGTTCGACTTGACAACCCGATACGCATCGACAATGTGCAGCGTAGCCGGTTTAATCAGAGTACACATATCGGCAATGCACTGCTGAAGGTTATTGCGATGAAATGCCTGTCGGTCCCAGACAATACCCATAAGGTTCTTCATGGCAATGGTCATGCGGGCACCGCCGTGATGCTTGAGAACGGGAACGTTGAACCAGACGTCGCAATCGAGAATGGCCTGATGAACGAGAGCGGACTTAAGGTTTTTGGCTCTTGGGAGTTGGATTTCGCGATAGTAGCTTTTATCGTCGCCGGAGACGACCTCAGCGCCCGCGTCCTGGGCCGCCTTTTCAATTCCGCTCATTTCGTACGCAGATCGCCAGTTGGCACAGGTATGATCGAATACGGTGACTTTCGCCGCTCCTGCGGCCAGGCACGACTTGACCAAGGCCGCAATCAGTTCCGGATTCGTATTGCCGGCCAGTTCCGGGGCCAGGTCCCAAGCCATATTCGGCTTAATAGTAACATTCTGGCCTTTTTTAACGAAGCGTGACATCCCGCCCATCTCTTCAATTCCCTTGGCGAACATGGCACCTGGCTCACCACCGAGCACGGCGACCAGCGTTGCCTGCGCATCCTCGGTATCGGCCATTGCTCGCGTTTGACCGTTCATATCAACACATGCGGCCAATGAACCTGCGGCTAACGTCTTCAAAAATTCTTTTCTGTCCATGGAGATCTCCTGTAACTTGGGGGTTGTGTCGGAAGGTTCTATTCCGAACCTCGTTTTCTTCCTCTGTGCGAACCCTGACGGTCTCGGGTCACCAGTACCGCGTGAAAACAGGGAAAAACGAGAGTGTCGGTAGTAATATGTCCCGTCTGACCGGGCTTTTGCGATTGCCACACACGATTCTCTATTGTATCCGTGGTCCCTCTTTTTGGCAAGGGGAGGGCCTGCTCGCCAGGGCCCGACCCAGCAATACCGTTCTGGGAACTGCCAACAACGAAAACGGAAGCCCAGCCAATCTGCGTTGGATTCGCCCTAACGCCATCACAACCGTGAACCGGCGGCCTGTAAGGCCAGCACATCATAGCCCGGGGCAAGGGAGCGCAGCGACCGGCGCCCCGGGTTAGGGATAAGAATCATCTATCGCCCTGTAAGGGCAGCACAAACAGGCTCCCACGACCAGCCGCTCCCCCGCGTAGAGCGCGACCGATTTTGAATCGGACCTCTGCGCTCCTCAGCGAACCCTGCGTGATATATAAATCCTGAAAATAGAATAGGTTATGAATACGGCACCCGGCCTCAAATGCCCTCTCCAATGGACACATTATTTTTTAGCACGCAGGGTTCGCAGGGGGACGCGGAGGCGGACGGGCCCGGGTTCGGAGGTGACCGGCCCTGTGCTGCCCTTACAGGGCGTGGTTTATTAGGACATCATAGACCCGGGGAACGTCGAAATACGTTGTATTTCTCCTTACCCCGGGCTATGATGCGCTGGCCTTACAGGCCGCCGCGGAATGGCAATGATGGGTAAATGGCGAATCCGTTGCACATCGACAGAGCAAGTTAACCTTGTTGCTGGGACGGGACCCGCGAGGAGGGCTTGGTCTGACGTTCGACAATCAACTTAGTTCGCTCATTGCATGTAATATTTGTCTATTATCGCAACCCGATTTGGCGCGCACCCGCAGGGCCCGACCCAGCAATAACATTCGGGAACTGCCACCCCGCCGTGACTTGTCATTTTACCCTCACAAAACACCCGCCCTGGATTTGCCCCACTGCTATCATAACCAAGAACCAGCAACAACGAAAACAGAAGCTCAGCACCGCCATTTCGCGAAGGATTCGCCATTTACCCATAACTGCCGTTCCCCGGCGCCCCGGTTTACCAAACGGCCAGCGCGGTCTCTAACGCGGGCGTCAGAACGAGGGGGTCGTCTGCCTCCTCGTAGGTCGACCAGAGCGGTTCCGAATCGCTGGTGGCAAGAATGGGCAGAGGAACCAGCTCTTGAACCAACGCGTCACACGCCGTATCCCCGCGGGAAAACAGCGTGTCCACGGCGCGTTCCGGCAGAGCGGCCGCCGCGGTGGGTGCTTTGATCTTATCGGTCCAGTCGCCCGTAATTTTTAAGGTGAATGTAGCCTTGTCGCCCGTGTGGACGACCTCGGTGACGTTCTGCTGAATCGAGTCATCGAACGTTACGTCAGCGTCATCGTCCGGGGTCGTTTTACTTATCGTAACTACAGGCTGCGAGGCATCCGGCGAGAAACCGACCAGCGTCAGGTTTTGGGCTTCGAGGATACGAATGCTCCTCCCGGCCGAAACACTGTTGCCAAGGAGCGTGCCCGGAGTAACCCTGTAAGTCATATCGCTTTCACTGGCCGCAACGGTCATATCGGTAACAGTAATCGCTTCAAAATGAGAGAATTGGCGTATGTCGTAGGTGAACACATTATTGCCGGTTGTGCGTCCATTCATATCTCCGGACATAAGATAGAGGGCGCCGGCCAGGATATTGGTCGTTTTCACTGTCGTATTGACCGTAACCGAGTTTGTACCCCCATTTTCAAAACTGAGATTAACCCGGTTAAAATCGGTTACTGCCAAATGATAACCGCCACCGATCAAATCAAGTGAGTTCTCCGCGACGGCTAGAAGGTCGCTTTCGCGGGAGTCGCCAATTTTCGCCGTATCGTTACCGCCTGTCCCACCATTGAACGTTATGTTCGTTACATTGGAGAAAAGATAGGTCTGCTGATAGGATTCGCCGACGCTGGTGACAAAGGACCCTTTCCCGCTGGCGAAAGTGAGTTGGTCATCGCCGCCGCTACCGGTAAACGTTATGGCTTCCAGAGCGTCACTTCCATCAATTTCTATCACGACAAAGCCGTCGAAGTCGTAGGTCTGATTGCCAAGTTGGAATCGACTCGAATTGCCTTCGGCATTACCCGAGTTGGCAATAGAGCCGGTCTGACCGTCCAGAGAAACGAGGAATTTGGGCGAGTCGTCGTTCGAGGACGCGGTAAACCGTATGGTGTCGGTCTGGTCGTCTTGACCGAGGACCCAGAGTTCGTCATCAACGCGAAGTTCCATTTGGCCCGCGTTATCGAAGGCCAAGGCCGCCTCACTCACATCGCCCAGGTCAATGACCGCCTCTTCTTCCGCTATTGTTATCGGCAGGAACGTCATGCTCTGGTCGTAAATGGTTGCGGACCCGGACTCGCCAAGTCGCGTAAGGACAAAGAGATACGTAGCGTCTTTTTTTGCGCTGACCTGAAGACGTTTGCCTGTTTCCGTGCTCGTTAATTTTACCCCGGAAACCAGCGGATTGGCACTGTAAGCGGTTTCGTAGGCCGTTATTTCAAAGCCGCCTGGCAGCTCGGATGACGCGGACCAGGAAATCAGTCCCGTCTCGGGAGCCGTAACCGCGTAGACGAACCGCTGCGTTCCGTATTGCGTCTGAAACGGCAGAAAAGCGGGGTTCTTCCAGGATTTTTCCGTTATCTCCAGGAGCGGAGTATCGTCGTCGATGATCGTGCCCTTAACCTTTGTGGCCACGCATGTTAGGGACTCCGAAAGACTCTCAAGCGTCACGTCAATTGTGAGGTCATTAGAAGCGGAGTAAATGCCGCCCTCTTTCTGACGGGTATAGTTCCCTTGGATGGCAACGGTAAATGTTTTTTGATATTCCCCTTTATAAAAAGTTGCTTTGCCGGAACCCGCAATAAAATTCATTCCTGGCACAGCGGTCCCGGTAGTCGCCGTTGTCCAGCGGAATTCGACCGGATCGTCGCCGCGAACGGCATGATTCAACAGGGCGGTAAAAGTAAGCCAGACAGAGCCATCGTCGCCTTCGTACACTTTATTCTCCGCAACTTCCAGAGTCAGGCCCGACTCCTCAACGGCAAGAGTTATGGAAGCCGTATTGCTCCAGTTGACGCCGTCGGAAACCGCCAGCGTAATCACGCGATTGGTCGTTAGATTGGCCTCTTTCCGGCTATGTTCGTAAGTCAGTGTCTGCAAAGCGGCTTCGTAATCTTTAAGCTTGCCTTTGCCGTAAAGCAGCCACTGATTCGCGGTTGCGTTATACTGGGCCTTAAGACCACCGCCAGGCGTCAGGTCAATTGTTTCCTCCATTCCATCCGGCCTCGTGTCGAAAGTAACCGTGGCCTGATAGAGGTATTCGGAGTCGCTGTCGCTTATTGATACGTTCGGAATCGTTTGAACGACCCCACTTCCTTCCGGATAGTTTACCGTAACCGAGTAATTTCCCGCTTCCCCCGTTCCCAGGTCCAGTACCGGCGCGTCTGCAGGATCGGACCCGGAACGCTCACCCGTCTCAAAATCAATCTTGACGTTCGTTCCTGATATGGAAACGACTTGCGTCATGGTCGACTTGCCCTGCCAACTGATTTCGTAAGTACCGTTCTGCAAATAGATTTGGTAGCCGCCCGAATTGAACGCGTTGAACGAGACCGTTTCGCCCGTCGACAAGTTCTTTACGGCCATTGATGCACTAGCTTGACCTTCGCCGGCCGAGTAATAGCCGTTTGCGTTCGAGTCGTTATAGACGACGCCGAGCAGGTAGCCGCCTTCGCCCGTGAGCGTCTGACTCGTACCGAAATCGACGGTGGAAAAATAATAACTGCTTGATTTGCCCTGACTCAGAATGGAGATTCCCACCTCGCGAAAGTCGCTGTTCATGGAATTATTCCGGTGCTTGCCGTCGGGGTTGCCCCAGTCGATCGTAAAGGCCGTATGAATGAAAGAGGCAACCGAAAAGCTGTTTTGGTCATACTGACTAAAGTTGCCATAGACATTCTCGCCATAGGTTGACCCGAATTCCCCGGCCAGTTCCGCACTCAGGTTTTCGTTATGATGCAGATAACCCGACCCGCTTCCGGACGTGAGAGCGGCCGTAAATTCTTTGGCAACCGACTGTAGTGTCGAATTAAAGGCCAGAGGCTGTGCCGGGGTCAGGCTCGTAAACTGGCTGATAAAAAGCGATAAGTCGTCTTGCGACCTCGTGGGATAGCCATTATTGATACAGGCCGTCTGGGCCGCGCTGTTCCTCGCGAGAAAAAACTTGTTATTCCAAGCGTTGTTAATCAACGGGTCCTCGTTCGCGTCACAATACGCCAACAGGCGGTCCAATTCGCCTTGCGGATCCGCGCGAAACAGATTGATCCACTCCAGCAGTTCCTGCTCCTGGACGCCCGGATTAACGAAATCAGTAGCCGGCAGAGCGTACCAGGAAGCGGCATCAGGCGTCATACCCGAAAGATAGGACCGGTTTTCCAGCTCTTCCAAACGAAGTGTTCGACTCGCAAATTTATTTCTGTTGTGGTTCATGGCGGTTACTGTTCCTCTCACGGGACGGCCTTGGACCCGGTTAGTACCGGGAACTGAAACGACTACTCTTAATATTATAGACAGATTCCCCGAAAAAAGATTCAACGAAAGCGACTTTTTTTACCAAAATAATCCTTTTTTCGAAAAAAAATAAAAAAAACGATTTTTTTACCCCTGTCTGCCTTCTTCTCCTTCCCGAAACGACTCTTTCATGTTAAAATGGGTATAACGTTTTTTTATTTTCGAGTTCCTGTGGCACAATCTTGAAAAATTGGTCTCGACACGCGGTCGAAAATCGGCTATACTGAGTAGCAGATATCGCTTTTTGGCCTCTTGTTCACCGTTTTTCAAAAAAAGAGATAGCATGAACGTAAAACAATACGGTTATGGACCTTGGGAATACCGCTATGTTTGTCGCAGTTGCGGGCATGCGGTCCGTGCGCCCAAAAACAGCGCCCCGTGCAGTATTTGTGGCGGCGATTTCGCCCAAGAACGAATCTCCATGCGTAAAGTCTTCCTGGAGCCGGAACCGGCCCCCATTATCGAAAAAGAAGAATACGTCCTTGAAAAAACCTTCTTCGATCGCATTAAAGGTTTCTTCGGCGTTAAAGTTCCCACTCGCTACGGCATACGGGAAATCAAACGTCGCCCCCCGCGAAAGTGGCGATGGCAAACACATGCGGAAGTTGAAGAAGTCTCCGGCATTATGCGACATGAAGACTTTATGTAGCTGCTCTCTTTGCCGCGATCCTGCTCACTACAATGCAACCCGCGACGCGCAAAGTAGTTACAGTACTGTCACCTCCATTTAAATAAGGTTACACCATGAAAAAAACCGGTCTCTCCCCCCTGTTGGTCTGTCTGCTGTCCTTCCTGGCTTCCTGTCCTGTTCTGGCAGAGTCCCCTCACAGCTGGTCCGCGTCCGCGAAGGACGGGCAGGTTATCCGCATTTGCGAAAATGGTACGTTCTTCGCCGACTACCGCAATAACGTGGACGGCACGCCAATCCTCTGGCCTGTCTGCTCTCGTGACGGTCTGCTCATGACTCGCGCTTATCCCATGATCAACGCCGTCGACCCTCAAACAGAATCAGGCACCATGGCCAATATCTTTGCTAACGCCAGAGCTGCCCTGCCCACAGAAGCTATGGACCATCCCCACCACCGCTCAATCTGGTTCAATCACGGAAATGTTAATGGAGCTGACTTCTGGGCCTTGGAGAAACAGACGCGAATCGAAACAGAAGTCCTCAGCCAAAAGGCGGACGAATCCGGCGTTACCATTACAACCCAAGGTCGTTGGTTCGATGAAGCAAAAGGAACAGTCACGTGCACCGACTATCGCACCATTCGTTTCGGAACGACCCAGTGCGGCGACCGAACCGTACGCTATATCGACTTCGACGTTACTGTCATTGCGTCGCAAGGTGAGGTTACATTTGGTGATACGAAAGAAGGGTCCTTTGGAATCCGCGTGCCGGGTACGATGGATGTGACGGCCACGAAACGTCTAAACCAAGAGGAGAAAGCCAACGGCTGGGGCGGAAAAATACGAAACAGTACGGGTCAGGAAGACGAGGCCGCTTGGGGACAGCAAGCAGACTGGGTGGATTACAGCGGACCCATTCCCGCAAGACTGACCGACGAGCAGTTGGCCAATGTGCCGAACGGTGCGGCCGATTTTCCTCTGACCCAGGGAGGAATCGTCGTTATGAACCATCCGAAAAGTTTTCGATATCCCACCTGGTGGCATGTGCGTACCTATGGTCTTTTCGCAGCTAACCCGTTTGGCATGAAGGATTTCGAGAACGATACCCCCGGAGCCGACGGCACGCTGCGTCTGGCATCAGGGGAATCTTTTTCTCTTGGCTACCGCGTTTTACTTTACGACGGGACGCTCACGCGGGAGCAGATCAACGCCGCCTGGACTAATTACGCTCACCGCGAAGGGCCGGAACGTCAGGCACCTTAAGAGGTCTCGGGGGAGTCGGAATTTTCGGCATGGTCACAATCGGCGCGGTGGGTATCACCGGTAACGACGGGCCAACGTTTGACGTGTGATACGAGCGAACAGGCGGCCCTTTGTACTCGAAACTGTCCCAGTCGATAATTTCGCCCGAGATTGCGTCCACGGAAAAAGTATACCATTTTTTGGACTTAATCATGCGTCCTTCGTACCAGGCGCCTTTTTCGTCGCTGTATCGGTCCAGTGCGACGATTCTCGCGCCCGGCACGCGCTGGCGAACAATCTCCTGGACGTCATGTTTAGTGAGATATTTGGGACCTTCGGCGATAACGTTGGTTTCCTCCGGCAGTTCCGCACTTGTCGTAGAGTCTATCGGGTGCTCTTTCCACGCAACGAGATGGCCGGTATAGGCGTCCAAGACATAGTCATATTCCATTCCCTCCTTCTGCAGACAGCCGGTATAGAAGACCAGGTCCTTATTCATGTCCCATTCCAGCTGATAGACCGTTGCGTTCGGCACCTTCGTCAGGAGAATCGTTTTCGCTTCCTCTTTCGACATGACCGGAACCGGATTTTCTGGAATCAGAAAGTGGAACTGGAAGACCTGCCAGGAAACGACTTTGCCGCTACGTGGATTGACCTGAAACTCAATTTTTGTCTTCGTCTCGTACCGCCCTGTCGAGCGGCTCTTCGGCGACGCGTCTTGGAACATGCGTCCGAGATAATACAGTTCCGCGTGGTTATAGTCGAGGACCATGCCCATAAGCTGCGCGTTGGGGGCCTTCTTTTGCACGATTTCCCGCACTTCCTCTTCGCTTATATAATCTTTAGCGCCGCTGCCTTGCGTATGCCCCTGAATGAGTTCGGGGTCACAGTCCTCCTCCATCTGGTCTTCCACCATGGTATTGTCGCCATCGGCGACTTCCTCGCCCACAGCCACGGTGGCCCCGCACCAGACAGTAAGCAGAGAGAACAGAAAACAGGTAACAACAATTTTTTTCATGGCAAACTCCTTGGACTCTTGATGGGAAAAACGCGAACAGTGTCGCCTCGGTTCATTCGTATCCATTATTATTGTATTCGAAAGCGGGTAAAAAAGCAAGGGGAGGTGGAGGGTCAAGAAGCGCCAAAGGCCAATGGATTTCTCCATTGGCCTTTGGCTTTATAATCGTGCAGAGAGTAATCATTCAGTGTCTGAAAGTCAAGCGATCAGCTCCATATTTTTATAAACAAATCCGTAGATTCGAGTTTCTAATTTCCTTAGAAAGGAGGTGATCCAGCCGCAGGTTCCCCTACGGCTACCTTGTTACG
>JAUNSJ010000024.1 GCA_030539295.1 Planctomycetia bacterium | reverse complement strand
CGCTCCCTTGCCCCGGGCTATGATATGCTGGCCTTACAGGCCGCCGGTTCTTGGCCATGATGGGTAAATGGCGAATCTATCGCAGATTGGCGGTGCTGGGCTTCCGTTTTCGTTGCGGCAGTTCCCGAATGGTATTGCTGGATCGGGCCCTGGCGAGCAGGCCCTTACTATCTTCGCAAGAAAGTTTGGCACGCACCAAGGGGACGGGGGACACGGGACTTGCCTGTTCGTAGGGGCAGAATCTTCCGCAAACGCAGCCGTACAATGCGTGGCTAGTCGGCAGCGGTTTCTGTACAGCGTGGAAAAATTTTCGCACTGGCCGCTCCGGGCGTCTCGCGGTGTATGGTACAGCCGACGCTTAATTTTTTTCGGCGTTTTGACTCGATTGCGCCAGGTCCGGGCCTGTTCGGTGGCGTGGGGGAAATCGAGTGGTCAGTGCGGATCGGTTATCTGGAACCAGAGTCGACATCGGAACACCGTCAGGCAAGGGGTGGGCACATGAAGGTAAAGAAAGAACATTTTGCGCTGTTGGGCGTTTTACTCCTTATTTTGGGAGTGGAAATGGTGATCGTCAAGCAGGTTGTGTTGAACGACATGGTTTCGCGTTTTATTCTTCAGCGATTTTACGACGACTCCGGAATGACGTTTATGGTGGAGGACGACTCCGGAACGATCGGGGTCCGGCGTATCAATGTGCCGGTCCCGGATACTTTGGGGCATTGTGTCGCGACCAGCGGACTGGTGCTCCTGTTGTGCTGCTACGTGACCTTTAAGGACGGCTGATTTTAGAATCGCAAAGGGTTGGTTTATGGCAAGTCAATTACTTAGTGCGTTTAAATACGGGATACTGGCGGCGGTCGCCTTTGTCGGCCCGCAAGTCATTACGGACTCCGGCGACTGGCTTGGGAACGTGCATGCCCCGCACGTTGGGAATGAGTCTGCGCCGCGGCTAAAGACGTCGGAGTATCGGGAGGTGTCGATTCCCGCACGCAGTCCTGTTGCCCGACGGTTGGCCGAGGGCACCATCGGTCCCGTTGCAGCTCGTCCCGTGACAACGCGGCTGGCAGAGCGTCCGGAGAGTTGGACTCAGGCGTGGAAAGAGACACGCGTAAGGTCGGACCTTTCGCGTGCGGTCCTGCCGGGCCGGAATCCTGTGGTGCCTTTGGAAGAGGTGATTCGGTTCGATCGTTCGCCCGAATGGATTCTGGCCACGTGGCCGCGAGTCGACACGGTGCGTGGACATGACCCTTTCTTTGGCTATCGCGTGGCTCTCTTGACCGGACCAGAGTCAGATGACTTAACCGGAGTTCTTACCTACTATTACGACAATACACAATTGCAGGAGATTGTCTTTTCGGGCCAGACGGGGGACTATCATCGGCTTCTGCATTTCCTGGAGAGCCGCTACGGTATGGCCCCGGCACGGGCGACGTCCGCCGACCGCATGGCGTTTGTCTCGACCATTGCCAGCCGTCGGCCGGGGAGTCACGAGGTGAGCAAGTTAACCATCCAGCCTTCGCAGACGTATTTCAGCGACCACAAAGAAAATTTCTATGACGTTTCCTTTACCCTGCACCGCCCGTAGTCTGTTTCGTGAGCTTTGAGCAGCTCAGGACGCGTTCTTTTGGTCGTCGGACGGGGTTTGCGCCTGGTCGGGTATTTCCTCTTCGATAGCGTCCCCGGTTTTACCGCGATACCAAACGACACAGAACAGCAAGATTGTGGCCAGCAAGGCAATGAAATAGGCCAGGTTCAGTTCCAAGCCAAGCCCGGTCGGTCCGCCATGAGCTTTTGAGGTCCAAAGAATATAGGAAACGACGACAAAGGTCATAAAAGCGCCTGGCAGAAGAGTAATCCAGGGGCATTTTCGTCGCCGGAGCAGCCAGGCGGTAGCCGCGGCCAGAGTTGAGGCGGCCAAGACCTGATTGCCCCAAGCGAAATAGTTCCAGAGAGCGGCAAAGGCCTTGGGCCCCTGATTTGACCACCAGAGCAAGACGGCCACAATCAGGATGATTGGGCAGCAGAGGGCGAGCCGATTCTGAATGGGCTTCTGGGGCAGGTGGAGCATTTCGGCCAAGGTCAGACGCAAACTGCGCATGGCTGTGTCGCCTGAGGTTATGGCCAGGATGACAACGGCGATTATGGTTGCCGCGCCTACCTGTTTACCCAGAAAATGGTCAGTTATCTGGCGAAGAACGGTCGTTGCGTCCGTTTGCATTTCATTGGGAAACAGATTATAAATGGCAAAACCGGCTGCCGCCCAGACCATGGCAATGACCCCTTCGAGAATCATCATGCCGTAGAAAGTGGACCGTGCCTGTCGCTCGGTCTGCATGGTGCGGGCAACGATGGGCGATTGCGTTGCATGGAAGCCGGACATAATTCCGCAGGCGATGGTCACAAAAAGACAGGGAATAACCGGCTGGTCGAGAATATTAGCGTGGAAAGCCTCTGTTTCCACGAGAAAATCTGCCGGACTCTTCACGCCAAACCAGAGCATGGAAGCGAGTATGGCGCCTGTCCCAAAGAGCAGCATGAGTCCGAACAGGGGATAGATTTTTCCGATAATCGTATCAATAGGAAAAAGAGTTGCTACGATATAATAGAGGAAAATAGCGCCGACGAAGACCCAGAACAACGGTAGTTCGGGCATGAAACCGTCGAGAAGCTTGGCCGGCACGTTAATAAAGACGGCGACGACCAGCAGGAGCAGGAACATCATAAAGAGGCTGAAAATGGCGTAATAAGTTCGTCCCAAAGTCCGTTTGATCAGTTCGGGCAAGTTGGCACCGTTATTGCGAAGCGACATCATCCCACCCACGAAATCATGGACCGCACCGCCGAAGACGTTTCCCAGTGGAATGGCGAGAAAAACGATAGGCCCGAATTTTATGCCAAGAATAACGCCAATGACCGGCCCCACGCCGGCTATATTGAGCAGCTGAATGAGCATATTCTTCCAATGGGGGAGAATGACGAAATCGACGCCGTCGTTAACCAGCAGGCCCGGTGTCTTACGCTGGTCAGGGGCGAGAATTCGCTCAACGAGACGCCCGTAAGTATAGTAGCCGATAATGAGCAGGGCCATACCCAGGAAGAAGAGAGGAGCCCCGGCATGCGCCAAGGGCGGTTCGGCGGCAAATAAAGACGACATAACAGACTCCTGTTGTTAAAGGACGCGAAAGTTCCGGTTGTCGGACGTTTGCCTTGGATGGATACGAAAAACAAACGTCACTTGGCGACAGGCAGGGCACGAGGCAGGATACCGCGTGCCCTGTGACCTGGGCTTATCACAGTGTGAATTCTCTTAACCCACGCTCACCAGCCATGTTCGGTAGCGTGGCCGTTTTCAGTAGCGTGGCTTTCGGAAAACGGGGCGGCAGGGAGCGGCGACGGACAAAGTCAGACGGCCTGTTCCCCTTCGGGCGAGACGATCAGGACGTTATCACCGAGGTCCAATTCTTCCTCGTCGTCAATGATGGGTTTGCCATCTTCGCCGAATTTGACGTCGGCTTTTGACGTTTTACGCTTGGCCACTTCGAGCAGGTCGAGGTAGATTTGGCCGCTGTCTTCGCCGCGGATGCGTCCGAGGGCACTGGCGACTTCGTTCAAATAGCGAAGGAAAATACTGCGGCGTTCCGTCTCTTGTTTGACGCGTTCGCGTCGCGAGAGGAAGAGCCCCAGCTTGCGTCCGACCGTCTGGAGCGCAAGTCGAAGTTCCTTCTGGATTTCGGGATATGCGGCTATGGCCTCCTTGGATTCACTCGTAAAAGGAACCCAGACACTGGCCAGGTGCACCATAATGGTTATGGGGCCACGCGGCAGTTGGTTTTTCGTCTGCGCCAGGCCATAGTTGCGCCAGTTCATTTGCATGATGGACTGCGTAATGAGACAGGCGCCGGCCTGAAATTGCAAAGGGACACGATTGGCGTAGCGATAGACGTTCATCGTTTGTCCTTCGGACAGGTTGAGATTGCGCAAGGCGTCGTAAAGGCCCTCAAACTCTTTTGGCAAAAGCTTTTTGGGCGAAACGCGAGGGCGTATCGCGGCTGTCTTGATGATCTTGTCGGCGCCGTCGGTTCCAACCCCGTCGAAGGAAGCGGTGAGGAACTGTCGCATGGTTCGCGCATCGCTCTGGTCGAGCATCTCATGGAGATCTTCCCGAGTAACCTTTTGCAGAGCCGGGCCGCCGCCGTAGGCGAGTCCGACCTCAATTTGGAACGGATTGCCACGGTAGACAGCGGGCGGGCGGGTCGCGGCCACGAAGAACTCGCCGGGGACGACTTTATGCAGACCGGCCAGAATCTTGTCTTCTCCGATGGGCGTAATGCAGTCGGTGGAGGGTGCGGGGATCTTCGTCTCGGCAATCGCGGCGAAGAGGCGTTCGGCCCCGTCCCGGTCGACTTCGCCCGGCTCAATTCGCATGGAAACTTTCGCTCGATTGCACAGCTCTTTGGCAATCGCCTTGGAGACGCGGCTGAACGATTCGGTAAAGAATTTCGCCACGGACGTCTCACGCGATTCACGGAGCATATTGATTAACCGGCCCAACTCTATGCCGTAAGGGTGCGGTTTAATTTCAACCGGTTCCGGCGGTAAATCATCAACGACGGCCAGGGAGTCAATCTCGTTGCCGTCGGGGTCTCTGTAGTGGAAGGTGACATGCGGATTGGCAATGGCGGCCTCTTCCAGGTATTCGTCGACACTGCCGCGACCGCGTACATAGCGGGCTTCCAGTTCTATGGTAACCCGAGTGCCGTGCGGGACTTCAATCCAGTCGATTTCCTGGTCGATCACCATCTGGCGTCCTTCGTCATTGGGCGGAATATCTTCGCCTTCTCCGTCGCCATTGAGGATATCGGGCCGGTTCAACTTCGTGTCCATGCGTATGACGTAGTAATGGGCAGGTCGTCGCGGGGAAATTTTCGAGACGATTTTTACCGGCTTACCGGTGGTAAGCAGTCCGTACATACCGGCGGCACTAATACCAATTCCCTGCTGGCCCCGACTCATGCGGAGCCGATGGAACTTGGATCCATAAAGCAACTTCCCGAAGATCAGAGGAATCTGTTTGCGGACAATGCCAGGTCCATTATCTTGTATGGCCACTTTATAGCGTCCAGGGGCCGTTTCTTCAATCGAGACCCAGATTTCTGGCATGATTCCCGCTTCTTCACAAGCGTCGAGGGAATTGTCAACTGCCTCTTTTACCGTGGTCAGGAGTGCCTTGCGCGGATTATCGAAGCCGAGGAGATGTCGGTTCTTAGCGAAAAATTCGCTCACCGAAATCTCCTTCTGAGCGGCGGCCATCTCTTTGGCGCTTGCCCGACGCTTGACTTTCGTTTCCGAAGTGGCTTCCGAAGTGTCGTCCTGTGGGACGTCGGGTTCTTCCCGGTCTTGCATCGTTGCCATGGGTCACTTAACCCCAAACGCCAAAACGCCGCCTGTATCGGCACTGGTTGCCATGGACGCGTATTTGGCGAGATAACCCTTCGTATACCGCGGCTTCGGTTTACGGAATCCCTTTGCCCGCTTGGCCAGTTCCGCCGGTGAAAGGTCGACATTGATCGTGCGATTGGGAATGTCAATTTCGATGATATCGCCATTTTGCAGAAGTCCGATCGGCCCGCCGTCCGCAGCTTCAGGACTAATATGGCCAATACAGGCTCCGGCCGTTCCGCCCGAGAAGCGACCGTCGGTAATGAGCGCGACGGAATCGTCGAGTTTCACGCCTTTAATGGCAGCGGTCGGTCCGAGCATTTCCTGCATACCCGGCCCTCCTTTAGGCCCCTCGTAACGAACGACGACAACGTCGCCTGCTTTGACTCTTCCGGCAACGATTCCCTGATAGGCTTCCGGTTCCGACTCGAAGACGACCGCCGGCCCTTTGTGAACCATCATTTCGGGGAGAACGCCGGCCGACTTGACAACGGCACCCTTGGGAGCCAGATTTCCAAAGAGAATCGCCAGTCCACCCTTTTCGCTGTAAGGTTTCTTGCAAGTTCGAATGCAGTCCTTCGGATCGAAACGTAACGGAACATCGTAGACAGATTTGTACTTGGGTCGAACGGACATGCCTTTGTTCGTGCGTTTGCGGCCAGGCGTAACGGCATAGGCAGCAATGGCTTCCGGAAGGATTTTCTTCGAACGGAGATCGTAGTCGTCGATATTCTCGCCGAGCGTTTTGCCGGTAACCGTGGGGACCTCTGTATTGAGTAGTCCGGGGCGTCCGCGTCGAATCTCGCCGAGAATGGTGTGGATTCCGCCGGAGTTGTGGACGTCTTGCACGTGATAATCGCAACTTGGCGAAACTTTGCAAATGTGGGGCGTTTGCTCACTAAGCTCATTAAAGCGGGCAATGGAATAGTTCAGACCGGCCTCGTTGGCAATGGCAAGCAGATGGAGTATCGTATTGGAGCTTCCACCCATGGCCATATCGAGAATCATGGCATTATCGACCGCTTCGTTGGTAATAATATCGCGAGGCAGTAGTCCGGAGGCAGACCGGCCTTTGCGAGCCAGTTCGAAATCAAACGTAGCATTTTCCGCATTAACCTGTTTGACCATTTCGACTACACGGCGGGCAACGGCCTTGTAAATTCTTTTTCGCTCCATACTTGTGGCGAGCATGGTTCCGTTTGTCGGGAACGCAATACCAATCGCTTCACAGAGACAGTTCATGCTGTTGGCGGTAAACATACCACTGCATGAGCCACAAGTGGGGCAACTTCGTTGTTCGACTTCGCGCAACTCCCGGGCGGAAATTTTCCACTGCTGACGCGCCGCGGATGCCGCGAAGGTAGAGATGAGGTCGAGCGGCTTGCCGTCGGGCGTGCGTCCGGCTTCCATAGGCCCGCCACTGGCAAAGATGGTAGGAATATTGCAACGGACGGCGGCCATGAGCATGCCGGGTACAATTTTGTCGCAGTTGGGAATACAGATCATACCGTCGAATTTATGAGCATTTATCATGGATTCGACTGAGTCGGCTATGATTTCCCGACTGGCGAGAGAATATTTCATTCCGTCGTGGCCCATGGCAATTCCATCGCAAATGCCGATTGTATTGAAGATAAAGGGAACACCGCCAGCAGCGTGAACACATTTTGCCACGTACTTATTGACTTCGTCCAGATGGACGTGGCCCGGAATAATATCGACATGACTGCCAACAATCGCAATAAACGGTTTCTTAAAGTCGTTTTCCTCAACCCCACAGGCACGAAGTAAACTACGATGTGGTGCTCGCGAATCACCTTTTTTTATTGCGTCTGAACGCATGGCATTCCCCTTCCGTTGGAATTTGTTTTTTGTCTCGTTGGTTAGTCAAAATTGTAACTTGCCCTGCAAGCGTGAAACAGAGTTACCGTTAGCAAGAGCAACAGTGTAAATAAATTATAGTCCAAAGAGCAACACTGCCAATGGATGAGGGCGGACATTTTTTAGGAAAAAAGAGCCTTTTTTCGAGAAAAATGAGCTTCTTGGGCTTTCCTGGTGTTGACATGAAGCGATTTGCCTCGCACAATAGAAACAGGAGGAATGTTATGGCAATCCGATTTATTTATTTCGACTTGGGCAATGTCCTGGTGAATTTCAGTGTTCAGAGGATGCTGGTCCAGGTTGCCGAGTTGGTACAATGTCCGGAAGAAACGGTGCGGGAAGCGATCTTCGGGAACAGGAAATACACAGCCCTGGAGCTTGGGGAAATCTCATCGGCGGAGTACTACGAGCTGGTCTGTCGGGAGTTACCGACGAGTCCCGCTCCTGAGGCACTGCTGGAGGCGACGAATAATATATTTTGGGTGAACGATGCTATTTTACCCACAATACGTTATCTCGCCAAACTCAATTTTCCCCGCGGAATCCTGTCCAATACCGGTCCGGGGCACTGGAACTATATTCAGACGACGTTCGACTGTATAACGAGCCTGTTTCCACAACACCAGATAGCCAGTTATCAGGTCAAGTGCATAAAACCGTTTCCCAAGATTTATGAACACGCCTTGCTCGACGCCCAACGTGAGGTCCCGGATTTAACCGCGGCGGAAGTCCTTTTTGTCGATGACCTCCCGGATAATGTCCAGGGAGCGCTCGATTTTGGCTTTGCCGCAGCCACGTATACCAGTGTGGCTGACCTTGTTACCACCTTGCGCCACCATGCGTTACCCATCCCGGACGGAGGCCCACGTGACCAGTGACTTACCCTCGCGAGAGGACCTTGCCTTTGCCTACCTTGACCAGCTTCCCTACACACCCTACCCATTTCAAGAACAAGCCATTCTCTCCTGGTTCGATAGCGACCAGGGGCTTCTTGTCAGTGCTCCGACCGGCATGGGAAAGACCCTTATTGCGGAAGCCGGGTTGTTCGAAGCTCTTAAGACCGGAAAACGCGCCTACTACACGACCCCGCTTATTGCTCTAACGGAACAGAAATATGAAGAGATCAAAAGATCCGCGGAGCGTTGGGGCTTTTCCTCGTCCGACGTCGGCTTAATCACAGGGAACCGGCGTGAGAATCCTGAGGCACCGATTCTCGTTGTCGTGGCAGAAATCTTGTTCAATCGGCTCCTGTCTTCCGATATTTTCGAGGCTCCGGCCGGCGACTCGGAGTCGGTCGACGCGAACCTGCCGACCTTGAATAAGGACGGGTCCGCCGACCGCAAACTCTTCTCGTTCGACGATGTCTCGGTGGTCGTTATGGACGAATTTCATAACTTTTCTGACCCGGAGCGTGGGATAGTCTGGGAGTTTACCATCGGCCTTTTACCGCCTCATGTGCGAACGCTGCTCATTTCGGCTACGGTCGGCAACGCGTATGAATTTGTCAGTTGGCTCCGCAATACGGCGCATCGGACACTGGCTCTGGTGCAGTCGGACGAACGTAAAGTGCCGCTTACTTTCTGCTGGGTGGGGGATAAACTTCTGCCGGAGCATCTTGAAGAGATGCATTCGGGTACTGACGAGGAGCGTCTGGTTCCGGCGCTGGTTTTTTGTTTTAATCGCGACGAATGCTGGGATATTGCGGAGGTCATAAAAGGTCGTAATATAATAGACTCAGCGCGACAGAAGGCAATTGGAGTGGAACTTGATAAGTATGACTGGACCGAAGGGGCCGGCCCGAAACTGCGTCAGCTGCTGTTACGCGGGATTGGTATTCATCATGCGGGTATTTTACCTAAGTATCGGCGCATTGTGGAGAAGCTGTTTCAGCAAAAATTACTGTCAATAGCGGTATGTACGGAAACGTTGGCCGCGGGGATCAATTTACCTGCGCGAAGTGTCGTACTGCCAACGCTTATGAAAGGGCCATTTGGCGACAAGAAGATGGTCGAGGCCAGTAGTGCGCACCAGATTTTCGGGCGGGCTGGGCGTCCGCAGTACGACGACCGGGGGTATGTCTTTGTCCTGGCTCATGAGGACGATGTCCGCATCGCCCGATTTCGTGAGAAATACGATACGATTCCGGATGATACAAAAGATCCCAAACTGCGAGAGGCCAAAAAGAAGCTTAAAAAGAAGATGCCGACGCGGAATCCGCAAGAGCAATACTGGTCGGAGGCTCAGTTTGAGAAATTGCGACAGTCGCCGCCGGGTAAGCTGACGAGTCGCGGGCCCATTCCGTGGCGGCTTTTGGCACACGCCATCGAGGCGAACCCGGACCTTAAACCGATTCGGACCCTGGTTGCCCGACGTCTTATGGGCGTTAAACGTTTGGCCGTTATGCAGAAATCACTCGATGCGATGCTGCTAACCTTGTGGCGGGGCGGGTTTATTCGTTTGGACCCGAACCCGGCGGACTACGGTATGGCGTCGACTCCGGCGGCGGTTGCGGCGGAGGAAGCGGCGGCCAGGGCAGCGCGAGAAGCTGAGCGGAAGAGTCAGCCTTTTGCCGCAGGACTCTTTGATGATGCCATTTTATCCGATTTTTCTCTGGACGAGCCGTATTCGGAAGACGGTCAAAGCAAATCTCCTGCCCACGACCAAGGGAAGGGAAGTGCCAAGTTGGAGTTAGCCGCTGGGGCAGACGGGGCCGCCCTGCCTGTCGCGGCGGTGGTGTATAAGGCGGAACAAGCGTGGCCTGCTGACCGGCTGTCGCTCCTGACCCATTTTCGGGGCGTGAATCCGCTTTATGGCGCCTTTCTCCTGGAGCAGCTTGGCACGGCTGACCGGGCTGAACGTATTCAAGCGTTTGAAAGTCTGCTGGAAATGCCGGCGGTTGTGGCGCGTTCGGTACGCGTGCCGAAACAGGACGAACTGCCGCCTGGCAATTTGGCCCGTACACGGCTTGATGCCCAGCTCCTTGAACTTGGACTTGCCACGCCGGAGGAACTCGTTCCGAAAACGGAAGAGGAGCGTCGGGAAGAATGGGAAAAGAACCGTCGCTTTGGGGGCTATGCAGAGGAACCGATCTTCGTTCTCTCCTTTGCGGAAAAGCTCAAACGTCTGTTTGAATATGAGTATTCCGGCGTCCTGGTCAAAACGGAAGCGGTTTGGGCTGCGGGCGAAATTCTTTTGGAATTCAAGGGAGATTTTAATAAGTTTATAACGAGTAACAGGTTACAGAAGCAAGAAGGAATAATATTTCGGCACTTATTGCGTCTGATTCTCCTCTTGGAAGAGTTTCGGGACATGACGCCGGTCGAGACCACGCGTCTGGAATGGGAGACGGATCTGACGGAACTGGGAGAAATGCTGATTCAGTGCTGTCGTAAAGTCGACCCCACGAGTACGGAAGAGACACTGAAAACGGCCCAATTCCGGAAAGAGGAGACGAAATGTTTCTGAATGTTTTGATAAAAGCAGGAATTTTTTGTCAAAAAAACTCTTTGACGGTTGCCTAATGGTTGACAAGCGACTGTCGGTTGTGTTATAATAGGAGTTTAGTTTGGGCCGTGTGCCTGAAAGTTGTAACCCCCACCAGAACCAAGGAGTATTCTCAATGACAAAAGGTTTTTCACGTCGTGATTTTCTAAAGACAACAGCCGCAGCGGCAACAGTAGCCGGTATGGCTTCGGGCGTAGGTCGGGTCCATGCGGGCCAGGACAGTACGATAAGATATGGTTTAATCGGCTGTGGTGGCCGAGGTCGTGGAGCTGCGGGCGACGCGTTAAACGCGGCGGAAAACTTGGGCGTTCCGGTGAAATTAGTGGCTATGGGCGACGCGTTTCGGCCCAATGCCCTGGCGGCGCGAGAAGGACTTATGGCGGCTTTTGAAGACCGTGTTGATGTCCCGGATGACCGCGTTTTCGATGGGCTGGAATGCTATAAGCAAGTGATTCCGGAATGCGACGTTGTCCTGCTCGCTGAAGCGCCCCGTTTCCGTCGCCACTCGTTGCGAGCCGCCGTTGAAGCGGGCAAGCATGTCTTCTGTGAGAAGCCGGTAGCCGTTGATGGGGAAGGGATTAAGTGCGTTCTGGAGTCGGCGAAAATCGCGCAAGAGAAGAAACTGAATCTGGTCTCCGGGCTCTGCTGGCGCTATGACCTTAACGTAAAAGACATTATGCAGCGGTTGGCGGATGGGGTTATTGGCGAGATTACGGCGGTGCAAATGAACTACCTGACCGGCAAACTCTGGACACGTCCGAAGTTGGAAAACGATACGGAAATGATGTATCAGGTGCGAAACTGGTATAATTTCGCATGGCTCTCTGGCGATTTCAATGTGGAGCAGCATGTCCACAGTCTGGATAAGGGACTCTGGGCTATGGGCGATACAACACCCATCGCGGCCTACGGTATGGGTGGTCGCATGGCCCGCACGGAACAGCCGGATTATGGTGATATTTACGATGAAATGTCTGTCGTATTCGAGTATCCGAACGGACGACGTCTCTACTCGCTCTGCCGACAGCAGAATGCCTGTTGGAGTGAGGTGGACGATTACTTCATGGGTACGAAGGGTTACGCGAACGTTATTGGCCCGAATCCCTGTATTTGGGACCTTGACGGCAAGGTTATTTACGAGCAGAAGAAGGTGCCGTCGAACATGTACGTTCTGGAGCATGAAGCGCTGCTCGGTGCCATAACCAGTGGCGGAAGTACCTATATTAATAATGGCGAGTACATGGCCAACAGTACGATGCTGGGGATACTCGGTCGCGAAGTCTGCTATACAGGAGCCCGCATGACGTGGGAAGAAGGCTTGGCAATCGGAGGTTACTCTCCGGACGGCTTCGGCTGGGACAACAATCCGCCCACGCTGCCCGACGAAAATGGCCGCTACAAAGTCGCTGTGCCAGGTCTCGGAAAAGTCTATCACAGCATCGCTCGCTAGGGCGAGACAAGTTCCCTGCCGGTTAAATCCGGCTGATTTATCTTTATAATATCAAGCCACGCCAGGTGTTGCGTACACTTGGGTGGCTTGGTCCGAAATCGTTTTCCCTGCCTCGATTGACCCACCTAACCAAACTGACCATAAGGAATTTTTATGCTCACTTTCTGTCTCTGTTTAATTATGGCACTGGCCACTGTCTGGAGTACTAACGCGTACGCGGTCGAATTGCCGGAACCGGTTAAGGTCTTTGAAGTCTCTCCCGGTCAAAAGCTGGAGGAGGTTCGGGACGCCGTTCGTGCCTGGCGTCAGGAATCTCCGGAAAATAAAACGGCCCCGGTTCAAATCCTGGTCCATGAAGGGACCTGGTTCCTCACGGACCCACTCCAACTCACGGAAGCGGACAGCCATACCGCATGGCTTGCCCAGGGCAACGTTGTCATTACGAAAGGACGGGAGCTTTCCGGCTGGACAGAGGATCAGCAGGGGCGATTCGTTACGAACGTCAAGGAAGTGGCTGAAGGATCGCTTTGGTTTGACACACTTTACGTGAATGACCGTCGTGCCGTTCCCGCTCGTACGCCGAATGACTTCTATTATTATGTCCAGAGTCAGGGGGGCGAGCGGACCAATGCGTCGGGCGAGAAAGAGGACATGTCGCGGCGCGCGTTTGTTGTGCGGGAATCGGAACGTCCCTTGTTCGAATCACTGGCCGCGAGCGGTACTCTAGCCTCAGTGGCTGTAAAATTGTTTCATTCGTGGTCCGTTTCGAGCATGTATCTGGCGTCGTGGGACGCGTCGACGGCAACGGTGGATCTGGCCGGCTCGACACGTTACAACTTTGATTATTGGGGAAAAGGAAAGCTTCGTTATCGTCTTTCCGGCTTTAAGGAGGCACTCGACGCGCCCGGCGAATTCTTTCTCGACCGGGATGGAACTCTGACCTACATTCCGCGTCAAGGCGAAACGCTGGAACACTTTACGGCTATTGCTCCTGTCGACCCAGGTGTGGATAAACAGGGGCTGTTAAAGATTACTGGTAATCTGCCGGAACTTCAGACGAGGTCCGAAGGGAACGGCGACTGCAATGACGAGGGACTCTATGTAACGGATATTTCCTGGACCGGGTTTCAGTTTACGTGTGACCCCTTTAGCATACCGCAGACAGGTCTGTCCAGCGGTCAGGCGGCTAACCAATGTCCCGCGGCAATAGTGGTCGACGTGGCGCGGCGTGTTGTCTTTCAGGAGTGCTCCGTGCGACATACAGGAGCGTGGGCCATTGATTTTCATATTGCGTGTTCCGACTGCGGGGTGGAACGTTCGCTGCTGGAAGATCTTGGCGCCGGAGGCGTTCGCATTGGGGCCGGCTGGGAAAAGATAGGAGTTACGGAGAACACCTGTACGCGGAACTGTCGCGTTTGTGATTGCGTTATTCGGGATTATGGCTATGTCGATGAAAGCGCCACGGGCGTCTGGATCGGTCATTCGCCGGATAATGAGATTGTGCACAACGAGATTTCGCAAGGGTATTATACAGGCGTTTCCGTCGGCTGGGTCTGGGGTTACGGCAAGAGTCTTGCGACTGGCAATAAGGTTGAATTCAATCACATACATCACATAGGCCGAGGTATTCTGTCCGATATGGGGGGCGTCTATTCACTGGGTATTTCACCGGGAACCTCAATTTCGAACAACGTGATTCACGATGTCTGGTCGTACAAGTACGGGTACGGTGGCTGGGGGCTTTATACCGACGAAGGGTCGTCCAATATTCTGTTTGAAAATAATCTCGTCTATCGCGTACGGACCGGAACGGTTCATCAGCATTACGGGAAAGATAATATTTTCCGCAATAATATCTTGGCGTTTAGCGAACAGGGCCAACTGCAGCGGTCGCGAGAGGAAGAGCATCTTTCGTTTACGCTGGAGCGGAATATCATTCTCTGGGACAAAGAGCCGCTCTTTACAAGGAGCTGGCCGGATGACGTAAGTCGTTATGCACTAAATCATAATCTCTACTGGTACTGCGGGCCTAAAGACAGCGTGGAGACCCAGGAAGGTAAATTCTTTAATGGTCGAACGCTCGCGCAATGGCAGGAGCTGCCAGGCCGGGACGAAGGCAGTCTGCTTGCTGACCCCGAATTCGCGAATCCCGCCGAAAATGATTTCCATTTCGCTGCCGGTCAGCCGAACGAGGCCGTTCAAGCGATTGGCTTTATTCCTTTCGACTACAGTCAGGCAGGACTTACGCAAGAGGGGAAAACTTTCTTTGGTGAGAAGCTGTCCTTTGAATATTCGGACCCGGAAGTGCCGCCGGCGCCTCCGGAGAATTGAACCGGGCGATGCTCTGACCCCGTTAAGAAGGGGATCTGAAGGTTAAAACGAGACAAGAAAAGAGTAATGACAGAAGGGGCGTTCCTTCTTGACACAAGGAACGATTCTCTGACTTAAGTTCGTTATTTGTAGGAACTTATTACTCAAGACACGACCAGACAATACGCAATCGCAGTCACAATCCATGTGGTGGATTTGACTACGATTGTCGACTGATGACTCTCTGGGAGTGTCGCGTATCAGGTTATCCCGCCGTGTGTTCGGTACGGAGTCATGTGACTCGGCTGGTCCAGCATCCAGACGCGTTCCCAAGTCTCTTGAATCTGACGGAGGTCTTCCGACGTATTATAGAGCTGGGAGGTTCGCTTCGCCGGGTCGCCGGAATAAGCCGGAATGACGCAGCCTGTCGAACCCATCAGGAAGGCTCCTAACAACATGGCCAATACAATCTTACGCATTTTCTCTCCTCCGTGATAAACGCTGGGAACCGACGCACGAATCGCGATAGGTCCCGGTCACTACTATTTAAATAACACATCTTGTCCATTTTACCGGATTCTCATCCTATCAAGAGCGTTATCGCTTGTTTTATCGGTCTAATGCCCTACCCCTCTTCAGTAAAACCGTCAAAACCTGACTTTTTTCCGCAACAAAAAATTGGACCTGCGCCATTCCGCTAACGATTGCGGGCGTACCAGCAGCCGGGGGCGAACGCTGCTGGCTTGACAAGTTACGTTTCATCGAGATAATGAATGCGTGACACACGAGGGAGGAAGGAAGCAGGCGATGGGCAGGAAAGGTCTGTCGTATTATCAGTTACGAGGCGAAATAAAAAGGAGGACTGGATGGTGCCGGATAAAAAGAAGGAGATTCGCGACCGCATGAAGGGGTTATTTTGGGGCCTGGTGGTCGGTGACTGTCTTGGCTCTCCCATCCAGTTTACAACGAAAGACGGGCACGCGACGATTACGGATATGGTGCCATGCAAAACATTTCATACGCCTGCGGGCCATTGGACCGATGATTCTTCCCTGGCTTTCTGTATTGCTGACAGCTATGTCCGGCTGGAGCGTTACGATTTGCGCGATATAGCGATGAATTTTGTCCGGTGGTATAAGGAAGGGTTCTGGTCCAGTATGCCCTATGCTTTTGATATTGGAGGAGCGACGGAGACCGCGATAGACGCCATTTCACGAACCGGTCAGCTTAAGAATGGGGAGGAAGCCTCTCAAGGGAACGGCAGTCTTATGCGACTTGCCCCCAGTTTTCTGATGAATTATGGGGCTGGAGACAATGCCCTTGTGCATGAAATTAGCGATTTAACGCATAACAGTACGGTCGTACGCGCGATCGTCGACCAGATGGTGCAAGTCCTGACAGAGCATATAGAAGGGCATCGAACTGTCTTGCGTTCGAAATACACTGCGCGAGAGAGCGTTAATAATTCCGGCTGGGTGGTATCCACATTCCACGCGGCGCTCTGGGCTTTAGAGCAGTCCACGGGTTTTGAACAAGGCATGCTCCTGGCAGTGAATCTTGGAGGCGATGCGGACACGATCGGCGCGGTGTACGGACAGATAGCCGGCGCGTTGTACGGATATGAAGCCATTCCGGAACGTTGGTTGGGGGCCATCAAGGACCGGGATCGCATCGACCTGCTGATCGAGCAGGTTTTGAGTCTTGTCTGGTGACCCGAGCGATAAGAGGAGGGTTGGCCAGTCGGCCGCGGTCAGTCGGGTGAATATATAAACAATATAAATAGGAGGAATATGCGGAGCGGAACGGGTCGGCGTTGAAAAAAACAGACCGGCTATGGGTTGCGGTAATTGACAAGGGTCGCCGTGGCGGTTATATTTATAGGAGGAAAAGTGAACCACGGGCCGCGTCTTTCGCGGTTTACGTGGGAAAAACGAGATTAACAACAGAGTCAAGAGGTTTGGAATGAGCATGGCAATGTCAGCGCTGGGATTGTGGGCCCAAGGGGGATTTTCAGGGAGCGTCGCAATGGACGTAATCGTATTTTTTCTGTTTTTGGCTCTTGTGATTTTTGTGGCTTTTGGCGTAAGCCGTTCTTCGGGCGATAGTAGCGAATCTTACTTTCTGGCGGGTCGTGGGCTTTCGTGGTGGCTGATTGGGTTTTCTCTCATTGCGGCCAATATTTCGGCGGAGCAGTTTATCGGCATGTCGGGTCAGGCGTCGGATTATATTGGGTTGGCGGTTGCGAGTTACGAATGGATAGCCGCGGTTTCCCTGGTTATCGTGGCCTTTGTCTTTCTGCCACGTTTTCTCAAGGCAGGCATCTATACGATTCCGGAATATCTGGAGCATCGCTATAACAAATCGGCGCGAACCATCATGTCGATACTCATGATGATTATGCTCGTTTGTGTAAATATAACTGTTGTAACATTTGCGGGAGCAAAGAATTACGCGATTTTCTTTGAGAACGTTCATTTGTCACTTGGCATGGGTGACTCGGTGCTTTACACGGGTAATCCGCTCAACTTGACGACGTTCTGCTGGATTATTGGCATTATAGCGGCGGTTTACGTTTTTGCCGGTGGCCTTAAGGCGTGTGCCTGGGCGGACCTGGTGCAAGGTTCCGCGCTCATTGCGGGCGGGGCGATTGTGCTCTATTTTGCCTTGCGGCAGTTGGGTATGGTTGATGTCTCTGTTCTGGCCGGCGCGCCTAATGTTTCCGAGGAGGTGGCCAGCGGTCTGGCGAATTCCGGAGCTTGGGAGCGATTTACGGAATTAAACGCGTCGAAACTGCGTATGAATCTGCCGAGTTGGGATACCGTGTTACCGGTCACGGCTCTGATCTTTGCGATCTGGATTCCGAACCTCTATTACTGGGGCCTGAACCAATATATCATTCAGCGAACGCTGGGTGCCCAATCGCTGGGAGAAGGTCAAAAAGGACTTGTCTTCGCTGCCAGTCTTAAACTTTTGATTCCGTTTATCGTCATTTTCCCCGGACTGATTGCCTATAACCTCTATTACGGAGATATGCAGAAGACGGCGGCGGCTCACGGCGAAGCGGAGCTGGCCCGGTTTGATTCCGTAAAGGATCTGCCGGCGGAAAGTCTGGCGGGCGTGCCTTTGTTTGCCTTTAATCACGACTTTGCCAAGCTGCACCCGGAGACGGCACAGGCCATGCTGGAATTTAATTCACGGGCAACGGGAGTGGCCATTCCGCAAACGAAAGGGGAGCGACAGCTTACTTTAGACCAGCAGTTAGTGGAAATGAAGAAATCGATCACGGGCACGGACCCGCGTAAGGCCAAAGGGACGTTTGTGGACAAGAATCTTCTGACCGGATTTGACCACGATTCCGCGTTTCCGCTCCTGGTCCGCAATCTTGTCCCGACCGGAGGCTTTAAAGGATTTCTGCTCGCCGCACTCCTGGGCGCGATCATAAGTTCCGTGGCGGCTATGCTGAACGCGGCCTCGACGATTTTCACCATGGATATTTATCGCGAGTATATGCACAAATCGGCGTCGCAGAAGACGCTTGTTTTCGTCGGACGCGTTGCGGTTCTCCTGTTTGTCTTCCTCGGCTGTTTGATTGCGCCGATGTGGGGTAATCCGGAATATGGTGGGGTCTTTAAGGCGATCCAGGAGTTCCAAGGGTATATTTCGCCTGGAATTTTCGCAGCGTTTGTTTTCGGATTCTGTGTCCCGCGTGCCCCGGCTGCCTGTGGTTCCATTGCCTTGGTCTTGTGCCCCATTATTTATGGTCTGTTCCACGCGTTTGTGCCGGGGTTGGACTTCCTCAATCGGATGGCGGTTACCTTTATTTTGATTATTGCCGTTTTGACCATTATGCGAATTGTCTTCCCGCGGCAGCAGGCGTATGAATCCAAAGTCGAAACGACCTTGGACCTGTCCGAATCGATGGCGGCGAAGGTTATAGGCGTGCTCATTGTTCTGGCAACTGTTGCTCTGTACTTTATCTATTGGGACTGGAGTTCTCCGATGTTTTAATTGGGAGATTGTCCTGACCGTAGAGGCATTAGGAAGAAAGATTTGATGAAAAAACTGTCAACGCTGCAATGGGAGACGAGCGTCGGGGCACTAGGCAAAGTGGACGAGGAAGCGTTTCGGTCCGGTCGACTTTGCCTTATCGACCAGACGCTGCTTCCCATGGAACGGGCGCATGCTACCTGTCGCGAGGTTGCCCAGGTTTGGGCGGCGATAAAAAAATTACAGGTTCGCGGTGCTCCTGCAATTGGGATCGCGGCCGCGTATGGTGTTTGCATTGGCTTGCAGACGCTCTTTGCAGACGGGCGGACGCCGAGTATGGCAGAATTCTACGAGCGGCTCGACGAAGTTACGGCTTATCTTGCGTCGAGTCGGCCAACGGCAGTGAATCTGTTTTGGGCGTTGGACCGCATGAAGAGCAGGGCGGAGCGACTGCCGGGGACTATAAGTCCGGAAAAAGCGTGTGTGCGTCTTCTTGCGGAGGCGAAGGCCATCCATCGGGAAGACAAGGTTCTCTGCCGGAAAATGGGAGCTTATGGCGCGACACTGGTGAGCGACGGAGATGGTCTGCTTACGCACTGTAACGCGGGCGGCCTGGCAACGGCGGACTATGGTACGGCTTTGGCTGTGTTTTTCACGGCACACAAACAAGGTAAGAAGATCCACGTCTTTGCGGACGAAACGCGTCCCCTTCTGCAAGGGGCACGTCTGACCAGCTGGGAAATGCGTGAGCATGGCATCCCGGTTACCTTACTCTGCGATTCCATGGCCGCTCTTGTTATGCGACAGGGGAAAATCAACGCTGTGTTCGTTGGGGCTGACCGTATTGCCGCTAATGGCGATACGGCCAACAAGATAGGAACCTACAGTGTCGCCGTTTGTGCCAAGGCGCACAAAGTGCCGTTCTACGTTGTCGCGCCGTCAACGACGTTTGACCTGACCTTGCGTAACGGCAGTGGTATTCCCATTGAGGAGCGAGATCCGGAGGAAGTCCGCTGCGGGTTCGGCAAGCAGACGGCTCCGGACGGAATCGAAATCTATAATCCGGCGTTCGACGTTACACCTGCCCGACTCATAACGGGAATCGTAACGGAATTTGGCATTATCTCACCGGTCACACGTGCCAATATTGCAAAAATATTGGGGAGTGAGAAACGTTAAATCTATGGAAACCACCTGGAAGGAAAGGTAAATATCTCCTTTATTGAAGGGCGGAAACGGCAATATTAAACACGGTTGGTGCCGTTTCCGGATGGTCCAATAGGGGGCGTTCCGAAAGGATCAGGTTCATCTCTTGAAAATCGTTCTGCGATGGCTCGTCTTCCTGATTGCTTGACGGGGAGGAGCTGTGGCTGCCTGGTTTGGTGTGGTGGATGTCTTTTGCGGAACTGGCCAGATAAACACCAACGATTAAAACGGAGTTGCCGTCGCGACTCAATTTTTTCAGTGCCGGGAGTACATCTTTTTTGTATTGCTGACCCATGCCGCAATAGCACCAGTCGGATTCGGCCAGGTTAACGGCCTCTGCGGCACCGTGCGTAATGCGTTTCATGACAGGCGTAATGAGTCCTTCGTGGGCTGCGTCGCCGTGGGCAATGACCAACAGGGCCTCCGATTCCGGATGCTTTGAGATGGCTTTGACTTCGTCGAGTACATAATGAGCGAGCAGGTCGCTTTCGGACAGAGTTTGGGTTACAACGATGGGCACCCGGGCATGGGCCACAGTTGCGTTCTCTTCCTGGAGCGTCGCTCTTACCGAAGGAGAGGTGTAAATCCCGAGTACGGCAGGGACGTCAAAATGACTGTGCGAGGTCGGAAAGATAAACGCAGGCACAACGACAATGCGGTCGCATCCGGCGTCTTCCAACTTTTCGATACCGGAGCGAGCGTCGGGTTGGGCAAATTCGAGGAAAGCTCCTTCGACGGCGTGAAACACAGCGCGGTCACGATTGATTTCGCGTACTGTTTCGACGAGCCGATTGACCTTTTCATTCCACTTCGGGGAAGGGGACCCGTGCGAAAGAATTAAAAGACCCGGTCGCGAGTCTTCGACGTCGGACGTTGGACACTCCTCTGCGGACGTTAGACCGGATGTCAAGGTCAGTGCCAGGGCCATTGCGCCGGCGGTAAGTAGCCTACGTAAAGTGAATTTGTTGTTCTTGTGTGACAATCTCATTGTAAACCTCTTTCTTTTCGTAAAAATTAATGTTGAACTTTTTGTATTTTACGCCATTCGTCAGGGAAGCGACCAGGTCTCATTGCCGGCAATCGTCGCCAGGGCTTTCCATGCGGCTCGGTCGACCGAATTGCTGATTTTTCGGACACTACCATCGCCCAAGAGGGAATGAACACCGTCCGGGTGCTGGCTTCTGGCGGAAAAATATCCTATCGACATACTGACCATGTCGTGAATTGACGAGTTCGGGGCCAGGTAGGCGCTGAACGTACAGGCGTAGGGTTTGCCCACGATCCAGGAGGCACAACGTTCCCCTTGAAAGGAGGAAGAAGCCGAGCACAAGGCGGCCAGCGTTTCGTCGCTCGGGTCCGACAGACCGTTTAGGCCCGGCTGACCGCTGACCGGTTTGTAGAGCTTGGCAACGTTCATTGTCTGACGTTTGGGGTCGCCTATAGGGCCGGGCTGGACACTGTCGTCGCCGCAGCCGCGGAGTGTCTCGGAAAATACCATTGTGTTAGAACTTCCGTCGGTCATGGAATGGAATCCGGCTTGAGAACCGTAGTAAAACAAGCCATCTGTCTTGTAGCGGCAATCGTAGAACGTGCCACTGCCGGAGCCGATACAGCCGACATAGTTACCGCCGGCGCAATTTTTTATGGTACCTACCTTATCTTCTGTAAGCTGAAATTCATCGCGTCCGGCGTCAGTTGGGCAACGGAACAGAGGAATTTTATACGTAATCGTCTCCTTATATTTTTCGTTGATCGTCAGATTTTTCATGGCTGAACCGACGAAAAGGGGTTCGGACAGGTCAATCAGGTCTCGAAGAGCTACCTGTTCCACGAAGGCAAGGAGCTGTGCCTGTGGCGAGTAGCAGTAGTTGGATTCTGTCGCAAGGCCCGGGAAATGGCCATTGGTATCGTGAAAATTGTGCATGGCAATACCAATCTGTTTGAGGTTGTTGGTGCATGACATGCGCCGGGCAGACTCTCGCGCGGCCTGTACGGCGGGAAGGAGCAGGGCGATTAGCACTCCGATAATCGCAATGACGACCAGCAGTTCCACAAGAGTGAAGCCGAAACCTTGTGTCGACTCGGCCCTCGCTGGCACATGGCCTGCACGCATCTCGGCCAGTAACCGACATCGGCAGACGGTGCACTTACCCTTGCAGTGGCAGTTACCGCTTTTGTAGATTGACCCGCACGCTTCCTCTGCCGGTTCCTCGTTTCCATTTTCAGCGTTTCGTTCAAAATCCTCCATTTTCAGGTGGGACATGTTTTCTTCTCCTTGGCTAATGTTGTCTAGACTGTATAGTTTAGTTAAGACTAAACTATAATTTAAAAAATTCCGCCCCCTGAGCACAAAGAGGGCGGAACTTGGCTGCAAAACCATGCAGTCAACACAAAGAATTTTAGCATAGACTAAAGTTGTGTCAATGGGTAGCTGTAAATTTTTTAAAAAATGATCGAAACCTATTTTAGCCCTTGACAAAAAGAGGAGAATTTTTATAATTAGTTAAGGCTAAAGTAATGAGTGTATACTGAATTTATAAGGAGTACCTAATATGTCACTTAATAATATGCAGGAGGGGCAGATTGTGTCCGTTGTGCAGGTCCGCCTGGATTCGGGGCGTAAGAGTCGTCTTCAGGCGATGGGGCTGGTTCCCGGGACGCGGTTGACGATTTTGGCCAGCTCACTCTTTGGAGCCTCCGTAGTCTTTTGTCGCGGCAGTAAACTTGTTTTGGGCAAGGAGATAGGCGAACGTATTGAGGTGCGTTTGTAGCCATTGCGAACAGGTCAAAACATAAGGCAAGCAGTCCCATGAGCAGACAAAAGATACAAATTGCACTGGCCGGCAATCCGAACTGCGGCAAGTCGACCCTATTCAATCAACTGACTGGGTCGCGTCAGCATGTGGGCAACTATCCGGGAGTGACTATTGAACGTGTGGAAGGGAGTCGAGTCTATAAGGGCAGGGAGTTCCACATAATTGACCTGCCTGGTATTTATGGCATGGAGGCTGCTACGGACGAGGAGATCCTGGCCGGTCAGGTGCTGGATGATGAGCGTCCCGACTGGGTCGTCAATGTTGTGGATGCCTCGAATTTGGAGCGTAATCTTTTTCTTACGCTGGAGTTGCTTGAGAGAGGTTTTCCACTCTTGCTGGTCCTCAATATGAATGACCTGGCGGAGGGGCAGGGGCTCAGGATTGACAGACACCGGCTTTCGGAAGAGCTGAATGTGCCGGTGGTTACGACCGTGGGGTACGACGGAAAGAGTGTGGCGGCAATTTTGGATTGCATTATTGCCCACGATGAAATTGTCTCGGGGCGGCCGGGAGTCAATCAGGGCCTGGTTGAGAGCTGTCACGGGACGGAGTCGGACGAAACGGCCAGGGCGTGTGCCCGGTATGCAGCGGTCGACGAGCTATGTCGAAAGGTTGTATCGCGGACGGAGTTTGACAGGGTGTCCGCAAGCGAGCGGTTGGACCGGATTTTTCTGCATCGCGTGTGGGGGATCCCCTTGTTCTTGCTGATGATGTACGTAGTTTTTCAGATGACGTTTACGTTGGGTCAATATCCGATGGACTGGTTGGAGCATGGCTTTTCCTCATTGGGTACATGGATAAACGACTTGTATGCAGGGCGGCCGGAGAGTCTGCTGCGTTCGTTTCTGGTCGACGGTATACTGGGTGGAGTGGGGGGCGTTTTGGTTTTTTTGCCAAATATCCTTTTACTTTTTTTCGCAATTGCGATCTTGGAAGATTCGGGATATATGGCTCGAGCGGCGTTTCTTATGAATCGTCTGTTGACAGGAGTGGGCCTGCAGGGGAAAAGTTTTATTCCCATGCTGTTGGGATTCGGATGCAGTGTTCCGGCCATAATGGCGACGCGAACCCTGGAGAATCGTCAATCGCGGTTAACGACGATCTTTATCATACCGCTCATGAGTTGCGGGGCGCGACTTCCAATTTACACGCTTATCATACCGGCGTTTTTTGCACCGTCATGGCAGGCACCGGTCTTGTGGATTGTCTACGTTACCGGGATTGTCTTGGCACTCTTTCTGGCTAAGGTGTTGCGAGGGACAATATTCAAAGAGGGTGAGACGTCACTCCTTTTGGAGTTGCCTTGCTATCATTATCCGAGTCCGCGTAACATCGTCTGTCAAACGTCGCGACAAGGGTGGCAGTACCTTAAGAAAGCGGGTACGATTATATTGGGTATTTCTATTTGTCTTTGGTTCTTGGCCACATATCCGTCGCTTCCGCGTGAGGTCCGGTTGGAATATGAGCAGAGGCGTTGCGAAATTTTGTCGCAAGAGCCGGGAGCGGAGCAGTCGGGGCAACTTGAGCTGCTGGATCGGGAAGAGCAGGAATCGGAGTTGGCGGCCAGTGCCTTGGGGCGTCTGGGACACGCTTTGACACCGGTGGTTGGGCCGATGGGATTCGACTGGCGGATTGGCACGGCCCTTTTGGGTGCAATTGCGGCCAAAGAGGTTTTTGTGTCGCAACTTGGCATAGTTTACAAAGTGGAGGGGGACAAGGAATCGGGTGCCTTGCGTGCGGCTCTGGCAAAGAGTCATACGCCCCTTACCGGAATCTGCATTTTGATGTTCTGTCTCGTTGGAATGCCGTGTATGGCAACCTTTGCGGTCGTGGCGAAGGAGACCGGGTCGTGGCGATTTGCCTTGACGCAATGGTTGTCCTTAACGGCTCTTGCCTGGCTGATAACAACTATTGTGTATTGCGTTGGCACCTTAATCATGACCGGATAGGCAAAGGGAGGCATGGTATAATGGATATTCTTATTGTAGGAATTTGTGTTCTGCTTGCGGCAATCTATCTCGTCAGGCGGGCTATGAGATTTTTCTCTGGCGTGGCCAGCGGGACCCCCACAGGCTGTGCCGGTTGTGCCTGCTCGTGTTGTCAGGACACGAAGTGCAGTAAACGGCAAGGCGAGGCCGATGGGGGTAAACGCAACCAATAAATGATTTTAACAGAAACGGAAAAGGTAGTAGACGTAGAAGGCATTCCCTTAGGTGTGTGCCCTCTTCTTAACGGGTCATTCAGAAATCGTTGACGAGTCGTTCTGATCAATGCGTTGCGGCATGTTCAAGACTTGAGATTGCAGGCCGAGTGACGCGAACAGGAAATAGAAACACAAACCTACCAAAAAGGCGGCAACAGGCGGACAGGGAATAACAAAAGGAAGTGTAAAGCCAAACATTTTGGCGAGTAATGTAATACTTCCGGTGGCCAGTCCAAGGAGCCAGGCGAGCCATCCTGCGGGATTAAACCCGGCGCGAGGCCCTGCCCAGCGGTAACCGGCGAGTATATAATCGGCCATCATGGAGCCGCAAACCGGGCCGAAGGCTGCCCCTATGACTGTAAAAACATCACCTGCCCGACCCGCCAGAGTCGTAAGGACGAGCATGCACGCCGCAAAAACACCCAGCCCGCACGACAGATACGGATTCACTTTGGGAAGGGTCGTTTTAAATGAGTTCGACGCGATCAATGTAGAAAAACAGGCAGAAGGAAATGCGGATATTACCAAAAGGAACATTAGAATATTTTTCCATTGTTCACCGGCAATAAGGGCAATCAAGTCAACCGGATTGAGAAGGGTCGCGTTGGACTTGTTCGCCAGTCCGATAATTGCCTCTCGAAATTCGGGCATGCCCCAGGCACCACACACAATGAGGAGGGAACAGGTTCCCGTTAAGACCGTTACGCCAAAGACGCCGACCAGCCCTCCCCAGCGAACGGCTTTTGCATCTTTGTTGTTCATGCCAAAATCACAGCCTGCCGCGCCTGCCGTGGCAAAAAAGCCTACCACGTAAGCGCCCATTAAAGTCAGGACACCCAAAAATTGCGAACCATACAGAACAGGAGGATTATTCGTCGTTTGCGATGCCTGTATAACCAGGTCCAAATTAAAATTATTTATATGTGGTAAGGTTTTGTACAACAGAAAAGCCAGGACAAACAAGGGCAGAACAGGTATATAGGAAGCGAAAAGGCCGACATAACGAATGCCATTTAAACCGATCCAGCCTGCTCCTATAGCCCATAATACAGCCAATGTAAAGTGCAGTGTTTCATGCGGGCTGCCGCCAAAAATGGCTGCCAGGAGGAGGCCGACGAAATATGAATTGACCGCAAGCCATCCGAATTGCAGAAGCCCCATGAGGAATCCGGGCATAAAAAAGCCTCCGGTCACTCCATAGGTTGAAGTACCAACAATGTAGAGGGGAAGGCCCGTTTTCATCCCCAGCATTCCGGGTACCAGATAGTAACAGGAGTAGCAAATGAACGCGGCCAGGACGAGAGATAAAATTGCCAGAGGTAATCCGCAGGCAAGAGTTCCTCCTGATAAATCACTACCGCCGTTGGGCACTGCCTGCCAAAAGACAAACCAAAGCATGATGCCAGCGTAAGAGGCGGCCGTCGTTGTGAGCCAGCCGACGCGATTTGCCACGGGATTGGGTGTGGCTGAGGCCACGTAATCTGGTAAATTTTGTTTGGACATTATTATTCTCCACTCCTGCAATTTTTTGTACTGCTTGTTGTTTCTGAAAATGGCTCTCTGCCACGATATAAATGACGGGGGAGCGAAAACAGGACCCAAAATCGCCGACCCGGCTGTTTGAGGGCTCGTCATGGATAACAACAAAGTCGTCCCCGACAGCTGGTCATTCTCTTTCGATCCCTACACTTGAAAAAAACTTTGGATACCTGCAGCGGTAGATAATGGTTATTTTTTAAAGTGTTGATCGTAATATTGTTGAGGAGTTTTTCCAGGAACAAAATCACATGAATCTTCTTCTGTAGGCGTAAACGTACATCCAGTAAACTTATTTGCGTCATACCATTCTTTAAATTTCTGATCCACCGCGATTTCTCCACCAATACTCAACAATCTGAAAATATCGTCGCCTTTCCAATTTGTATCATCCAAAATTATTTTTTTATATCGCATTGTCCCACCAAAACGACAATACTTACAAGTCGGTTCGTCTCCAATGTAAAATTCTGTAGAGGAAAGTTCATGATCGGTCGCCAATCCAAGTGGTTGGGGATCGGCGATGTAGAAGTTCGGCAATGGGGGCAATTTGGCTCTTTTGGCTGGGCCCTTTTGCTTAAAAGTGCTAACAGTAACTGGATTAATCGCTACGAGCCCTGTCAACCCGGATTTTTCATAACAATCTTTAAACGATTGTGAAACAAACAATTGTCCCGAAATTGTAGGAGTTACGTCTGCGTAATAATTCTTATAAACTTCAAGATCAACAAAATAGGGCGGCTTAAATTTATATCCCAATGATCTTCCACATTCCGGACAACGTGGCAGGGGATTTGTAACCTGTGTTCTATATTTTTCTGAATACCAGACATACAAAGGATGATATGATCTTTTATCTTTTTCACTTGTTAGTAAGTAAAATTGCATTGAATCCTCCATTTTCATTTTCTTCCAAGGGAACTTAACCAATCGTCAATATCTTTTCCAAAATTGGGAAATTTACCAGCCAGATCAGGTCTTGAATAAACTTCAGTTATTATGGAACCGGAAAACTGGTCGCATTCATCGGCCAGTAACCGGCTTGCCATCATATGTTTTGAGGTTAGTGCAATATTTGACTAATGTACTATACAATGCATTGCAAGCCTCTTCTTCACTTTCATATTCTTCTTCTAAATACCTGGACCCTCTCTCGATTATAATCAATTCCCAGGTTTTTTTTCGTTTGTTAAACTCCAGTGAAACTGCTCCAAGCGGGGATATACCGACGTTATTATTTCCTAATATCGTATAGGCATGTAATGGAACATTAGTTTCTAAAAGTGCCTCTTTGAGTTCTTTTACATTCATTTATTACCTCTATTGCCTCTCTGTTCAAGGCTTTCTGCCACGAACTGTGGGTGACGGGGAGCGGACAGGGGCCCAAAATAGTCAAGTACGGACATTTTAGTCCTTTTATTGGTAAATGTTTTTTTAACGAAATTCTTTATAAGGGACGAGAAAAAACGTCCATAAAAAGAGTATATTCCATTCCATAATCAAATACAAGGGGATTGTCTTCAAAAACGGGGAAAAATCAAAAAAACGGCGAAAATAATCGAAGAAAATCACCTGTGTCCAATAGCGATAATCAAAACGCGAGATAACCTTCGTAGAGGTGGTAATTACGCGATAATGGAACCTGTATCGACTAGAATTTCAAGCCGGAGGCAGGTTCTGTTCGATAATAAATCGTTTTGCTCAAATCAGGAATGTTGTTCCGTTGCGAAGATTCCAAACAGTCATCAATAAATTTCATGGCGACGTAAAAACCTACACCATTGAAGATGCGTGCTTACTTCTCGTCAGGCGGGCTATGAGATTTTTCTCTGGCGTGGCCAGCGGGACCCCCACAGGCTGTGCCGGTTGTGCCTGCTCGTGTTGTCAGGACACGAAGTGCAGTAAACGGCAAGGCGAGGCCGATGGGGGTAAACGCAACCAATAAATGATTTTAACAGAAACGGAAAAGGTAGTAGACGTAGAAGGCGTAGCCGAGCAGGAGGACGGCCCCTTCCCAGCGACTCAGTTTTCTGCCAGTTATACAGAGAACGCCGCCCACGATTGCAACGGCAATCATAATGGGGATGTCGAGGACGAACGCCTGACGCGACAGGGTCAGGCCGCCGGGGACCAGGGCCGATGAAAGACCGAGAATGCCCAATAGGTTGAACGTATTGCTCCCGATGATATTTCCAATGGCAATATCCTGCTTGCCCTGTATGGCGGCAATGAGACTGACGACCAGTTCCGGCAGGGACGTGCCAGCAGCGAGTACGGTCAGGCTTATAACCAGCTCACTGACGCCCATGAGCGTCGCAACGCCAACAGCGCCGTCGACGAACATATTGGAGCCCCAAATTAACAGGGCCAGTCCCACGGCAATCAGGACAAGGGAAATGATTGTTCCCTTAACCAGACTTGTCTGAACCGGAACGGTAACCTGCTGATCCGCCAAATCTTGGGCCATGGCATCATTACTGTTTTTGCGGACGGCTCGAATGGTCCAAATCATGTAGCCAATAAAAGCCGCAATAAAGAGGAAGCCTCCCCACTGCGGAAAGGCGTGTAAAAGTCCGCCTTCTGTTGCCCGAGTTGTGATCCAGGCGAGCAGCCAGGTAGCCAAAGAAACGACGATGAGAAAGGGAATCTCACGCTTGACCAGGACGGAGGAAATACCGAGGGGGCGGTAAAGCGCGGTCAGTCCGAGTATGAACAGCATATTGTAGATATTACTGCCAACGACGTTTCCGACGGCGATATCAGCACTGGCCGACTTGCCGAGTATGCCGACGAGTGAGACGGCCATTTCCGGCGCACTGGTGCATATGGCAACGATGGTCAAGCCAATAATGAGTGGAGGAATTTTGAACAAGGAGGCAAAGCGGACGGCACCGCGAACAAGGATTTCGCCTCCTGTAATCAGGACCGCAGCCCCTACGAGTAAAAAAAACATTGAAGTCATTAACGACATATTCATTATACCTGTTACATTAAATTACTCATTAATTTAAAACGGCAATCCGGACGAGCCCGGATTGCACCCTTATTCTCTGTCTCCCAAACGCGACTCCTCTTGATCGGGAAGCGCGGCTCTGACGCTCTTGTCACTCCCGTCGCTCTTCTTAGCGGTCAGAATAGAGTCAACTTCGGGATAGGCAATGGGGTCGTAGAAGACGAGGAGGTCGTCGTCGGGCTCGATGATGGTTTTGCCTTTGGGGACGATAAACCGATTGTTCCTGCGAATGAGGAGTACGAGTGTATCGTCGGGTAAGGCGAGCTCCGCTAAGGTTTTACCGGCGATATGAGTCGTGCTTTGCACGTGAAACTCATACATACGAGCTTTTGAATTCCCCGTTTCTTCAAATTCGATGGGGGCACGCAGGCGTTCATTGTCGACTTTATCCAACTTCAGATATTGAGCCAGTGGCAAGAGGGTCTTGCCCTGAATGACAATGGAGGACAAGACGGCAAAGAACACAATGTGGAACATCTTAACGGAATCTTCGACACCGGCAATAGCGGGAAAGGTGGCCAGTACGATCGGGGCCGCCCCGCGAAAACCACCCCAGGTTACCAGGAGTTTTTCCTTCCAGTTAAACCTTGACCCCAACAGACATCCGTAAACGACAATCGGACGCACCACCAGCATGAGGACGAGGCTTATAACCATGCCTTCCAACCAGTATTGCACGAGCAGACTCGGAAAGACCAACAGGCCTAAAACGAGGAAGATGCTTACCTGCATGAGCCAGGCCAGGCCGTCGTTGAATCGGGCCAGGCCATGTTTATAGACGAATCGGCCATTGCCCATAACCAATCCGCAAACATAGACGGCCATAAAACCGTTCCCTCGGCACAGCTCCGCAAGGCTAAAGGTCAGCAGAACAGTTGCTATTCCTATGACGTAATAGAGGCCTTCGTATTCCAGGTTCAAGTGGTTGTAAAGCCAAATCATAACCCGAGCGACCAGAATACCCATGCCGATTCCCACGGACATGCGCAGCGCGAACATGGGCAGGATCATGAACCAGGAGCCGCCTGAATTCTGCACCATACTAATCATAAACACGGTCAGGAACGCGGCCATGGGGTCGTTACTGCCCGATTCATATTCCAGGAGCGGGCGCAGTTTCCCCTTGAGTCCGAAATTTTTCGACCGAAAGACGGCAAAAACCGCCGCCGCATCCGTCGAGGATATGACAGAACCCAGGAGTAGTCCCCAGACCAAGGGTACGTTCAAATACCAGGCGGCGAACCCGCCGAGCAGAACGGCCGTGGCCAGTACGCCAAAACTGGCTAAAAACGTGCCACGGCCCAATACGGACTTTACGTCTGACCAGCTTGTATCGTACCCGCCGGAATACAGGATAAATGCCAGGGCAATCGTGCCAAGGTTACAGGCATAGGTAAAATTGTCGTACTCAATACCAACGATTCCTTCCGAGCCGGCCAGCATGCCGATCGCGAGGAAGACAATTAAGATAGGTATCTTTAAAAACGACGATATTTTACTTGCAAAAATTCCGCAAAAAAGAAAAATCGCCGTCCAGAGCATGAGCAGTATCACGAAGCGGTTCTCCTTTCCTGGGAAGATTACTCGTCTTTGCCGGCTTTATCCTCTTCTGACGCCTTGTTGACGTCGATCGTGTCCTCGTCTTCCACGCCACGAACTCCTTTTTTGAATTCGACCACGCCACGCCCCAAGGAACGCATAACACTTGGAAGCCTGTTGCCAAAGAGTAAAAGGGCGATGCCTGCCACGATGAGTAATTGTATAGGACCGGGTGAAAACATTTTTTGTTCTCCTTTTATTATATTGCTCTAAAATTGAATCATCTCGCTGCGTTTGGAACGCATCTGCAAAAACTTACCTCGTCGCTCTCTTGTGCCTGAAGACCGGTATTTCCTCCCGCTGCGAGTCATTTCGCCAAGGGCACAGTACCGGTAAATCTTCCTTTGGGCCAGAAGCTTCCAGAGCCACTCAATTCCTAAGCGTAAGTAGTCGAAGAAAAAGCGGAATGTGCGTAATATTAAGTCCAGACAGGGAATAGCCCGCGTGCGTAACATGTCCGCAAGAGAGTCGCCCTTTCGCAAAGCAGGTTGCGGCCAAAGGGGGATTTCCGGCGGTGAAATTGACCAAATTGCGTGATAATTGGTTCTCCTGTTCGACCCGAACACGGAGCGGAATCTCCGCGGAACAGGGTGACTCGACAACAGAGTCGCGGGCAGGGTTCTCCATTTCGCACGCATAACGGTCTGTTCGAGATAACACCGACGGGGCGCAACTGCTGTTACAGGGGGACACAACTGTTCCACGCCGGTCAACCGGAACCGTGTCCTCTGTTGCCAGCGTCGAAATCGCAAATAGAAGTGCGGTCAGCACAATTAGTAACAGTTTGCGAACCATTTTTGCTTTCTTTCCGGTGGAATAATCGTATCTACCCCGAACTCAATACTCAAATTATAGCAGGAAGTCAAAATCTTTCAATAAGGGAAGAGGCAGAACCCGGGAAAACGGTAGAGACCGGCGGCCCGGGGTGTGTATTGCGGGTCCGTTTTCAAGGCTCGTTTCCGGCTTGCCAGTGATTCATGCGTTCGGTATAGAACTCAAGGAAGGAGTCCTGTTCAATGGCGTGGCGTGCGCGTGCCATGAGCCGCTGGTAATAGGTGATGTTGTGTATGGTCAGCAGGATGGGTCCAAGCATCTCATTGGTCTGAAAGAGATGGTGGAGGTACCCGCGACTTCTTCGGCAGGCGGGACAGGGGCAATCCGGTTCCAGCGGACGTCGGTCACGTTCGTGACATGCGTTGCGTAACCGAACGGGGCCAAAGTCGGTAAACGCCATGGCATTGCGTCCGTTGCGGGAGGGCATAACGCAGTCGAACATATCGACGCCGCGTTTTATACCTTCAAGCAGGTCTTCCGGGCGTCCCACGCCCATTAAGTAGCGAGGCTTGTTGTCGGGGAGATGCGGGACGGTCGCGTCGAGGCAATCGTACATTTGGCATGGCTCCTCGCCGACGCTTAAACCACCAATGGCATAGCCCCGAAAATCCATCGCGGCAAGTTCCTCGGCACATCGGCGGCGCAGGTCATACTCCAGACCGCCCTGAACGATGGCGAACTGCGTTTGGTCTTGTCGCTTATGAGCCTCTTGACATCGTCGAGCCCAGCGAATCGTACGTTCCATGGCGTCTTCCAGAACGGTCCGCTCGTTTGGCAAGGCAACAACGTGGTCCAGGACCATGGCAATATCACTTCCGAGCGCCTCCTGAATTTCGACAGAGCGTTCGGGGGACAATTCCATGAGTCGGCCGTCGACATGAGAGCGGAAGACGGCTCCCTGTTCGGTGATGCGTGTTAATTTCGCGAGGGAAAAGAGTTGAAACCCGCCACTGTCGGTCAGCATGGGTCCGGGCCAGCCGGAGAATTCGTGCAGCCCGCCCAAATCGCGAACAATATCCTCGCCAGGGCGAGTCATAAGGTGGTACGTATTGCCGAGAATAACCTGGGTACCCGTAGCGAGGAGGGGATCGATTTCGACGCCTTTGACGGTGCCACGAGTGCCGACGGGCATAAAGGTCGGGAGCTCAATGGCGCCGTGATGAGTCGTAAAACGGCCACGTCGGGCAGACGTCAGGCCGTCTTTGTGAATCAGTTCGTAATCAAACATGACAGCTTTCAGATCAGAGCGGTGAAGTTCTCATAGCTTTTGCGGCACATATCCATAACGGGGACGCCCTCGGGACCGCCTTCCTGCTCAATAATGTACCATTCTGTGCCGGCGACGTTTGTGCACAAATCAATGACCCGTTTCCAATCGACTTCGTCGTCGGAAGCAGCAACAGCCGCGTGGCCAGGATTCGACTTGACGTGAATCAGCTTGCCGCGCCCCGGGAATTTCTCAATGGCGGCGTACGGGTCGGCACCGGCCGCAAGTGTATTGCCAACGTCCATTTGCGCAATGACTTCCGGTCGCGTTCGACTAAAGAACAGATCCCAGGCTGTTGTTCCGTTTATATCGGTAAAATCGCCACCGTGTGCGTGGAATCCGATTCGCATGCCGACTTTTTCCGCTTTTATGGAAATCTCGTTGAACAGATGAGCGGTCATCTGATTACCGGCGTCAAAGCAGCACGCGGGACCTATTCCGCCAGCTACCATGAGTGTTTTATTGCCCAAAGTCTTTTCAAAATCAACCGTTTGATAAAACGCGTCGCCGAGCAGAGGAGCCACACCGAGGTGTGTACTGACCGCAACGAGGCCGGCATCGTCGAGCATTTTGCGAACATCGGCGGCGCTGTGCCCGTAGTAACCGGCGAATTCCACGCCGGTATAGCCTATTGCCGCGATCTTCTTTAAGGTTCCGGCAAGGTCCTTGGCTGCTTCCTCACGCACGGAGTAAACCTGTAGGGCAAGCGGGATTTTTTTACTGTTATCGGCATAGGCGAATCGTGACAAGCCGAATCCGGCGAAAGACGCGGCAGCCAGGCCCGTTTTAAGGAAAGAACGTCTGTTCATTTGTTTACCTTTATTGTTAAGTTTTGCTCTAGTAAGAAAGGGATCCGTTCCAAGGGGCGTGCCGCTGAAAACGAAAGGAATTTAAAGACCGGTCCTTTATTTTTCGTGCACGTGCGTCTGGACGACTCGGGAAACAATCAAGCCACAGACGACGTAGCAGGAAAAGTCAATGAAAGCGGTATGTGGCATGAAAAAGGGGAACGCGTCAGACGATGTGCGCGTCTGACGTTGTTCCACTTTTTGTCGCGGTCCTCGTTATCGACCGAGCTTCTTCATGTTTTCACGGCATTCGCGAGCGGAATCCAGTTCGGAAACCTTGAACTGCTCCTGCTCAACGATGTACCATTGAGTGCCGCCTTCATTTTCACAAGCGGCAAACACTTTTTGCCAATCGACTTTATCGTCAGCGTCGGCGACGCAGCAGCCGGCGACGTCGTTGTTATTCGACTTAACGTGAACGATTTTGGCACGCCCGGGGAATCGGGCAATCATCTCAGCCGGGTCGTTGCCGGAATTATTGCACCAGCCAATATCGATCTGTCCGATCACGTCTTCCGAGGTGCGTTCCAGGAAGAGCTGCCAGGCAGGAGTTTCCGTTCCTTCGACCTTGCGGAAATCGCCGGTATGGGGATGGAACCCGATCTGGAATCCCTCTTTTTTGGCCTTTTCCGCCAGTTCGTTAAAGAGGTTAGCGGTCATGGCGTTGCCGGCGTCGTTGACAATAGCGGGCTCCAGGCCACCGGGTACGATGAGCATGGTCGCGCCCAATTGCCGATAGAAATCCGCAGTGCCATAGAAATTATCGCCCAAAATGGCATGGAGACCGACGTGGGCACTCACCCCTTTGAGTCCGACATCGTCAATCATTTTCCGCAGCTCGGCAGCCTGGAGGTTGTAAGTACCGGCGAATTCGACGCCTTCGTAGCCCATTTCGGCCACTTTTTTGAGTGTTCCGGGGACATCGTCGGGAGCGGTGCGTCGCAGCGAATAAAGTTCAAGGGCGACCGGGACTTTTTTTCCGTCGGCGGCAAAAATCTGAGGTGCCATCTGAACCGCGGCCAACGAAGCGGCAGCAGAGAGTCCGGCTTTCATAAACGTTCTTCTGTTCATTTTACATACCTTTCTTATTACAGTAGTGTCATAGTGGTGTTACAGTAGTGTTACAGATAGGCCCAACCTTCATGCGGCATGGCAATCTTGTATTGGCCCCGTTCGTCGGGAAGGGTAGGCGGCAGAGTATCGAAGGAATAGCTTTCCGGCTTATCCTGTTCCGAAGCGAGTGCTTCTTCATACGTAACGCGGTCGCCCGAATAGGCGGCCATACGCCCCAAAATGCAGCAGAGGGTCGAATTCGCCATGTAGGAACCGTTGTTAACGTAAGATGATCCGCCGCTTCGAATTGCGTCCAGTAAAACCTTGTGCTCATATTGCAGGCCGGAGAGTTTGCCCTGCTCGGGAGAGAACGGCTCCTTGCCGTTGACCCGAATTTCGCAAACGGCGGCACAGTTGGCGATGGTCGCCTGTCCCTTCGTGCCATAGATGAATGTTGTACCATCGGGATAGGTTCCCGGTATTTGGCGGGAGAGCGTATCGAGAAAACGCCCGTCAGCGAATTCGAAATTGGCGGTCATGGAGTCGTACATATCGCCAGTATCGGCGTAGCGTCGGGTCAGACGTCCGCCCATACCAAGAGCGCAGGTCGGGGCCGGGTCGCCCATACACCAGAGGGCAACGTCCAGCTGGTGGATGGTCACGTCATTAATGTATTCACTGGCAATCCAGCAGAAGTTGACCCAGTTACGCATCTGATATTGCATTTCCGTGTCGCCTTCGAGTCGCGGCCGTCGCCAGAGTTCGCCGCCCATACGGTGGGCCTTACAGCAAATGACGTCGCCGATAGCGCCGTCGTGAATGCGTTTGACCGCTTCCATGGTGGCCGCGTAATATCGGTTGCACAGGCCGGAAACGAGGTTAAGTCCTTTGGATTTCGCTTCTTCCGCGGCGGCCATAACCATGCGAATACCAGCCCCGTCGACGGCGACCGGCTTCTCACAAAAGACGTGTTTGTTTGCGGCAACCGCGTCACGGAGAGTCACCGGTCGAAAATGTTGCGGAGTGGCCAAAATGACGCTGTCGACGTCCGACTCCAGAACCTTTTTATAGCCGTCGAAGCCAAAAAAGAGCGTATCGTCGGAAACGGTAATTTTGTCCTCGAATTGATTTTTCAGGCCTTCGATTCCTGCTTTACCCCGTTCGGGGAATAAGTCGGCCGCGTGGGTTACGCGGATATTGTCGTCGACCGACATGGCATCGGCAACGGCACCGCAACCACGACCACCACAGCCAATTAACCCGATTTTAATCAAGCTCGTTTCGCCTGCATGGACCCGATGAGCCGAAAGCCCCGCTACGGCAGCCGCCGAAAGTACGGATGTGGTCTTGAGAAAATTACGTCGCGTTTGTTTCATCATAGAAATACCTCTGATTGTAAAAGTGTTGGTGAAAATGGGGGTGAAATCGCGTCTGTCGGTCACAAATCAGACAGACGCGGTAGGAAAGGGGATGGTATGCGGAATGACTAAAGAGTTGCCTCTTTACCGCTGTTAATGGATTCAATCTGTTTGTGGCAGAGGACCAGAGCGTCGCGGGCCAGGACGCCATCCAGAATGGGGGACGTCGTTCCGGCGGCTATGTTTCGCGTGGCTTCAGTCAATTCGTTCACGAAAGGAGAAACGTCATCGCCAGGCGCGAATTGCGGCTTCTCAATTGAGCCGTCGGCATGCAAAACCGTAACAGGAGTTCCAGTAAAGGTTTCTGTGAAGATAGTAGCCTTTTCGAAGTGGACTTCATAACCGGCATTGAAGGGCCGTCCCTGTTGCATAACGCACCCACTGGTCGCCGTTACGACGAGGTTGGGGTCGTCGAAGAGGAACTGCGTATTGAAATATTCGGGAACCCCGTTGCGGCTTCGGCCCAGACTGCGAACCGCCTTGGGCATGCCAAATAAAAGGCGGATAAAATGGGCGTCGTGGATATGGAGGTCGAGCATAGGGCCGCCGGAAGTTGACATATTATAGAAATTTGTGAGCCAGAATGGGTCGGAAATAACACGCATAAAATTACCACCCAAAAGTTTGCCGAAACGCCCGTCACGAGCGGCCTTGAGGATGAAATCGTACGCGTCGAAGAAGGGAAGTACGTGTCCGATCATGAGTGTCTTGCCCGATTCCTTCGCCGTGGCGACCATGTTGACCGCGTCGTTCGGCTGTAGGGAAATAGGCTTTTCGCAAAAGACGTTTTTACCAGCTTTTAAGGCCGCAATGGTTTTTTCCGCATGAGCGCACGGGGGCAAGCAGATGTCAATATAATCCACATTTTCATCCGCGCACAAGTCGTCAAAACGGTCATAAGTTGCAATGCCGGTCAGGTCGACCATGGTGCCTTGGGGACCAAAGTTACCCTTGATCTTCGTCCAATCCCCTTTGAGCCGCTCCTGGATCGTGTCACAGATAGCAACAACCTTGACCCCCTCCAATCGCTGGTAGGCCAAATAATGAATCCATCCCATAAAACCAATTCCGGTGATTCCAACTTTCAGCATGGTTCGCTTTCCTTTAATAATGGCTTGTGTTAACGTGAAACAGACCTGCAACAGGACGGCCGCACCAAGTAAGTCGGTGCTGGTCGCCGTGTCGCACGCATGCGATTTAGTACAGGCTCCTCTTTCGGAGGTCACCAAACCTATGTTATACCCGATTTCAAGAGAAAAGAAAAGCTTTTTCTTACGATTTTTGCTTTTTTTCTTGAAGAAAACCGTTATTTTTTCAAAAAGGGGCGTTTTGATATGGACTCGCGTGGCAAAATTTCGTAAAAATGAAGTATATGCGAGTGGGTAAAACTTCCCAAGAGAGACACGCGGGGAGTTAGAGTAACATAAACAATATTAAGAGACAAAAGTAATAAAATGAAACAACTAATATTCTGCTGCTGTCTGTGCGTTACGGCCTGTTTGATGCCAACCCGAATGGTCACGTCACAGGAATCCGCGCCCATATTGTCAACGGAAGATGCTCCCATCGAGGCGGTCTCGGCGCCCGACCAGACAAGAGGCAATAGCGTGGAAACGGTCGATCAGTCGGCTGGTCTGTTGGAGGACGGAGAAGAGCCGTCGGCGCACAAGCCGCACGGAGCAGAGCTTTTAGGCGTTCTGCCTGGGGCAACGCGTCGGAATGACCTTATGCAAAGCCCGATCTGGAAGAATATCGGTCACGAAGAAGTTGTGGACGGCTTTACGGTCTTGACCTACCAGATAGAGGACCTTCCAGAGATGCCTTTTATTCAAATACTGTTAAAAGACGATCTGGTTGAGGGTATCGTGGTTCATCTGAAAGAGCCGCGAGAATTAGTGGACGCGAGGACGTCGTTCGATGCGTCGATAAAAAATGTGCGTCCGATCACGATTCAGGATGAGGAAGGGAATTTTCGGGAAGTCTATCCGGAAAAAGGCTTTGCGTTCATTTTGGAGCCGGCTGCGGATAAGGTTTCGGCCAGTACGCGTGTGATTCAGCTGGTCGCGGAACAGGTACGTGCGGAGTACTTTGTGCTGCGAGCAGAAGAGGAGCTGAACAATTCGCTGCAGAACGCGATGAGCGACGCGCGGCATGCCCTCTTGCATGACCCGCAGAACGCGCCGGCCAACTGGATTCTCGCTGAACTGGAATCGACCAATGGGAACTTTCTGCGTGCCCGGAACTATGCCATAGCCGCGGTAAAAACTGACAAGTCCACGGTTCAGTATCAGTTAACGCTCGTCAATATATTAAAAGAACTGGGAGAAATTGAGAATGCCGCAAAAATACTCGATATAGTCGAGCCTGACTGTGAAGGCGTTTCCTGGTTTAAAGGGGTGGCCATGACGCTGCGCGGCGATCTCTTGCGATTGCAGCAGAATCCGGATTATGACAAAGCTATAGAATGCCACCAGAAGGCCTTTGAAATTGTCAAGCCGTACACGCTCGACGAAAGCATGACAAGTCGGGTTACGGCGAAGAAGCTTGCGGTAAAAGCGCATCTTGGCCTTGCTCGCGATATAGCGGCGAAGAAGTGGGAGGACGCGAAGGATAAGGAGGCCGCTCTTGCCTGGCTGGACGCCGCGTGCGCCATAGCAAAAGATTTAATTGAAAAGGAATCGGAAGATTCCATGACACTGTTTGAAGTCTGTTGTGCGGCCACGGAACTGGGCCTGGACGTGCCAAACGTCGCTTCTTTGGAACCCTATTTTCAACTTCTGGACGAAACGAGTGACACGATTATAAAGAGGAAATCGGTTGAGACAACGGACACGGTCCGAGATCCCTTCGTTGTTGACGCGGTCAACTGGCTCGGCGGTAAAGCTAACGCCAATATAATGCTCATCTACAAGGCGACGGGGAACGGCGAGAAGGCGGTAGGCCGCGGTGAGAAGGCTCTGGCTTTACTGGATTCGGTCGTGGAAAACCGGCCCACAGAAGACGGCGTTGAATGTGGAGTCGTTATGTTTCATCTGGCAGAGATCTATAATTCACTTTTGTCGAACGACCAGGCGGCGCTGACTTGGTACGATCGTGCGGCGATCAGTCTGATTCGCATTTCGCCGGACCTTACGCCCAAACGGCTTATTCCGGTCGGTAAGAATCTCATTAATATGAGCCATGCCTATTGGAAGAAGGGTCGGCAGGAGGAAGCGTTGCAATGTACGAAAACCGGGGCTGTCCTGCTCCAGAAAGCGGCTGATACCGGTCTGTGCCCACAATCGGATTTATTTGTACCGTACTCCAATCTTGCAACCATGTACAAGACTCTTGGTGACAAGAGTCTGAGCGAAAAATTTGCCAAGCTTGCAGGAGAGTGTAAATAAGCAAACGAAAATAGACCGGCCTGTCATTCCGACGGACGAAGACCGGCCTGATGGAAGTAAAGGAATCCTGATGATGTCGCGATTGCATTTTTTTTGCATAATTGTAATTGCCGTAATGTTGGCCGTGTTGAGCGCAGACTGTACTGCCAAAGAGGGTACAAGCTCCTGTTCTCTTGCCCAGTGGCGGGAACAGGGAGCAAAGATAAGCGTGAATTCCGATGGGTCTTTAAAAGCGATAGATCTGACGAGCGCGGTTGGACTGGTACTGAATCCGGACGATACATTTTCTGACACTGATCTTGAGGCCATGAAGTCACTTCGCGTTGTGCGTGGCACGGGATATATAAATCGAGGGCTTCTTCAGGCACTGGCAAAAGCCCCGCGTCTGACGGAGTTTTTGTGGACGGAGAGTTCGTTCCCAGCAGGCGCTTTTGAGGTTCTAACGGGGCATAAGGGACTAAAAAAGCTTCGTCTGTCCGGCATTAAGGAGAAGGATCAAATTGCCTCTGCGCTTACTCTGGCTGCTTCTCTGCCACAGCTGACGGAGCTTGACCTGTCGCGTTCGGCGCTCAATGACGAGCTGCTGACGCGTGTCGACTGGGTCCGTGCGTTTCCAAAACTGGCAAAGCTGAATCTGTACGATGTGCCGATAAGCGACCGTGCGGTAACGACCCTTTTGCCATTGGCAAAACGTCTAAACTGGCTCAATCTGGACGCGACTTTAATATCGGACGCCTGTATGCCGCAGCTGGTAACATTTCAAAATTTGCAATTTCTGCATCTTGGACGTACTTCGATCACGAACGCTTCGGTCGAGTATCTTGCCGGTTTTAAAAAAATGCAAACATTGCATGTTACGCGAACAAAGATGAATCAGGAGGGGTTCGACAAACTGCAACAGCAGCTTCCGGAATGCAACGTTATATGCGTTGTCAGTGAAGATTCACAAAAGAAGTAATACGTCTGTGGGTAAGCAGGCCACTTTTGAAAGGAGTTCCGCATGACCGACGAAATGAACTTCTCATTCCGGCCAAACAGGTCCGAACCGAATCCGGAATGTGTCGAACGGTTTCCGGGTGACTTTCTGAAGACCTGGTTGGGGCGAGCTCTTTTACTGATACTTTTTCTTGCATTTGTGGTGCGGGTCGCAGGTGCTTTTTACTGGGAGGTAAAGATAGCAGGTCGGGACGCGCAACACGTATCGGATGGTCCATTCTACTTCGCTGACAGTGATTCCTATTGGAAGCTGGGTCGGGCCGTTGCGTTTGGTCGCCCGTATCAATTTGACGAGGAACGGCGATGGACCGTTTTTCGCATGCCAGGTTATCCGATGCTGCTGGCTCCGTTTTTTTATATTCATGGTGAGTATCCTCCTGTTCTGTCGGCTCGGATTTTGAACTGTTGCCTGGGAACCTGTTCCGTGGCGCTCATAGCGATGCTGACGTGGGTTTTGTTTAAGAGTCAAATTATTGCCCTGGTTGCGGCTGCTATAGCTGCGTTTGACCCGTGCCTGATCGTTGAAAGTGTTACGGTACTTTCGGAAGAGCCATTTCAGGTAGCCCTACTGCTGCAAATGATTATTTTAGTACTCATATTAAAAGAATTGCCCGAGTGTGTCGGAACTGCGAGCCGAACGGTGAGGAGACGACGTTGTAGTCAGGCGATCGCGTTGGGAATGTTAAGTGCCTTAACGGTATTGTTCCGGCCTTCCTGGCTCTATTTTGCGCCCTTTGTGATGATGATTGTACTGCTTGCGACCGTGTACAGGTTTGGCTTATGCGGACGATTTTTTTACGTGGTCAGGACAAGCCTTGTTGCCATTGCCGTGTTTTGTCTATGCATGATGCCTTGGTGGCTGCGAAACGCAATGGTAACAGGAACGTTCGTGCCAACCACGCTGCAAATGGGCGCGAGTCTGTATGATGGATTGAGTCCGACAGCGACGGGAGCCAGCGACATGGCTTTTGTCGATTCCTTTCGCGAGCAGCTTGGCCCGGTTGCCGGGAGCGTGTCCGAGCAAGGGAAATTCGAACGGCGTCTGGATGAAATTATGAAAAAGGCGGCACTGGACTGGAGTTGGAATCATCCGCGTGAAGTACTGCGTCTGGCGGGGGTCAAATTCGCGCGACTCTGGAATTTCATTCCGAACGAACCTGGATTTCAGTCGTGGCCCATACGACTGGCCTTGATTGTGAGCTATACGCCAGTGCTTGTTTTAGGACTATGGGGATTCGTTTGTCTGTGTCGCAAGCGGGGCGAGATTTGGCTGCTGGCCATGCCGGCGGTCTATTTAACGCTGTTACATATAATCTTTGTCAGTTCACTGCGTTATCGAACACCTGCGATGCCGATGTTCATGATCCTGGCGGCGTGGACGCTGGTCATGTTGTGGAAAACCCACCGCGGTCAACCGTCTCATCGTGTGAATAACAAAGGCAACGAAATACAATAAAAGTCAATGAGGCACTTTATGAAAACTATCTTTTATGCAATTTCTATTCTCCTCAATCTTGCATTCTTTGCATACTGTCTTCCATTAGCCGGAGCGGAATCGATTGCGGTTGACCATGTCTGTTGTGGAGAGGCATTCCGTTACAGTATAGAGCCGTATCAACAATACGAGCAATATAAAGTTTTGCGATTGTCATGGCCTACGCCGTTTCCGGAGGAAGCGTCGGAGGACAAAACTGTATTGGGCTATCTGTACCTTCCGCAAGATTTGACACCGGCCAGTCCACCAAGAACCGGCATAGTGTGTCTGGACGGACTTGGTGGTAATGGAGCGATTACGGGTCTGCTGGCGGCGTATTTTTCATCGAGTGGCTACCCGGTTCTGCTCCCGATTGCTCCTTATACGAGTGAACGAGCGGACAGCTATGGCAGTATCTCGAAGCTTGCGAAGCGGCCCGATGCCTTACCGCTTATAACCCGTGCGCTCAATCAAATGCACAATGAAGTTCGGCGCGGAATTGATCTGTTCACGGCAATGCCGGAAGTACGAGACGATAAAGTGCAAATTATAGGAGCCAGTCTTGGCGCGATTTTTGCGTCGGGGCTGGTGACCAAAGAACCGCGTATAGACCAGTGTATTCTCCTGGTTGGTGGCGGCGGACTTATGCAAATTGTTGAACGGGACGCGAAAACCTGGCCGGAGCTTATGACCTCATTAGCCAATGCGGATCCGGAAATCCGCGCGGCGCTGGACGCGGCTGTCGCCAATATAGAACCGCTCAATCATGCCGAGGCGTTAAAAGCGAAAGCCCATGCCGGAAAACTTCGCATGCTCAACGCGGAACGTGATGAAATTATTCCGCCGGAATTAAGTCGGCAACTCGCACTTGCCTGTGATATGGACGAGAAGCAGGAAATATTCCCCAACGCAGGGCACTTTACCGCGCTGGGTTATCTGCCACGGCTTCTGCCTGATTTCGCTAACTGGTTTGCCGACGAGTCGATTCCGTTAAGAGTGCCAACTCCTGTTCATTCCGAAAATGACGACCGGTTCGCCGCCGTCTGCTCTTCGCTTCTTGATCTGTTCGACCCGAACGCCGATGGCAGTCAACTCATCTCTTGCGATGCACAAGTTGCACTTGCCAAAGGAGCGGAGCCTTTATATCGAATATCTTTGTCACGTAAGGGGGCAGATTTCTCCCTGAAAATACAAGCGGAGGACGACAAGCCCCTATTGCCAGGCGTACAACTTTTTGCCATTGGCCAATCGGAGTTCCCTTGGGTCAGTATGCGAGACTCGTCGTTTCTTATTGGTTCCGATAATCCGAATAATCGTCCACTTTCGGCCTATTTTGAACCTGAACTCATGATAATTCAGAATTTCGTAACCGGTATACTTCTCTTGGGTAATGCTCCTGAATCGCGTAAGGCGTTGCGGTCACTGCTGCGTCTGAAAATTGAGATGCCGGAAGACCAGCCGGACAGTGTGCAGGTTTTCGGGCATGGACTATGTTTGCAGTTTGAACTGACACCGTCGCGGGACGGGTTAAAATCGATTGCCGTAACGCATGAAGAGAGCCAACGCACGGTCGTTATTACCCTTTCCAACTGGCAGAAGAAGTGTGATACAAATCCACTTCCTCTCCCGGAGGGTACAGCGACGTCTGGAGACAACGACGAAATCAAGGCCGCCATTGCCCTTCTGGTAAATCAGCTCTTTGCAAAGGTCCAATACGCGCTGTAACCCCCGTAATGCGTGTCCAGTGGGTGCGAAACACCCTCCTTGGAATAATTTCGGGCAGTGGTACAATAGGGAAATGGGAAATTGCCCGCGTTGTTCCGGGCAGGCCGGTAATTATGTATCTCATTGTCAGCCAAGACCCCAGGAAGACAACAGCAGGAATAAAGGGAAACACAGGCAGCACGTGACGGCTCTTGTAACAGTAGACATAGGCAATAGTTTTGTCAAATTTGCCTTTTTTCCGAGTGAGCGCGAGAACATCCGTTCGCTGCCGGAGCCGGAATCGGTGTGCGTAGAAACGACCTCGACGTTCTCCGACCTGGAACACTGGCTGCACTCGCCGACGCGCCGCAATATAAAGTTGACCTGGATTATCTCCAGCGTGAACGACGGCCGAACCCGTTCCCTGACTCACTGGCTCAAACGGAATCGGCCATGGGACACGGTGCGGGTTTTGTCGCTGTCCGATATTCCTCTGGTTGTATTGTATGACCATCCGGAGCAGTTGGGGCTGGACCGTGCGGTAGCGGCCTATGCGGCGCAGACGTACTTCGGTCGCCGGGGTCCTATTATGGTCGTTGATGTGGGTACGGCAACGACGATCGACCTGGTCGATTGTCAAGGTCGCTTTGCCGGAGGCGCCATTATGCCGGGTCCGCAGATTTCGGCAACGGCACTCTACGAGAAGACCGACCGCATTCCGCGTCTGAACCTGTCTCATATTGCCGCGTCGCGAAGTTGGCCGGCGACGAATACGCAAGATGCCATTGGCGTTGGCATAACGCACGGTACGGCGGCGGCGGTCTTTTCGTTTTATCTTCAGGCATTGCGAAAAATGCAAACGGAGCATGCAGACGAAACACTGCCCATTCTGGTGACAGGGCGAAGTGAAATTGTTTTTGAGCAGTTACTCTCGCTTTTGTTCGACGTGCTGAACGACCTGTTTCACAATCAGACAAAGCCGACAATTGTTACCTGTTCCAACGTCATTCTCCGCGGCCTGGCCCTGCTTCCCCTTCACAACCACGACAGTAATCAGGAGTAATAACAATGACCGAACTGACAGAATCTGTAACCGTCATGATGAAAGAATTTGAGAAACTGCCGGGCATCGGAAAGAAGTCGGCGGAACGTATAACGTATCATCTCCTGCGTGCAACGAAGAAAGACGCACTTGCCTTGGCCGATTCCATACGCACGGTCAAGGAGCGAGTCCGATATTGCAAAAATTGCTATAATCTTGCGGAAGAGGAATTGTGTGAAATTTGCTCGTCGGGCGACCGTGATACCTCGCTGCTGTGCGTCGTTGAGCAGCCGCGGGACCTCATTTCCATTGAGGCGACCGGGAGCTATCGCGGCCTCTATCATGTGCTCTTGGGACGCGTGTCCCCTCTGGATGAAGTGACCGCTTCGCAGTTGACGATTGACGCACTGGTCAAGCGGGTGCGGACAGGCAAGTTCAAGGAGCTTATTATGGCGACGAATCCGACTACCGAAGGCGACGGGACCGCGCTGGTCATAACGAACCTGCTCGGCGATTTTCCGATCAAGATAACCCGGCTTGCACGAGGTATTACGTCGGGGGGGGCGCTCGAATTTGCGAATAAGGAGATGATTGCCGATGCCATGCAGGGGCGGCAATCCTTCCTGCAATAACCATTCTCTTTTTTCAAAAAGGTGCATAATCATGCTCAAGAATCGTTTCCTCGACAAGATTAAAGACCACTCGGCAGTCATTGGCGTGATAGGCCTTGGCTACGTTGGACTCCCCTTGATAAAAGCTTTCATTTCCGCCGGCTTTCGCGTTATGGGGTTCGACACCAGCGAAGAGAAGGTCAACTCTCTGCTCAATGGTAAGAGTTACATTCGGCACATCCCTTCGGAGTGGATTGCTGAATGGACGGCGACCGGGCGATTTAAACCGACCGCCGACCTGGAGCGTCTGAACGAACCGGATGCCATTCTCATCTGTGTACCGACTCCCTTGTCGGCCAGTCGCGACCCGGATTTGGTCTACGTCGAGAACTCAACGCGGGCTATTGCCAGGACGCTTCGTCGCGGACAGCTCATTGTACTGGAGAGCACGACCTGGCCTGGGACAACGCGGTCGGTTATGCTTCCTCTACTTGAGGCGACCGGTATGAAGGTGGGTCAAGACTTCTTTCTCGCCTTTAGTCCGGAGCGGGAGGATCCTGGGAACCCGAAATTTTCCGCGGCCGGCATACCCAAACTGGTCGGCGGAATCGATCGTGACAGTGGTGATTTGGCTCTGATGCTCTATTCCCAGGCCGTCGTGGAAGCCATACCGGTCTCGTCCTGTGAAGTCGCAGAAGCCGCGAAGATCGTTGAAAACACCTATCGGGCCGTCAATATAGCCCTGGTGAACGAACTGAAGGTTATTTTTGACCGGATGGGAATCGACGTCTGGGAAGTCATAGACGCAGCCCGGACAAAGCCGTTTGGTTTTCAGGCGTTTTATCCCGGGCCTGGACTGGGCGGGCATTGCATACCGATCGACCCCTTCTATTTGAGCTGGGTTGCCCGTAAGCATGGCGTGGCCACGCAGTTTATCGAACTGGCCGGGCAAATCAATACGCGTATGCCGGAATACGTGATTCAGCATGTTCTCGAAGGCCTCAATGAGCAGAAGAAGCCGGTCAAAGGCTCGCGAATTTGCGTGCTCGGTATTGCGTATAAGAAGGACGTCGATGACCCGCGTGAAAGTCCCGCTTTTGAACTGATTAGCCGCTTGATTGAGCTGGGGGCGAAAGTATCTTATAATGACCCGCTCATCGCATCGCTTCCGAAAATGCGGTCTTGGCCTCATATTCCGCCCATGAAGAGCCAGAAGCTGACGGATTCCTTTCTCGCACGGCAGGATTGCGTCTTGATTGCGACCGACCACACGGCGTATGACTACGACGAGATTGTCAATAATTCCGCACTGGTGATCGATACGCGAAACGCGACGAAAAATGTGCGTCGGCACCGTGATCGTATTCGCAAGGCGTGATACACTTGCCCGGCGGGTGAATGGGAGTTCGCTGCCGGGCCAGTTTTTTGCTTTGTCTGTGACGTAAAAACACAAATAAATGCCGTAATTCCTACATTGAAGTTTCCGCAAGTCGTGCTATAATAGAAAAGTCGACGTGGGCCAAGGGGGCGATCGGGCCGAGAAATTCGTTTTTTTATGTCATTTGGAAGAGGTTACAGTGCAAAAGAAGCTGTCGATCAGGCCGCTCGAAAGCGGTAATCAGAAGATACGAGTGCTATTACTGTTGGGTACGAGCCACGGTTACGGGCGTCTGCTCATTGACGGAATCGCGCAACATTTGTACGAATGCGGCTGTGAGGCGGACTTCGACTTTCGCGGCCATCTGGAAGCGATTCCCTCCTGGATTCAGGACTGGCATGGCGACGGTATTATTGTGCGACATCATTTACCGGAAACGTTTGATCTGCTTAATCGCATGGCCATCCCGTACGTCAAGTTGAATTGTCCGGAGATGCCGTCCGACGTCGATGTGGATGAAGACGGTGTCGGCGAAACGGCCATTTCGTACTTTCAGGAGCGAGGCTTCGAACATTTTGCCTATTTTGCACAGTGTAATCAGTATTGGACGCGTCGACGTCGAAACGGGATTGTGGAAGCGGTGCGACGCATTGGGCGTCAGTGCAGTGTCTTCGTTAAGGAGTCGGCGATGACTATGCCGGTTTGTGTTTGGCCGCAGCGGGAACAGGACGAGCTCGTCGATTGGCTGCAGTCGCTCCCAAAGCCGGTGGGCCTGGTAACCGCCTATGATATGCACGCGAAACAGATACTCGAGCTCTGTCAGGCACATGGTATTATGGTGCCTGACCAAATTGCGGTACTCGGTATCAATAATGAGAAATGGTTCTGTCGCATGCAGACGCCGCCTCTTTCGAGTATTATTCAGAACGGGAAGCGAACGGGATATGAGGCGTCTCGTCTTCTACTGAAAATGATACGCGGCGAACCACTGCCCAAACTTCCGATTCTCTTTCCGCCCATTGGGGTAGAAACGCGGAAGTCGACGGACCTGATTGCTACGCAGGACGAAGATGTGGCCGCCGCCATCAAGTTGATTCGAAACGGATCGGACATTGGTTTGACCGTGGAGGAAGTCGTCGATTCCGTAGGACTGTCCCGTCGCACTCTGGAACGAAAATTCAAGAAACAATGTGGCCGGACACTCGGGGAAGAGATTATTCGGCATCGCATTGAATTGGCGAAAGATCTCCTGCGCACCAGTGACATGCCGGTCGGGAATATCAGCATACGACTTGGTTTCTGTTCTCACTCCTATTTCGTCCATCTCTTCCGCGACCGAACAGGCATTACGCCGACGGATTACCGCAATTCCTTCAAGATGAATTAGTGTCGTATTTACACAAACGAATGACGCTATTTTTACTATTGCTTTATTTGGTTTTGTTGCTATTATATAAGTAAGTTCAGGCAAGAGAAGCGACAGCAGGGTCGCGAACGAAAAATAATTGATTACCGTAGGTTAGATCATACGATGTTCGAATATTTTTTGATTTTCCGAAGCGCCCGCGTTCAACTTCTTTGCCTGAAGACGCTCCTGCGGAATCAGCATGAGGATCGCAAAGCAACGTCATGATGCGGACGTCACGACGAATTGACACAAATCGTTACAATGATTTTAGGAGACTGAAAAATGAGAAAACACAGTATTCTGGGTTTCACCCTTGTCGAATTGCTGGTGGTCATAGCGATCATCGGCATTTTAATTGCCCTGCTCCTTCCTGCCGTACAGGCAGCTCGTGAAGCGGCGCGTCGCATGCAGTGCACGAATAACCTTAAGCAGTGGGCACTGGCTATGCACAATTATCACGATACGAACACAAAACTTCCTTTTGCCTCCAGGAGTGACAACCCGGATTTAAAACGTCATTCCTGGACCGTTCGTTCGCTGCCTTTTATTGAAGCTGGTAACGTTATCTCAAGTTATGACTGGAAAGTCGATTTCTGTGGTGGTTGGCCAAAAGTTAACGCTGCCTGTCTTCATAATAAGATTCCGGTCTATGTCTGCCCGAGCGACCCGAATAATGCGGGATATACCGATACCTCGGATCAGAACCGTCAAGAGTGGTGGCGATCCGTTGGGAACTATGTGGTGAATTATGGAGATTCGCGAGTGGGTCAGAAAGAGAATGTGGGCAATACATCCCTGGACTTGCTGACAAATCACGTTTTTAAAGGTGCTCCGTTTCAAAAGAATCTCATACAAGGTTTCGAATCCATAACAGACGGTCTGTCGAACACGCTTATGCTTTCGGAATGTCTGATTCCAACGGATGACCCATACAATAATGGTTTCGGCATGAATGACCAACGTGGTGATATTCATAACGATTCCGGTGGGCACATGTTCATGGTCAGTGGTGTGCCGAACACGACGGCGCCCGATGAAATTGCCGGTGATAACTGTGTCAGTACGTTGCTTGCTCCGTGTACCGATGGAAACGCGGCAGGCCATATTCTCTATGCGAGAAGCCGGCATGCAGGCGGAGTCAACACAGCGATGTGCGACGGCTCCGTTCGATTTGTGAGTGAAACGATCAATCTTCTGACCTGGAAGGCCCTTGGCTCAAGTCAGGGCGGTGAAACGGAGTCACTATAAATACTTCGGTCGCTATGCGAACTCCGGCTGACCTGCGTTGGCCGGAACAAATAAAACCTTATACATGATTGAAAAGGCAAAAAATGAAATATTCCATAATAGTTGCCATGTTACTGTCGCTGGTTTTGGCTACGGGATGCGGGAAACCAGGTCGGCACGAAATTGAAGTGTCCGGCAATGTAACGCTGGACGGACAGCCGGTCGAAAAAGGAGCCGTCTTCTTTCTTCCCACAGGTGCCGGAGGAAGCGATGGCGGCGGTAATATTGTTGACGGCAAGTACACGGCGCTGGTTACCTTGGGCGAAAAACTGATACGAGTACGAGGAAGTAAATATATGGGGCAGGTAAAGAACACCGACCCGGCCTATTCCAATGAGACCAAGGCTTCCTACAAGATGATTACGGATCCCAAGCTCCACGAAGATGGCAGTACATTAAAGGTAGAGATTAAAGGCCGCAAAATGACGCTTGACCTTGCACTTGAATCGGGAAAAGCGCTCGGGCAATAATCGTTCGAATGAACTGTCCCACCACTGTCTGTCCATTCATCAAATTTCGAACAGGTGAGTGGACTCGCTGAAACGTGTGTTCCTTTCACAAAAAAATTTTTTTGTGCCGGATTACGCTGTTGCGGGGAATGTACGCCCGCAACGGCAGATAATCGGCAGTGACTCACCCCACTTCTTTTGAGTCAAAATGCAATGAAGAAGGCCTCGGCTGACCAATTCATTATAATTGGATGTTGCAAAATGACTCGCGGATCGTACCAAATTACACTAACAATAAGGATAAACCATGTACCGATTCCTCTTAGCTGTTCTATGGATGGCTCTTCCTGCACTCACCGACTCCGTTTGCGCGGAAGAACCAATCGACGAAGGGCAAAAGCCGGCGAAAATTGTTCGGCCCCTAACTGAGAACTATGATGATGCCCATCGTAAATTTCAATGTGTATCCACTCTCTGCGTTAGTGACAACGCGCGAATTTGGGCTTCCTGGTATGCCGGAGGTATGGGTGAGGGAGAAGATAACTACATTCTCGTTGCGACCAGTGCTGACGGCGGCTTGACTTGGTCAAAGCCTCTTTTCGCCATTGATCCGGAAGACAAGGCCCGAGCTTTTGATGAGATTTTGTGGACCGATCCAAATGGACGTGTATGGCTCTTTTGGGGACAGCATATTATGCACAGTACCCCTGTTGGTCAATGGGAGATACACACTGACAATCCGGAAGACGGGGAGAACGCGACCTGGTCGGAACCGAGACGTATTTGTGATGGCGTTATGTTGAATAAACCCATTGTTGACGCCGCTGGCCGTTGGCTCTATCCGGTACAGGAACCGCGCGGCGCCGCCGTTTATGTATCCACCGACCAGGGACAGACAGTGGAATTCCTTTCTGTTGGCACGGCACCGCCAGAAGAAATGCGAGGCGCGGACGAACATAATCTGCTCGAAAAGCAAGACGGGTCTCTCTGGCTGTACAACCGTCTGGGCGTTCCCGGCATCGGCGAAACTTTTTCGCTCGACGGAGGCAAGACATGGTCCCCGTTCACGCTGTCGGAGATACAGCATCCCATTTCCCGTTTCTTCGTCCGTCGCTTGCATTCGGGTAATCTTCTCCTGGTCAAACATGGCGAACTCGACGAATTTTGTGCCCGAACCCGTCTTATGGCATTTATCTCAAAAGATGATGGCAAGACCTGGAGCCGCAGTCTCATGATTGAGCCTCGGTTTCGCTGCTCTTATCCCGACGGCGACCAGGCTCCCGATGGTACTATTTATATTACGTATGACCGAAACCGTGGTCTTGAAAGGGAAATCTTTTGTGCAAAATTCACGGAAGACGATGTTTTTGCCGGGAAACTGATCTCTCCACAAAGTCAATTGAATATCTTGGTCAATAAGCCAACCGACCAATTCGACTCTTGGTGGGAGGGTGCCGTTCGCTACACGAAGCCTGACGGAATGCCCGGGGAATACTGGGATACGGAAAAGGTTTTACAGGTCATAAAGGAAATAGATCGCGGCGAACACAAACCGATTAAAAATTTTTGACCATTCGTTCTCACTGGTTCCGGGACACACGTACGAACTATCAATGCCGTTTTTTCCGCTATTCATACGTGTACTCCGGAGCCTGGACGTTTGAAGTAATTAGAAAGTTACAGATATGATCCCACAAAAGTTTATGGCGTCAATGCCCCATACATCTCTCACGGCTACGATTCACCAGAGTTACAATAAAAGTGCTTTCCCCATAATACGCGGAATCGTTACGCCGGTTGTGACCCCGCTACTTGATCGGGAAAAACTTGATCTTGCCAGTCTTGAACGTTTGACGAATCGATTAATTGATGGTGGTGTATCCGCCCTGTTTCTTTTGGGTACGACAGGCGAATTTGCGGCGATGAGTCATGAGCTGCGACGTGAATTTGTTCGGGCAACGATGCAGCTTGTGCAGGACAGAATCCCTGTTTTTACGGGCATTTCCGATACTTCGCTCGTTGAAAGTCTTCATCTGGCGCATTGTGCAGCGGACGCCGGTGTGGCCGCTTGCGTTGTAACGGCTCCCTATTATTATCGACCCAACCCGGTCCTGATGGGCGATTATTTGTGCGAGTTGGCCAGCGCGTCGCCTCTGCCTCTGATCCTCTATAATATGCCGGAAAACACAGGCGTGAACTTCGACCTGGAAACGGTCAAGCGGATTATTGACCATCCGAAATTCATTGGGATAAAGGACAGCGGCGGCGATCTTGACTACTTTGCAAAACTTTGTAATCTGGCAATGGTGCGTCACAATTTCTCCGTGCTCATGGGTCCCGACTCACTGCTCGGCAAAGCCATGACACTCGGGGCCGCCGGTGGCGTTAATAGCGGTTCGAATCTCTACCCTGAAATATTCGTTGGTTTATACAATGCGTATCAACAGGGCGACACGGCCGCAATGACCCGTTTCCAAACGAAGATCGAATTGCTCAACCGGATTTACGCGGTGCCGCAAAAGAGTCTTGGCGTTCCGTGCGGACTAAAAGCGGCGCTCGCCCTGCTCGGAGTGTGTGGCGAGTACATGATTCCGCCCTACCGAAGCGTTTGTGAGCAGGAACGCACTGCCATACGCGAGCTTATCGAACAGCTTGGCCTCAATTAAGGCTGGCCCGTCTTGTCCGCGTGGGGTGCCTGGCGGGGTTGCGTAATAGTCAGGATTGCCTATAATGAATGGATAATTGTATCGCGCCGTCGGCCATAACAGGTATTTGACACATTGTGAGTAATAGGGAAAGATTGGGGTTGCTATGACAGGAGCAGAATCGTTATTGACAGTTTTTTCGAGTACCGTGCACTGTATTCCCAACCTTCAGGCGGTTGGAAACACTACGGCTCTGCCACTCCTCGATCTGGTGGTTATTATATTCTACATGCTCCTGTCGATAGCGATCGGCTGTCGCTTCTATTTCAAGAGTCGATCGGCCGATTCTTTTACCAATGGCGGTCAGTCGATTCCGAGTCTGATTATTGGCCTGTCCATATTCGGAACGTATGTGAGCAGTATCAGTTTTCTGGCGAATCCCGGCTCATCTTTCGTTGGAAACTGGAACGCCTGGGTTGCGGCACTGACCGTCTTGCCTTGTACGTGGATTGCCGCGCGTTGGTTTATTCCGTTTTATCGGAGTTGCGGGTCCGTTTCCGCGTATGAGCACTTGGAATCGCGATTCGGAGTTTGGGCCCGTGTTTACGGAACGGTCTGCTACATGCTTACCCAGCTTGCACGCGTTGGCTCGGTCCTCTTTCTATTGGCCATTCCATTGCATCATTTATTCGGTTGGAATATTATTGCAATTATTGTACTGGTTGGTTTGGCTACAACGGTTTATTCCATGCTTGGTGGGATTGCCGGCGTTATATGGACCGATGCAGTGCAGTCGGCAGTCTTGATCATCGGTGCGACAGTCTGTGCGATTGTCCTGCCTCTTTCCATGCCGGAGGGGCCTGGTCAGCTCTTTCAAATTGCCTGGGATAATAACAAGTTCAGTCTCGGTGGTATGAACCTTGATTTTACCTCGCGTACCTTCTGGGTGGTCTTTTTTTACGGTACAGTGATTAATTTGCAAAATTTTGGAATCGACCAGAATTACGTCCAACGCTATATGACGGCGAAGTCGGAATCGGCGGCCAAGAGGTCGCTTTGGTTTGGATCACTTCTGTACATGCCGGTCTGTGCTTTCTTCTTTTTTATTGGAACCGCACTGTACGCGTTTTATCAAGCGCGTCCTGACCTGATAACTGATCCGAACCTGCTTGAGCAAATTGCGTCTGGAAACGGAGATGGAGTATTTCCGTACTTTATCGTGCATCAATTACCGCCGGGTCTTACGGGACTCCTTATCGCAGCGATCGTGGCCGCGGCCATGAGTACGGTCAGTACAAGTCTAAACGGAGCTGCCACATTAACCTTAACGGATTTCTATACCCGGTTCTATCGCCCAAAAGCGTCTGACCGGGAACAAATGCGTGTCTTGCGTATTGCTTCATTTCTCTGGGGTCTCTTCGGAATAGGCTGCGCACTGGCCATGATACACGCCAAAGGCATACTCGACGCCTATTGGGTCTTGGCCGGGATCTTTAGTGGCGGAATCGTTGGCGTCTTTCTGCTGGGGATCTTTACTCGCGTGGCCAACTCACGCGGAGCTTTGGCCGGTATGGTTGCCGGCGTGCTTGTTATTCTCTGGATGACCGCCTCGAGTTTCAATATGATTCCTTCTGCCTTAAGCGACTGGAAATGTCCGTTGCACAACTACATGATTATTGTCGTCGGGACGATTACAGTCGTTCTGGTCGGTATGATTGTCAGTCTGCTCATGCCGGGCCCGCGGACTCGAAAGAACCGCCCACAATAGAATCGTAAGAAGGACTCCGCGCCGATCACCCTTGCTGCTGCCTTGGAAGCGGCCCTTTAGCGTCCCGATTACCTTGTTTCCATCGGAGGAAGAGTAATTTTCGCCCCTCTCTTGCTAATCCCGCGACTTCGGCGTATAATCATTACATAAAGACCTCCGCAGTTGGGGCAAAGATACCCCCGATTGGATTCGAACCAACGACCTACGGTTTAGGAAACCGTCGCTCTATCCTACTGAGCTACGGGGGCAGAACGGGCACGCTGTGCCGCCCGGTCGGCTAAATCGACCGCAGGCGAGCGCGCCATCGATAATAATTATACCGCGTATTTCCTCTTCGAAAAGGGCGTCATGCCAGTTTTGGAGAGTAAAAGGCGGAATGTGTGAAAAATGGGCCCTATTATGATTTATTTTGACAATAATGCAACGACCGCCGTTGATCCGGAAGTGCTAAAGGTTATGTTGCCTTACTTTACGGAAAAATACTGGAATGCAAGCTCGTTGTACGAACCGGCGACCGAGTTGGCACAAGACCTACAGAAGGCGCGCCAGACGACCGCCCGCGTGCTCGGGGCTGCCTTACCTTCGGAGATCCTGTTTACCTCGTGCGCTACGGAAAGTAATAACGCGGCGCTCTTTGGCGTCGCTCGCGCGAATCCGGGACGCCGCCATATTATTACGACAAAAGTGGAGCATCCGGCAATTCTGGAAGTCGTGAAGGAGCTTATGCGTCAAGGGTACGAGGTGAGCTGGCTCAACGTCGATCGCAATGGCAATCTTGACCTGGGTCAGTATGTGCGTGCCTTACGGCCAGGCGGAACGCTTCTGGTCTCTGTTATGCACGCCAATAACGAAACCGGCGTCGTTTTCCCAATCGAACGACTGGCCCGAATCGCTAAAGAGACCGATCCGAAAATCGTTTTTCACACCGACGCAACGCAAACGGTAACGAAACTGCCAATTAATTTAACAGGCAACTTTCGCAACGTCGATCTGCTCTCCTTCTCCGGTCACAAGATCCATGCGCCCAAGGGAGTGGGTGCTCTGTTCGTACGACAGGGAACACCGGTGCGGACCTTCCTGCTGGGCGGTCATCAGGAGAAAGGGCGGCGCGGAGGCACAGAAAACATCCCGTATATTATTGGTCTGGCCAAGGCAATGGAACTGGGAGAAGCGGCCGGCGAGGAGGAACGTACACGAGTCGCCGCACTTCGCGACCGACTTCAGGCAGGTCTGGCCGAACGTATTCCCTGGCTCGAAATTAACGGTAAAGATGCGGATCGCACCCCCAATACGCTGAACGTCGCGTGTCATTCGGTGGAAGGTGAGTCCATTATTATGATGCTCTCGGAAGCGGGTGTCTACGCGTCCAGCGGTTCCGCGTGCACCAGTGGCTCGCTCGATCCGTCCCATGTGCTCGTCGCCATGGGCGTTCCATCCGGCGCACTGCAAGGCAACGTCCGCTTCAGTTTAAGCCGCTATTCGACCGACGAGGAAGTTTCAACCGTTCTGGATGTCTTCCCCCGGGTCATTGACCAGCTTCGACGTCTGTCCCCCTTCTGGGACAAGGTCAATCAGAAGCCGGCGGAGTAAGCTCTTGGGACAAAGCGGGTGCCTGTGCCATTGACCTCGTGGTTACTGTCTCCACCCGCGGAGAATTTTTAATCCCGCGAGTGGCGGACGTCTGACGCTGGTCTCTTCAGACGCCGCCCTCGCGAATGTGTAGACTTCAAACAAGGTCAGCCAAGCAAGGTCAAACGTCGTCAGACAATGCCACGCAGTTTGAACTGTTTGATTTTATTGTAGATCGTCTTTTCGCTTACGC
>JAUNSJ010000023.1 GCA_030539295.1 Planctomycetia bacterium | reverse complement strand
GATGGCGTTAGGCAAATCACGAGATGGTGCGTTACGCGGGGGGTATGTTTTCGTTGTTGCCGGTTCATGGTTGTGACCGCGGGAATAGCGTATTAGGGCGGGTTGGTCGTTCTTTTTTGACAGGCCAGCCATGATTTTTAGCACGGACTCGATTTTGGCCGGAGAACGATCCTCAAGAATTTTAAGAACCCCCACTTCCAGTTACCCTTTTGGCTGCTATAATATTATGAATTGATAATGGACTGTTTTTGTTCCATCCCCAAGTGAAAGTAAGGTACGAAAAATGGCAGGTAAAAGTAAGAAAAAAGCGGAAACTGTTTATCTCGTTTGCGAAGAGACGGGAGAATATAATTATATCGTGCGCCGTAAACCGGGTGGTGAGAAGCTCAAACTGCGTCGATATTGCCCCAAGCTCCGCAAGCACACACTCCACACGGAGAAAAAGAAATAAGAGCCTGCTTGCCTCAAGCAGAGCCTTGTTAACAAAGAAAGAGCGTGCGTTGGCCGCTCTTTTTTTGTGTTGTTATTCTTGCTGTGTGTTATAAATGTGTAACTGCACTTTAACTACTCGTTCACTCTGGAGATGCTTATGGAACGCGTGCCCCGGAAAACTCCGGTTCAATGGATTCCGCGACCCTTTGACCCGCACACGGTCCATACGCTCGCTGAACGAACACATCTCTCTCCGGTCATAACGCAAATCCTTTCCGGACGTGGGGTTACTGACCCCGCGCAACTCTTGCTCTTTCTCGCTCCGGTTAGTCTCTCCAAGAGTTTATACCCGCCTGAGCGATTGCCTGGCGCTCTGGACGCTGCAAAGATTATCCACGACGCCATTGTCAGCAGGAAGAAAATCACGGTCTATGGCGATTACGACGTCGATGGAATGACAGCCATAGCGGTTTTGGTCAGTGCCATCAAGCATTTGGGTGGTGAAGTGACCTATTACCTGCCGAATCGTCTGGACGAAGGCTACGGGCTGAATAGGAACGCCTTGAAAAAGCTGGTTGACGAAGGGACCGAGGTTGTTGTAACCGTCGATTGCGGCATAACCAGCGTCGCGGAAGCCGAGGCAGCGCGTGAGCTGGGGTTGGCGCTTGTTATTACGGACCACCACACGCCGCTCATAGACCCGCAGTCGGGAAACCTTCTTTTGCCAAAGGCCGCTGCTATTGCCCATCCGCGGATTCTTTCATCTGACGGTAAAGTCTATCCCTACCCGAATTTATGTGGTGCCGCGGTAGCGTTAAAAGTCGCATGGGCGCTTGCGAAAATCGCAAATGACGGGCAGAACGCCAGTGAACCGATGAAGAATCTGCTCGTTCAGGCGGTGGGCCTGGCGGCGTTGGGAACCGTAGCGGATGTTGTTCCACTTCAGGATGAAAATCGCGCTATCGTCCGATTCGCGCTGGCTGTCTCGCTCGTGGATCATTTACCGGTCGGCCTGCGCTATTTAATCGAAGCCATTCACAGCAGTTCCACTTCCAAACGCATTACGAGCGAAGACATTGGCTTTTTTATCGCGCCTCGACTGAACGCTGCCGGACGTGAAGTTTTGAGTGAAACGTCGCCGAAAGATGAAGAGGACCAGCGGAACTGGGAGCGTGCCTTATCGCTCCTTTCGCAGCCTGACCGACTCGCTGTGGCGGGACAGATGGGACTGGCTAATCTTGGCGTGGAACTGCTCCTGACTCATGACGAAGCTCGTGCCCGGGAGTTAGCTCCTTTTATTAACAATTTGAACGAAACGCGGCAGAAGCTGGAGCGGAAAATCTTTCGGGAAGCGCAGCAGATGATCGAATCGGACTATGTCGACGACCCTGCTTTTGTCCTGGCCAGTCGGCAGTGGCACCAAGGGGTCATCGGTATAGTCGCCGGTCGCCTGGCGGAAACCTACCACAAGCCGGTGGTTATGATTTCCTTACTGAACACCGACCCTGGGACAGGGAGCGCACGCGGTTTGCCGAATAGCAGTTTCAATCTCTACGAGGCGCTCGACGCGTGCAAGGACCATCTAACGCGTTTCGGGGGGCACTCGGCAGCTGCCGGACTTGGTATTAACGAAGCGGAAATCCCGGCCTTTCGAGCCGCTCTTTGTGACTTCGTTGCGGCGAATCTCCCCGAAGAGAGTAAAACGCCCAAGCTCTGGATCGATGGCGAATATCCGCTGGCCACCGTAACGGCGGCTCTGCTCCATGACCTTGAGCGCATGGCTCCGTTCGGCTCGGGTAATGCTCGTCCGGTCTTTGCGACCTACGGAGTTTCCGTCGTGAATCAGGCGTCGCGTATGGGTAAGGCAAAAGGCGTCTCGCCGAGTGAGCGTGATATTAAAGGTCCCCATTTCACCGCTCGGTTCCGCCAATATCAGGACGAACGGCGTGCCATTGCCTTTCGCAAAGGCGACTGGGCCGACCAAATCAACGCGCACCTGGCCGCGAATCCGGAAGTGACCTTCGATATTGCCTACCAGATTGTCTTCAGCGATTATTCAGGTCAGGCGGAACTTCGTCTACTTGACTGGCGTGTTAGTGAGGCTTAGCGGTTGTAGTCTGAAACAGGAGCGATCTGCAATTCTCTTTCGTGCCGCATGGGCGGATTTTGCTCCGCTGTCCGCTACAATAATATCTTTTCTGACTTTTTTTGAAGAAGAGTGATGTTATTTTCATTATTTGCTTGACAATGTGGCGTTCTTCTTTTACAATAAGGAAAGTCTTGACAATGGTTCTTGCCTTGTCAATTCCCGTTTGACTGCCGGGCATTTTGTCCGGGTCAGGCCAACAAACACACCCATAAAAGCATAATGAGATTAATTACTTGTATCATCGTTGCTCTGTCGCTCTGTGTTCCGGGCTGTTCTTCTGACCAGACGAATGAGCAGTCTGGTGATCTGTACACGCTAACGGTCCAGAACCTCAACAGTTCGGGCAAGACGATAGGGGTCTGTACAGGCACGAGTCCAGTTTCGGTCATGGAAGAGAATTTTCCGAAGGCGCATCTGGCCTATTTCCCGAACGGTCCTGCCGGATACCAGGCACTGCTGGCTCACCGAATCGATGCTTTTGCTTATGACCGGCATGTGATGAACTACATCACACTGACCGCGCCGGAACTGGCGATAATGCCAGGATTTACGAGTGAACTGCATTTGGGCGTTGGCGCGGCAAAAGACCAGAGTGAGCTTATCAATCGGGTCAACGAATATATCCGTCAATATAAGGAGGACGGCACTTTTGAAGACATGTTCCAGCGGTGGACAACTTCAAGTGATCCGCAAATGCCGGACGTTCCGGAAGCCATACACGCGGTCGACACGATAACCGTTGGGACCGAAGCGGTGAATCCGCCGATGAACTTTCGGGGGGAAAATGGCGAAATTGTCGGCTTCGATATTGAATTTGCCCGGCGGCTGGCACTCTTCCTGAACGTTAAATGTGAAATTATCCCCATGTCGTGGGATGCCCTGCTGTTGGCCACGCAAAAGGGGAAAATCGATTTAATGATTGCCCAGCTCGACAACATCCCCGTACACCGCGAAAGAATGCTCATCTCGGACGATTACCTCTCCTCCTCCATTGCCTTGCTCGTTCGCAAGGAGAATCTGCCGGGCATTCACACCTCGCTCAGTGACGACGAGTTCAAGTCCTTTTTGCAGCAGGGAAGTGTCGGCATACAGAGTGGTTCGGCACAGGAATCGCTTATCCAGAAGAAGTTTCCAGGCATGCCCTCTCATTATTTCGACGACGTGCCCGACCTCATTCAGGCGCTGCGCAACTCCATGGTTGACATTGCTTTCATGACGCATTACGCCTTCCTGTCACACCTACGGAAGAATCCGGACGAGTTCCGTCTGCTCATTTATCCCGGTTCCGAGCGTGGCATTGCCATTGCCTGTAACAAAGAGAAAAACGACCTGCGAACCCAAATCAACTTTCTCCTGTCGCAATATGAGCGGGAAGGTGTTCTGGAAGACATGCGTCAGCGATGGCTTTATTCCACGGTATACCGGGAACCGGAACTGCCGGAGCGAGGGCAGGAATGTCCCCCGTTGCACATAGCGACGTCGCTCGACCTGGAGCCGGCGAACTTTATTCTCAAGGGTCAACCGGCAGGTTTCGACATAGAACTTGCCAAGCGTCTGGCCTACGACCTTGAAATGCGGCCGGTCATTTCGAACATGTCGTTTAAGGAAGTCTTGCCCGCCGTGGCTGGTGGAACGGCGGATATAGCTCTGGCTCACATTTCCAAGACGGAGGAGCGGGCCGAGAAAGTCAATTTTTCCCGACCCTACGTTTTTGACGAATTTGCGCTGCTCGTTCGCAAGACCTGGCTCAATCAGGTGTCGTCTGATTTGTCGTATATCGGTCCTGCCCCAGGCACGTCCGATTCGAACGGCTCTTTTCTCTCTGGTTGCGAGAATGTCTACCATGCTTTGGAAAGGACGCTCGTCGACGAGAATCGCTGGCTGCTCTTTGCCCGCGGGCTGGGCGTAACCTTACTCATTACACTGACTTCCGCAATTTTTGGTACCCTTCTTGGGTTTATCCTGGGGATACTGCAGAGGAGTCATATTGTGCCCTTCGCCTGGTTGCTGCGTACTCTTATTTATCTCATTCGCAGCGTGCCGCTGGTTCTCTTTCTGCTGTTCCTCTATTACGCCGTTTTTGAAGATCTTGGTCTTAGTGCGATTCTAGCGTCTATCATTGCGTTTTCCATTAAACTCGGCGCTAATCTTGCCAGTATTCTGGACGATGGTCTTAATACGGTCAGCGAGAGTGAAATAAAAGCGGCGATTTCTCTTGGCTTATCGCGATTTCAGCGTTTCCGTCTGGTCACGTTTCCGCAAGCGATTGTGACGGGAATGGCACGATATAAAAGCGAATTAATTTCCTTGTTCAAGGCCACGACCATTGTCGGCATCATTCCGGTCGAGGACCTGACCAAGGTCAGTACGATCATACGGACGAGGACATACGAGGCCTTTGTGCCGTTATTGCTGGTCATTCTGGTTTATCTGTTCCTTGCCTGGTTCTTTGTCTTTCTGCTCAATGCCATTGGTGGGCAGACTCATGTGGAATCGCAGTCGGGTTCACCCAAACGAAGGAGCCGTCATGCTCGAAGTTAAGAACCTTAAGAAGACATTTCGGTCTCAAATTGTCCTTGCGAACGTGACCATGGGAGTACAAAAAGGCGAGGTAGTCGCTCTTATCGGTCCTCACGGCGCGGGCAAGAGTGTCCTGCTCCAGTGCCTGAATTATCTGGTCAGACCGGACGAAGGACTCATTCTGGTTGATGGGACGCCGATTACCGGGAGCCGGGAGAGCATTCAGTATGCGCGTCGCAAGATTGGTATGGTTTTCCACAAGCCCAGTCTGTTCCCGCACTTGCGCGTTGTAGACAATCTTATGCTTGCTCCGTGCTATGTGCACAACGTTGTGCGTAAGAAAGCCTATCTGCGGTGCATGAAAGCTCTTGACAAGGTTGGACTTGCGGAAAAAGCCGAGTTTTGGCCCAGGGACTTGACGCCTGGTCAGCAGCAGCGGGTTGCCATTGCCCGAGCGCTTGTCGGAGCGCCCGGCATTCTTGTCCTTGATGACCCCGTGGCGAATCTGGACCTTTCCATGCGTGGTGAAGTTCTGGCCGTTTCCCAATTCCTGGCGCAGTCGGGCATGACGATCCTTTTCTCCAGTCAGAACGCACATTTCTCTCGCGAGATCGCCACACGCGTCCTTTATCTCGACGAAGGGACCATTTACGAGGAAGGAAGCCCGCAAGATATCTTCGATCATCCGGTCAAGGCGAAAACAGCTCGCTTTATAAACCATTTTCGCTCCTTAACTTATAATATATCCAGTCATCTTTTCGACCGGTTTGAGCTCATACAGAAACTGCGGGAATTCTGCTATAGATACGGCCTGTCGGCCACGTACATCAATAAATGTCAGACCGTTCTTGAAAAGCTGCCGCTGGATAAGGTTTTTTCCACCAAAACGAGTACGAAGGTCGTGCTCACGCTGGAATTCTCCGAAACGTCACGCAGTATTGCGATCATTCTCTCATGGGTGGGGAGTACACGCAATATTTTTGACTACTATTCCGACACGGACACGCACGACCCGGCTATTGACCCACTCATCCGCGGCCGGCATTTCTCGTGCGACGCGGACCAGAATGTGCTGACGATTAATGTTTAGAGAGCGACTGCTTGCAGATTAAACAGCGGCCGTAAGTGTCAAAAACAGGAAGATTTAGCGTCGAAATTTCAATATATTTTGACGAAATCTCTATATTGACAAAAGAGAAAACATCGGGTATACTGGAATCAATGCAGGATTAGGGGTCGACCGAGGCGCGGCCCGAAATGACTTTTAAAAGAATGATTTTTGAGGCCGCCAGTTACAAAAAAACCAACGTTTCACATTTCACAAAAGGAGAATGAGTATGAGAAAGTTTGTGCACGACATTGAGTTGTTAAATTGCGGGGGGGGGGTGTTTTAGGTAGGATTTTCAAAAAAGCCTTTACTCTCGTCGAACTTCTGGTTGTGATTGCGATTATAGGAATCCTGATCGCGCTACTCTTACCGGCAGTGCAGGCCGCGCGGGAAGCTGCCCGACGTATGCAATGCACCAATAATCAAAAGCAGTATCTGGTTGCTTTGCATAATTATCACGATACTTATAATGCCTTTCCTGCGTCTCGGTGTACAACAGGCGGGCTAAATATGCCGAATGATATCGGTTCTATTTCAACCTATTGTTGCTCTAATAAAAATACAGGGGGTCTTATGAGCGCAACGTGCGTACTGCTTCCGTTTATGGAACAGACGTCGCGCTGGTCCGATATCATGGCCTTCGCCAATTCTGTTGTCTCCGATTGGGCCGTATCCGTTCCAAACGAAGAAGAGAATGACAACTACAAAGGATTCCGGGGCGAAATTGCAACTCTTATATGTCCGTCGGAACCGAACGATGATGTTACAGAGGCCTACTATAATGCACGCTGTAACTATATGACCTGTCGTGGTGATGCTTGCTTTACCGGAGATATTGGCGATAAGCAGAATGATAAGCTTCCTGTGTGCCGCGTTGGTTCCCGCACTCTCTTCACACCTATGGAATGGAGATCCATGGCCTTTTGTGTCGATGGTACGAGTAATACGATCGTGTTAAGTGAGTCGTGCGGCGCCCCCTTTGGCAGTACCGACGTTCGCGGCGGTGTGATGGAACTGGCCATAACAAACAGTGAGCTGGGCGGGCTTGTCCAGCCGAGTCTGTGTCTTAACGGTGCCTTGTCGCCTGCTGACCCAACGAAGCTTATTTCCGGGATTGAAAGTCTTCGCGCCAAGCAAATGAGTAATGGAGCCATGATTGCGTCTGGGTTTCACACGATCCTTCCGCCGAACTCCCCTTCTTGTGCGACGCTCGATGACCCTCAATTCATGCCAGGTACCTATGGTGTTATGTCGGCCAACAGTTTTCATTCGGGGGGTGTTAATACCGGTCTTTTGGATGGTTCAGTCCGCTTCGTCAGTAATACCGTAGACGCAGGCGACGCGACGAAAATTGTCGATCCCACCAAGACAACGGAGAGTCCGTACGGCGTCTGGGGCGCCATGGGCACGCCTGCCGGTGGGGAAGCCAAATCTTTGTAACTTATCGAAAAGAGGACCAGGGAACGCCAGTCCTGTGCAGGCGATTCCCCGGTCTGGTTGACTATACGTAAACTTTCACACGCTATCAGGAGCATTATTTTTTTCAGAAGGATGGTAAAACCATGCAGGGAAATTTGTATCGGGGTTATGTCGGTCTCTTCGTGATGATGACGGTCTGTTGGTTCGGTTGCTCCGCTGGCGACCGTCCGGCCGATTTACCGGACCTTTATAAAATCAGGATAAAACTCACGCAAGAGGGCCAGCCGGTAGAGGGAGCTTTGGTCAATTTCGTGGCCCGGTCGCCGCTGAAATGGGCCGTTGGCGGCGTCTCCGACGCATCCGGAATCTGCCAGCCACGCACGCACGGCAAGTTCAATGGCGTGCCTGAAGGCAGCTACGATATTACTGTTAGAAAGATCTGCTCGGAACCGACCGGTAACATGGTGCCTGGTGCCATGCCAGGCACGGAGACTCCGGAAGTCAAAAACACGCAGGTTATCGATGAGAAATACACGGTTCCCGGCGCACTTACGCTGGACGTTGTACCAGGTGGGCAGACGGAATTCGCGTTCGAACTGGGTGCCCCGGTTACGCAGTCAGCAGATTTCATGCCGCCGGGAAAGAAGAAATAGAAGAAACAGCGCCTGCCACCTTTTTACGGGGGCGAAACCTCTTAAAGCTCCCAACTGCATTTTCGGTCGGACCGGGCGAACTGGTCTGACCGATCGTCGCACTAAAATTGGGTATGCGCCCTGCTCGCCAGGGTCGACCCGGTTCGAAGCGAAAAGATCTTCTAACCACCTCTAAAACTCGGGATGCAGTCTGGTAACAAGCAATTGCCCCTTTGCGCGACCGTTCGGGCGGTCGGGACGAAAAACGGCTGTTGCACTCGTTAAAACCGGCATGAACGTTCGTTATATTAGATATAATGGGTAAAAATTTCCATTTTTTTCCGTTTGTAGGCGACAATAGGATTGAAAAAGAAGCAGAATCAGTGTATATTATGATAGTGTGGGTGTAATACCACGGTCGTGGGTACGTAATCGGTTGGGATTATCTCAGAAAGAGAGCGGCAGGACAACCCATCCTGCTGCCTTGTGAAATTGGTCTCCGGCGGCAGAGTTCGTACCTGGTGATTCCAGAGATCGCAGGATAACTGCGTTTCTTATCATGAGGAATGAGATAGATTATGGCACGTAATGAAATTGTTTGGGGAATCGATGTAGGTAATACGTCCCTAAAGGCACTCCGCTGCCGTTTGGGCGAGGAACCGGGCGCGATAGAGGTATTGGGATTTGATTTCATCGAACACAGCAAGATTATGTCTCAACCTGGGGCAGACCCCAACGAGATTCTGGCCGAAAGCCTCTCTCTTTTCCTTTCGCGAAATAATATAAAGGGAGAGCGGATCGCCGTTTCGGTTTCAGGCCAGAATACGCTTTGGCGATTTCAGCCGCTGCCTCCTATCGACCCGAAGAAAGTGGCGGACCTGATACGCTACGAAGTCAAGCAGTGGCTTCCCTTTGACCTTTCGGAAGTCATTTGGGATTTTCGTCAGGTAGGTGGCGTCTTTGAAGGCGGAATCGCGCTCGACCTGAACATATTTATGTATGCCATGAAGCGGGACCTCGCTTTCAAACTGATCGAATCGTATCAGGCGAACGGGGTCGATATTGACTGCGTTCAGGGTGCTCAAATCGCTCTGTACAACGCGTTTATCCACGATAATTTCGACTACGACCAGCTCGTTTCCACGCCCCCGGAGGAACTGAACGACTACGATGTCCTCCTTAACGTTGGTACTGACACGACGGAAGTTGTTGTTACTAATGGTGTTACTGTCTGGCTTCGTAATATTCCCATCGGTGGTAATCTCTTTACCAAGGCCTTAACGAAATCGCTTAAGCTAACCTTTTCCAACGCTGAACATATCAAGAGGAACGCGGCCACCAGCCAAGACCCCAAGGCGGTCATCCTGGCCATGAAGCCTGTCTTTAACGATATGCTTTCGGAAATCGACCGCTCGATAAAATACTACTGCAGTCTGAATAAACGGGCACGCATTCGCAAGGTCTACGCCTTTGGAAACGCCATGAAGCTTCCGGGCCTGAGGCAGTTCCTGGCCAAGAGCAACGAACTTGACATAACGGTCGTCTCGGCCTATCGTAAAATGGTAGGTGCAGAAGTCCTTAATAACGCGGTCTTTAAGGAAAATGCATCCTCGTTTGGCGTTGCCTATGGTTTGGCTATTCAGCTCCTGAATGCCGCTCCTATCGATATCAATCTCGTTCCACGTGAGATTATCGTTGACCGGATTATCGATCGTAAGAAGCCGTGGGTGCTTGCCGCTTCCGCGCTGCTCATTCTCGCTCTTACCATACAATTCGTGGCGGCCACAATTGCTTTTAGCACGGTGGAAAACGCCGGGATCAACTCCGCTTTTGATAGTGCCAAGCGGGTGGCCGAGAACTCTTCCCGCCTGATTTCCGATACGGACTCCGAAGTTTCCAACTTCAAGGCGGTTGACCAGATAGGGCGGAATCTCACCAGTAACGTGGAAGGGCGTATCACCTGGATTGAGCTGATTAAGGCAATCAATACGGTCATTCCGGCAGAAAACCCCAGCGCGGAAGTTCTCCGGGATAATGTCGCCCCTGCTCAAAAACGGGAAGCCATTGAAAAGCTCAACCGCATTTACATTAATAATATCGAAGTCCAAAAGGTAGAAGAGCTTAAAGACTGGTTCGACCTGGCCAAACGATGGTATTATATAGATAGTGAGGAAGACGCGGTTTTTGATCCGAAGTCCAAAATTTCTCCTGCCCAATACTGGTTCTTCCCGGTTGCCTCGGACACCAAGGGCGGCGAAGGGGAAGTTTCCGATGTCTCCGCCTCAATTTATACCGGGGCCGACTCTTCCGCGTCCGACGACGCGGCAAGTGACGCCACAGACGAACCGACGGAAGAAACGGCTGCCTATGACCCGACCCAGGCCCTTACCACCATGGTCGCTAATGAAGACCCGCGTCTGGAACTTATTCCCGGTCCGTCCGGACCCGGAAATATCGTCCAGCTCTCCGGTTACCATTATCACAATACCGACGATGTAAACGACCCGGAACGTGGTGCCGAATATGTCCGGCGAACCATCTTGTTCAACTTAAAGCACGGCGAGGTCAAGCTTCCCATCAGTCTGGAACGTCAGCAAACGGAATCCGGAACCGAAACGGTCACCCTCCGCGAACTGGGAATTTACTACCCCATCTTAATCAATCCGGGCGTAATCGATGAGAAATTCATGTTACTCGACCCGGAAGCGGCAGCGAAAGAGCGTGCGATCATGATGGAGCAGATGCTCAAATCGCGACCGGGGGCCAGTCGAGCCACACGGGGCGGTATGGGCGGTGGTATGGAGGGCGGTATGATGGGCGGACGCAATTTGCCCGGTCTGTCCGATATTGCCTCGAAGATGCGGCAGGGTAACAAGGACAAAATTTTGAATCTGCGCCGTTTCGACTTTATCGTTCAGTTCGTCTGGCAGGAGACGCCTCCCAGCGTTCGCGATGCACGACGTAAAGCTATTGCCGAAGCCAAAGCCGCGGCCGAAGCGGAAAACGCGGATGCCGCTGGCTTGGATGAGAATAATAGCGACGAGCTCTCATCAGAACTCGACAGTGGCACGACTTCCACCACGGAGTCCGAAATGAACGAGTCCGAAAGTGACCTTGCGACTTCTGATTCGGAAACTGCGGAGCCTGCGACCAGCGTTCCGGCTAATGAGCCTGCGGCTGAAGAACCCGCGACTCCTGAAGAACCTGCGACTAATGAGTCTGCGGCCGAACAACCCGAAGCCGAAGGTGAGGAGGCCAATTCGGACGCAAATAGTCCGGAAGAACAGACTCCTCCTGACTCTTCGGAAGAGCCGTCTGCGTAGTTGGCCCTGTTCAACAACATTGGCCGTTTTGTAACTGATAATCGATTAAACGTTTGTACATAATATCATAAAGGTAAAAGAGTAATGGCGAATCCCAAACAAGCCGGTATGTCTCTGGAGATGGTGAAAAAGCACTACTTTTGGGGTGTTGTTCCACTTGTCTTGTTGATCGCTTTTGGCGTTACATTTCTCGCTAAGGGCAGTATCCGCAACAAGTTCGAAGAGAAGAAAAAAGCCGTTGAATCCGCAAAGTCGCAGGCCGATTCGATTGCCTCGAATAATCTCCACCCCAATGAGACCACTATCGAGGCGATCAAGAAAGAGACCAATGTACTCAAAAAGAGCGTCTTTGAGGCCTGGACTCTTATGTACAGCGACCAGAAAATGAAAAATCGATGGCCCTCTCAGCTCTCGAAGGATTTCCTCGAACGGGTCAACAGTCTGAAGTTTCGTGCACCTATTGCCCCATCCACGTCGAAGCAATACCTGTTGGAAGACTACGCCTTCTTTATTGGCAATCACCTTCCCGAACTGCTCAAGGGTGTGCAGCGTCGCCGGGTCCAGGTGCAGGACTACCGCTGGATCGAGAGTGAAAATGCGTTTTATCCCGTTTACGTCGATTCCGATGTAACTCCTAATCGCTACTACATAATCGTTACCGACCTGGAGACAGGCGCGGTAAAAGATGTCCTCCTTCTGGACATTAAGCGTGACATTCTCAGTCAGGTCAGTGAGAGCGCCGACCGCGATTATCTCCTCGGAAAAGAGCATGAGCACTATTACCGTGAAATGGACCCCTGGATCGTCAACCCGAAAGATTTCATAACCTATGGCGGTTCCATGCTGGGTTCACCCAGCTCGGGTGGCATGGGCGGCGGTATGGGTATGGGTGCTGGTATGGGTGGCGGCATGTCTGCTGGTGGAGCTGGTATGCCGGGTCCGAAGCCAGGCGGTGGTGCCCGGGGCGCCATGGACTCACCAGGCGGTGGTGCCGGGGGTAATCTCTCGGCCGATGCCATTCCAGGCGACAATATAGATCCAGCCGTTGAACAACTCTCCGGCAATTCCCAAATGGATACCGGCATGGGAGGAGCGGCCGGAGGCGGTGGTATGCGGTCAACAGGGACCGCGGGCGCCGAATATCCCGGACTGCCCCCTTACAGTGAACGACGTCGCGTTGTCGGAAACGTGGACTGGACCAGTCCGGAAATCTATGGACTGCCGACCTGGAACGCGGATACGTATCCCACCTCCATAGAAATTTGGTACGCTCAAGAGACACTTTGGGTCTATGAAGCCCTGATCAGTATCGTTGCACAGACGAACAAAGAGGCGGCTGATAACGTTACCATTGCGCCCATTAAATGTATTGAGGAAATGCTCATCGGTCAACCGGCGAGCGCCGCGTGGCAGTCCGCGGAAATGTCCATTGGCGACCTGACCGGCAGTAGCAGCAGTATGATGGGCGGCATGGGTGGCATGGGCGACGATATGGGCAGCGGTGCGGGTGGCGGTATGCCTGGCATGGGCGGCATGGACGGCGAAGCAATGGTCGCTGGCGGTACTCGTGAGGAACAGGCCCTCAATCGCATTCTCTTTGGCCGATATTTGGACAGCGACAATACGCCGCTCCTTGCGGACAAAGCACCGCCGTTTGCCGAATTCAATCGTATGCCGGTTTGCTTGCGACTGGTCGTCGACCAACGCAGGATTCCCGATATTCTTGTCAACTGTGCCAACTGCTCCATGCCTATTGACATCAAGCACATTCGTATCTGTCCTGATAATGCTGTTCCCTTTTCCATGCCTCCGCTGGAGGGTGCCGAAGCGGGAGAAGGAGGCGACCTCATGGGTGGCGGTATGGGTGGTATGGGCATGGGAGGACCCGGTGGACCTGGTGCTGGTGCCGGTGCTGGCGCTGGTGCCAACTCCGGAAGCCGTTCCGCACGTGGGGCCGCGGGTAACGCTGCCGCTACCGACGTGACCGGTGCTTCCGGCGGTATTGATATCGGCCGCTCCGAAATCAGTCAGACCGGGGGGTACGGCGTCGATGCCATTCGCGTGGAGATTTACGGGATCATCAACATATTCAACGAACCCAACATAAAACAGTTCGGAACCGGAGGCGACGGTGAAGGCGCCAATACGGAACTCACCGAAGAGACCCTTAACGACACGCCTTCGGTTGACTCGCTCAATGGCGAAGAAGGAGAAGAAGGCGTCGAGGAGACAGAAGGTTCCGAGTTGACAGAAGAGACAGCCGCGGCAGCAGCCGGGGATTCGGAAGCTCCTGACGCGGACTCGCTCGCGACACCCGCCGAAAATCCTGACGCGGAAGATACGGTTGTGGAAGAGGTTAGCACGTCCGAGGCCGAAGCCGTCCCTGACGCGTCCGCGGAAAATACCGAGCCGAACGACGCCAACGAAGTTCCAACTTCTAACGATTCGCCTGAAAATACTCCCAGTGCAAATGAAGGAGGCCAACAATAATCATGAGTGCAAAAGTGAAAACAAAATCTCCTCGTACTTCGTCTCAAAAGGAGAATATCTTCTTCCTCCACGGGGAGAAAATTATCTTGTCGGTCGTCGTCCTCCTTTTTGCCTGGATGATTATTGGCGGGAGTGGTCTGTCTGAATTCAAGCTAACAGCCGATCAAATCAATTCTTCCGCAAAACGTGCCGAGGAGAACATTCGCAATAGTAAGGTTACGCCTGTCGAGGTCGATAAGGGGGTTGTCGTTTATGACTACTTAAGCTATTCCGAGCTGATTCGAAGTGCCATTACGGTCAACTCTTACGAGACTTTGGTCCGTTGGGATCAATCGCTGTTTCCCGACCGGATTAAGCGTCCGAATATGACCCCGTTACCGGTCGAAAATCTTCGTGCCTTTGCCTCTATTGGCGCGATTGCCTATCGCGACCGCGGTACGACCGGCACTGCCGGGGGCGCAGCCGACATGGGTATGGGCGGAATCGGAATGGGCAGTGCCAGCGGGTCCAATGGAAAAGTGGAAGGTCGACAGTGGGTTACCATAACCGGGTCCATTCCTGTGCGTAAGCAGTTGGCCGACTACATGGCTCATTTCTCTAATGCACAGTATACCGATATGCTTCGCGACCAGCCGATTTATCTCTCCTATGTTTTGCAGCGGGGAACGCCCAGTGATGCCGGTGAAATCGTTTGGGAAAATATTGACATAATTCAGGCTTATCGAAAAGAATTTGCCAAGTGGAGCGGCTTTGGTGTGGAGCAGGTCGACCCCAGTTACTTCGCCGCTCAACTGCCTTCGTATCCCCCGATGGCCATGAGTTGTCCCCCTATGGTGAACCGGCTTTTCGGCGAAGAGGTGGCCAACGTGCCTAATATCCCACTTTCCTCTGAAGAAATGATGAACCTGGCAACGACCGAAATGCAAGAGCGGAACAAGCTGGAAGCGAAGTTGCAAGACGTCAATATGGACGACATACTTAGTCGCTCTCCCTTTGAAGGGACCGGCAACGACCGCTCCGGTATGGGCAACCCGATGGGTATGGGTGGCGGCGGAATGGAATTCGGTGCCGGTAACGATCTGGGCGGCATGACCGGCGGCGGGCGCAGCGGCGGTAATACGGCTTCCTGGATGATCAATCGGAATGCAGCCTCGCTGGTTACGTCGACAGGCGACTTGGCCTCGCCGGTCGACTACTACCTCTTCCGGGCTTTCGACTTCGATGTTGAGATGGGTAAAACCTACTATTATCGCGTTAAGCTCATTCTGGCGAACCCGAATTTCGGCCTGGATGAGAACTTCGTGGAAGACCCGACCACGGTGGGCCGCACCTATATTTCCTCCGAATTCTCCGAGTCTTCGAATCCCGTGTCCCTGGGCCGTGTCTCTCGAATCTATGCAGAGCAGGTGGAAGCCCCGTCCGTACCAGGAGGAGAACCGCGGGCAACTTTGGCCTCGGTCTATTTCGATAGCGAAACGGCAACCGAGTCCGTTGAAAAGACGCTACGAGTCACGCGTGGACAGGTGGCGAATTTCCCACGCCGGGTTCATAAACCGCTTGCGCCCGCCGCACAGTCAACCTTGGGTAGTGACCCCATGGGCATGATGGGCGGTCCGGGGGAAGCAACCGGGTCCAAACGAAAGAAAAACACACAAAACAAAGATACGAAGTTGGTCGATCACGTTTCCGATATCTGTGTCTTGGACGCCTTTGGTGGATACCGGCTGCCAGGCGGTGAACTTCGTTCGCCCGGTAAGATGATTCTTCTGGAACCGAGTGGCTTGGTCCGCGTGCATGAAGTGCGGGAAGACATGCGGGAGCTTGGCCGGATTGAGGCCAAGAGTGCCAAGCCGGAGTCCGGAATGGGCGGAATTGGCCCGGGCGCTTCCATGCTGTAGTCGCGAACGCTGGGACGGCTTGCCCTGCTTCTCCAGGCAGGCGGCCGTCTCCTCAAGCGGCCTATCCTGGTACGGTGGCTGCGCCTTTTCGCCGGTGTTATCAGGCGTGGCAATCGACCCTTGTTGACATTTCGCCACTTCGTGGCTGTACGTACGATAATACGGGATGCGGTTCTGAAAAATTTCCTTTCTTTTCCGTTTTGAAATGGAAGTCGCTTGAACTTTCCCCTCTTTTGTGGTACAATTGCGTATGGAACGTGTTTTTCTGAACAAGGAACCGCTTTGTTTGGATCCACACTCATTTCGCGCGAAGTTCCCTGGATGCGTGGCGATGCCGGACGGGTTGCGTTCGATGTTGAGCGGGAACTGATATTTCGGTCGTTTCGAATGCGAACGAAATACGAATCCGGGGGCGAGGCGTATCCGTCTGTCGAGCAAAAACGAGGTTAGCGCAATGGCAGGAGAAGTGCTTCATTTAAAAGAATCCGGGGCGACCCCAACGATCATCAGCAAGACGATTGCCGCCTTGCGTGCGGGGAAAATTGTCGTTTTTCCGACGGAAACGGTCTATGGGTTAGGCGTACTGGCCTCGCAGGAAGATGCTATTAAGCGCCTCATTCAAGGTAAGGGACGGAAAGTGGGTCACGCCCTGCCGGTCGCTATTCCCGGCCTGTCGGTTCTCGGCCGGTACAGTCCCAATATCGACCCCATTAGTCAGCGGCTGGCTCGACGATGCTGGCCTGGCCCGCTCACACTCGTCTTGGACTCTTCCAGCGAGCAGAGCGAATTGACCCGACTTTCCGCGTATGTTCGCAAAGCGATCATGCCGGAAGGGGCGGTCGGCTATCGCGTGCCCAAACATGATGTCTTTCTCCAGATTCTCAAGGAGCTTGACGAACCGCTCGTGCTCACCAGTGCCAATTTAAGTGGGGAACCACCGGCCGTTTCCGCCGATATGGCTCGCGTTGGACTTGCTGATTTTCCCGACCTGATTCTCGACGATGGCCCCGCCTGGTTCAAAAATCCTTCCAGTGTCGTTGCTGTACGCGGTAATAAACTGTCGGTCATTCGTGAAGGCGCCATTTCGCGCGAAAATCTCAAACGGTTAACGGCCAAGATTATTCTTTTTGTCTGTACCGGGAATACATGCCGGTCCCCCATGGCGGAGCAGATTTGCCTGTCCGTCATAGCCTCGGAGTTGCATTGCGACATATCCGACTTGGAGGACAACGGTTATGTCGTCATGTCGGCTGGCGTGGCAACTCCCGGTAACGCCGGGGCCAGTCAGGGGGCCAGAGCCGCCATGCGTGAGTACGGGCTCTCCCTGGACCAGCATGAATCGCAACCGATATGCGAGTCCCTGCTTCGCTTTGCTGACGCCATTTTCGTTATGGGAAAGGCGCACCGCGATGCCATTCTGGCTCAATATCCCGACACAAACGACCGTCTTTACCTGCTCGACCCGAACGATGGCGAAGTGACTGACCCGCTCGGCGGTGACTCCGCAACCTACCGCAGTTGTGCGCAGCAGATTGAGTCGGCCATTTATAAACGCCTGAATTTGATTCTATAGCCCTGAATTCCTGTTAGAGAGGATGACCGCACCATGCAGAATTTGTCACAATACATACGCTCCATTCCCGACTTTCCGAAGCCTGGCATTATCTTTCGCGATATAACCACGCTCATCGAAAACGGCGACGGATTTCACGTCGCGGTTCAGGCGATGACCACGGCGGTCAAAGATTGGGGGCCGGTCGATAAGATTGCCGCGCCCGAGGCACGCGGGTTCGTCTTTGGCGCTCCTCTGGCCGCCTCGCTTGGCGCCGGACTCATTCTCATGCGTAAGCGGGGTAAACTCCCCTGTAAGACTGTTTCGACAACCTACGAGCTGGAATACGGCACCGATGAACTTCATATCCACGCCGATTCCATTAAAAAAGGCGATCGCATTCTGTTAGTCGACGACCTGCTGGCCACCGGCGGTACCATGGACGCCTGTCGTCGGCTCATTGAGGACAATGGTGGCATTGTCGTCGGGTTTGCCTTCGTTATTGAACTGACCGACCTGGCCGGACGTCAGAAGTTAGGACCCTATCCCGTCTCCTCGCTAATTACCTTTGAAGGGGAATAGAAAACAGACTGGCTGCGAACATCGAAATACGTTGTATTTCTCCTTGCCCCTGCCAGGTTGTGCTGGTCTTACAGGCCACCGTGGAATAGTAAAGGCGGTGGTAAGACAAATCTATGGTCATGAGTGCAAATTGTCTTCGCTGTTATTACTGGGTCGGGCCCTGCGAGCAGGCTCCCCGAACGTCTATTGCTGGTTCCCGACCTGCGAGCAGTCGGGAACTACTTCAAATTCATGAGCAAGGCAAAGAGAATACCGGCCAGGAAGGTGGCCAGGACATACCCTGCCACGAAGACGGCCCAGAACCAAAAGGGGACCTCACGATGCCAGCCGCGTCGCCAGGGCGTACTGCTGGTTGGCGTTTCCGCCGATTTGGTATTGGAAGTCGGGACAGGAGGAGCGACTACCCGAGCCTCGTCCCGCGTGGCTGTGGCAACGTTTCGATTGGCAAGGGTGGAAACGGTGCGGGCAACCGGGGTCGTCGGAACGGGACCGGTCAGGGAATCGGACACGGTTGACTTCTGCATATCACTCATAGCCAGCGAAAGGAAGTCGGCATCGCCTTCTTTGTGAGTCGTCATGGAACGGCGTGAAAAGAGGAAATCGTCGTTGGAACTGACCAAGCTGGAATCGCCCACCATGGACCCGCCGGACCCGAGCAGGTTGACAATGGCCTCGTTTCCCACTCCCGAATGGTTACTGCCAGGCGGGAGCATGCGAAATCGGTTCATCTCGTCGGACCAACTCGTTGCGCTGCCTTCATTTTCCGGTGGCACGCTCTCTTTCTCTTTTTCGACCGGGGGCGTGCCAAAAATATCCTTATTAACCGTATTATCTTTTAAATGGTCGTTTGCGGGGAAATCGCTTGGTTCAGCCATACCATGTCGAATGAGCCAGGTCTCCATGACCTTAACGACTTCCGCGGCCGAGGCAAACCGGTTGGCCGGTTTCTTTTCCATCATTTTCGAGCAGATCGAGACGAGATCCTGCGGTGCGTCGGGGCGGTCAATGAAAATACTGGCCGGGGTCTCCTTCTGATGGGCCAGTAGACGCTGGGGTATAGTGCCAAACGGGAACGGAGGATGGCCTGTCAGGCAGAAATAGAGTGTGCCGCCCAGACTGTAAATATCGGCCCTGGCATCGATTTCATGACTGTTTATCGCCTGTTCCGGCGCGAGATAGTCGGCGGTCCCCAGAATTTTATCCTCATTAATCGAAGATTGCGGACCGGCAAAGGTACTTTCATCGAGCAGAGCCAGGCCCAGGTCCAGAATCTTGACGATTCCGGTATCGTTAACGAGCAGGTTGTCCGGCTTGATGTCGCGGTGGACAATGCCAAGATGGTGTGCGTGTACAAGTCCGAGAGCCGCCTGACGTATATAGCTGGCCGCGTCCTCATAAGCGAGCGGCCCCTCTTTTTCCACACGCTGACGCAGGTTCACGCCTTCAAAATACTCCATAACGATATAATGGACGTCGTCGAGTCGGTCCACATCGTAAGCCCGAACGATATTCGGATGGTCCAGCGAGGCAATGGCCTGCGCTTCGCGGATGAATCGTTCCAGATAGACCGAGTTAACCATTCGCTTCTTCGGCAGGACTTTGACCGCGACCCGTCGCTGCATGACCGTATGTTCCGCCAGATAGACCGTACTCATGCCGCCGGTCCCCAAATGACCTAAAATACGGTACTGCCGTAGATAAAAGCCTTTATATTTTTTCTTCATAAGCTGGCGCACGTGCCAGTTGGTAATCAGCCCCTGCTTAACCAGCTGCTGGGCAACGAATTCGGAATCGCTGTATTTATCGGCGTTACCTCCTGCCCGTAACGAGGCAAGTATTTCCTGGAGCTGGCCTTCGTTGACCAGTTCGCTGCGGCGGAGGTAATCGAGGAATTCGTCGGTGGTTAGTTTTAGCATGGCTATCCTGTATGTGCAAAGGATTTAGGGTCGAGTGAATCAGTGTCGTTTGGGACCAGGCGGCGCAGGCTGCGTTTCGCGAGGGGCGAGAAAAGGCGTTCCGAACGGGCCATTTCTGCGGGTAAAGCCATCGTCTCGTGGCGGCTCCTCCTGCTCCACAGCCCTAAGGGCACTGGCATAGGTCGCCTCGGCATAGTCCGCCTGATGCACGATGAGGGCCTCCAGGGACATAGGCAGTTTCGGTGCCCCCCAGTCAGGGAATCGGGAATGAGACAGAATAATGTGCTCCAGGAGGAGTTGAGTCTTTCGGTCGAGATTGACCTGTGGCCCGGCTTCCCGAACAATGTCGCGTCCGAGTATGGCATGGCCGACGAGTTCTCCTTCCTGCGTATGGCCCGGCATAATGGGCGAGGAGGTCATTTCGCGAATTTTCCCAACGTCGTGCAAGATGGCTCCGGCCACGACGAGCGGTTTGGAAACGAGTCGCTTTTGATTCGGATAGTAACTCTGATAATGCTCGACGAGTCCCAAGGCAATTCTGGCGACCGAAAGGGTATGTTCGAGCAGACCGCCCTGATACGCGTGGTGGTGGATTCGGGAGGCGGCGGTATTCTGCAGAGCGAGGCGATTCTCTTTAAAGATGCGTTGAACGAGCTCCAGCAGGGAGCCGGGCCCCAGGTGTGTCCGGGCCAGGGATAAGATATCTTCTATGATAATGTCGGGCCGTATCCTTGAAGAAGGGCGGCAGAGGTCGGGGTCAAACCCGTCAAAGCCATCGGCGGGGGTCGTCTCGCGAATCCGGCGCAATTCCAGTTTCGGCCCGTAGCCTGTGTCGCGGAACAGGACACGTATCTTATAGAAATGGCCAACCATCCACTTTTCGCGTGCCTCTTTATAAAATATACTGTCGTTCCACAAAAGGCACTGAGCCTCCCGCTTCAAGTCGCGAAAAATGACACGCAGGTAGCGTTTTCCCTCTTTCGTTACCAGTTCTTCTTTTCCTGCCATGATGACGAAACAATCGGCATCTGTCCCGTTGACCATTTGCGAAAGCGGGATGATGTTCGCCATCTTCTTCGTCGTATTCTCTCCAGCCATTAGTGCCTTCTTTATTGCGTATTTGTACTAAATTCGTTGTCGATGGTTGGATTTCCTGCCCTGGGGCCCCGTTTTCCTCCGGGTCGCGTTTGCGCTCGCCTGCTTATCGGGCAAGCGGACCGGAGTGTGGGTAAAATCGGGGCGTCCCCAATAAATATTCCATATAATGACTATTATAGCCAGGAAAAACGCTCTTTCCAGTTCTTTTTATAACAATTCTTAACAAAAGTGCTTTAAAAAACATGATTTTGCGATTATAATGGAGAAAAACGTGTCGTCCCCGACAGGAAAAAGGAAATATGGCCCCCACGCGACGAAAACTGATTGCCCGAAAGATGTCTGTTACCAGTGTTCAACAGGACTGGTTCGGTCGTTTTTTGGATTATATAAAAGATGAATGCCTGTTGGCGGAGAACACGCTTCAGGCCTATCGTCGCGATTTGGTGGGGTTCTACCAGTGGCTAGGTCCGCGCCCGATTAAGGAATTGCGGATTCAGGACCTGTCGGAGTACCTTGGCTGGCTGAACGGGCAAGGACTTTCGCCGTCCTCTGTTGCCCGACGTGTCGTTTCCATGCGGGTTTTTTTTCGCTTTCTTCAGTTGGAAGGTCATCTGGAGGGCAATGAGGCGGAACTGCTGGGCAGTCCCAAACTGTGGGAACGCATTCCGGGAGTGCTCACGCCGGGCCAGATCGACCAGCTCATGGTTGCCCCTGTTGAGGGAACAGACGTCTATTGGCTGCGTGACCGCGCCATACTGGAGCTGTTTTACGCGACAGGGGGTCGAGTCTCCGAAGTGGCAACGTTGCGATTGCGTGATGTGCATTTACAGGAGGGGTATTGCCGGTTTACCGGTAAAGGGGACAAGCAGCGAGACGTCCCGCTAGGGCGTCAGGCGATCAAGGTCTTTAACGCATGGTTAAGCCAGGGGCGTCCGGAACTTGAGCGTTATATTGAGCGTCGCTCGCGTCGTCGTGGCGGCGTGGAGAGTCCAGAGACGCTCCCGGACTGGGCGTTTTTATCCCGCACGGGGCACGAACTGCGCCGGGAAGCATTGTGGGAGTTGATTAAGAAGTACGCGAGTCGAATCGGGGCCTCGGAGACGATCAGCCCGCACTCCATGCGTCACAGTTTTGCCACGCATCTTATGGCATCGGGTGCGGACATACGTCAGGTACAGGTCCTTTTGGGCCACAGTAATATACGAACAACGGAGATCTACACCCACGTGGATCCGAGTGAGTTAAAGAAGGTTCATCACAAATATCATCCCCGGAGCTGATGGCGAATGCGGGGTGCAACAGGGAGTCATACACATGCTGTCCTTTTGGGCCAATGTAACGGAAAATGACGTTGTTAACTACACACGTAGCCTCATTTTGCAGGACTACATGTCCCATTTGGCCATGGATCCGTTTCATTTCGCAGACCAGGCGTACAACCGAACGGGCATGGAGCCGTTAGTCATCTCGTATTCGGGTGAAGGGCGATTGGAAGAAGTGGCGTTAGACCCGGCCACGCATGCGCGTCCCCTGCTGGCCAGTTTGCGTCCGGCTATTCTGCCAGGGAGAACGGTGCTGCCGGACGACGCGATTTGGAGTTGGGCAGCGAGTCCGGACAATGGCGGCCTGACGCCTGGCGGGTGTGAGAACGACGTCCGCGCGGCGGAGTCCGTGACAGCGCCTTCCGCTAAGCCTACAATGCGCATTTATTTTGCCAGCGTTCCGGGCATTTTGGGCGAGGAATCGCCCGTCGCGTTTCCTGCCCGGGAAGCGTATGTTAGTGTCTCTCGGGGTGAACTCTTTCTGTCAACGGAGGTAATCTGCGCTTATCTGTCCAGCCGGTGCCGCTATTTCCTGGAGGATGCGGTTCACGGCGTACCAGGCAATGACGATTTAACCCTTGCTCCCATAGCCGGCGGTTATCACTTCCAACTCGGCGCCGTTGCCGGCGAACTGATACTTTCCTGCGACCAGGTACTCGACGACCTTATACTCTTTGCGCGACTTCAGCGGTCCATAGGGTACCTGACCGATATTGTCACTATTGACTGGAAAAATCGACCGATAGAGATGAACCCGGCCGGGGTTCTGATCCGGTTTGAATAAAGGCCGCGACGGCCCTGTCTGGCCTTGGTTGGCAATTTTTTGATGACCTGTACTGTCTGTAGCGGTTATAGGAGTAAGTTTTTTCTTGTCTGTAAATTTTTCCGCGAATAAGTTGTTTTTTGCGGGGTTTTTGGTCTGTATACCCCCTTCCGATGTCGTCGACATTTCCGATTATGCCTGTATTGGGACCGGGAGTCGACTTGCTCGCTGCCGGTCATTTCTTGCAGGATTGTCCACACAACAATAAGGAGAACAAGATTATGAGTTCACTAGAGACGGTGCGTCAACGTGTTTATCAACAGCTTCGACTAAGCCACGAAGCGGTACTTGAGACGGTTGAGACAGTATTACAGACGGCGGAGCGACTTGCCGGTGACCGAGAGGAGGAAGTGAGATTTCCCGAGGAGCTACCCTGTACAGTGGCGACCTCGCTGGGTACGGTTCGGCTGGAACCGAAGGCATGGGCGGCCTTTCGCTACTGTTGGTACGTTTATCGATATGAGGGTCGGGACGAGATTCCCTTTGAGGAGCTGGGAGAAAAGATTTATCAGAATTCGTTTCAGCCGAAGTCAACGATCCAGAATACGATTAAGAGGGGGCAAGCGGTAAACGACATAGGAATCACCTACCGTTTCCGTGGAGAATATGTAGTCATGGAGTCCTGATTACGGTGCCCATATGATGGGTACGGCCGGGCATACAATGGTTGTGACGTCAAGAGAGCCCGTTAGAATGATGGTATTAAAAGCGGGTGCCAGGGGAGGTCGAGGACGACTTCACAATCTTCTCCCTGGTGTCTTAAATTTTATGTAATGAGGTTATACCATGTTAAGGGAAGCCAAGTTCAATCACTGTCATTACTGTGGGGTCCGCATGAATGTTTTTAAAACACGAACGTATGAGATGTGCCGTACCCGCATCTACGTGTGCCCGAAATGTAATCGCATGAGTAAAAGTGTCGAACGATTTCGGGACTATGACGGACCTGGCCACTAAGCTTGAAACTCACCATTTCAAGAGAGATTTTTTATGGAAAGGAAGGCAAAATGAAGGTGGAAATGTGGAAGACATCGCGTGTGAAGCCCTGTGAGCAGAATCCGCGTGAGAATTCTCTGGCTGTCAAAGCGGTTATGAAATCCATTGCGGAGTTCGGCTTTCAACAGCCCATTGTCGTTGACAATTTAGGCGTGGTCATAGCGGGCCATACACGACTGGCCGCGGCCAAGCGATTGAAGTTGAAGGAAGTGCCTGTTGTCGTCGCGAAAGATTTGACCCCGGTCCAGGTGCGTGCCTACCGTCTGATCGATAACAAGACGGGAGAACTCGCAATTTGGGATTTTGAGGCACTCCAGGTGGAATTAAAGGGGCTGGACATGGAATATGACATGTCGACGTTTGGTTTTGAGCCGGTGGATCTTGACGCCACGCCCGCGCCGGGTAAGTCGGTGGCAATACCAGAGATTTTTGAAGTGGCCATTCGATGTCGGGATGAAGAAGACCAGCGAACAACGTATGAAGCCATGAGAGCCGCAGGACGTTCCTGCCGACTTCTCAACCTCTAAAAATAAAGGAGCATAATTGTGTCAGAAAGAATCACCATTGAGTTGGAATCGCCTGTGTATCGGTCGTTTCGCGTGGAGCAGGTGGGGGGAATGTTTGATGTCCCTTTGGAGGAGAAGATGAATCAGAGGTTCTATTTTCAGTCGCCTCCTTTGGACGAATCCTGGCGCATTGGACTGATTGTGGGGCCAAGTGGCTCGGGCAAAAGTACGGTGGCCCAGACCCTGTTTAAAGAAGATCTGTGGACCGGCACACACTGGCCGGAGAATCAAAGTCTGCTCGACGGATTCGGTGACCATTCCATAAAGGAGATTGTTGCCACGTTGAGTATGGTCGGATTCAGTTCGCCGCCCTCCTGGATTAAGCCGTACAGAGTCCTCTCAAACGGGGAAAAATTCCGCTGCGATCTGGCGAAAGCACTGCTCGATGCCCAGTCCGAGACCGTCGTCTATGACGAGTTCACAAGCGTCGTTGACCGCAATGTCGCTTGTATTGGCTCGGCCGCGATTGCCAGCGGTGTGAAAAAAGAACGCATTAAGAAGAAATTCGTCGCCGTGACTTGTCATTATGATATTGCCCAATGGCTGGAACCGGACTGGATACTCGACATGGCGACCGGAGAAGTCGCAAGGAGGTCCCTTCGGCGGCCTGCAATCCATCTTGAAATCCGACAGGCACCTCGACGGTTGTGGTCCCTGTTTGCTCGACATCACTATCTAAGCGGAGAACTGCCCAACGCCGTTAAGTGCTATGTCGCCTTCTGGCAAGGGGAACCCGTCGCCTTTTGTTGTATCGCTTCGCTCATGGGACGAAAAAACCGGCGACGCATCAGTCGCATCGTTACGCTGCCAGACTACCAGGGCGTGGGAATCGGAAGTCAATTCGTCAATGCGATCGGCGAATTTTACAAGAGTCAGCATATCCGACTGAACCTGACCGGTTCGCACCCGGCGATCATTGCGCATTGCAGTCGTTCGGAACACTGGCGTACGGTATCCGTGCGTGTGGCCGGCAGTTCCAGCGTCCAATTCGGCAAACGGTATCGCGGGTCAGGCGGACGCGCTGTCGTTTCGTTTGAATATCAATAGCCACGTCGGTCGGGAAAGACGTCTTAGGGCCGCTGCTTCTTGAGCAGTTGGTCCAGGGCGCCTTTCACCTCATCCAGCGCATCCTCCACCACATAGTGACCTGCCGATTCAATTCGCGATACTTGTGCTTCTGGATAGTATTGCAAAAACTTTTTTATATACTCGCCCGTAAAACACCAATCCTGCATACCCCAAATTAAGGCGACCGGCTTCGTGCGGAATTGCTCCAGCCCCTGTTCCACCTCAATCAGACGTGCCCAGGAGCGGTGTTTCTCCGAGAGCGGAATGTCCTGCACAAACTCGTAGACCGCCACGCGATCGTGCCAGGAGGCGTACGGCGCCAAGAGTCCAGACGCTACCGCCTTATCCAAACCTCCCTTTTGACTCGTTGCCATTCGGACCGCCGCTTGCGGAAAAACATTCAGTCCCTTAATCAGGAGACGGCCAAGAATGGGTGCCCTGCAAATCCGTATGCGCAGCGGACAAGTGGCAAACCGGAACGCGCCGGTATTGAGCAAGGCAAATCGTTCAAATCGTTTCGGAGAACGGGCAGCGGACCCCAGGCCTATCGCGCCGCCCCAGTCGTGCGCAACCAGGGTTACATGGTGAAGATTTAATTTTTGAATCAGGGCGTTCAGGTCATTAATACGTCGCGCCAAGGTATACGGATAATCCACTTCCTGCGGCTTCTCTGAAAGTCCGCAACCGATATGGTCAAAGGCAACCACGCGATAATGGTCGCGATAGGCGGTCATAAGATTGCGCCAGTAGAAGGACCATGTGGGATTACCGTGCACGAAGAGTAAGGTCGGCAATTCTTCCGGGCCTACCGGTTTTCCACGCTCTTTCGAATGATACAGTAGCGCCGATTCGTACTCATCTATATAGTGGCACGTAAAACCGCCAAGTCGCGTATACCGGGACTCAAAGGGATACAGAGGGCGCCAAAGTTCGCTCTCCGGCAAGGAATCGGGGTCTACCGGGGGCCGGAGTGTATTCTTGTCTTTTAAAGAACTTAGCACATGCTTTTTCGTCGACATATCAAAAACTCCCATAATGAGCGGTCGTGTTATTCGGAGTCCGTACTGCGAAATAATCGAATCGCGTCGAGCGCTGCCTGCATATCGGCCGGCAGGGGCGCCGCAACGGTCATTTCCTTTTTCGTTACCGGGTGAACAAAGGAGATGCGTCGGGCATGAAGTGCCTGTCGAGCCAGGAGGACACGGTCACCGTCCGATTCACCGTCGTCGCCTTTGAGTACAGGCATGCCTATCTTGCCGCGAATCTCTCCCAACGTAACGGTTGCCCGACCTCCATAGAGTCGGTCGCAGAGGACAGGGCAGCCGTAGTGTGCCAAATGAACGCGAATCTGGTGCGTGCGTCCGGTCCGCGGACATGCTCGCACGACACTAAAGCCGCGAAATCGCTCTTCCACCTCAAAAAAAGTTTGCGCAGGTTTCGTATCCACGCCGTCGAGCTGTACCTGCATACGCTCCCGCTGCTTGGGATGGTGACCAATGGGCAGATCAATGAGGTCGCGGTCGACGGCGGGAGTGCCCAAGACAATGGCGCAGTACTCCTTTTGGATCTGTTTCGTTTCGAACAGAAGTGCCAGTTGCGCATGGATTCTGTCGTTCTTGGCCACGAGAATAGCCCCGCTCGTATCGCGGTCGAGCCGATGCACAACTCCTGGACGTCCCGGCCCACGGACCGAGCTTAACTCCTGTCCGTAGCGCCACGATAATGCACTAACGAGCGTACCTGACCAGTGCCCCCGTGAAGGGTGTACCACCATATTCGCCGGCTTATTGATGACCGCCAAATCTTCGTCTTCATACAAGACATCCAGCGGAATATTCTCTGGTATGGGCGATTGCCGCGGCAATTCCAGCAGGGTGAACTCAACTTGCTGGCCCGGCACCAGTCGGAATGCCGGCTTGCCTCGTTTACCATCGACAAAGACTCCTTCCGATTGTATCGCGTTTCGCAGGAGGACACGACTGTACTGCGGAAAATGGTGCACTAAAAACAGGTCCAGACGCCAGCCTGCCTGTTCCGGTGTTACGATGCGTACTTCCGTGTCGCCAGGCTTACCCAAGGGAAACACGGCCACGTCAGACGTTTGCTGTTGCTCGTCTTTTGCCTCATCCTCCATCTCCGCAAGGTCGTCATCCCAATCAGAGACATGCTCTTGCGAAGAGGGCTGTCGCTCTTCGATCATAACCCATCCTCATCTTCCGACCAGGTCGCAAAGCAGTTCACCGTCTCCCAGAAGTCGACCCGCACGACGGCAAATCCTTCCTCTCGCACTGTGTCAAAAAGACTTTTCGCCATGAATTCCGCCGTTGGATTCTCCGGCACGGTGCAGATCGGTTCTCCCGCGGCAACCAGGGCAGGGACCAGCGGGTCGTCCTGACGCAGGATCATGCGATGGTCCCAGTGCTCATCCAGCCATGTATTAACCCGCTTCTTCAATTCAGAAAAATCCAAAACCATACCCTGTCGGTTCAACTCTTTCGCGGCCAGGGTAACTCGAACTTTCGCGTTGTGCCCGTGCAGATTACCGCACTTGCCCTCGTAGTTCAAGAGCCGATGCCCATACGAAAATGTAAATTGTCGCGTTATTGTATACATGGCCGTAACCTCGGTCTCCCGTCCGAAACCACTCGTCCTTTACCACCGCGGGGGCCAACGCCACGTCTGCGGTTCGAATCCTCAGACGCAAACGCGGGGTAAAGGGAGTTTCGGTCGCTTTCTTGCTTTACGTTACTATTTAATTGACATGGGGCGACCTGCAATAAAGTCGTCCAAAAGGACACTGTGCTGCTCCGGAGTAAAGTGAGCGACGTCTTCCAGCGTGACGAATCCGGAAAAACCCACCTCTTCAATGGCGTTTCGCACGGAGACCCAGTCAACCGTACCATGTCCGATCGGGACGAATCCGGCAAAGCTTCCACCATCCGGTTTCGACTTGTCCAGACTGAAATCTTTAATGTGCAATTTACTGATTAAAGATTTACCCAAGGCACGGAACCACTCCTCCGTCGGTGCGTATTTTACATGGTTACCCATGTCGTAATAAGCCTTGATCCAGACGTTGTCAAGACTCCGAATGAAAGCGGCAGCGAACTCCGGCGTAACCCAAAGATTGTTCCAAACGTTTTCCAGTGCAATTGTTACGCCTTCGGCGGCCGCGGTCGGTATGCATTCCTCCAGGCACCGCCGCGTCGCTTCGGTCGCTTCATTTTGCTTCTTAATATAGTCGGCAAACGGTGCATTATCGCCTTCGCTTATCTTGCTGACCAGGCAGGTGGTCGGGTCGTATTCGATCTTGATATCCCATGGATTTATCCCTGCGGGCGCATCGGTTCGACATGGTACCAGCAGTATGGCATCGGCACCCACGGCCCGAGCGGTCCGCAGGGCCGTCTTGACACTCTCGATATCTTTGTCGTGATCTTCCGGCACATTGAAATTCGTCCAGCCTCGGAGCACAGAATGAACACGAAGACCATTGGCTTCCGCAGCTGCACGCGCCTCGCGAGCCACCTTCACCGGGCCTTCCCAATTGGTCTCTATTCCGTCATAGCCCATGCCTGCTAAGGCTTCTGCCTGTTTCGGAATGTTCTCCAGGGAACAGGAAATACTTTTGTAGAGCTTCGTCCGATACTCTGTGGCTTTTGACGCCTCTTGGCCAACAGCACCGTTCGAATTCAGTGCGGTCATGGAAACGGCAGCGGCCGTTGCGGTCACGCCTAAAAATTCACGTCGGGAGAGTTTCTTCATAACAAATTCCTTCTCTTGTCAAAGGTTAGGTAGGTTCGGGTAGCCCCTCGCGCATGCGCGATTTACCCGACGAACAGGGAATATACCCATTATACTGTAAGGGCAACAAAAAAACAACCCCGGGATGAAAAAATCATGATTCAAAATGCGTTATATTCGTTATTAAAGTTAATTTAGAACTCGTAATTTTCCTATCTAGCCAAAACATAGCCAAAACGTGTATTTTTACTAAATATACTATCTTAAGCCGACGATTCTTACAATAGTCGGGGATAGTTCCGACCATAACATAGTGACAAGTGGACGGAAGAAGGACTCTCTCGTCTGCTTTCGATTGAGTTTTAGGAAGTCCGACAGAGACTCTTGACACGGTTGGCAAGAGAATATGTCGGAAAAGATAAGGAGATGGCCATGTTAGTTTTATCAAGGTATAAGGACCAAAGTATCTATATCGGCGACGATATAATCATCACCGTAGTCGACGTTCGGGGCGACCGAATCCGCTTGGGGATAGAAGCTCCGAATAACGTTCCGATACATCGGGAAGAGATATACGAGGCGATTCAGCGGGAGAAGCAGGAGGGCACCCCGCGTGAGCCGTCGGAAAATCAGGGGCAAGTCGAGCCGCGACGCCGTTTTCGCGACGATGTTCTGGAGTTCTCACTTCAATAAGAAGTTGAAAGAACGTCAAATTCCAAGGAATAAAGCAGTCGTGTCCATCGTTCCCGACTGCTTTTATTCTTTTATTCTCGCTGCGTTTGAATCATGGAATTCGACGTGTTCATTTTGTTCGAAGGGTTACTCGAACCGGAGGCCACGACTCTGCTTCTTTTCTGACTGACGCGCTTTGTTTTCCAGGCGTCGTTTAATCGAGCCTTTTGTCGGCCGGGTCGGAATTCGTTTTTTCGGCTCTTGCAGGGCCGCGACCAGCTTGACTCGCAAATTCTCCTGACAGTAGTTCCGGTTCTTTAACGCGTCGCGACTTTTCTGGCAGGTCAAAATAACTTTGCCCTCACTGGTGACGCAGAACGGATACAGTTTGGCAAAACGTGCCTTGGCCGCGTCCGGAATACTCGCGGACGCACGCATATCCCAGCGGAGAACCGCTTTACTGGAGACTTTATTCACATTCTGTCCCCCTGGCCCGCTACTGCGTACGAAGGTGAAAATCAGCTCGCCTTCCGGAAGGGCAAAGCCGTTCGCAAGTTCCATTTGTCCTGCCGTCATAAGGAGTTACCTGTTCAGAGCCCGCCCGATTTGACGCACTGCCTGTCGCAATCGGTCTTCTTTTTCCACCAAGGCCAGACGCATATAGCCTTCTCCCAGCGGGCCAAATGCGGAGCCGGGACTCACGACCACGTTTGCCTCCCGGAGCAGTTTCATGGCGAAATCAAACGTACTCATTTCGTCGCACCAGGGGTGCGGCACCTTCTGCCAGACGAACATGGACGCTTTCGGACGAACGACGTCCCAGCCTATCCGCTCCAACGCATCGCAGAGCACATTGCGACGCGCCTCGTAAATCTTTGCCTGGGCCTCGACTTGCGCGTCCATTTGCCGAATCGCTACAATGGCCGCAATCTGCATCGGACTGAATGTTCCGTAATCGTAGTACGTCTTGATCGTTGCCAAGGCACGCACCATCTCCGAATTACCACAACAGAAGCCGATCCGCCAGCCGGCCATATTATAGCTCTTCGACATGGTCGTCATTTCAACACCGACGTCCTTACCGCCGGGCACCGAAAGGAGACTCGGCGTCTTATAGCCGTCGAAGGTCAGGTCGGCATAAGCCAGGTCGCTGACAATCATGAATCCGTATTTCTTTGCCAGCCGGACTAAATCGACGTAAAACTCTCTTTCGACAACAGTTGCGGTCGGATTATGGGGATAGTTTACGGTCATGAGCTTGGGCCGTGGAAAGTGGGTTTCACAGGCAATAGCGACATTGGCCAGGAGTTTTTCCGGGTCTCGGGCATCGAGTGCAAGCGTTTCCCCGGAGGCGAGCATAACGCCGTAAAGATGGGCCGGGAAATAAGGAGCCGGGACAATCGCCAGGTCGCCAGGCCCGATCAGCGCCAGCAGAATGTGATTCAGGCCATCTTTGGAGCCAATAGTAACAATGGTTTCCGTTTCCGGGTCCAGTCGCACTCCGTAATATTTCAAATATCGGGCAGCGACTTCCCGACGAAGGCTCGGCAAACCACGTGCATGACTATAGGCGTGCAGTCGCGGGTTCTTCGCCGTTTCCATGAGCTTCTCGACGATCAGACTGTGCGGCGGATCGCTCGGACTACCCATACCAAGGTCAATTACATCGTCGCCGCCACGCCGCTTTTGATATTTTAAGGCATTCAGCTCGGCAAACAGATAGGGCGGTAATCGCTTAACTCGTTCTGAGACATTGATTTGGAACGGTCGCGTATTCTCTTCCGGCTCGTCGTTTTGCGTTTCCGTATTGTCTCGCACCGCTTGGGCTTCTTCGTGAACAACGTCGATTTCGCGAGTCTCGTAGCGGTTAGGGGTGAGGTCTTCCGGCTCTTGCGATAATTCCAATTCGCTCATGGTCCTTCATTTTCCTGCAAAATTATGGTAGGCGTGGCCCGACGGAGTCCGTCCGATCAGGCGGGATACCTTTGTTATCTCTCGTCTGCCCTTATTTTATCCCGTTGCCCGTTTTTGGAAAGAGGGAGGCCCCCCTTTGTAGCAATCCCCTTAGATGTACAATCGGTTTGTTAAGTTGGATTGTATTCAAGTTCCCCCGCTCGACGACGGGCGAAATAATCTGAGTACCAGGAACTCCGAATTTTGGAGTTCGCAACTTACTATTGTAATCGCATTTTTTGGAGGGAAGGAATTATGATTGTAAGTCGAATGACGCGTACAAGCGTTTTATGTTTGTGCCTGGCTCTCTCGCTCTGTTATGTAGCGGTTGCGCCTGCTGAAACCTTGCAGGAGATAGAGACGTCTGCCTGTGCGTTACCGAATCGACTTCGGTCGTATGAATTCTCGTTTGAGGCACGAACCGAGCGCTCGGCAAAAAAATATGAGAGTGTCGACGTTCAACAGTCCGGAAGCAATATCAGGGTCAAGCATCGTTGGAAACAAGGGGAAGCCTTGCATTCCGACCCCGCAATCGCGAAAACCGACTATGCTTTTAATGGTGTTGACTATCAGTGGTTCAGTCCTCACTTAAGCATTTTGAACGTCTCGAAACAATGCCGGCATCCAACTCCCTATTGGACGCCCAGTCCGCTTATGTACCCATATTACTGGCTGACTGGTCAGCAGGCGAACTGGTCCGACACAAAGATAAGGGAGACCTGGCAAGAGCGTTTTAAAGCCGCAAAATATATTGGAACAGAAACGGAAGATGGTGTGGAATATGAAGTTGTTTCTTTTCCCTTTCCACAAATGAATATGGATGACGTCCATGTCTTTTTTGCAAAAGATTTAAGTTATTATCCATTGCGATTTTGTGCATATCTTAATGGTAAGCCAGTTTATAATTTTAAAGTTACCCGTTATAAAACTTTTGATATTGACGGTGGAATGTTCGTCTTTCCTTTGGAAGCGGAAATGCACATAGGAGACGACGAGAATGGTTTTGACGACATGTTCTGGACCATTTCCGAACCTTCCATTCAGGTAAACCCGGATCTGGACGAAGATCTGTTCACCATTCCTCCAAGCCGTGCCAAACACTTTACCGACTTCGACAAGGAATTGGAAAAGGGAGTTACACCTTCGTTCGATGTGGCCGATGACGGTCGCGACATTGTACACCCTGAATTACAACCTTCGCCCTGGCGACGCGGCAAAATTTTTGTTCTGGTTGTCTTGAATCTGGTTATTATCACCTTCATCGTGATTCGGTACAAAAGAAAAGCGGGTTAAAGCACAAAAAATTTCGCGAATTGCATTATTAAGATTGTGCAGCACAGTTATGAAACGAATTATAAATGGGCTTGGACGTTTTCATCGTTGCTGGTTTGCGACCTGTGAGCCGTCGGGCACACGAACAGTCGCTCCTTATGGCCGTAATTAAGTTTGGCTCGTGCCCTGGCCCGCCAAAAAAACGGTGGGGTCACTTGCCAAAAAGCGGGATTGGCCTATACTATAAGGAACAGGTGCGGGGCCGCTTGGTTTCCGCGTCTAATAGGACATGCGTCCGTGGCGCAACTGGATAGCGCATCGGTCTTCGGAACCGAGGGTTGAGGGTTCGAATCCCCCCGGGCGTATTAATCAGGCAAATTAAAAAGGGCTTTCCGGTCAAACGGAAAGCCCTTTTGCTTGGGCGGTAACCCGCTTGCACCGCTCGCGGGTAGCGGGCGGTTTCGATTCTTAAAGCGAGAGGATATAATTGGATAGGTCTTGCACTTCCTCCTCCGAGAGCCCGGCAACATCGCCGAGAACATCGCCATGCATGCCGGTCGTAAAGATTTCCGGCACGGTTACGAATCGGCCGTCGTGCATGTAAGGCGAGGTACGCCAGAGTTCGTTCAGCGAAGGTGTATCGAAACTGTCGAGCGAATCGTAGCTGGCGCGAGAACCGACGTCATGCATTTTCATGTCGGTATAGTGCTCGCCACAATGACATTGAATGCAGTTCAATCGTTCGCTTTCGAAGAGGACTTTGCCACGCTGGGCCGATTCACTTAACTGACCATTGACCAGGTAGGGACTGGGCAACGGCTTCATGGCCTTGATGTACTCTTCAATATCGAGATAATCCTGCTCCGGTCGAACGGAGAAGAGAATGTGCTTAAAGCCTGTCCTGACAGCGACTTCCGCGGTAGCACGAACCCCATGCCACATTGCAGGCGGGGAACTGATGGAGAAGAGCATGCTCTTGGCGTTTTTCGGATTGCCGATTCCGTCGTTGAGCAGGTCCCAGTTCAAGGCGTCGGTTCGAGCGTCCGGATGGCAACTGGCACAACTTTGCCAATGCTGGAAGCAGAGGGACGCGTCGTGCCAGTAGAGTTCGCCCCGTCGCGCCGCGGTCATTTCCGGCTTGGGCCCAAGCGCGACGAATTCCTTCGCCTTTGGACGTCGGGCAGATGTATTAACCGCGACGATCGTATCGTCAAAATACATACCGAGATAGACCTGATCGCCAATAACAGCAATGGAGCGGGGAGCTTTCCCCTTAAGTCGGATACGCTGCTTCATGCCGACCAAAAAGGCGAGGTCCTGTGGCACGCCTTCTACCGTTTTCGTTGAAGTGGTCGACGCCCCGTCTTGAACCAGATCGGCACTGTGCGGCATGGAGGCAAGCTTTTCCATGGCCTTTTCTATATCGACAATGCACAATTCATGCGTGCCAGCCAGACCCACGAAGACCTTCTTATTATCAGGCGAAACGCAGATCGGCCACGGATTGGCAGCCCCGAGGTCAACGTCGTCGAGCAAGACCGTATTGACAAATTCGGCATTCTGGGCATCTATGATACTGAACCCATTGGTATTCATCCAGCCGCGTTCGAGCTGGGTCGTTGGCAATTGATATCGGGCAAGAATGGCCGTTGTATAGACATACTTCCCGTCGGGCGAAATGGCTATGCCGTGCATACTGGAGCTTCCGTTAGGCAGCCGAATATTTTTGGAAGAGCCATCGGCCAGGAGTATAGCGGTGATTTCAGCGGCAACATCGGCACCGTCAGAATGGTCGTGCGGCAGGAAGTTCGCCACGTAAAGCCATTTACCGTCGGGAGTTATAACAGAATCGATCGGCTCGTGAAGTGCAGCCATACGGCGAAGTTCGGTCAGGGACGCCGCGTCGTACTCTGCCACCTTTGTGTCGAAGCGGAGACAGGCGTAAACTCTTGTCCCGTCGGCGGATACGGTTATGCCGGTGGGCGTGTGCCCGGTCGTGACTTCGGCCCGAATGGCCCCATCTTCTGTATTAACCGCAACGACTTTGCCTTGATACTCCCCAAGCCCAACGTAGAGCGTCTTGCCATCCGGGGCCAAGGCCATGTCGTTCGGAATGACTGGAAGCTGAAAACTTCGCAGCACAGCCGCGGTAGCAACATCGACAACAGCGATTTCCGCGGAATCGCGATTGAGCACGTAAAGGACAGCCCCATCGCTCGACGGACAAATGGCAACCGGACCTTTATATTCCTGGGCAACAGCAAACGAGGCCAGCATGAGGAAGGTGACGATGGATATCATGATTTTCATCAGGAAGCTCCTTGATTCAGGCAGGTTAATATTTTTTTGAGTGGAAGGTAACTCTCTATTAGTATTATCACACGATTTGGAGAAAATTTCAAGTACAAATTGGAGATTTTTTTGAAAATCTTATTAAAAAGGCGATTTTTTTTGCTCCCCCTTGCTTTTTATAGGACTGGAAATATAATGAATAGACCTGATTTAGACTTGGGTAACTATCTCCCTATTTCGCAAAAAGAGTCTTTTTGCCCTTTTTGCGTGGGGAATATGGTACTTAAGATCACAAATGAGGGCAGGGCGACCCGCGGAGCGTGCCGCAGGCGAGTTGTTTATTGTAATGTTCGTTGTAATTTGTCGGGAATTTTTAATTTATGGTACATAACTTGGTTTTGCCCACTTTACCAGGTGGCTCATCCAGGCTGTGTTTCGCCAATTGAAAATTCGGTCAAATCAACCTTGAAACTATGGGAAATGTATTGTGGTTAATCGAAACCTGATTCGTGGTCTGGACCTTAATGAAGAAGATTGGGCAAAGGAACTTGAGGAGAGTATTGACAGTGGCGATATTGCTGATGTCTATACATTTGAGAGTGAAATAACCCCCAATCAGATAGTTGACGGACGCATTGTCCGTATTGAGAAGGAATTTGTCATTGTAGACGTAGGCTACAAGAGTGAGGGACAGATTCCACTTTCGGAATGGGAAGAGGGGGAAGAGCCTCCCAAGCCGGGTGAAATGGTCAAAGTTCTTATCGAAGAGCTGGAAGAGACCATGACAGGCGAAGAAGCGTCGAAGGGCATGATTGCGTTGAGCAAGCGAAAAGCCGCGAAGATCGAAGCCTGGATGAAGATGATGGAGAAGGTCAAAGAAGGCGACGTGGTCGACGGTATGGTCACCAAGAAGATCAAAGGCGGTCTCCTGGTCGACATTGGCGTTCATGTCTTTCTGCCGGCCAGTCAGGTCGATGTGCGACGCCCCTCTGATATTAGTGAATTTATTGGCAAGCCGATCAAGTGTGTTATTCTTAAAATCGACGAGACCCGACGCAATATCGTTGTCAGTCGACGTGCCTTGATTGAGAAGGAACGAGCCGAGAAGAAGAATGCCTTGCTCCACGAGCTTGAAGTCGGCCAGATTCGCACTGGTACCATTAAGAACATTGCCGAGTTCGGTGCCTTTATCGACCTGGGTGGTATCGACGGTTTGCTCCACATAACGGATATGAGTTGGGGACGTATTACCGACCCGAAGGAAGTTGTTGCCATTGACCAGCAGATTGAGGTCAAGATTCTGCATATCGACTACGAGAAGGAAAAAATCTCTCTTGGTCTTAAGCAGAAGACGGAAAGTCCCTGGACCAATATTGACGAGAAATATCCCGTGGGCGCAAAGGTCAACGGTACGGTCGTTAACGTTATGAGTTACGGGGCCTTTATTAAGCTGGAAGAGGGCGTTGAAGGCCTGGTTCACATTAGTGAAATGTCGTGGACGAAACGCATCAGTCATCCGAACGAGATTCTTTCTGTGGGCGACGAAGTCGAAGTTGTTGTCCTCTCCATTAATAAAGAGAAGCAGGAAATCTCTCTTGGCATTAAGCAAACGACGGACAATCCGTGGAAGACCGTGGACGAGAAGTATCCAGTAGGTTCCGAGGTTACCGGCGTGGTCCGAAATCTGACGAATTACGGTGCCTTTATTGAAATTGAAGAAGGCATCGATGGTTTACTTCATGTAAGCGATATGAGTTGGGTCCGGAAAATTACGCATCCGAACGAAGTCGTAACCAAGGGCAAGCAGATTAACTGCAAGGTGCTTTCGGTAGACAAGAAGGCGCGCCGTATCGCGCTCGGTCTGAAGCAGTTGACGGAAGATCCGTGGGCAACCCGCATTCCTGAAAAATATCAGGCCGGTCAGCTGGTCAAGGGCAAAGTAACGAAGATTACCAACTTTGGCGTCTTCGTGAGTCTGGAGCAGGATCTGGAAGGTCTTCTGCACATTTCGGAGCTGGCGAATCACAAGGTCGAGAATCCGGAAGACATTGTCAAAGTTGGCGAGGAGATCGAAGTTAAGGTTCTTCGCGTTGACCCGGATGAACGTAAGATAGGTTTGTCGCGTAAGCGAGCCGAATGGACGGAAGAGCAGGCTGCGGAACAAGCGGCGGAGGAAGCTGCGGAACAAGCGGCGAATCCGGCAGCTGTCAATCCGGAAACGCTTCGTGGCGGTACCGGCGACAGTTCCGGTCCTCTCTTTAAGTTGCCTGGCGAAAACAACTAGTTTTTAGCAATTGACCTGGGGTGAAGCAAAAATCTTTCCCTACCTTGCCCCGCTTTGCCTCAGGTCCTTTCTCTTTTCGGAGTTCCGAAGATGAATGGTTTGCCGCTGCTCTCTTTCACAAAGTATCTTTCGTTTTTCGAACTCTGTATCAAGGGGAGTCTGACGTCTTGGCTCCCACGACTCCTGCTCCTTGTGGCTTTTTTTGTCAACGTTCATTCGGTCCTTTCGGAAGAATCGTTGCGATGTTTCCTGTACCTTAACGAAGGCAGTTCCATTGCGGTCGATTCGTTGGCCTTGTCCCCCTATGATGATAAAGAGGGGGCGTTGGACTCTAAAAACGTCGGACGTTTCCTCTGTTCCGGGCAGCTGTCAGCGCCAGGTACGACCTTAATAACAGACGAGGGTTCGATGTGTGCTTTCGTTCGTTGGCCACTTCCGGTCGTCGCGGTTCGCGTTAGTACCACGACCGAGGACGTCCAAGTGGATTCGGCCTGGCGAACTCTGGTTGCGGAGGACGGGAAGAGCGACGCTATCGTCCTATCGTCCGGCGGTGAACTGGAGACGTTTGAGGGAACGTTGCACAAAGTGCACGAGGGAAAAGTAGAATTTGTGCCTTTGGGAGAAGAAGGCATGAAAATTTCACTTGGGAAAATCTATGGTCTGGTCTTTAAGAAGGAGGAGGCGAACCGGGCGACTTCCGTGCCGGCTGCACGCTGGCGACTTGAGTTGACGGATGGGTCGCTCTTAATGTCGCTCGAGGAACCCGCTTCGGACGGCGAGACGATTGCGTGGCGTCTTGCCTGTGGCATTAAGGGGCACATAGCACGTGCGAGTCTGGTACGCTGCGAGCAAGAGGCGTCCGGCGAGGAACGCTCGTCGGAAGGCGTCAAGAGTCGTTCGATAATTCCGCTGTTAGAGCTTACCCCGCAAGAAGGACTGCCGGCGACTTTGAACGCAACAGGCAGTGAGGTTTTACAGGATCTGTGGCAGCATGTCAGTGACGATATTTAACAGTAAAGTTCGCAAAATATTTTCTCTTTTACAGGCGGCTGGCGCAACGGACATTCTCGTGGTCGGCGGCGTTGTCCGCGATTATTTAATGTCACGCCCTTCGAAGGACATTGATATAGAAGTGTATGGTTTAAGTTGCGACGCGATTATTAATGCGTTGCGTCCCCACCTACCGGTAAATCTTGTGGGTCGCAGTTTCGGGGTCCTGAAGGTCGGCAGTACAATCGACATTTCCTTGCCGCGACGCGAGTCGAAAATGGGCAGCGGTCACAAGGGGTTCGCCGTTGAGTCGATTCCCACACTTTCGCTTGACGAAGCCTTTGCCCGTCGAGACTTTACGATTAACGCCATGGGCATGCGAATCGACGGTTCTCTTGTGGATTTGTATGGCGGGCAGCATGACCTTGCGAATGGGATTTTGCGTGCCTGTTCCGCAGCATTTAAGGACGACCCACTGCGGGTCCTGCGCGCTATGCAGTTTGCGTCGCGATTTGGGTTTAGTGTGGAATCGCGAACGCTGGAGATGTGTCGCGAGGTGCGAAGTGAATTCCCTACCTTATCGGCGGAACGGCTCTGGGACGAATGGCAAAAATGGGCGAGACAGGGTCGCTATCCTTCAAAAGGACTTGCCGTTCTGGAACAGTGTGGCTGGCTGGACTGTTTTCCGGAACTGAGTGTTTTTGTTAACAGTGACGCGATTCCCTGTTGGCAGCGGACCAAGCGGCGGTGTGATCTTCTTGCGAACGTTATTGACGAGTTGAATGATGAGCTTGATGAGCCCGAGTCGATTACCGACGACGAGCGACAGGTCCTCTTGCTGGCATCGTTGGGCCTGGAATCAGGAGAGGCGGAAGGCGGTGTCTCTTCGGCCACACAGACATGCAAATTTTTGAACAGGCTGAAAGCTCCTGTTCGTGTAACGAAGCAGGTAGAGGCCTTAGTACGGGCAAGTAGTGAGTCCTGTGAACTTCCCGACGGTTGGCGTCCCACGCCGCGCAACGCGCGTCACCTGGCGCATCGGGTAGCGCCGTCGAGTGTTTTGCTCTGGTGCTGTTTGCAAGCGTCGTGCCGACGGGCACGCGATGAGTATTTTGGGGGCACGACCGGGCCGCAATTTGATTTGGCGTCCTGGCTGCTTGTGGCGAAGAGGTGTGCTGTTATGCGGGAGCCGCAGCGCCCTTATGTGCTCGGCCGCCATTTAATTGAATTGGGTGTGCGGCCCGGAGTTCAATTTGGCGAACTGCTAACGACCGCTTATCGCTGGCAGTTGGACGGTGAGATCAATTCAACACAAGAGGGTATTACACGTCTGCTCCCTATGCTGACAGATCTAACACGTGAGAACGGATAGACCGAGAACACGTTGCGCGCGTTGCACAATTTTCACTTTTTTGCGCAGTACAGTGCGGAGTCCTTGTGTCAAAGAATCGGGGTTCGATGAAATCCGGGCTATTCGCGCGGCACATCCCGCTTACTTGTATTCCAGTTCGAGGCGAACAGACCTGTAATGCCGCTAAATTCGGATTTAAGATAGTCCGGAAGTTTTTCGTCGAGAATAAGACCACGTTCGGGATAGTTTTCGTCAAGGACCCCACGCGGATCGACTCCGACCCGCCAGAGGCGGCGAATGACTTGTATAACCCAGTGAGCAATTCCGATTGCGTCGTTAAATTCCAGGTCGTTCCACGGCGCGCCAAGAGCCATGGTTTCAGAATCGACCGGCAAGACAATGTAGCCCAGTGAGACGGGGGCTTTAAGCTGTTCGGGCGAAAGTTCATACTGATGCTCACGCATGAGCGTCTGAAAGAGCAACCGGTACAAAGGGAGCTGCAGGTCGGACCAAGGCTGTTCTTTGGGGCCGGAACGGTGACGCAGGTCGACCGTATTACCGTAGCAATCGGAGAAGAGGCACTCGCCCGGCGGCAGTTGATCTTTTTTCCCTTTGCCCTGTTTCCAGGAGCTAAATGTTTTATAGTCGAAGACGTACCAGCGATTTTCTGAAATGTTGTAATCGATTCGGTCAATGCGTCCCCTGATTGTTGTGGCCACACCGTCGACGATCAGTCGAACACTGTTCGAGGGAGATTTTTCACAAAAGAAAATCATATTGCCGCGTGCGGTCCACGAAGCTTGCCATTTCGCGAATCGCCATAGACGTCGCCGCAACTGCTCTATCTGAATTGGGAGTAGTGCCGTTGCATTGCGTCCGAAGATTCCCGCCGCGAGACGGTCGAGTCGCGTGGAAAGAAAATCGAACAGCACTTTCTCGTCTGTACAATGTTTCATGTTCTCATCCTGCGCGAAGTGGAAGAGGATATCGTGGACAATATTACCGGTTGTTGTGGCCTTCATTTCCAACGCATTATCACGACGTCGCACGAGTTGCAATTGTCGCGTCAGGAAATAGATATAAGGCGATTCCAGAAATTCTTTGAACTCGGTAACACGCATCGACTTCGGTTCCGGACCCGACATACGCAGCACAGGCGGCTGAAAGACGTCTTCGACTTGCAGTGTATCCGGCCCGCTTGAAGGACCCTGTTGCGTAACAAAACCGGCCGGCACAACATCAGGCGTCGAGTCCTCGGGGAAAAAGAGGCAAATGCGCTCCGGGATCCGCTCCGGGTCAGCGGTCAGCAGGAACCGACTCGGGAGCAATTCATCGCCTGCGAGTGAACGACGCTCGAAGAAGAAGTGAACGTTCGGACGACCGTGACAAATTGCTGTAAGAACATAGGCATCGCGCGCAATTCGTGCCCTGCTGTCGTTGAGTACGAGTTTGCCACGTATGGAGTCGGGCAGAAAGAGGTCTTCACTTTGAGAAGACGGAATGCGGCCTTCGTTCATTCCGACAATGGCGAGCTGGGGCGAGTCGTCCAAAGCGGCGTCGAGCCAGCCCGTGAGTTTGATTTCCTGCTTGCGGCGAATTCCGCTTATCTGCCCACGGGTAAGACAGGAGAGCAGCAGTCCGACAAACGTTGAGCCTGGAATTGCCGTTTGAAGCGACGCTGGCACCTGCGCAAATTCATCGAAGACCTGAAATACATTTTTCAGCCCGTCACGAACCTGATGCAGGGCCAGTATAGTATCATTATCGTGGTCGTCGGCCAGGAACGAAACTTCGGGCAGATTATCGGCGTTCCATCCCGCGGTGTTATAGACCCGATTTAAGAACTCGGAGAGACAGGAGCACCAGGGAAGCAGGGTCTTAAAGCATTCCTCTGTCTGGAACCAGACGCGAGTCGCGGCCTGTAGTGCCTCTCGCAGACTGCTGATTGTGTCGGGTTCAGTAGCCTCCGCCTTGTGACCGTGTGTCCCGTCGCGATCCGGTCGCTCACGTCGACGCAGCAGAGAGTCGTGACCCACTGTGAAAAAAGGTTGAAATAAATCCTCTATCAGGACAGCTACATGTGCCAGTTGCACAAAAGTGAATTCTCGGGAGTTGTTATTCTCGTTCTGCGAATTTGACGTTACAGACGCAAGAGACTCATCCTCTTCTTCCTCCTCGGAAGCAGGGGCAAGCTCGCGACCGACTTCGTGAAGGCACAAATGCTTATACCAGTTAAAGTCAAGATATTCCGGAAGTGAGTTCTCCTGTAATTCGTCCAGTTCGGAAAGCCAGTCGCCAGGCACAAGTTCCGGATCGGGCCCTTCCGACCAGTGGCGAAGGAGATACAGCTCGACGTCGGGATGACGCACAAGGTCGCTAAAGGCTTTAAATGTCCGGGACCGAATCCAACTTGCAGCGACTTCAAGGAGCTTATAGACGCGATTCTTTCGCATAGCCGAACCGCCCGGCGGAGTCACGGCAATGCCAAGCGGAGATAATTCCTCTTCCAGAAAAGGAAGAAATTCTTCCTGGCTTTCGTTGGGAATACACAAGGCCGTATTCTCCAGACGCTGACTCCGCATCGTCTCATCTAAAGCCACCTCGTCGGGAAAGAGCCAGTCGGCGACGAGCGTCGCTTCCTGACCCACGGAGTCCGCCGCGGTTATCTGCGAATCGTCGATCGGAAAGGAGCAATCCTGCCAGGCGTCCGGACGCACGCACCCGAATTCGTCGAACCGGTCGCGTTCCGATTCCGGCGCATAGACAAAAATGTGCACGTGCGATTCTATCTCTTGAAGTATCTTTTTTTGCAATTTATTCAGGTCGACAGCTCCGAGAAGATAGACCTCTTGCTCCGTTTGACATTCTTTTTTTTGAACAGCGACAAGATTGGCCGTCTGCATATCCCAGAGATGAACCTCTTCAAGTCGCTTAAGGTATCCATTTTGCAAGTCTTGCAAAGTGAGCCACCGCTCAATTTCGGGATTGATTCCGAGACTGGTCTGCTCACGTGCCACATCGGCAAACTGTTTCTCTTCGGCCGCCAGTTCCCGATGCAGGACCGCGAGCATGCGACCGAAGTCCATCTCCTGGACGAGGTCACCCGAAAGCCCGCCTGGTATGAGCTTCTTAAGCTGTTCCGGCTTCTGGTCAGCAAACTCACGGAGCACAGCCTGCCACACGAATGCCTGGGTGACATTTCCGGCCAGAGGTCGTTTCTGAGGATATAAAAGCGTGGGTAGGGCACCAACCGTAATGAGATTCGGCGGATACCAGTCGTGCGAAATTTCGCCCGCGTCCGCCAGCTCCTGCGTCAAACGCACCAGACAGCGTTCAAGACGCTTGAGCGCATGACTGCCTGGCATGGCGATTATTACGGAACTGAAATCCAGTCGGGAACCCACCCGATAGCGAGCGATCAGGGTTCTCGCGACGCGTTCCAGGAACGCAGGCCCTTGCCAGTCGAAGTATTTCAGTTCCATAGCGGCTCCGGGGTGAACGTATACGTGCAGGCAAGACGCGTTTCACTTCGGCGGCCTTCCCACGCTAACGCGATAAGTACGGGAAAGCCCGAGTGAATTCGGTCGTTGGCTTGTGGGGTCAAGCGAGTCATTCTCCGCTCGATTGGAGGAACCACGGCATGAGGTCAGGCCCCTGGTCAAAGCAAAGAGGGCTTCTGGCCGCTGTCGACTCGTTAAACGTTTGGCCCGGCTCCGTTCCGGTCAGATCGGAACCGACGGCCATAAAGGGGACATATCCTCGTGCGTGCGTTTTTGTTCGGACAGGCGTCGCATGGTCCGGGAGTACAAGCAGTCGCCAGTGGTCGTACGTTTGCAATTTTTTTACAAGTTGCGGAACGATCTCCCGGTCAATGGCTTCCAAGGCATCAATTTTCTTCTCCAGACTGCCTTCATGGGAGGCTTCGTCTGTTGCCTCAACGTGAACGCAGACCAGGTCGTACTTGTCCAGAGCCGTAGCCGCATAGCGTCCTTTTGCCGCGTAGTCTGTATCCACATATCCGGTTATACCCGGGACGGGAATAGAATCCCAGCCGATGCCACGTGCGATTCCTTTGAGCAGATCAACGGCGGTTATCATGGCGCCGCGAACTCCGTTGAAACGGGACGCAAATGGGACCAGGCCCGGTCGTTTCCCTTGCCCCCAAAGCCAGGCGTCTGTTGCGGGTAACTTCCCGCTTGCCACTCGTTCTTTATTGACTCCACTCGGCAGAAAGACGGATGCCAGTCGCAGCATGAGCTGCCGGATGAGCTGGGATTCGCCGTTGGCAGGGAGCGCCTGATTGAATTTTTGGTCGGTGTAGTCGTGGGGAGGAAATGTCATCAAGTCGGCAAACGGGAGCAGACCAGGCCGTTCCGGACGAAAGAGCATGAGATTCCGATAGCTAACGCCAGGCAGAAATTCGATCGTTCCACGACACGCGTCAGCATGGACCGCGTATCGGCCCACCAGCTCATTCCAGAGCGGAGCAACCACTTCATTGGCGGTTTTCAGTAGTGCCGCGGCTTCCCGGGAAGAGACATGGTCGGCAGTAAAACTTTTCATGAGTCCATCGCCCAAGGTAACCAGATTGCAACGGAAAGCCCAGTCGTCTGGCCCCATCTCGATTCCCTGCGCGGCCGCCTCAAGCGGGGCACGGCCCGTATAGACCTCGGCCGGGGCGTAGCCGAGCAGACAGAGCGTTGCAACATCCGACCCTGGCACGAAGCCATCCGGCGTGTTCATCGTTCGCCCGATCACCGCCGAGGCCGCCAGTGCGTCCAGGTGCGGGGTCTTGGCCCAGGCCATGGGCGTTTGCCCATCCAGAGAGTCAATCGGTTCGTCGGCAAACCCGTCTGGTATTAATATTGCATATTTCATTCTATCGGAAGTCATGGCACGCTTTCTGCATTTCGGGAGACGTCGAATCGCCCGGACTTTGCACTGGTAAAGTTACTTCATTTTGCAACGTTCTTCAACCCCATTCGTTTCTCCGCTCTCATTATACTATATTGCCGTGAGAAATCAAGTATCCGGAACGGCAAGCAGACCCTCCCTTGCCCTAATTCTCGCTTGGGGTATAATTGACCTAATTGGAAGGAGTGTTTCACGCCGCTATTGCGCGGTCAGCACCGTTCTTTCCATTTTGGCACTGATCTCGCGTGTTTTTTGAGAGTCAGGCTAAAGAACAGTAAAACGAGTATCGGTAATAAATAACCCCCGGAATCGAGTCGCACTATGAACGAGTCCCAACAGACGATATATCCGAACTTTGAGAAATGCGGAGGCCTCTTGCCCGTGGTCGCTCAAGATGACGCAACCGGCGATGTTCTCATGATGGCGTATATGAACGAAGAGGCGTGGCAAGAGACGTTGTCCACCGGTCGCGCTGTCTATTTTAGCCGCAGCCGGAATAAACTGTGGCGAAAAGGCGAGGAAAGCGGTAATGTCCAGCTCGTTAAGTCGATTTTTCTGGACTGTGACGAAGATACAGCCCTGATTCGCGTTGAGCAGATAGGTGGCGCCGCCTGTCACGAAGGCTATAAGAGCTGCTTCTTCCGCCAGATAACGCCAACGGGCCACCGAATCGTTGGCGACCGGGTTTTTGATCCGCAAGTTGTATACAAAAAGAAATAACCGCATCTGGTAATCGAATCGCAAAGTCCTGCCCAAGGTACCGGGTTGGAACTTCGTTCGTCGCCAGGAGAAAAGGAAACGAATATGGCAACCGGCAACATACTGAAATTGGGAATTCCGGCAGGCAGTCTTCAGGACGCCACGATCGAATTGTTCCGTCGTAGCGGTTTTACGATTACGGTCGAGAAGAGGAGCTATTTTCCGTCCATTGATGACGAGGAAATCGAGTGCATGCTCATACGGGCCCAAGAGATGGCCCGCTATGTGGAAAACGGCGTCCTTGATGCCGGCTTGACCGGTCACGACTGGATCGAAGAAACGGGCGCGGACGTGGAAGAAGTAGCGGAACTTCGGTTCTCGAAGGTTTCGCGTCGTCCGGTGCGCTGGGTGCTTTGTGTGCCCGAGAATTCGCCGGTTCAAACGGTGGAAGACCTTCGTGGCAAACGAATTGCGACGGAAGCGGTCGGACTGACCAAGCGCTATTTAGCGCGTCATGGGGTCGATGCGATTGTGGAATTCAGTTGGGGTGCAACCGAGGTCAAGCCGCCCAAGCTGGCCGATGCCATCGTCGAAGTAACCGAGACCGGAAGTTCCTTGCGTGCGAACAATCTCCGAATCGTGGACGAAATACTCCAAAGTACCACCCGGTTCATTGCCAACAAAAAAGCGTTGACCGACCCGTGGAAGGTTAAGAAGATTAACGACATCGTTATCATGCTTAAAGCGACCATGGCCGCCGAAGGAATGGTCGCCATGATGATGAACGTTCCTAAGGCAAGACTGGAAGAGATTTTAAAGATTATTCCGGCGCTACAGAAGCCCACTGTCGCCCCACTGTCCGATCCCGATTGGCTCGACGTGACGACCATTATCAATCAGGATATGGCCCGGACGCTCATCCCGCAGCTCAAGGCCGCGGGCGCGCGTGGGATTATTGAATATGCCATAACGAAAATTATCGATTAATCGGTGGTCGTTTTTCCACTTGAAAAAAGACTTTTTTCTGGTATACTCAAGATGTGGTGAGCATGGCACGGTTGTCGATGCTCCCACAGTGATTTCCCGAGCCGAGCAATCAAAATAAGGAGAATACACGTGTTTGTAGCCGCGTCGAGCAGATGTTTTCCGGAATTGCCTTTGGACCGTTGTCTGGATAAATTGGCGGATCTGGAATACACGGCTACCGAAATTGTACTCGGTAACCGCACAAACGATCTACATCCCGAATGGATCGCCGCTGATCCTGATTTAATGACGAGACTATGTCTCTCAAATCGTTCGATTGTCCCTTGTTCCCTGTTCCTCGATATTGAGCCGGACGACCCCTATTTTCAACAGAAATTCAATCTGTGCAGTCAGCTAGCCAAACGAATCAAAGTGGCTTTGATTATCGTGCGTAGTGCCCAGCTTGGCACCCCCTACAATGAAGAAGTTGAGCGGTTGTCACGACTTACGCGAATTGGTGTGGAAAACGGACTGCTTGTGGCTGTACTTACGGAAGCGGGTCGTTTTACGGAAATGCCCGAGTCGATTTGCAGTATGTGCCGGTCGCTAACGAATTTAAAAATTGCGCTGGATCCTTCCTGGTTCATTTTCGGCAAGAAGAAAGCGGTGGAATTCGACTCCGTTATGCCGTACGTATCACATATTCGCTTGCGAGACACAACGACCAGCGCGTTCCAGGTTCAGATTGGCCAGGGGGTCCAGGAATATGGCAAACTGGTCGTACAATTACATAAGGTGCACTATAACAAGGCCTTATGTGTGGATCTGGCTCCCCTGCCTGACCTGAATCAGGAGAGTGAGATGCGTAAAATGAGGCTCCTGCTTGAAAGTATTTTATAACCCCTGTTCGGGGCGGGACACGCCGCCTGACAACTCAAATGATTCCAATTCTAAAAAACACCATGCTGGTACCTTCCATCTATGAGATGGTGGTCTATCATCCGCGCCTGGCTCGCAAAGCGCAGCCGGGCCACTTCGTTATTGTTATGGCCGATGAACGTGGCGAACGTATTCCCCTTACGGTAGCCGACTTCGACCGCGAGAAAGGAACCATAACGCTGGTCGTTATGGCGATTGGCACGTCGACCCGAAAACTGGTCCGCCTGGCAGAAGGCGATTCTCTTTTCGCCATGATTGGCCCACTCGGACACGCCAGCGAGCTGGACGTTCCGCAAGGGACGGTCATTATGGTTGCCGGTGGCGTTGGCATAGCGCCCATCTATCCGATCGCGAGGGCCTTTAAGGAAAAGGGGCACCGAGTGATCATCATTCAGGGTTCGCGTAATAAAGACCTTCTGTTTTGGACGGAAAAGGCGGCCGCGATATGCGACGAGCACATTATAACGACCGACGATGGTTCTGCCGGACGCAAGGCCCTGGTGACCGAACCGCTCAAAGAACTGCTCGAAGCCAATCGTGACCACGAGAATGACCCCGCCGCCGTCCGATGTATTTATACGATCGGCCCCGCTGTTATGATGAAATTCTGTACACTCACCGCGCAGCCGTACAACGTGCCTGCTGTTGCCAGTCTGAATTCCATTATGATTGATGGGACCGGAATGTGCGGCGGATGTCGCGTCCGTATCGGGGGCGAGACGAAATTTACTTGTGTGGACGGCCCGGAATTCGATGCCTTTGCCGTCGATTGGAATCTGCTTATGTCGCGGCAAAAGACCTACTGCGAAGCGGAAAAGTGCTCACTCGACCGCTACGTACAACAGGCCGGTATGGAGGTGCAAAAATGAGTCAGGAACAGCAGCAAAGCGAACAAAAGCGAGTTGGGCGAACGGCCATGCCGGAACAGGACCCGAAAGTTCGTGCCCATAATTTTAAAGAGGTTCCGCTCGGTTATTTGCCGGAAATGGCAAAAAAAGAAGCCGCCCGATGCCTGCATTGTGCGAAGCCGCGTTGTGTTACCGGCTGCCCGGTGAACGTTCCCATTCCGGACTTCCTCCAATTGGTGGCCCAGGGCGAATTCGACAAGGCGGCCAAAAAGATAAAAGAGAAGAACGCGTTCCCGGCAATTTGTGGTCGTGTCTGCCCGCAAGAGAAGCAGTGTGAAGGCAAGTGCATTCTCGGTATTAAGTCGGAGCCGGTTGCCATAGGACGTTGCGAACGATTCGTTGCCGATTATGAACGCGTGAACAATCTGGTCGCGGTTCCGGAACTCCCGGCAAAGAATGGCAAACGCATTGCCGTCGTGGGCGCCGGACCTGCCGGCTTGACCCTGGCGGGCGATATGGCCCTGGCAGGTTACGACGTGACCGTTTTCGAAGCTTTTCACAAGCCCGGCGGCGTCCTTATGTACGGCATACCGGAGTTCCGTCTGCCCAAAGATATCGTTGAGCATGAAGTCAATTATCTGGTTAAGCTGGGCGTTACCATGGAGCTGAACACCATTGTCGGGCGGACCGTTATGGTCGATGAATTGCTCAACGAAGAGGGATTCGACGCTTTGTACATTGGGGTTGGCGCCGGACTGCCCGCGTTCCTGAACGTGCCTGGCGAAGACCTGAGCGGGGTCTATTCGGCCAATGAATTCCTCACTCGGTCGAATTTAATGAAGGCCTATCTTTTCCCGCAATACGATACGCCTGTCGTGCGGGGCGAGCATGTTTGCGTTGTCGGAGGTGGCAACGTTGCCATGGACGCGGCACGAACGGCCCTGCGACTGGGCGCAAAGTCGGTTAAAATCATCTATCGGCGAAGTGAAAACGAGCTTCCAGCACGTGGGGAAGAAGTGCACCATGCGAAAGAGGAGGGCGTCGAATTCCACTTTCTCACCAATCCGGTCGAGTTTATCGGCAACGACCAGCAGCGCGTTACGCAAATGAAGGTGCAAAAGATGGCCTTGGGTGAACCGGACGCGTCGGGACGGCGGCGGCCGGTGCCTGTACCCGATTCAGAGTACGTCGTTGAGACGGACCTGGTTATCGTTGCTACAGGCTCCAAGGCGAATCCTCTTCTGACAGCGTCGACGCCGGAACTCGGCTTGAGTTCCCGGGGGTATATTACCGCCACGGAGACCGGACGCACGAATATGCCTGGCGTTTGGGCAGGCGGAGACATTGTAACCGGGGCCGCAACGGTCATACTCGCCATGGGCGCCGGACGCAGTAGCGCCAACGATATGAAGCAGTGGCTGTCCGGAGGTCAAGAAGGAGCTTGGATTTAATTGCAGATTACGCTGGCACAACCTCGCGGTTTCTGTTCCGGGGTCCGGAGAGCGGTGAACATACTGACCGAACTCACGACGACGTCCCATTCACAAATTTGTGTCTATCATGAGATCGTGCACAATAAGACGATTGTGGAGTCGTTTACCGCCCGAGGCGTGAGGTTTGTGGACTCGCTGGCCGAGGTACCCCACGACGCCCTGGTGCTCTTTTCAGCGCATGGCGTCTCACCGGCATTGCGGGCCGAGGCGGCTGCCCGTGGACTGACGACCGTCGACGCGACCTGTCCTCTCGTCCAGCGTCTGCACCGTCAGGTGCGTAGCTACGCACAGAAGGGCTACCACATTATTTTTATCGGCTACGCGGGGCACGACGAAGCGGTCGGTACGCTTGGCGAAGCTCCTGACCAGATGTCACTCGTTTCGACGCAAGACGATATAGCGCGACTGTCGCCTCCGGAGCATGTGCCTTTGGTCTGCCTGATGCAGACGACGCTCCTGGCCTCATTCAGCCGCGATATGCTTGACGCACTGCGTAAGCGTTTTCCGCACTTGATGGTGCCCAATCATTGCGGAATATGTCGAGCAACGCAGGAGCATCAGGACGCCATTCGCCGACTTCCCTTTGTTCCGGACCTGGTCCTCGTCGTCGGAAGTCGTACCAGTTCCAACTCGCAGCGGCTTCTGGAAGTGGCGCGTGAAAAGGGGAGTGACGCTCTCCTTATTGACACCGCGGAGGAAATCCCGCTTGACCGGCTTACCGGTCACGAGCATATTGTCATAACCGCAGGGGCCAGTGCTCCGGAGTCGGTTGTGCAACGTTGCGTCGCCCGTCTGATTGATACCTTTCCTGATGCCGAGATAACCCCTGACAAACCGGGAGTTTAAAACAATGCAAAAATACAAGTGGGTTTTCCTGCTCCTGTTACTTCTGTTAGTGCCTGGCCAGACCGGAATAATCACACAGGCGCCCGGTCAGGAAGTACCAGATAATCTGACGAACATGTCGAAGTCGCCGGCACTGCCCGCAAAGGCATCTGTTCCTGACTCGCACCCGGTCCCTATGCAGCCGGCGCCCGCGCCTGCGAAAAACACGCAATCGACTGAAGAGGAACCGGTCCAACAGGAACGGGCCGAACAGGAATCGCATGCGGCCGATGCCCCCGCACCCGCTACCGCTCCTGCACCCCCCGAGGCGGCCCCTCTTTCGGAACATGCGGAAAAACTGCTCACCGAACGCCGAAAACACTTACGCACTCCGCGAAAGCTCTTCGATTACCTTGTCCAGTGCTTTACACTCAACGAGTATCTTCGCGCCTCAATCGCCTTTGATCTGGTGGACTACGAAGAGATGAGCGAGTATGAAAAAAAATTCCTCGCTTATTACGTCATGATCGTCCTGTCACGAATAACCCTGGTCGACCTGGATACGATTCCCGACGACGATTCCATGGAGGAGTATACCTATCAGCCGAATCTGAATTGTCCACCTTTGGTCTTAAAGAAGATGGACGGCTTCTATCTTATGACCGAGCAGTCGGTACTCGAATTTGCCAAGCAGTACGACGACGTTAAGGAACTTCCGCCTTATGTCAATACGTCCACGTATCCCATCCAATGGCAGGACTGGTGGTTCAAGAAGCAATTGGGCTTGTCCTACATTCAGTGGTTAACGTTATTTGTGTCCATAATACTCGGGATGATAGCCGGTAAGGTGTCGGCGAAATTACTCTATCTGGTCACACTTGCCCCGTTCCATCTTCTGCAGCGTGACCCCTTGGCGTACCACATATCGCGACATACGTGGCGCCCGATGGGCTGGCTGATAACCTATATGGTCTGGTACGCGGGAATCCTGGCGATTAAGCCTCCCCCCCTTATCGCGGAAGCGGTCGGCTGGCCACTTCATTTCCTCGTGCTTGCCATGTCCATGATGACCGCGTTTCGGCTTACCGACGTTGTTTCAGAAATCCTGCGCGCACGCGTTAAAAAACATTACACGAAGATCGACGAAATTCTCGTCCCGCTCTTTCGCAGGAGTTTGAAAGTCATTGTTGGTTGTGCCGCCGTAATCGTCGCGATTCAGATGATGGGCTTTTCCGCTATTGGGGTGATTAGTGGTATGGGAATCGGTGGTATTGCCATAGCTCTGGCCGCACAGAATACCATTGCCAATTTCTTCGGCTCGCTTACCGTTCTCATGGATCGACCTTTCGTTATCGGCGACTGGATTCTCACCGGAAACGTCGAAGGCGAGGTCGAATCGGTCGGTATGCGCAGTACACGCATTCGCACGTTCTATAATTCCCTGGTTACCGTTCCCAATAATTTTCTTACGACCGCGGTCATAGATAATATGGGCCGTCGTCAGTTCCGTCGCTACAAGACGCTGATTCAGGTAACCTACGAGACCCCCCCGGATAAAATTGAGGCCTTCTGTGAAGGGATACGCGAACTGATCGTCTCCTATCCGAATACGCGAAAGGACCTGTTTCACGTCTGGGTGAGTGAATTCGGGGCTTCGTCCATCGATATTCTGCTCATCTGCTTTTTCCTCGTACCGGACAGTGCCGCCGAATACCGTGCCCGGTCAACCTTCATTCTCGATATCTTGCGACTGGCGGAAAAGATGAATGTTAATTTTGCCTATCCGACACAAACGATTTATCCGCAGCCTGTCCCAACGGCCGCAGCGATTGATGAGGACGTTAATATCGACGGTGAACTCGCCATAACCCTGGCCGACGATATTGTCGAAGCCCGCAAACAAAAACAAGATCAGAAAACGCAACAACGCCCCTGACAGCGATGGTTTGCTTGCCGTTCCCGACTGTTTGCTCGTCGGGAACGGATAACAGGCTTCGCCCTCGTTTTAAAACGAGGGTTGGCTATTCTTTTCGTACCAGTTTTTATTACTGCATACGGCCTTTATAGACCTTGGCACGCTCGACAATGTCCTTGTTCTGGCATTTTTCGAGGACCAGATCCAGAGCTTTAAGAGTTAATTCCGGATAGCGATTGCGAATTCCGGTGTCGTGAGCATGGTCGGCAATAGCGGCATAGGCGGCTTCCGCAACCTCGGGGTCCGCAGCACATTCCAGAGCAAAGGCAAGCGAATTATTCGTGCGATTCGCGGCCAGTCGGGACAGGACCAGACGCTTCTCGTCGACGCGTTTCGCCATGCCATAGGCGTTTTTCAGATTCGCAAGTTTCTCGTCCGCGGTTAAGGTCAGACCAATTTTGTCGTCTGGCAGTGATATGACTCGTATGTACGAGCGCAAAAGGGATACCGCTTGACTGTCGGTGCAGTTGCCGTCGGTCAGCATGGTCATAATCTTGTCAGCGAACGTGGCGTTGGGCCACAGCGTAATGGCCCGTATAGCAAGGGCCTTTGTTTCCACAGAACCTGTGTCAAGGGCCTTGGTCAGTTCTTCCTTGGCCGCGTCGCCGCCTGTTCGACCCATAATCGGATAGAGGACAGCCGGGGGATACTGATTGAGCAAAGCAATAACCGGGGCTGCATCTCCGGCACAGCAGGCGGCGATAAGATTCTCGGCCGCGTCATGGTCGGCCCCTCGCGGAATGAGCACCGTTGAGGCCACTAAATTCGGAATGTCGTCTTTCGACGCAAGCTTACTCAACATGCGGAGCAGAGCCAGACGATTGGGGCATTCTTTCGCTAAAGTCCGGGCAAAGAGGTCTGCCCGCAGATCAATCCCCCGATTCACGAGAATGGTTGCCAAATCCGAGAATAAGGCCTCATTATCCGTCGTCATGGCCTTGGTACGCAAGGCTTCGTCAAAGCCGTCGGCCACAATAAAAGTGCAAAGGGCCATAACGAGGTCGCGATTACTTTCGTGCCGTGCCAATATGAGGTCCAGGTCGGCTGTCTCCCCGAGTTTCTCCAGCGAGGCCAGCCCGGCCAACTGCAGGTCAGCAGAATCGGACGCGATCGCTTCAAGAGCCTTGCTGCGGTACTTCTTATCACCGCGAACGGACAGTGCGGCCAGTGTTTGCATCTTTTGCAATTCGGAAAGTGCATCGTAACCTTTCATCCACTCCGCAACAGCATCGTCCGAGATATACGGCAAGGCAAACGGCAGCTCCGTTTCGTCGGGATTCAGGGCCGGGACCGGCGCAACGCGACTGACCAGCGCAGACTTAACGTCCGGATTGCTTTCGTATCGCGTAAGTGCGTCAAGTGCTTCCTGACCCGGAATTTTCGCCAGAACGGCCGCAGCCGCGGCAATAATCGCCTGTTGGTCACTGGCAAGAAGCTCTTCCAGGGCAGGCACGTCACCCACTGTTACCGTTGCGGGCAACTGTTGGATGAGCCAGATTTTCGTCTCGTTACTGACCTCCTGCTTCTGTGCGTCGAAAATAAACGCGGACAGTTCCGCGCTCTTGTCCGCGGACCCGCGAGCCGCGTCGACCAGAGCACGAAATTCATCGCGTGCCTTGAACATGACGGTTTGCGCGTGCGGATTTGTCTGCTCGCCAACGTAAGGGCCGTCGGTCCCCGTTAACGTGTTAATCTCCGCGCTAAAGTCACGGGAATTCAGCCGGGTCAGCAGGTCGCCAAACTCAGCGGCCAGACAGGTTCCCGACCACAACGCCACGAGCAGGACGAACGACATCAATATAAAAAATGTTTTTTTCATGGACTCTCTCCTTCTTAGACTTCTATCGTATAGGGGGCTCGCTGAACGCGTGTGACCATGGACGTCGCTTCCGGGTCTCCAACGAATTCCATCTTTTCCTTATCCCAAACGAGGTCTCGCTTGTATTTGTACGCTATATTGCACATGTGCCCATAGTCCGCAACGTTCGCTCCGTAAAATACATCCTGAAACGGACGAAGTCGATGTCGCATACAGTAGAGGAAATCGTCGCCGATTGTCTTAAGACCCGCATGATATCGGCGAATATTCACCGCATGCAGCGGACGAAGGTTGCCAATATCGGTAAAGTTACACGTACCTTGAGTGCCCACAATTTTAGTGCATTCGTAGGCGGGACCAATCACGTGATGAAGTTTAACACCATTTTCCATGAGGATGACAACCCCGTCTTCCGGATTCCGTTCGGAATGCGGCGCGTAGACTTCTTTCGGAGCAATGTGGTCCATACCGCAGCAGTAGAGAGCGCCGCCGAACGTGTGTCCGCCCCAGTCACCGAGTCCTCCGGTTCCAAAGACCGTATTGAAGCGCCAGGTCATGCACTGTATCGCTCGTTTACTGTATTCGAACCAGGGAGCCTGACCCAGCCAGCGGTCCCAGTCGAGTTCAGCGGGAACAGGTTCCGCGTCGTAAGTACGTTCCGAAGGCGGACCGGCGCAACCGGCATAGATATCGGTCACGTCGCCTATCGCCCCTGACATAACGATTGGGGCAATAAAATGGCCAAAATCTTCCATAACGCGTTGCGAACCGCTGGAGACCACACGGTTGTACTTCCGCGCCGCTTGAACGATCTGGCGACTTTCCATGAGAGAAAAGGTCAGCGGCTTCTCGCAATAGACGTCTTTTCCTGCCTTACAGGCATCGATCGTCATACGCGTATGCCAATGATCCGGCGCGGCAATGGAGACGGCGTCGAGTTCCGGCATTTCGAGCATCTCTTCATAGTGCTGAAAGCCCTTAATTTCCGGGTTGTCCGTTGGAATACGGCGGGTATCACAATCGCAGATGGCGATAAACTTTGCCCCCGGTCGGAATCCGACCTCACTTCGCCGCACACCGTACCCGATAAGTCCGACGTTTATCGTTTCGTTTGGTGAAAACTGTCCGTCCTTTCCAAGAATACGGCCCGGTAAAAATAGTGGCAGGGTACACGCGGCCGCCGTACCCAGAAAGCCCCGACGCGAGATTCGTCTCTTCTCAGTCATACACTTCTCCTAACTCTTTTTTGTGATTCATCTTGGGAAGAATAATCAGATTCGTCCCATAATAACTTCAGGCAGGGATATTCAACATCATACTAAGTATAACAAGAACATGGAAGCTTGTCAACCCGCGCATGAACCCGGGGGGAGCGCGCCAAATTTTCTTGCGAAGATAGGGAGGGCCTGCTCGCCAGGGCCCGACCCAGCAATAACGAAAACATACCCCCCGCGTAACGCACCATCTCGTGATTTGCCTAACGCCATC
>JAUNSJ010000085.1 GCA_030539295.1 Planctomycetia bacterium | reverse complement strand
TTTGAAAAGTCCCCCCACACCCCTTCAAACTTTTTTTAGTAGGCTTCGCCCTCGGTGGGTGAGCTTACTCGGAATCTGGACGACTCCGGCGCTGGGTATTTTTAGTACATGCCACCTTCCGGCATGGCAGGCGCGGCCTTTTCCTCTTTCGGAATATCGGCGACCAGAGCGTCACTGGTCAGCATGAGCCCGGCGACACTGGCCGCATTCTGCAAGGCCGAGCGGGTCACCTTGGCCGGATCAATAACCCCGGCTTTGGTCAAGTCTTCAAAGGTATCGGTCAAGGCATTATAGCCGAAGGCCCCTTTGCCTTCACTGACTTTTTCCGCGACGACGCCTCCATCTTTACCGGCATTGTCCGCGATCTGGACCAGAGGTGCACGACAGGCACGACGAATAATATCGTAGCCGACTTTCTCGTCGCTTGTGAGGCCGTCGCCTTTGCAGTTGGCGGCCGCTCGCATGAGTGCCACGCCACCGCCGGGCAGAATCCCTTCTTCAACAGCCGCTCGCGTTGCATGAAGTGCGTCGTCGACACGAGCTTTCTTCTCCTTCATTTCCGCTTCCGTAGCGGCACCAACGTTAATCTTCGCAACGCCGCCGGCCAACTTCGCAAGTCGCTCTTCCATCTTTTCCTTATCGTAGTCGCTGGTCGCGTTTTCTATCTCGCGACGCAGTTGGGCAACGCGAGCCTTAATCTCCGCCGGCTTACCGCCACCTTCGATAATCGTAGTCGTGTCCTTCGTCACAATAACGCTCTTGGCCGTACCCAGATCGGTCAGCTGGAGCGATTCCAGGCTCTTGCCAAGGCTCTCAAAGAGGACTTCACCGCCGGTCAGTATGCCAATATCTTCGAGCATGGCCTTACGTCGATCGCCGTAGCCGGGCGCCTTAACCGCACAGACCTTCATGGTCCCGCGAAGACGGTTAATAACCAAAGTCGCAAGGGCTTCTCCGTCAATATCTTCCGCAATAATGAGCAGAGGACGACCCGAATTAACGACCGCTTCCAGAATGGGAATCAGGTCCTTTATATTGGAGATCTTCTTCTCGTACAGCAGGACATACGCGTTCTCCAGCAGGCATTCCATCTTCTGCGGGTCCGTTACGAAATACGGCGAAAGATAACCGCGATCGAACTGCATGCCTTCGACGAGTTCGACTTCCGTCTTGAGACTCTTGCCTTCATCGAGGGTTATGACCCCGTCTTTACCGACTTTTTCCATTGCGTCGGCCAGAAGTTGACCGATTTCCGCGTCGTTATTAGCCGAAATTGTCCCCACTTGGGCAATTTCCTTCTTGTCCTTGACCGGAACGGACATTTTGTGCAGTTCATCGATAATATCCTGAACGGCCTTATCCATACCAGTCTTCATTTGCAGCGGGTTAATTCCGGCGACGACCGCTTTAAGTCCTTCGTTGAAAATCGCTTCGGCCATGAGCGTTGCGGTTGTTGTCCCGTCGCCAACGACATCGCTCGTCTTCGACGCCGCTTCTCGCACCATGCGGGCACCCATATTCTCATACGTGTCTTCCAGGTCGATTTCCTTCGCTACGGTTACCCCGTCCTTCGTTACTAACGGCACGCCGAAACTCTTTTGAATGACCACGTTACGTCCGCGCGGACCCAACGTTACCTTAACGGCACGCGCCAGTTTCGATACGCCTCGACGAAGGGAATCTCGCGCTTCCTGATCAAATGCTATCATTTTTGCCATAATTCTTTTACTCTCCTGTTATCTCTGTTGTTCTCTCTATGTGTCTCTATCTATTTCCGATGACGACTCTTAGCGACGATTCGGCCCGTTAACAGGTCAGTTTACGACCGCTAGAATATCACCCTCACGCATCAGAAGCAGCTCATTATCGCCGAACTTGAATTCTTCCCCCGCGTAGGAGAGGAATATGACCCGATCTCCTTCTTTCACGGAAAATTTCGACCGGCTTCCGTCGTCCAGCAGTCGCCCGTCGCCTACGCTGACTATTATGCCACGGGCAGGTTTGTTCTTAGCGGATTCCGGCAGATAGATCCCGCCGGCGGTCCGATCTTCCGACTCATCGCGCCGCACGACGACCCGGTCGCCCAAAGGTTGAAGTTTCATGCCACAGGGGGAACCCGAACAAGCACTCTTTTTCGCCATTTCAATTAACTCCAGTTGTAAAGGGTGATTCCATTTTCGTTCTATTTGGGGGAACCTCAGCTCCGAGAGAACCTACCTCGTCCTCACGACGGCCAAGGGAGACTGTCAGTTTTTCCGTCGACAGGCCACTTTATCCTTACCATTAAGCAAATCTCGTGCCAATAAAAACGCTTTTGCATAAATTCAGTCGTAATACGAACTTCCGTTCCGCGGTCGCACGTGACAACAGCTTTGGCCGTGCGACTGTCTGCCAATTTGGCAGGCCACGCTTATGACGAAAAGAACTGCCGACCGGCTTACCCCTGGAGGGCGAAGCCTACTAAACACGCTTGAAAACGGAGGGCGAAGCCTACTAAAATAAGTTTGAAGGGGTGTGGGGGGACTTTTCAAAAGTCCGCCCCACGAAAAAAACCACCTCATCACCCCACCGCCCACTCATCATCCCCCACCTCATCTTATACACATTCCTCTCCAACCGCATAACCATTATGTTTAATCACACCCCCGCGACTCAATCGCTCACGCCGGTCATCGAAGCCGAGCACCCCCGTTGGAGGGGAATGTCTCGAAGAAAGAGCGTAGCAATTTTCTTCGAGT
>JAUNSJ010000056.1 GCA_030539295.1 Planctomycetia bacterium | reverse complement strand
AGGGGTGTGGGGGGACTTTTCAAAAGTCCGCCCCACGAAAAAAAACCACCTCATCCCACACTCATCACCCCCACCTCACCTTACACACATCCCCCCCAACTGCATAACCATTACGTTTAATCACGCCCCCGCGATTCAACCGCTCGCGCCGGTCATCGAAGCCAAGCCCCCCCGTTGGAGGGGAATGTCTCGAAGAAAGAGCGTAGCAATTTTCTTCGAGTCCGTTTACGTGTCCGCATCGCGTTGTTCTGTGCCAGAACCTCTCACCGCCATGTGCCATCGATTCGCCACTCGCCCATCACAACCACAACGCCCCGGCCTGTAAGGCCAGCACAGGCCGGTCACCTCCGAACCCGGGCACGGCCGCCTCCGCGTCCCCCTGCGTTCCCCTGCGCGCTAAAAAATAATCCGTCAATATGAGAGGGCATTTAAGGCTGGGTGTGGTGTCCGTAATCTGTTCTACGTTCAGGATTTATATAGCACGCAGAGTTCGCGGGGGAGCGCAGAGGGTCCGCTTCGAACTCGGTCGCGCTCTACGCGTGGGAGCGACTGGTCGTAGGAGCCTGTTTTGTGCTGCCCTTACAGGGCGATGTTCATTTTCTACCGCAGACCCGGGGCGTTGGTCGCTGCGCTCCCTTGCCCCGGGCTAGGGTGTGCTGGCCTTACAGGCCGCCGGGGAATGGTTGTGATGGCGTTAGGGCGAATCCAATGCAGATTGGCTGGGCTTCCGTTTTCGTTGTTGGCAGTTCCCAAAACGTTATTGCTGGTTCCCGACCTGCGAGCAGTCGGGAACGGCGGCGAAAGGCCAATATCGAATCGGCTAGCCCTGTACGGCGAGGCAGACGGGTTCACCGTAAACGAAGTCCAGGCCGCGAATTCGGGCAACCGCTTCCTGTAAGCGTCGTTGGCTGGTCGCGTGCGTCATAATAATCATATAGGTCGGCTCGTCGACGGCCTCTTTTTCCGGCTGGAGCATGGAGGATATCGAAATATCGAACTCGCCGAGAATCCCGGAAATAACGGACATAACGCCTTTTTTATCGTCGACGATGAGACGAAGATAGGCTTTTGATACCATTTCGCCTGCATCCCGGACGGCCAGCGCGGGACGGTCGCCACTCCACATGCGAAGCGAGGCTGACGTTATGGCCGTGCGCCCCAGTGCGGTATCGATTACGTCGCTAACCACGGCCGAGGCGGTCGGCTTCTGGCCCGCGCCCCAGCCTTGATAGAAGACGGGGCCAACGAAATCGCCTACGACCTGAATCGCATTAAAGGCGTCGTCGACTTTCGCCAGGGGTGAGCTACAGGGAACGAGCGTCGGCGATACTTTCAGCTCCAGACCATCCTGCGTTCGCTTCGCACTGGCAATGAGTCGAATACTGTAGGCCAGTTCGCGGGCAAAACGGATATCAATGGCGTCGACACAATCAATCCCAACGCGTGATACGGACTTCCAGTTAACGTGAGCGGCAAAGGCAAGTTGCGACAGGATGGAGAGCTTTTGCACCGCGTCGGTCCCGTCGACGTCCATGGCCGGATTCGCTTCCGCGTAGCCCTTCTGCTGCGCTTCCCGGAGCGCGTCGTGATAATTGGCGCCTGTCTGCTCCATGCGTGAGAGAATAAAGTTACTCGTACCGTTTAAAATAGCGAGAATCGATTCAATTTCATTTGCCTGAAGTGAGGTGGCTATGGAGGAAATGACCGGAATACCGCCTCCGACCGCCGCTTCAAAGGCTATGGTGCGGCCCAGTTTGCGGGCGTGCTCAAAGAGTTCCGGGCCATGATTGGCCAGAAGTGCCTTATTCGCCGTAACGACATCTTTGCCAGCGTCGAGCAAAGCGAGGACAAAAGTCCGGGCAGGCTCCAGTCCGCCGATCAGTTCTATTCCAATTGTTATTTCCGGATCGTTCAAAATGTCGTTCAGGTCGTTCGTAAGCACGCCTGCCGGGATATCAACGCCCCGGTCGCTGGAGATGTCCTTATCGCAGATCCGGGCCAGTTCGATCCGGCGGCCAATCGACGCGGCCAGACGGTCTGTCTTATTAAGGAGGATTTTTGCCACTCCGGCACCAATGGTACCAAACCCAATTAAGCCAACTTTTACTAACTCCGACATTATTTATCCATAACCCCTGAAAAAACGTTAAAGAAACAGGACCGGGCCTTCACCAGCCTCATAATAAGTATACAATAGAATAAGAATTTGAGCAGGCGGGGTCCCGCAAGAGAGTCACGGCAGGGGAGTTATTGATGGAAAAAGAACGGCAGTCGATCTATTTAACATGTCAGCGAGGCGCGACGCGTGTGCTCAAGGAGGAAATGGCGCGGCGTCATCCTGCGTTTCGATTCTCCTTTTCAAGGCCTGGGTTTCTTACCTACCTTATTTCAGGCGAAGGAGTTACGTCGGGCGCGGCGATGCGGGACATATTAGCGTTAAGAACGGTCTTTGCCCGAGCGAGGACGCTGGGCCTGGGTAAGGTGGTCGGGAAGACGAGCGGTGAGCCGGTGGGTATGGCTCGCGAGGTCTGGCACGTTGCGGCGGCCGTTGAGCGGCTGGGACTTAAGGTCACAGATATAAAAAACGTACACGTGTGGGAGCCGGACCGCGAGGACTGCGGGCGGACTGGCTTTGAACCGGGCCTGACGCCACTGGCCCAGGAGGTGCGTAATCTGATTATAAGGACTGCACCAGCCGGGATTTGGGATGAGTCTACTAATGGAGTTTCTCCGAAATTTTCCTCCGAGGCGAGAAGAGGCGACCTCTGTTTGGATTGTGTGCTCGTTTCTCCGGATCAGTGGTGGCTCGGGGTTCATCACGTATCGGACTTTCACAGTCGGTTTCCGGGGGGCCTCATGCCCTTCGTTAAGCCGGACAATGCGGTTTCGCGCGCGTGGCTGAAATTTGAAGAGGGGCTTCGCTGGGCCAATTTCCCCATTGACCCGGAATCGCAATGTGTCGATATTGGTTCCTCGCCTGGCGGCTGCTGTCAGGTCCTGCTGGCACGCGGTGCCCGGGTCCTCGGCGTCGACCCGGCCGACATGGCGCCGGAACTCCTGGCCGACCCGCGCTTTGAGCACATTCGCAACCGGATTAATCAAGTGCGGCGTCGTACTTTTCGGCACAGTCGCTGGTTCTTTACAGACATGAACGTTGCCCCGAGCTATACGCTCGGCACGCTTGAGGAGCTTGTTATGCGTTCGGACATAAACGCGCGCGGACTGCTCTTTACGTTAAAATTGTTAAATTGGGAACTTGCTAACTATATTCCCGATTATATTCGTCGTGTCGAAAGTTGGGGATTCAACAAGATAAAAGTCCGACAACTTCAGTATAATCGACAGGAAATTATGATGGCTGCGCTGAAAAAACCGTTTACGAAGTGACGTCGCGAATGAATAACGTTTTTTTTCTCAATTCTTTTAAGATAGCCTTGCCGTTATGTCGATTTAGTCCCCTGTAGTATTGTTGCCAGGGAGGGTTACCCCGTCCGGTTAGGCACGGGAGACAAAGGCGACACAATACAGCATATTGGATGTGCGAAAAGATGTGAGTTTTGTTCCCGGAAAGAGTTTTGGTACCATGCAATTCAGCCGTTGCTTGTTGTCGTTTGTCACTGCCTCCTTGTCCCTGTTCTTGTGTTGGGAGTCGCTCTCGTGTTCCGTGTCGGCCAGGGAAGTGCCGGTCTCGATGGGAATTGAACTGGCCATGCGTGACGCGGAACAGGCTTTGGCGGAAGAAGCCGACCTGGAAGATTCGCAAGCGACCGACGAGGCTGTGTCTGTCGATGAGACGACCATGACCGACGACCGCGCTGTTACCAGTGGCGTCGCTGAGGATGACGCTGTTGAGGATGGCGTCGCTGAAGGTACCGAAGCCGCGGCGTCCAGCGACTCCGAGAGCACGCCTGCGGAAGACGCCATTCTATCGACGACGGAGAATAAGGACGCGCCCGACGCCAAGGTCGTACTACCACCGGACCAGGAGGGGGTGGCGCACACGAGCGATACGACAGGGATCAAAAACGTTTTCACGCCTGCCGCGACCGTTGTGCCAGCGCGAGCGATTGACCTGTTCGGCTATCCGAACTCCGCCTTGGCTGTGGCGGAAATGTATGATGACCTGGTTAAGGCCATGAATACGCGTCGGGTTACCAATCTTTATGCCCAGTGGAAGCGTTACAACAGTTCCGTTCTGAATCGGACCCGGGCCAAGGTGACCGGAAGTGAGCTGAACGGTCGCAGTCGTCTTCGCTGGTATGAGCAGCTCTATCGTGAACCGCTCTCTTCGGTTATGGAAGTAGAGAATTATACGCGTAGTGCTTATACGAATTTTTCCGGGAGCGCGGCGGATATCATACGTGGGATTCGCGATGCGCGGGTAAAAATGGACCTGGCGCCCAGTCAGATAGCGACGAACGCCTATCTTGTCTCAACGCCGGAAGAGGCCTTGGCTGTCCTGGCGACGGCTCTGGATCAGGCGGTCCTTCTGCAAAAGAGAGCTCTTGCTCCTCTTACGGACGCCGAGGTCAAAATGCTCGCCAATGAACTGTTTTCCGTCTTTACTTCGTCCGTACGCAATGGGCACACACTGCCGATGATTTCACGTGCGAAGTATCTGGTCGACGTTATGGACAAGATGGACCGCGGCTCCATGTACGACGCGGCCGAATTATTACTCCCGATAACCAACCAGGACTTTCTCGACCAGTTAGCGCGTGTCAATACGAGTGCTCTGGAGTCGCTTGACCACGGTAATAACAAGATTTATCGCATTCCGACGGCCGCAGGCGATATTCTCATAGGGGGTCCGGAAGATAATGTGTGGAATCTCGACGCGATCGCCAACGTCTTGTGCGTGATTGACCTCGGGGGAAATGATACCTATATAGAAGGGATCTGCAACGTAAATCGTCCGGTATTCGTCGTCCTGGATTTGGGACAGGGAAACGATAAATACACGGCGACGCGGCCAGGCGTTCAGGGCTCGTCGATTCTCGGCGTCTCGCTGTGGTATAATGAAGGCGGAAATAATAGCTACAGTGCACGGAGTCTGGCACAAGGGTCAACGATAGGCGGGGTAGGCATTTTAATCGATAACGCCGGCGACGACAGCTACGTGGCGTTCTTCCGGGGCCAGGGAACGGCGCTGTACGGACTCGGACTCATGATAGACCGGGCGGGTAGCGACGATTATCGCAGTGCCATGCTGGCGCAGGGGTTAGGTCAGCCGGGCGGCTTTGCGGCGATCGTTGACGTGGCCGGAAATGACCATTATTACGTGGGCGGGTATTACACCGACTCCTATCCGGAGCATCCGGGCTACGACGGTTGGGGCCAGGGGATCGGTACCGGGATACGCGGGGTTGCCTGTGGCGGTATTGGTCTGCTCCTGGAGGGAGAGGGCGACGATACGTATGAATACGACTACTTTGCACACGGCGGCGGATACTGGATGGGCGTAGGCGCGGCGCGCGATTTCGCGGGCAACGACCGCCGTCTCGGGGCAACGCTCCTGGCTTATAATAAACAGCCGCGAACGGAGAAGCGGTGGCAACGCTTTAGCAATGGGTTCGGCTGCCACTACGCAATGGGCTACCTGTTCGACGACGCCGGTAACGACAGCTATAACGGTACGATTATGGGCCTTGGCATGGCGTGGGACCTGTCGGCAGGCTTTCTGGTCGACTTCGATGGAACGGACGTCTTTGAAGCGACCGGCGGTCTGACCCAGGGCGTCGGCGCCGAAGGCAGTATAGGCGTACTGATGGCCTATCGGGGCGAAAAGACCTACCGCGGTTCGCAACAGGGATACGCCAGTAGTAAACTGACCTATCATTCGCAATACGACTGCGGGGCGAATTTCAGTTTCGTCGTGGACCATGGAGGAACCGACGTCTACGGATGCCGCGCCAGGAATAATGCCATGAGTCAGCGAGGCATGGCAACCGGGTTCGTCATCGACCGGCCCACAACGGAAGAGCTTGCTGCCTTGGAAGCGGAGCAGCAGCGGAAGGCGGAAGAAGCGCTCGCCGCCGCGGAAGCCGCAAAACTTAAAGCACAGCAAGCCGCGCAAGCCCGGGCAGAAGCGGCCAAAAAAGCCGATAAGGCACACGTCGCAAACGGCCAGCAGACGGCACGCTCCGTTCCCAACCAGCCGGCTCCGCAACCGAACCCGCAACAACAGCAGCAGCGAGGCTGGCTCTTCGGCAATCCTCGCTACCCACGCTAGAGTCCTCGACCATGACCGCACTGAAAACGGCCGCAAAACTACAGGAACCCCGTCTGATCGACCTGTCACTTCCGATCGATGAGAGGTTACCTGTCTGGCCTGGCGACCCACTCTTCGCTACGCGGCCGGTCGCATGTCATGAACTCGACGGCTATCGCGTCGACGCCATTACGCTCGGAACGCACACCGGAACGCACATTGACATGCCCTTTCATGCCTTTGTCGACGGGGAAAAATCAGGCGACCTGCCCTTGGACTATTTCTACGGAACCGCGGCCGTACTCGACCTGACGCCAGTAATCAACGATCCTGGCAGTGCGGGCACAACGGGCAACGCGGGCAGTGAACGCGACCCAAGTCCTGAAAAGGGCGAGAGTTCCTTTGCCTTGGAGTCGCGGCATCTGGCACCCTTTGAAGATATTCTGGCCAATGTGCCTCGCATCTTACTTAAGACCGGCTGGAGTTCGCATTTCGGGCAGAGCGATTATTATCATTGTTTTCCGTCGCTCATGCCGGAGGCGTTGGAATATCTCGCGGGCTTTCCGATCCTACTCCTCGGGCTGGAGACGCCGTCCCTCTTTGCCGACCTGCCGGAAAATCTCCCGCTGAATCTACTCGACGCGGATCATGCGGGGCATCGACTCCTGCTCGGTCGCATTCCGCCCATTCTGCTCCTGGAGTCGCTCGCCTCACTTGAGTCACTGCCGGCCTATCGTCCGGGTCAGGAGAAGAACGTTGTGCTCCCGTTTCATCAGGACGACATGCGGCTCTTTACCCTCTCCTGCTTCCCACTCCCGGTTACAGAAGCGGACGCTGCCCCAGCCCGCGCGGTCGCGATCGTTAACCCCCGCGCGGCCGCCTTATCCTAAGGGACGCCGGGGAATGACGCATCGATTGCACGCTGGTAGGGACGGGGGATATTTTCGTTATTGCCGGCCGAGTTCACTGCTGCGATTCGTAGCGGCTTCGACCGCCTGGATGAGGGCGGTGCGGAGTCCGGCGGCTTCCAGAGCGGCCACGCCGGCTATTGTCGTACCTGCCGGACTGGTGACCCGGTCCTTGAGAGCACCCGGATGCTCGCCGGTAGCCAGGTACATTTCGGCGGACCCTTTGAGCGTCTGGGCCGCAAGCTGCATGGCCGTAGCGCGCGGAAGGCCCATCTTGACCCCGCCGTCGGCCAGCGCTTCAATCATCATAAAGACATAGGCCGGTCCGGAACCGGAAAGTCCGGTGACCGCGTCCAGGAGTTTCTCGGGCACCTCACAGGCCAGGCCGACCGTATTGAGGAGCCGGTTGACCAGTTCGACGTCATCTGGTGTGGCACCGCTGGCACGGGCAAAGCCGCTGGCCGCCTGACCCACCAGACAAGGCGTGTTCGGCATAACACGTACGCAACGCAGATTCTGACCCAGTCGCTGCTGATAGGTCGCGATGGGAATGCCGGCGGCTATGGAGACCAGGAGCTTCTCACGCCAGAGTTCGGCCGGGAGTGCTGCCGCTTCGGTTAAGACGTCGGCCATATGCTGCGGCTTAACGGCCAGCAGGATCAGGTCGGACTGCGTTATGAGGTCGGTTAGATTCGCCGACTTAACGCCTCCGGTCGCGGCCTGGAACCGGTCGAGCGCAGCCGGACTGACATCGAAGCCGAGCACCTGACCCGGCGCGACGATGCCCGACTTAATAAACCCGCAGGCCAGTGCCGTTGCCATTTGACCCGTTCCGGCAAAACCGAGTTTCGTTTGAATCGATTCCATGAAAATAACCTCCTGTTAATAATATGTCTCAATATAATATGACGAACTTGCGAACGATTTTATCGACTTTTGCGTCGCGTGCGGAACCGCATGGGGAACCGCGGCGGTGGCGGAACGTCCTTTTAACGCTTGTGCACGTCTGGGGTTAGACGTCTTTTTTCGGTGCGGCGTTGGCCGGTGCGGGCATGTTCTCCAGTCGGGCCCGAGCGCCGGGCGCCTTTTCGCTTTCGGGATATTGCGTGACGATCGTATTAAAGGCAATGCGAGCCTTTTCGTAGTCCTGGAGCCTTAGGGCAATTTCTCCCTTAAGGAAGAGGCACCAGTCGACAACGCTCTGGTCGGGCCCCTCTTCCAGGACTTCGTTAATATAGTCTTCCGCGGCCTCGTAATTACGGCTGTCGAACTCAATTTGAGCCAGTGCCCAGGTTGCGTGTGACCAGTAGTCGCTGTCCTTATAGGAGCGGTAGATTTTCCGGAAGCAGGTTTGTGCGTAGTCGGTGTTTTTGCGCTCCCATTCGTTCAGTCCGAGATAGTAATAGGCGTCGTCGGTAAAATCGGAGTCGAAGGAAGAATTAATGACCTTTTCGAAGCAGGCGATCGCGTCGTTCTGCTGCGCGTAGAAGTCGTGGCAGTAGCCGAGATAGTAGTAGGCGTTGACCGCTTCCTTGGAGTTCGGGGCCTGACTTATGAGCAGATTACACATACTGCGAGCGTCGGCCGACTTGCGTAATTTAAAGAGAATATTAGCGCGTAACAGAGCGGCGGCCGGGGCGATGGTGGGGCAGTCCTGAAAAAACGTGTCGCTCGAGGAGAGGAGCTGGAGCAGTTTCTGGTCTGCCTTGTCGTAGTCGTGACTTATGCATAGGGCACCTGCCTGTGTTAACGCACTCGAGGCGTCCGCTTCGCTCACCCTGCCGGTGGGCCATGTACTGACCGGCTGGTTCGTATTGCTACCGCCCGACTGCGGTTGCGTTGCCACAGGCGCGAGATTCCCGGCTGTGCCTTGCCCCGTGCCCGCAGGCGTTATATTGCCAAGATTGCCACTGCTCGCCGGGGCACCCGGTCGCGAAGGACCACTATAGGGAGGAATCGTTCCGGTCGACCCGGGCGTTACAGGCGTTGTGCCGGGATAGGTTGCCCCGGACCCGGTGGCCGCCGTATTCGGATTCGTATTTATGACCAGTGAACCCGTCTGCCCGGCCCCGATCGGGTGCACGAGGGCATCGGCTCGCTCCTGGTCAATGCGTGAGACGATGGCAAAGAGCTGATTGTCGTTCTGGGCCTTGGCGTATCGGAACATATCGTTAAAAATGGCGTCCTGCATCGTATTGTCCGTCGTGTACTGCCGCGTTGCCCCGTACCGACTGGCGTAAGAGAGGACGAGCGTGCCGGCCGCTTCCAGGAAATCACCAGGCTGTAATTTATTCGCGACGCTGCTCGTATTGCTATTATAGTAATTGAGCGTAACTTGAGACGGGGACTGCGGATTCGCCTGAACCGCCAGGAGTGGTAGCAGGGTATTAATCGCCTCGTCCCAGCGCCCTTGTGCCAGGAGGATTGTCCCCTGATAGTAAGTGAGCACGTCGGGTGCGTACAGTGCGAACTGCGAATTACGCAACTGCTGCATGGCCGCGTTGGCTTCGTCGAATCGATTCATTTTCGTTAAAATACGTATTTTCAGCAGGGCACTGTCCGGCGTCATACCGGACATTTTCTCAAGCTCCTGCGCCGCGGCCAGGGCCAGGTCATAGTTCTTCATCTCCATGTGACACCAGGCCATGTACTGATACGCCTCGGAAACGTACGATTGCGCCCCTTGCACATTGGCATAGGAGGCTATAAAGGACTGGAGCAGAGCAAGCGCCTCAGTATAGCTCCGCTGCTCCATTTTCAGACTCGCACGCTGCAGTGCCGCTTTCGGCGCGTATTTGTAGTCGCGGTCCATGGCCAGCATACTCAAGTCGCGATCGGCCTCGGAGTAACGGCCCTGACGACCTATGGCAAGAGCACGATCGAGCTGGCATTCCGCCTTGAGTGACCCTGACGGGTATTTCGAGATACAGCGGTTAAAGTACTCTTCCGCCTTGGCGTAGTTGCCTGTTCGCGACTCGCACACGCCTAAATAATATAACGCGTATTGCAAGGTATCGTCGTCGGGAAACTCCGCTATGTACTGCTCAAGGCGCGGCTTCGCCTCGGCGTATCGCGACAGGCTGTAAAGAGAATACGCGTAGTGCAGACACGCATCGCGATAATCCTTCGCTGTCTTGCCCTGCTGTATAATGAAGTCGAGGTGGGACCGGCCAATCTGTCCGTCCTGGTCATTAATGAAATTATTCCGACTCAAATACGAATGGCCCAGATAAAGCTCCGCGTCGTTCCGCATGGTCGAGTTCGGATACGCGGCAATAAAACTCTCCAGGGTCGCTATGGCCTGATTCCAGTTCTGCTGCTGCCACAAGAGGTAGCCCCGCTGATACCGGTCGCTCTCTTCAGACGCCGCGGCCCTGCCACAAAGCCCCCAGGTCCCAAGAAAAAGAAGCAGGAGCGACAGGCATACGCAAACAAGTTGTCTTTGGTCTGTTTTCATCGATGAACTCAATTCGAGGTTAACGCCCAAGCCCGCAACCGGGCCCAAGGCGGAAACAACAGGAACGATCCCAGGCACCAGCACGCCCAGGAGAAGGCAACGTAACCGACCCGCACACACAACGCCGGTACACCGACTCTATCCGTTTACCTTTTCCAAACTCCCTATTGTTAAACTTAGTATAACCAAGAACGCCCTAAAAGCCAATAGTATTTCCCCGTAAAAGAGCGGGATTTTTCCAATTTTAACGAATTTTACTTCCACGAACCGAGGAAAACGCGTGAAATATTCAAATAATAGAAAGAAAATCATGTGGTGTTGGAGTATTTTATTTCCATGGTAATATCCATCTAACTGTCGCTTACCCCTCACGCCGTCACAACCATTCCCCGGCGGCCTGTCCGGGAGGGCCTGCTCGCGGGCCCCGTCCCAGCAACAAGGTTAACTTGCTCTGTCGATGTGCAACGGAT
>JAUNSJ010000022.1 GCA_030539295.1 Planctomycetia bacterium | reverse complement strand
GAAAAGACATATTTCGCCGTCAATCGGGCAAATTTGAATTTTTTAGAACCTCCCTAGAGTACCAATGGACAAAACGCCAATAACAACGACGAAGCAACAAGTAACAGGCCCCCCTGGTGAACGGAACAGCATTCCCTATTCCCTGGCCGTGACAGGACTTGCTTGTTATCTTCCTGGTGCGGAGAGTCCGGAAGAATTTTGGCAGCTTTTGCTTGATGGTAAAACGCGGGTGGCTCCAGTCCCGGAATCACGGTTTCCCAGTGCCCTGTTTGACCCCACTAAGAAGCGTTTTGGCACGAGTTACACGAATCTGGCCGCGCTGATCGATCTCGAAAAATTTTGCCGGGTGACCGTCCCGGAACTCGCTCGAGAATATCAGACCCACCGTCAGCAATCCCTCTTGCCCGCGGCTCCGGGGCACTTGCTCCCTCTCTTCGTGGCCCTGGAAGCGGTAAAGTCGGCCGGACTCGACCCGTGGAACCTGACCGATCGCCGCATTGGCGTCTTTAACGGCTTGACCCTTTCGAACGACTCGAGTGCCTTTCAAAAGAACTCACGTGGTGCCGAGTTCATCCTGGACCACTTGGCTCACGTCCCGGAGCTGGCCGGCAAGGAGAACGGGTTTGCCGACCGCATTGTGCGCAAGTTTCTGGAAACGGACGTTTGCGTCAACAATAATATATTGTCAAATCCGATGTTTTTCTCGCAGGCAACGCCCCATCACGTGGCCAGATTGATACAAGAGAGTATGCAATTAACCGGGATGGGCTACACTTTTGACTGTGCCTGCAGTTCTTCCTTACTCGCTTTCGAACTGGCGAGGAACTATCTGCGGGAAGGGAAAATCAGCAGAGCGATTGTCGGGGGTACGTCGTGGTTTACGGCCTTGGATTTGGTCTACTTTTCGAAGGCGTCCGCGGGATCCGCCGACGGTGTCTGGCCTTTTGACGCTCGGGCCAATGGCCTGGTGGAAGGCGAAGGAAGTGTTTTTGCCGTGGTTCGCGGCCTTGAGGACGCCATACGTGACGGCGACCCGATTCTCGGCGTTATACGCGGAATTGGCGTAGCGTCCGATGGACGCGGAAAGAGTTTATGGGCGCCTTCGGTCAACGGCCAGGCTTTGGCGATTCATCGCGCCTTACTCGACTCCGGCTACGATTCCTATAATCATTGTGACTACATTGAAGCACACGCAACCTCGACGCAATTGGGTGATGCCACGGAACTGGAAGCGTTAAAACAGGAAATTCTCCCTCGCATTGCGGCGAACAAGAAGATTCCCATTTGCAGTGTAAAGGGGGTAATCGGCCACATGCTTGAGGCCGCGGGGGCCGCAAGTTTGTTGAAAATCCTTCTGCTCATGCAGCACGAAACCCTCTTGCCACAATCTGACTTTCAGAGTGTTTCCGATAAATTCGACTGGCAGTCCGCACCCTTCTTCGTACCCCAGCGGCGTCTGCCTTGGCCCAAGAACGGCAAGGTTCGGCAAGCTATGGTTGAGGCTTTTGGTATTGGCGGCCTTGATGCTCAAATGATCGTCGAAGGCCCTGAAGCCGCCGCCGAAGTCAAGGCAACCGACACAGCTTCTCCTGCTCAGCACAAAGATGAACACTATAATGAACCCATTGCGATTATTGGGACCGGTTGCGTTCTGCCAGGTGCCTTGGGCCTGGAAGAATTTCGGGCACGACTCCATGCGGGTACCCCCAAGTTTGTGCCACTCCCAAGCGACCACAAGTTGCCAATCTACACGCGGCGCGACAAGCAAGCGTCCGATTTCGACACCCGATATCGGGGCGGTTTTGTGACCGATTTTCACTACAACTGGAGACTCCATCGCATTCCCCCACGCCATATTGAAACGGGGGACCCACTTCAGTTCTACGTGCTTGCCGCTGTGGACGAAGCTCTTGACCGGGCCGGATACCGGTCCCACCTGGATAAAGAGGGGAAAGAGAATCAGAAGATCCTTGACAGCGATACGACCGCGGTCATTACCGGCACGCGAACTTTTGCGGATTTTACGCTGGTACAGCGAGCCGCATTCTGGCACCCGGTATATGAGGCCAAGTTGCGGAAGATTTTAACGGAAGAAGGAATGACACCCACGGAAGCGGAACAGGTAGTCGCCTCGTTCGTGAAACGACTTCAGGCGGAACTCCCTCTTCTCAATGACGAAACGGGAAGTCAAACGATCAGTACACTGGCCTCTCGGATTACGAAGGCGTATGACCTGACAGGCGGTGCCTTGGCCATGGACAACGGCGATATTGCCTCAATGACGGTTCTGGAAAATGCGATTCAATATCTTCACAACAATCGCGCGATTCGAACGGTGATCTGTTCCGCCGGCAATGCGAGTATGAATAAAGAGGAATTTGATCGCTGTCTTGCCAAGGGTCAGGTCCCCGGTGAAGGCGCGGTTGCCTTTATTCTTAAGCGGCTGGAAGATGCCCAGGCCGACGGCGATTCCGTACTTGCCGTTATTCGCTCCTGCGACTGCTGCCGTCTTGATAAAGATGCTGCGGATGTTCTTCGAGAGAAGGTCAAAAATCAAGTCAAGGGTCTTTCCAAAGTCGCGGAACGTCCTGTTTTTTGCGAGTCGATCGCTCACGATTCCCCGGCCAAAGGGCATCAGTGGCATGACATTTTGACGGCGTCTCTTGCCGGCGCCGGACGAGAAGCATCGGAGCGGCGTCAAGAGGAAGCCGAAGACAAAACGCGTGCGATTTTCGGCGACCTTCGTCCGGCCGCCGGGATGGTCGCGACCCTTGCCGCGATAGAGCGTTTGAAAGAGCAGGACCACTCGCTTGGTTTCGTCTCTCAAATCGACGAAGACAACATGTTTGGATCTTTGGTCCTGGAAAAGGAATGGTCAGGCGTATGTTCCGCGATGACCGCCATGAGTCCGTCTGTTCAAATCGGAACAACACAGAAAGAGGAGAATTCCCACATGAATCAGGATGTCTCCGGCCCGAGGAAACTCGTCTTCATGATGCCGGGCCAAGGCTCGCAGTATAAGGGCATGCTTGAGCATTTTCGCCGCAATGTGCCCGACGCGGAACGCATTGGCCGTGACTTGGACACCATTTTGCAATCGCTGTCGTTCCCGTCGCTGGACGACCTCACCATAACGCGTGGCGACCTGCTCGGAAAAGATGTTTTTCGCACGCAGTTGGCCTTGCTCGCTGGCGATGTTCTCATGGCCAAGGTCCTGGAAGAGCGCGGCGTTCGGGCCGATATGGTCCTGGGGCACAGCTATGGCGAGTATCCCGCAATGGTTATTTCCGGTGTCTGGTCCTTTGAAACGGCCGCTCTGGCAACACGTCGACGATGCCAGGCCATTGAAGCATGTCTCGGATGCAATGGCACCGCGCCCTCGGCAACCACCATGCTCTCAACGAACGCGACCGCCGAAGAACTTGACCTGCTCTTTAACGAAATCACAACACAAATTGGAAAGGGCTGCCTGTATGCCTCCAATTTGAATTCGCCGGACCAGACGGTTATAAGTGGTACGCGTCCGGCTCTGGAACTGCTCGTGACAGCCCTTAAGAAAATCAAACGGGTCGGCATTATCCTCCCTGTCCCGGCCGCGTATCATTCACCACTGGTTGCCAAGGTGTGCGACCCCTTACGAGACGCCATAGCCGAGATTCCTTTTGCACTGCCCAATATACCCATGCTTAGCAGTGTGACGATGCGGTACGAAGCGGATCCGGACGTTTTTCGCAATAATCTGGTTGAACAACTCGTGCAGCCTGTCAACTTTATTGCCATGATACAAAAGGCCTATGCCAACGGCGGTCGTTGCTTCGTTGAAGTCGGAACCAAAGATGTACTTTCCCGGCTGGCCAAAAAGATTTTGAGTGAAAAAGAAGACGTTGTTTTTCACGTTTGCGACCCCGGTCCCGGTAAGAACAAAACATTTGATTTCGATGCCGTTACCGCGGCACTGTGCGAATATAAGAGTCAAACAGGGACGCACGCAATTGCCATTGGGAATGCGTTTTCCGCCTGTAAGGTTTCCACAATTGAGAAGACGAATTCTCTTCCCCAAAGTGTAATTGCGGATGAATCGTCAGAAGATTCACATTTATGCAATTCCGTCGACTTGACTGACCTGGATACCGATTGGCCCGTGATAGTCTGTTCCGGCACTCCCCGCGAGATGGGCAAACAGTACGGACAATCGCAGGCAGCGGCCATTCGATTCGCACTTCGTCGCCGGGCCGAAATCGCCGGCACACCTTCGGAAAAGCTTTTATACAAGCCAACGAGTGTTGATGCTTTTCCGGACCAGGCAGAGGAGGAACTGCAAGGAATCGCAGAAGGGGCCGCTGTTCCTCTTGATTTGCTTCGCCGGCTCAACGTGACGGTTTTTCCCGTTACCCGGCAGTTCGTCAAACACCTTACCGGAGTACAGACGGCCGGCGGAGGTTGCTCGCAATTCGCGGGTACCTTGACCGATGGAAATTTCGTTCATGGAGGCAATATTGACGCCCCCTATATCCGTATTGTTCCAGATTCTCTGGACGTTGCTCTGGTCGTGCGACGTCCCGAAAATGGAATTGCCTCCGTTTCGATCGTGCCCTCCGGACTGCTCGGAAGTCGCGGCGGAATTAATGCGTCCGGTCTGTCCGTCTCGACTTGCGACCTTATGAATGACGATTACGCGGAACCTCCGGTCGAAGGAATACGCCGCGGTATTCTCATGCAACGCATTCTGGATTCCTGCCACAACATTGAGGAAGCGATTGCCCTTATAAAAAATTCACAACTTTGTGGCGCGAAGAGTCTCGGCCTGTCCGAACTGAATACGGGTCGCGTTGCCTTGATCGAAAACTTTGGCAATTCCATTCGCGTAGAAACCAATCGCGACCAATTAGTCGCAACGAACCATTCCCTGCTGCTCAAACAGGACGATGTTTCTTCTGCGCCCGGTCACTCGCAAGTCCGTCTGCAACGACTCCATCAATTATTGGGCGAAAGTGGTGAACTGACCCGCACGACAGACGACGTTTTCGACGTTCTTCGCGATACAAAAGATTTAACAGTCGACGAACAAAAACACGCACCAGTCAGTCCCTGGCGTACAATGAACATGGTACTCCGAGTGGATAATCTCTGGTCCTGGATGGTGGATCGCGAAACGGAAAGTTTGCATTTATGCCGCACGATCTCCGCCGTTCGCAATGCGATCGGAAGTGGGACGACCTGCCGCATACCCCTGAAGCGACTTCTGCCCGAACTAAAATCATGCCCCAGGAATACACGCCCGGCAGCGGATATTTGCAAACTGTGCCAGCCGACGACCGCAGCCGACTCCTCAACAAAATGTCCACAACAGCCGCAGCAACCAGGCGTGGCTCTGCCCGACGACGGTATGATCATTACGGTGTCGCAATGGCAATCACAGTTCGAATCTGTACCGAATGACGAACAGGAGCACGCCGCGCGCCTTACCACCCGTTTTGCCAATCGACTTTTACGCGTCGACGCCAAACCTCACATTGAGAACTTCAACGGGGAACAGATTCTCCTCGTTGGCGGTAGCAGGAAACTTCGGGAACAAGTCAAGTCGCAAATTGAAGCCCGCAATGGTCGTCCTGTTATCGTAGACGTTTTGGATTCGAACGGGTCCTCCAGGTCGGAAAAAGAATATGAAGCGGCAATCACCGAGATTTTTTCACGTGAGCCGGTTTATCGCATGATTATTTTGCGAAATGGCGAAACGAACGATCTTCCCATTTCAAATACAACAAATTGGAATATTATGCGAGAACAGGAGCTGGTTGCCCCGGTACTCCTGCTTCAGCAATGGTATCGTCTGCTTCTTACCCGGAACGAACTCGACAAGGCGAGCATTATTATCGCGACGTTTATGGATGGTCTGTTTGGCCTTTCTTCCGACGTGCAAAACGTTAGTGGGTACGCCATGACAGGACTCATACGCAATATGCGTGAGGAGTCGTGGATGAGTCACAAGAATCGCCCTCGCATTGCCGCTGTTGACCATGCGTTCGGCACCGATTGCTCCCTTGTCGCATGGCATCTGGTCAACGAAATGTCAAACGACGAAAGCCGCTGGGAAGACGTCGGCTATGCCAACGGGTCGCGATGGATACTGCGACTTGTGCCCGAAAAACTGCCACCACTCGAAAGCCAAGCGAACTCCAGTAGACCATGCACACCGCAAAAGCGGGAAGTGTGGATTATTACCGGCGGCAGTCGTGGTGTCACCGCCGAGTTGGCGATGGCCGTTGGCACGCATCGTCACGCGAAATTGCATTTAATTGGTTCCAGTACCCTTGCGACGAATCCCGATTGGATACATCTGGACGACGCCGGATTGAAAGAATTGCGTAAAACTGTCGTTCGCGAAGCTCTTGAACGAAAAGAGCAACCGATTCAGGCCTGGTCCAAAGTTGAACGTTCCATAGAAGCAACGCGAAGTTTGTGCCGTTTTCGCGAGCAGGGAATAGAAATTGCATATCATGCATGCGATCTGTCGAATTACACTTCCGCCCAGGAACTTGCCCGGGACATTCTTAAGGAAGAGGGGTGTGTCGATGGCATACTCTTCGGCGCAGGCTACGAACATTCCAATTTATTTGAAAAAACGTCTCTGGACAACATAAGGCGAACAATAGACGTCAAAGCCGGCAGCGCCGCGGCCATGCTGAGCGTGTTCGATTCCAAACCGCCTCGAATTCTCTTCGGTATGGGTTCCATGAGCGGTCGATTTGGCTCGAATGGACAAGTCGCCTACTGTATGGCGAATTGTCTGCTCGCGCTTACTCTTGCAGAATTTGCACAGCGTCATAAAGAGAGCCGGGCACGGATTATTGGCTGGCATGCGTGGGACGGAGTTGGCATGGCAGTGCGGCCCGAATCCAAACTTGCGCTCACACTCTCGGGCTTTAAGTTCATGCCGGTTGAAGAAGGGAAAACTCTTTTTCTGGAAGAAATTGAGAACACGACCTCCAGTGCCCCCTCTTACATTGAGACAACGGCAACAGAAGCGTCCTTCTACCGAAACTTCTACGAAAATGTCGCGCCACTTCCGGAGCAGAAAGATGCCCAGGATCCCGTTACGAATTCTCCGCAATCGGAACAGCCGCAGGCACAAAACGCCCCTGACGACGACCACGATCACGCGAAGCGTAAAGTATCACAAACCGATCTGGTCGTTTATGGTCGCAACGCCGAGGCACGTGCCATTCGTCAGGCGGTCGGAATGTCTTTCGATTATGAAGTGTCTGAACTTCCCGACGCGTCACTCGCACTGGCTGCCGTCTTCATTGTAACGTCGCCCCGGGACCCGTCGGTGCACAAGGTTAATACACCTGCCCGTGTGCAATATCGTCGCCAGCAGCTCCAGGAGATACTCAACGAATTGACTCGCTGGCGTGATGCCCGGCGGCCAACAGCAGGCGATCATTCTGACACGATTATCCTGCTCACTTCTGACACGACGGCCACGAACTGTCTTGGCTATAATGAGAACACGGAATACAAAGTTGCTATCGAAAAACTGATAGCCTGCTTGCCGGAACACAATCGTCCCATCCTGAAAATTATTGCCATTGCGGATATCGTGCCGCCCTCTTTGATCGCCGCTATTGCCGCCTCGGGTGAATTACCGCCGGATCAAGAGGAGAGTCCGACGAAGATGGATGCGCAAATTGCGTCGGAAACTTCCGTTCCTGAACTCAAGAGAATTGAGACAAAACCTCTGTTTGACCACGTAGAATGCAAGAGCGACCTGCTGCTGGGTTCAGGTTTATTGTATCCGGGAAGTGACCCATTCCTGGTCAATCACCGCTTTCAGAAGCGACCTCTCTTGCCTTTCGTTGTCGCCTTGGAGCTGATGTTGGAAATCAAAACGCTCGCCGAGCGCAGAATTTTAAATCGCCCTGAAACTGACCTGGTTTCCATGACGAATATAAAAGCCATTCGTGGCTTGCATTGTCTGGCAGACACACCCCACAAATTCTCTTGTCAGCTGGACATGAGACCTAAAACGAATTCCGCCTTTATACGTCTGTTGGGTGAATTATACAACAGCGACGGCAATCGGACAGGCGACCATTACCCGCTCTTTTCGGCGAACACTTCGTTCGAGGCATCACCCCAACTTGAAATGCCCATTCTTCCGGTCGGAACTCCGGTCCAGTCGTGGTTTCAGACGTACCCCGGCCCGGATATGCTTGCTTTCTATCACGGGCCTGTTTTGCAGAATTTGCAATATTGTCATATCCTGGACGCTGAGAATTTCCGTGGCGACATCCATGTTCCGGCAGTTCAGGAATTATTCGGTTCCCGAACGGGTCTGGACGACAGGATACTCACCGACGCAGCCGTCCTGGACGCCTGTTTCTGGGCTGTTGGCGTTTGGAATCACGCCAATAATCCGGGCAAATCTGTCGTTCCTGATTCAATAGCGTGCTTAACGGGGAGAGTCGGTGCGCTGCGTCCGGAAAGTAACTGTCACGTCTACATCCACCACACCGGAAACATTGAGTTGCCAATGAACTATCGACAGCGTACATACGATTTTATCATTCTGGATGAACAAGAGCAACCCGTTTACAACGTAAAGGGATTTCGCGTAACGGAAATTGACAGTTTTCCGAATTAACAAAACACAAAAATGAAATATTTTAGTATAAGCGGAAAGAGGTAAAACGAAAATGACAGCAATAGACTTAACAGGCAAGACGGCATTGGTCACGGGTTCTTCTCGCGGGATCGGGCGTGCAACGGCGTTACGACTTGCCGACTGCGGGGCCGATATCGTCGTGAACTACGTAACGTCCAGGGCCGCTGCAGAATCCACAGCCGAAGAAATTGCCGCCAAAGGACGCAATGTCTATCTCGTTCGGGCCGACATAAGTGAAAAGGAAGATGTTGACCTTATGGTCGATTATATTGGTCGTGAAGCGGGTCATCTGGATATTATCGTCAGTAACGCGGCCACCGGCGGTTTTCGCCCTCTGCTCGACGCGACGGAAACCAATTTCAAGGCGGCCATGGGTACCAATGTTCTTCCTCTCATCTATCTGTCGCAGGCGGCTTGGCCTCTTATGCAAAAATGTGAAGGCCGCGGTAAAATCGTTGCCATTTCCAGTCACGGGTCCTTTAAGGCGCTCCCCTGGTACGGCCTGATCGGAGCCTCGAAAGCCGCTCTGGAAGCCATTGTTCGCCATCTTACTTTGGAACTCGGCGAGAAGGTAAATGTCAACGTTGTACTCGCCGGCCTCGTCGATACTGACTCCGGACGCAAACTGCCTCATGCCAAAGAAATGTTCGAATCTATCGTTGCTCATTCCATGGTCGGCAACCGCACCCTGACCCCCGACGACGTTGCCAATGCCATCGCGTTTCTCGTGTCTCCGCTGTCCGACATGGTTCAAGGGGCAACACTCGTCGTCGACGGTGGTTCCGGAATTCACGCTTGACCACAACCAGCAGGAAAGATACCATGAAATATACGGCACTGACAGGAGCAACCGGATTGCTCGGCGGCTTCATATTAAAAGACCTTATGAGAAAGGACTTGCCTGTTGTTGTCCTGATTCGTTCGAATCGCATGGAAACGGCATTGCAAAGAATTGAAGGAATTTTGCGCCGGCATGAACGGCAACTGGGGCGCCCATTGCCGCGTCCTGTTGTTATGGAAGCGAATCTGCATGAGGAATCGCTTGGCCTTTCGCGAGAACAAAAGGCATGGCTCGCGCGACACGCCGATACCATGATCCACAACGCGGCCAGTCTGACCTTTATTGCAGAAGACAATGGCGAACCGTACAAGAGCAATGTGGATGGCACGCGTAACGTGCTCGAACTCTGCCGCGAAACAGGCATACGACGCTTTCATCATGTTTCAACCGCCTACGTGTGCGGACGTCGCAAAGGTCTGATTCTGGAGTCGGAGCTGGACGCGGGCCAGGAGTTCGGTAACGATTACGAAAAAAGTAAATTCACTTCAGAGACCATGGTTCGCAACTCGGAGTTCCTGGACTCGGTTACCGTTTTTCGACCGGCTATTATTGTGGGCGATTCCGCCACAGGCTACACGTCCACGTTTCACGGGTTCTATGCGCCTATGAAAATTCTTGTCCCGTTACTTCAACCGGACAGCGTCGACTTTAAAAATCTTTCCACCTTTGCCGCCATACTCGGTATGAATCCGCGGGACCGCAAAAATTTCGTACCAGTCGACTGGATCTCACGCGTTATGAGTACGGTTATTTGCAATCCAAAATTGCATGACTCATGCTACCATCTTGCTGCGGGTAATCGGGTGACAATCGACCAAATGAGTCAGACCATTGCCGAAGGGATAACGCGTTACAAGAAGAAGAACGAAAGCTCGCTCGCCGGTTCTCTCGATGCGGACAAATTACTTCCCATGTTTCGGGAACAGATGAAGGTTTATCAAGCCTATTGGAAAGACGACCCGGAGTTCGATATGAGCAATACGCGTCGTGCTGTCCCGCAATATCCGCCCATGGAAATGACGCCGGAACTGCTCATGGTCTTCGTTCGATTCGCGATTGAGAGTCATTTCGGATGGCCGCGTCCCAAGCCCACACAAATTTCATTTGAGGCTGAAAAAATCTTTTCCGGTGGAAATTGCCTGTTCTTTAACAGTTTATCCGACGCGCCGCGGGTTAATAATTTGCAAAATTTGCAAGACACGTTCGCACTCCGGGTTTCCGGGCCAGGAGGCGGTGACTGGACCATTATGGGCTGTGACTCCGGGAAGATTGTCGTGGAATCCGGATGTCCCGCAGATTCCACTCCGGTCATGACCTTGAACGCCATTACGTTAGAAGAATTTGCCCGCACTGCCGATTGCGACTTGCTTGCCGCACGTACTGCCTGGGAAAATGGTACGAACGAGCAATGGAGTCGTGCATGTCGTGTACTTGCCAATGTTGTCTTGAAAAAGGAGACCCTTTCGTGAACACGTTTTCTCCCGTTGCCATTATTGCCGCCGAATGCCACTTGCCCGGCGGTAAAAATCGAAGCGAATTCTGGTCCATGGTTCGCGAAGGACGCACCGCAATCGACCATGTACCGGCCGAACGTTTCAATCGAGAACTCTATTTCGACCCTACGCCTGGCGTACTCAATAAAACGTACACGGACCTGGCCGCTCTGATTGATTATCCTCCTGTCGACCGCAGCATAGCACCTGTTCCCGATAACGCGGAATCCCTGTATGATATTGTCCATCTCTCCTGCGCCGATACGGTCGCCAGGGCATGCCGTTCCATGGGTATCGACCCCAAGAAATTCCCCATTCGCAATACAGGCATTTTCATAGGACACACGCGGCCCGGAACGGTGTATCAGGACAGAAATTATCAAACGGCGCTCCCGGAGGCCATACACGTCCTGGATCAGGTAAACTCATTCAATCTTTCGCAAGACAAACGGGCTGATTTTTATAAGGAATTATTTAATCGCACTGTTCAGAACCTTCAGAGTCTGCCAGTAGGTCACAATCCCGTCATGCTTAGCAGCGACGTGGCATCGCTGATACAAACCATGCTGAAGACAGACGGGCCTGGCATGGTCTTTAATTCGGCATGCGCGTCGTCTCTACATTCAATAATGCAAGCGGCACTGGCCCTGAATCATCATCGAATTGACATGGCTATTACCGGGGGGAGCAGCTTCTTTCACAGCGATACTCTCATTCTGTTTGCCAGTTCACGTTCCATGACAAAAAAACGTTCCTGTCCCTTTGACGCTGATGCTGACGGTCTGGTTGTCGGCGAAGGGAACGTCATCTTTCTCATGAAGCGTCTGGAAGACGCCATAGCGGCAAACGACCCGATACTGGGTGTGCTGACCGGAGTAGGCGTTGCGTCTGACGGCAAGGGGAAAAGTCTCTGGGCGCCACGTAAGGAAGGACAAATTGAGGCTGTGCGCCGTGCATATTCGGAAACAGTTCTTAGTCGCAACGTCGACTATATAGAAGCGCACGCGACGTCTACCGCCTTGGGCGACGCCACGGAACTTGAAGCACTCGGAACGATTTTCGCCGACCCAACAAGCGAACGCACTATCCTTCTCGGCAGTGCAAAAGGAAACGTGGGCCACACGCTCGAAGTGGCCGGCGCCACGGGAGTACTCAAGGCTCTACTGGCTCTGGAAAATGGAGTGGCACCGCCGGTGGGCGGCCTTAAAACGCGCAATCCTAAAATCCCCTGGGACACCATTCCGTTTGTCGCGCCCATGCAGGAAACTCCTTTACCGGTGCACACAAATCGTCCCCGACGCGCCGCGGTTAACTCATTCGGAATCGGTGGACTCAACGTCCATCTCGTACTCGACGAATATGTGCCGGATTACTGGAAGGAAAAAATTTCCAAAAAAACTGTATATGCCGCTTCGGTTGCCTCGGATCAACCGAAGACAACCGCGACCAGGGTACAGGACCCGCTTGCTGTTGTCGGACTCGGTTGCATTCTGCCCGACGCCTATTCCACCGCCGCGTTCTGGAATCTGCTGGCCGGCGAGGAAAATGCGTTTCGGCCTGTCCCAAAACGCGTGTGGAATCTCGAACTTTTTGCTCGCGAATTCATGCTGCCACGAGTCGGCGTTGAACCTCATTGTATCGCTGGCGTAATCGACCAGTATCAATACGACTGGAAGAAGAATAAAGTACCGCCGAAACAGGTGGAGAACGCAAGTCCCATACAATTCATGATGCTCGACGCGGTTAATGAAGCCCTGTCGGAAATGGACCTCACGAATGCGGAATCCCGGCGAACGACCGGCGTGATCGTTGGAACTCTGTTCGGCGGTGATTTCTCCTGCAAGAGTGACCTCATTTTGCGAATTCCTGAATTTTGCAATCGCCTGCTGGATTTACTGCTGGAGCGAGGAGTCGATCCCGCAACGGCTCACGCAACGGTTTCGGAATACGCAACCTGTCTGCACAAGAAGATGCCAACGCTCCTGGACGAAACCGGCAGTTTCACGCCTAGCGCTCTTGCGTCCCGCATCACCAAAACACTCGACCTTATGGGAGGTGCGGTCGCTGTGGAATCGGAATCCGGGTCTTTTGGTGCCGCTCTCCTGTGCGCCGCCGACCAGCTCAATTCGGGTTTGAACAAGACCATGATCGTTATTGGCGGTCAACAGGACGTAGGCCCCTGTGTCTATCGGCGTCTCTTTGAACAGGGGCAACTCGGCACCCATCCCGAACTTTCTCCTTTTGACGCAGAGGCCGATGGCTACGTGCCCGGCGAAGGTTGTGGCGTTCTCGTTCTCAAACGACTGTCCGACGCACAGCAGGACGGCGATAAGATTCACGCTGTTATCCACGGTATCGGAGCCGCAGCCGGACCTTCCCTTTATGCCAATGTAATTCGCGCGACCCAACGAAGCGCGGCAAACGGAACGGGCAAACGTCCTGACCTGGTCGAAGCCCCTCTACTCAGTTTGCAAGATCACGATACGGCCCTGTTCGACGCCTTTTACTCAATGAAAGATGAAAGGACCTCCACCGACCATAATTCCGTATCTGACGAACATGCCATTCGCATTAGCGGTGTCGAAAATCGTATCGGTTTCTTTTCGGCTGGCAGTGCTGCGGCTGCCTGTATTAAGGCCATTCTCCAATTGGAAAAACAAAAGACGCTGCCTATGACAGGGCTGACAGAACTGGCTCCCTGCTTTGCCAGGTATGCCGATTTATTCGATTTCGACTCGTCGGCCACACCCGGCAACCTGCGACTGGCAAGCGTGATTACCGGCGATTCCGAAACCTATACCATCCAGCTCGCCGCCCACGGTGATTTGGCCGAAACGGAGCCCTGAACCGCCCCGACGGAACAAGAGCCGTGCAGACATTACAACGAAAAAACAATTCACGACAATAAAAAAATAAAGTTTGAGGCACATCATGACCACTAATGAATTCACAAGAGGAAGAATCAAAACATTCGACGCTACCGAAGCGAGGCGAACCCGACGGCGTAACGTTTCCTTGGCGCCGAAAGAAGCACGGGAAAACGTGCCGGCTACGCCTGTGGCGGAAATGCCGGTTGTGGAGCCGACGCCTGTCTCCACGCCTGCCGTGCCATCGTCCGCTGCTCTTGCGCCCGCACCTGCTGTGGCCACGGCTCCCACCACACCCGCCGTTTCTCGCGACGAACTCCAGACCTATCTCATTAACTTCGTCGTGGAGCAGACCGGCTATCCCGAAGACATGGTCGAACTCGACGCCGACCTTGAAGGCGACCTCGGGATCGACAGCATCAAGAAGGCACAGCTCCTCGGCGAACTGAATGAAATGTTCCACTTCTCCTCCGGCGAAGAACAGGCACAAGGCACCATGTCGCTCGACGACTTCCCAACCCTGCACGCCATTCTCGACTACATGGCCCAAAAACTTACCGCTAACGACGCCGCGCCGGAACCGGTCGTTACTTCTCCCGCGACATCGGCTGCCCCCACAGCACCCGCCACGTCCGCCACTGCCACGCCCGCACCAGCCACGCCCGCCGTTTCCCGCGACGAACTCCAGACCTATCTCATTAACTTCGTCGTGGAGCAGACCGGCTATCCCGAAGACATGGTCGAACTCGACGCCGACCTCGAAGGCGACCTCGGGATCGACAGTATCAAGAAGGCGCAGCTCCTCGGCGAGCTGAACGAAATGTTTCACTTCTCCTCCGGCGAAGAACAGGCACAAGGCACCATGTCGCTCGATGACTTCCCCACCCTGCACGCCATTCTCGACTACATGGTCCAAAAACTTGCCGCTAACGACGCAGTGCCGGAACCGGTCGTTACTTCTCCCGCGTCGCCAGCCACGCCCGCCACCCAAGCCACGCCCACGCCAGCCACGCCCGCCGTTTCACGCGACGAGCTCCAGGCGTACCTCATTAATTTCGTCGTGGAGCAGACCGGCTATCCCGAAGACATGGTCGAACTCGACGCCGACCTCGAAGGCGACCTCGGGATCGACAGTATCAAGAAGGCGCAGCTCCTCGGCGAGCTGAACGAAATGTTTCACTTCTCCTCCGGCGAGGAACAGGCACAAGGCACCATGTCGCTCGACGACTTCCCAACTCTGCACGCCATTCTCGACTACATGGTCCAAAAACTTGCCGCTAACGACGCGTCCGCGCCGGTCACGACGGCAAGTCAGCCAGCCGCGGCGGCTTCTCCCACTTCCGGCACGGACGCAAACCGGTTTTCTGCGGCGGAAATACAGGAACTTTTACTCCAATTCGTAGCCGAACAGACCGGCTTCCCCTACGAAATGATTGACCTCGACGCCCATTTGGAGCAGGAGCTCGGAATCGACAGTATTAAGAAGGCGCAACTATTCGGCCTCTTAAGTGAACAGTTCGGACTGTGTCCTCTGGTCAGTGCCTCGTTGGGTGATTTTGACACGCTGCGGCAGATTTTACAGGCGTCGTTAGAGTCCCAATCCTGACAATACGATGGTATTTTTATCAAAAGCAGTTCAATCGTAACAAAGGTCATAAACGAAAAAACCGCTTGCTCAGTTATGGTCGTCAGAACCAACGGGCCAGCGGTGATTTCAACACGAAAAAGGTCGAAACATTTTTATTAAAGTGTTTCTCTTGCCGATTGGAACTAAGGAAAACGACTCTGATTTTCCTTAATGGAAAACTGGAGCGATATAACAATATATACTGATTATACCGATTACAATGAATTCTGGACTTGCATGACACGCGGAGAGAACCGGGGAGTACAATGACGACCAACCAGCGAATCCGGGGAATGGCGACGGCCTTACCCCGGACTGTCTTGACGAATTGTGAATTGCAGAAGCGATTCCAAGACAGTCAGATAGGAGGTTTTTTACAGGTAACGGGAATAGACGAGCGACGTTGTGTCGCGTCGGGAGAAACGGCTTCGGATTTAGCGGTTCAAGCTGCGGAGTCCTTGTTCCACGCGACCGGGGCCGACCGTTCGCAAATCGACGCGCTCCTGTTTTGTTCTCTGACCCCCGACTATAAAACACCGCCTACGGCCTGCCTTTTGCAGCACAGGCTGGGCCTGTCGCAGAATACGTGCACCTTCGATTTGGTTCAGGCGTGCCCCGCCTTTACCCATTCGCTGGCAACCTCCACGAGTCTGCTCACCTGCGGCGTCGCAAAGAACGTGCTCCTGATTCACGCCGATTCGTTAACCCAGTTTATTCATCCACTGGATCGCGAATTGGTCCCCATTCATGGCGATGGGGCTATTGCCTTATGGCTTCAGGGCGACGCCAACGGTACGGTTTTCGACTGGTTCGCCTTTGGTACCAATGGACAACAGGCAGACCGGATTATTATCCCCGACGGTATGGGCCGCCATCCGGTAACGTCAGCCTCATTGCAGGAGGAAAAAGACGAAAAGGGAAATGTCCGCACTCGTACCCATCTGAAAATGGATGGTGCCGCGGTCTTTCATTTCGTCATACACACGATCCCTTCCTTCCTGCGTAATGCGTGTGCGGAGCACAACTGCACACTCGACGATTACGACCTGATCCTGTTTCATCAGGCGAACAAGATGATCGTCGATATGCTGTACAATATTTTGAAGATACCGCGTGAGAAACGGTTTATGTATTTGGAAAAAGTTGGGAATTTGAGTGGTGCCTCGCTCCCGTTCGTCTTGGCGCAAGCGTGCCGTGAAAAGAAACTTTCAGCGGGCAGTCGCGTTTTGATGTGTGGGTTTGGCGCCGGGTTAAGCTGGGGCGCCGTGTCGCTCCGGTGGCAGGAAGAACTTCCGGTTGTCCCGGATCATGTCTTTCTGTAAAATTCAATTTTTTGATTTCATTCATTTTTTTGTTATCGAACGACAAGGGGCCTAAAATCCCCGACATAACCTGGAGGAGAATGATTGTGGAAGAAGACCTGGCCCTTTTGCAGGAGACCGCGAAAGAGATTATCGGGCAATTGAATTGCGACCTGACCCCGGAAACGGCAATATCGGCCATTGACGGCTGGGATTCCGTTGCCATGGTTCGCATTCTGCTCACTTTGGAATGTGAAATGAATGTCCAGTTCGACACGACGGAAATCGCCAATATAAAGACCATTAGCGACGTCCTTAACCTCATGAAAAACGGGCGATGAAGAAAGCCGTTTTTCAAAAATTGCGCATGAGTACATCGGCGGAATAAAATTTGATAACAAACAGAGCGTACCAGGGTTTTTGATATGAACGAGATAGCAACGCAAAAATGGATTTCATGGACCATAGATCATCCGGACCTGCCGGCGACGGAGGAGACGAAGAAGTTTTTCGATCTCTGTCGCGATGGTGGACGTCAATTTCAGGCGGATCTGGCCTCTTCCCTGCTGGCTGCCGCCCGACGTAAATTTCGCGCCGGACGCTGGAACGCGTCAGAGGTAGTCGACGAACTCTTTCGACTTGGACAGGTCAGTGAAACCGCACAATATCTCGCCGCTTGTCTCGAACGGGAAACAGATTCCGGATCGTTCACCACGGAAGAGGCGAATCGTCGTGAACTCACGCTCCTGCGCGAACTGGAACATTCGCTCACGTCGCCCGACTCGTTCCTCGCATGTCATGTCGCGAAAACCGCGCTCGCCGTCGGCAACTCCTCGCTCGCAATCGCCGAATTGCGACAGGCTCTTGCCCTGCATCCGCCGATTACCTCGTGGCTCAAGTGTCAAACTCTGACCGAAAAGCTCCTGAAAGAAGCGCCGTCTGGTGAATTCCGGCGTTCCTGCCGACTCGCCGTACTCGGAAGCTGTACAACGACTTTCCTCGCACACATTCTCAAATCGGCTGCGCTCGCACGCGGGATTCGACTTGAAGTTTACGAGGCCCCTTACGGAAATTATAATCAGGAGATACTCGACCCTAATTCCAAACTCTACCAGTTCAAGCCGGAGGCCCTGCTCCTCCTGCTCGAATCGCACGACCTGGCCGCCGACCCGCTCCTCGACCATGACGACGCTGAAAATTACGTCCACCGTATTCAAAATCTTTGGAACGTCTTTCGCCGTCATACCAACGCCACCATCATCCAGACCGGCCTGGAAATTCCTTCATCTCCCGCCTGGGGGGCCCTCGAGTACACGCTCCATACCGGACGCGTCCGTCAGATAGAATTCATCAACAGGGCACTGTCAGAGAACCTGCCCGACGGTGTTTCCTTTATTCATCCGGCCATGCTCACCCAACTCGTCGACGGGCCCTGGTCCAGCCCTCGCGACTGGTACGTTGCCAAGCAGTATCCAGCGCCAAGTGCACTGCCTGTCCTGGCCGATGCCGTTTCCGCTCATCTCGCCGCTTCCCTCGGCCTGGCGAAAAAAGTTCTCGTGCTCGACCTGGACAATACATGCTGGGGCGGCGTCGTCGGCGAAGATTTAACCTCCGGCATAAAAATCGGCTCCTCCTCCGGGCAAGGGGAATCCTTCTCCGCCCTACAACAGTATGCCAAAGATTTGCAAACCAAAGGGATTCTCCTGGCCGTCTGTTCCAAAAACAATGAAGCCGATGCGATCGATCCGTTCCTGAATCATCCTGACATGATACTCCATCGCGACGATTTCGTGGCCTTCCGTGCGAACTGGAATGATAAAGTCTCCAACTTGCGGTCCATTGCGGAGGAACTTTCGCTTGGTCTGGATTCCTTCGTCTTTATCGACGACAATCCGGTCGAGCGGGCTTTAGTCCGAAGAAATTTACCGGATGTAACCGTACTGGAATTCGACAACCATCACTGGAAAATCGTCCCTGCTCTGCAGCGGGCCATGTACTTCGACTCATGTTCCTACACGCACGAGGACCAACATCGTCACGAAAGCTATCTCCTTCGCGCCCACACCATGCATCAGGCAGCGAACGTCGATAATATCGAGGACTTCCTGCTCAGTCTGAAGATGACCGCACAGGTTCAGCCGGTCGACCAGGGGAACCTTACCCGCGTCACACAACTGATTAACAAGAGCAATCAGTTCAATCTGACAACGCGACGCTACACGCAGGAAGAAATTGCCGCCATGGCGCGGTCCGACTCCTGGTGGCTCCGTGCCTTTCGACTTACCGACTGCTATCAGGACCACGGTCTGGTCGGCCTGCTCTTTGCGGAAAAAGGACACGAACAATGGCGCATTGACTCCTTCGTCATGAGTTGCCGCGTTATTGGCCGCCGACTTGAAGATTTCATGCTGAAATCGCTTGTAGAAGACGCCCGGCAATCCGGAGCAAAAACCCTCCTCGGCCAGTACATCCCGACCCCCAAGAACGACCTCGTCCGCGAGTTCCTCCCACAGCACGGATTCCAGCCTGTACCTGACTCTCCCGAACGCTGGACGATCCATCTGTCGGAGTGTCTGCTGAACAATATTGAAGTTTTTGCCCCGCATTTTTAAAATCATTTCAGAACACCATTATCAGGTGGACAATAACATGAAAACACAAACAATGACGAACAAAACAGAATACGCGCCCATCATTCTGGATTGTGGCGGGGGCGACGATATGAACCGTGGTAACCAGGCGATTCGCGTTGCCACGAACCTGATCTTAAAGAAATACATACCCGACATGCCGCACATGTATTGTTCGGTTTTTCGTCGGTCAAATGATGTTTTTACAGGTCGATGTGCTGACCCGCTGGCCGTGGGCCCGCACGTCTACGAAGCGGTTAAAGGGCGACATCTTTGGCCTTGGGGGTTCAACTGCGTGGTCTCCGAAGCCTGGCGATTTTATCCTGCCCGACGCTCGTATAAATACATACAAAATGCTGCCGCTTTATTGTCTATTGGCGGTGATATTCTTGTAACAGATTACGGGCGGGTCGCGCTGCGACTGCTCGCGGGAAGCTTTCACAAGGCGGTTACTTGTGGAACTCCCAACATCCTTTGGGGTACCAGTGTTGGACCGTTCCCGCCTAATACAAAAATAGAGCGGGAAATGAAAAAACTCCTCAAGTCCATCGATTTGATTCTCGCCAGAGAACCTTACGCCATACGGTATCTAAAATCTCTGGGGGTTACGGAAAATGTCCACAAGGTAACAGACCCCGCGTTCGTACTTTCCCCTGACCCTGTCCACGTAGAGGGCGACAGCACCGCTCCGAATGCGCCCGGTACTCCCCGGCTTCCCAAAAGAATTGACGACGCTCTTCGTGCCGGCGCCATAGGTGTAAACCTGTCCCCTTTTTGTCAACAGGTCTCAAAATATTCCCCCGCATCATGGTTCGCCGCCTCACGTGAAATACTGATACATTTACGCCGCAACTTAAAGGAACCTATTATTCTTATCCCACACACCTTTACGTGGGAGCTGCCGCAATGTAACGATTTCAAGTTCCAATCCCGAATTTATCATTCTTTGCCCGAGGACCTTAAAAAAGATGTGCTTTTCCTGGACACATCCCTGTTTACCTATACGGAAATTCGATGGGTTATCTCGCGTTTGCTCATTAACGTTGCCGCTCGCACACACGCAGCCATTTCGGGATACTCAACCTTCGTGCCAACCTTTGCCATATCATACAGCATGAAATCGCGAGGAATTAACGAAGATATTTTTGGCCCCGACAACGAAAAATGGCTTGCCCATTTCAGTAATCTCACGGACGGACAACTTACCAGCCGGGTCAAAGATTTACTCCGCGAAAGAGAACAGGTACGCGACCATCTTGAAAAAGTCATTCCAGGATTCCATGCGACTTCCATGAAAGCAGGAGAATATCTTGCCGACTTGCTGCGCCGCAAAGGAAAGATCTCTTGATAGAACTACTAAAAAATGACGAACCAAGAGCACAAAAACGTAATCAGCACCATTGTTGCAGGGGGCTTTTGTTCCAGTTGCGGCTTGTGTGCCGCTTCGTGTCCACGCAATGCTTTGACCATGCGTGAGACGGATTTTGGCGAAATGTTACCCTGCTTAACTCATACTGCGGGACCAGAAGACACCTGCGGGTGCTCCTCTAATTGTAACTCCTGCCTGTCCATTTGTCCTCATGGCCCATTTTCGCAAGATGAAGATCAAATCGCCAGGAACCTTTTTCAGAACGATGCTACCGGGCACTTGGACTCGCTGGGGTTGTATCGCGCCTGTTATCAAGGCCGTGTTGCCGACGACAAAAAATACATGCAAGCCCCATGTGGTGGACTCTGCACTGACCTCTTGTCCTCCCTGCTCGAGCGAAATAGGATTGATTCCCTTGTGCTGCCCATACCCTTGAAAGAGCGGCCCTGGTTCGAGTCACGTTTAATACACACGAAAGAAGAACTGGCACAAGCAGGCGGCTCCGTTTACCACTGTACGCCAATGGACTTATCCTTACGCGACATCATCTTCGGAAAAGAGGAGACTCGCACGGCTGTTGTCGCCTTGCCCTGTGTTGCAAAAGCCATACGCAACTTGCAATTGCGATTCCCAACAGCCAAAAGAAGAATCAAATTTGTCGTCGGACTTGTTTGCGGCGGGTTGCGGGCACGGTCGTTCGCTGATTTCATCACCGGCTTTATTGGTATAAAGGAAGGGCGTCTCTTCTATCGGAGAACCCTTGCCGGTCAAAAAGATTCCTATCACACAAGAATTGAAATGCTTGCAAAGGATAAGGCGCACTCCCGGTCCTGGTATGGCATACCGGGTCATTTCTGGGTTTATGAGGCCGCCTCTCTTTCCGGCTGCCACTATTGTGACGACATCTTTTGCGAAACCGCGGATATCGTCTACATGGAAGCCTTCCTTCCAGAATTCCTTAACGACTCCCGTGGCAGAAATTTAATCATAACGCGTAACAAAGAATTGGACGACGTTGTCCAGGATTGCTTTCGCTCCAAGCGATGGCAAGGCGATCTCATCGACCCGCAACGCGTGGCGACAAGCCAATATAAACCGCTATACAAGCGGCGGTCAAGAGTCCCGGCGAGAATCCGACTCGCGCGGCAAAACAACGATTATGTCCCTCAAAAGCGACTTGACCTCTGCGAAAAATTTATTTCTCCTTCTTTCACAAGCAAGGCACAAGACCGTCAGGCAAAACGCGAATTCAAGTTTTTCTCCAGTATGCGTGGCAAGGTTACCGCCTCCTTGAAACAGCTTCGTTCAGTAAACCCTCGCACTTCCCGCAGGGCTGCCTTCCTCCTTTGGTGGTCAACCTTGTGCTGCGCAGCCTGGTACGGCGTTTTTGAAAAGGTCTTTTCAACCAACCTGAATAAAAAAGCGGAGCACGCTTTGAACTCTCCCGCGACGCAGAATCAACCGGAGCATGAGTAAGGTATAGCCAATGAGAATTCCCTTTTTTTTGTTTCCCGGTGTCGCCTGCCTTCGCGACGTTTATGAAGATCAAATCAGGAATCTTTCTCCGTACTTCGACGTCTGTGTTCCGAAATTACTCACTCCCAGGCGTGGTGAAACTCTGGAATGCTATGCACTGCGCTGGGCACAAGAGGTCTTTCATTTCCGGTATGGGAATACAACAGAGTCAAACGTTCATGAACGAAGTGAAGGATGTTTTATTGGTGGATTGTCGCTCGGCGGGATTGTCGCTCCTTTGATCGGCGATTTCCTTCAGGAGAATGGATGTCCTGTTCACGGTTGTTTTTGTTTCGCTGCCTACCGGGACGGCACGGAAATGCCCGAATCGCTCCGATGGCAATATAGACTTTTGAACCCGTTCTTTTGGCATATGGAACACGTAATGGCTCGAACGGCGCTCTGTTTTGCCAACCCCAAAGACAAACTGCTGCGCGTACTGTTACACCAATTTGCTCTGTCGTCCCCACGAACTTCAGCAAGAACGATGAAATTGGTTTATCGCTGGCGCAGCCCCTGTACTGAACATGAATTCCCCATTTGGCGCATTCACGCGGAAGACGACCGTTCCTTGCCTTTACGCTTTACAAAAACCGATTCCGTTTTGCACTCGGGGGGACATTTTATTACGGTGACACAACCACAAAAGGTGAATGATTTTATTATGGACCATGTGACCTCACTCCCTTCCTTTACTTTCTTAAAGGAAAAAAGTAAGGTCGTCGCCTGTCAACCATTGAACCGGGTCAGAAAAGAATAATCTCAGGACGACATACCTGATCTGTAAAGTAAAACCAAAAAAACGCACTGTCGTTTAGACACAAGATAATTAAACACTCTTTACAAGGGGCAATAACAAATGATTGAAGGAAAACCCAGTAAGACGGCTTTGGGACCTGCTCTCCGTCGCGCAACGGAATCACAAAAAAGTGAAAATCAACGCCTGTGCTACGACCAATACGCCCGTTATTTTATCACCAAAAAAACGACCAGTATTGGCGAAAGCTGGCTGCCCCGCTGGTTCGTTCACTTTGTCACAGACTACATTATTGAGCCGGGCGTCGGTAACTTCATACTCGTGCGCACCCGGGTTTTTGACGACTTCCTGATCGATTCCCTCAATCAAGGATTTGAACAATTTGTCGTTATGGGCGCCGGCTACGACTCTCGGGCAGGACGTTTCTTCGCCGAACGCAAAGATTTTCCTGTTTTCGAAGTCGATTTCCCTGCCACGCAAGCCCATAAAATATCCCTTTTGAAGACGATTCCCAATTATCCTCTCGACCGTATCCATTTCGTCCCTGTCGATTTCACAAAGGACTCCTTTATGGATCGCCTTTTACAGAGCGGCTATTCCCCTTCTCTCCGCACTCTTTTTATGTGGGAGGGCGTAACCTACTACATTCACGAATCCGATGTCGATAAAACACTCCGCATGATTCACGATCATTCGCGAAAAGGAAGTCGCATCATTTTCGACTACTATAATCGAGTCAATCTTCAGAAATACATCCGCACATGGCATGACAAAGAAGAACCGCTCATCTGGGGCCTCCACACCAAGGACATGGAAAACTTCCTTTCGGCCCGTGGTTTTTCCAATATCGTGAACAACACCGCCGCTTCCTTCGGGAAGCCTTACTATAGCAAAACGGTCAAAAAACGTTTCGTCTGTCCGTTTTTCTCGATCGTCCATGCCGAGAACGCAGGATGACCCCGCGGCTGACTCTTACTGTCCTCATTTTACGCCCTGTAATCGCCCTCTTCTGCTCGTTGCGACCGGAGAAGGGGAGGCACGAATACGTTAAAATAGTCAAAATAGACAAACACAATGTAAATATTTTCCAAAAAATTGTGGAAAAGGGGGGACGTATGGGTTTTAAAAGTGGGGAGATGTATTAGAATAAGGGAATCGGCTTCCCACCTTGCGGCCGGTCGTTTACCTTTATGTTTTCCAGATACAGGAGGACCCACTTTGAGCGTGTGTAAAAAAATTAGTCTCGGAACGGCGATTTTCCTTGCCTTAATCGTCGTGTTACGTGTCGGCATTGGCTGTCATTTCCTTTACGAAGGCTTGTGGAAAATGGTTCCCGCGAACGGTTTTTCCGCTAAGGGTTTTCTCGGCATGGCAAAAGGGCCGACGAAAGAACTCTATTATATTATGCTGCCTGACCTCGACGGGGAAGACCGTCTCACCATCGCCAAGGCTTACGCCGTGCGGGAAGACGGCAAACAGGAGCAGAAAGACCTCGTGGGCGTTACACTGCCGGTCATTGAAAAGCAGTGGTACGACTGGTTCGGCCAGTTTCTGAACCACTATGAACTGGAATCGGACCAGCGTAAGGAAGCCAATCAGCTCTTCAACCAGTATATAACCTCACTTCGGGAGTACACGCTGGAGAAGCAGCCGGATATCATGGCCTTTTTGGGGAGTAAAAAGCGGTACAAGGAATCGATTGCCTTTACGACCGACGGTGCGGAACACCAGAAGATTCGCGACTGGGACCGTCAAATGACGCTCCGCCGGGAAGGGGCCGCTCTGGCAGAAGAGCCGGAAAAGATGGGCGAAAACATGCAATTAGCCCTCTGGAACCTACTCACCGCGGAACAGCGATCGTTCGGGAAACTACCTCCAATTACTTATGGCGCGAATAAGATACCTTTGGCCGGTCTTATTATTAAACTGCCGGTCATTAAGGACTTCGCCACGCCGTCCCGGCTGGGTTTTCTCGACCTGACCGTAACGCTGGGCCTGTCCGCAATTGGCATTTGCCTCATGCTTGGCTTTTGTAATCGTCTGGCCGCGCTGGCCGGGGCCGCATTCATGGTCAATATTTGCCTGTCGCAATTCCCTTGGCCAACCGTGTACCCCTACCCGCCGGAAGTGGTCGGGCACTCCATGATCTTCAATAAGGACTCCGTGGAAATGATCGCCTTGCTCGTCTTGGCCTCGTTACCTGCCGGACGCTGGGGTGGGCTCGACTGGTTCCTCTGGAATTTTGCCGGGAAGCGATTTCTCAACTTCTACGGTTTCAAGAAGGATCCCCTCGGTATCGACCTGGATACCGACGTCCCATGCGGGGTTCCAACCGAAACGAAGATTTGACCCGTTTCAGATTACTACACAGGAAACAGCCAGATAAACAGGAATCATTATAATGAGTCATAACAAGAGCAATACAACCGTTGCGTCCACGGAAATATCGCGGCGCAATTTCTTAAAGGCAGGAGCTTTGGCCGCCGCTGTGCCGGCCGCCAGTCTCGGCGCCTTCTATTTCGGTTACAGTCAGGTTAAGGGAACCCCCGTTCGCGTGGCCGTACTCGGAACCGGCGATGAAGGGAGCGTTCTGCTCGGAGCGATCAATCCGGACTACGTCGAGGTTAAGGCAATCGCCGACATACGCCCGTACAACCAATTTCGTGCCTTTCACGGGGACCATTACAGCGACGCCGCGCTCGCTGCCCGCTGTGGCCTTATGCAAAAATACGGATGGAAGACGGAAGATGAGGCTCGTAAACACGTTAAAGTCTATGCCGACTATCGCGACCTCCTCTCCGAAGCGGAAGAGCTTGGGATTGAAGCCGTGATTATCGGTCTCCCGCTCCATCTCCACGCCCCTGCTTCCGTTCAGGCCATGAAGCATGGACTTCATGTCCTGTGCGAAAAACTCATGGGGCACTCCACGGTCGAGTGCAAGGAAATGGCTCGCGCAGCCGCCGAATTCCATCGCCATCTCGCCGTGGGTCATCAACGTCACTACAATATTCTGTATCACGAAGCGGTCGAGAATATTGAACGCGGCCTGCTCGGCGATATCCACTACATACGTGCCCAATGGCATCGCGGAAACTCTCCCGGGGCCGATAGCTGGCAAATGCCGATGCCCATGGAGGTTAAGCCAGGCGACAAGCAGGCGAACAAGCTGAAAAACGAACTTCGCGATTGGAAACAGCAGTTGAACGAGGCACGCGGCCTGGAAATCGAAACCTGGCGTAAGAAAGTCGCGCAGAAAGAAGCCGAATGCTACGACGCCATGCTCGCAAACGGCGGTCGATATAAAGGACTGCTCATCGACAGTGCCGAAAATTACGGCTATCAAAAGGGAATTTTCGGCGAAGGAACGCGTCATCAATATGAGCGTCCGGAAGCGGAGGAACTGCTCCGCTGGCGACTCTGGAATCGGACCGGAGGCGGACTCATGGTCGAACTCGGGTCCCATCAGCTCGACGCCGCCAGTATCTTCCTGGCCGCTTCCGCCCGACGCGGCGCCGCACTCCGCGGTGAAGATCCCAACAAACTGCCTGACGGTGGCAAAGTGCATCCGCTCCGCGTTCACGTCTCCGCCAACAGGAACCTGTTCGGACTCGACCGCGAAGTCCAGGACCATATTACCACCTTGGTCGAATTCCCCGCGCCCAACTACAATCCGCAAACGAAAGACGGCCGCAAACGGAAAATCACCGTTCAGTACTCCACGATCAATGGCAACGGGTTCGGCGGTTACGGTGAAATCGTCTTTGGTACCAAGGGAACCGTTATCATCGACCGGGAGCAGGAATCCCAGCTTTTGCGCGGGCCTGCGACCAGTTCCGTGGCCAAGAAAGCTGCTGGGGCCTCCGCACTCGACACCCAGGCCAGTGCCCCTGCCCAAAAAGCCGTGGCCGCCACCGGTGGTCCGTCCAACGTAAGTCGTGGCTACAAAGAGGAAATTGAGCATTGGGCATGGTGTATTCGTGAAAATCCAAACGTTTCGCAGCCGGAAATTCAGCCTCGCTGCCGTCCGAAAATCGCGCTCGGCGACGCTGTTATTGCCTTGGTTACCAATATAGCGGCGGCTAAAGGGCAAAGTGTCGACTTTAAGGAATCCTGGTTCGACCCCGACAGCGACGATACCCCCGAAAATGAACTCATGAACGACCGGTCCTGGCCCAACCTCGACCAGATTAAGTACATGATATAACCCGCGAACACCTAAGAATAGATGACGAAAGCATAAAATGAACTTAACTACGGAACAAAAAGCAATCGGAAAGGAAAATTTCCTGGCAGCTATAGGCAGCCGGGACGTGCGACGTTCTTTTCTCAAGGGTTCGTCCACACTTGAGCTCGCCTCCGGAAAAGGTATTGGCGGCTACTATTTCAAATATGGCACGATCGACAAACCGGTGCGAATCGCCATACTCGGTACCGGCGATGAAGGCAGTGTCCTCATCGGTGGTCTGAACCCGAAATATATTGAAGTCGTCGCTATAGCCGACATACGCCCCTACAACCAGTATCGGGCATTTCACGGCGATTGCTACAGCAGTAGTGCCGCGGCCGTACGCCCCGGACTCATGAAAAAATACGGCTGGAAAACCCGCCAGGAAGCCAATAGTCACGTCAAAGTCTATAACGACTATCGTGACTTGCTCAACGACGCGGAACAGCTCGGACTGGAAGCCGTTATTATCGGGTTACCGCTCCATCTCCATGCCCCGGCTGCCATTATGGCCATGCGAAAAGGGTGCCATGTCCTCACCGAAAAGCTCATGGGCCACTCCGTCGCCAACTGCAAGGAGATGATTCGCGTCGCCCACGAAAACCATCGCCATTTGACCGTCGGTCACCAGCGCCATTACAATATCCTGTACGATCACGCGACCAGTTTGATTAAGCAGAACGTGCTCGGCGATCTGCATTACATTCGTGCCCAGTGGCATCGTGGCAATCTTCCCGGAAACGACAGTTGGCAAATGCCGCTCCCGGAAGGGGCCAAAGAGTCCGACGTTAAAGCCGGCGAACTCTATCGGGAATACAAAGACTGGACCGCCGAGGCCGACCGCATGAGGGCAACCATTGCCAAAAACGACGCTACGATCGCCGCCATTTCCGCGCGGGACGACCAAACGCCGGCTCTCATTGACGAGGCCAAGCGGCTTTCTCGCGAGAAGGTCATGCTGGCTAAAGACCTGGTGACCTTAACGAAAAAGATTGACCAGAAGCGTGCCCAGCTCTCCGACTTCGTACTCATTCAAGGTGGTGAACTTGGCGGCGTTGCCTACAAATCGGCTAAGGACTACGGTTATCAGGACGAAACTCGCGACGACGAAGGCCAAACGTATCAGCGGCCCGCCATTGAAGAGCTTATTCGCTGGCGACTCTGGAATCGAACCGGAGGCGGGCTTATGGCCGAACTCGGCTCGCATCAGCTCGACGCAGCCAGTATCTTTGTCGCCGCCGCCCACGGTGGTAAAAAGCAGTATCCGCTCTCCGTGTCCGCCGCCGCCAGCCGATCCCTCTTTAGCAGTATCGACCGCGACGTCGACGACCACGTCAGCGCCATGTACGAATATCCCGCGCCCGGCTACGATCCCGACGATGAACTCGGCAAACAGCGACGCATTACGGTTGCCTATTCCACCATAAATGGCAACGGATTCGGTGGTTATGGCGAAACCGTTTTCGGTACTAAAGGCACGCTCCTCATCGAAACGGAAAAAGAAGCCTGTCTCTATCGGACCAGTGCGGTCAACGATAAAGTTCGCGTTGCCAAGAGTGCCGGGACAAACGCGCTGGACATTGTCATCGACGAAAACGGCGACCCGCTGTCCGAAGCCATTGGTTATCAGGGAGTCTACGCAACCGACGTCAGTCGTGGCTATTGCGAACAGATTGAACATTGGGCGTATTGCATACGGAACAATCCCGAGGCCGACCCGGAGAAAGTCGATACCTCTCTGGACGCCGCTCCTGTCGGAGAGTATAACAAGAACGACCCGCCCAAACTGCTCACTCGCTGTCGCGGCGAGATTGCCCTCTGGGACGCCGTTATTGCACTGGCCACCAACATAGCGTCCGACCTCGACGAAACGGTCCCCTTTGACCCCGCTTGGTTCGACGGTAATAGTGACGTTACTCCGGAAGCCGCCTGGGCCGAGAAACTCGTTGAACGCAACGAAAACGAGTCCGACGAAGATTTCGCCAAACGGGTCGAGGCCTTCCGGCAGTGGCACACTCCGAACCTTACCCGATACGCATAGTAGAATCTGATACGCATAACGCGTAACGGACCGGATGTGGGTGTTGGCCACCGGCCACACTTGCGTTTCGCCTTACCCCAAGGCCCTTGTTCTCCAGGGGCCTTATTTTTTGCGCCGTCTGTTTATCGATAGGGGATAATCCCGCGTGTTGCCCAGGTGAGCGAGTAGAGCAGTGGCGTTTCGACCCACAGCGGATGAATGTCTTTTGACGCGAAGCCTATGTCCTTCGTCCGAGGGTCGATCGAAGGCGACCTGCCCGTGGCACTTACCGGGATATAGACGACGTTCGACGCGAATTGTTCCGCGGCACTCACAATTTCCGGCGTTTCGAGCATGAGCAGTTCGCGCACGGCCTTACTTACGGTAAGGACCTGATCTCGCAAGAAGACGGACATACCGCCTGGCTCCGTGCGTGCCCACGGCGACCGGAAATCGAAATTGGGCAAAAGGTGCCGCCATGCGTCGAGTTTCGTTACGACGATAACGAGCGGTCCGCGATACTTTTCGCTACTGGTGAGAAAGCCATACGTTCGCGCCCTCTTAACGACTTCGGCCAGCACCATTTCCTGCCGGAGCGGTGAGCGGCGAAATCTTTGCGAGTACCCGTCTTTAAACTGAAGGTCCGCAGACCCTTCCCGGCAGAGCAAACGAAAACGATTGTCCTGCGTCGGGTCAAACAGGAAGAAAATGCAGTGGCTTTTCCCCAAATGACGCGTAACCGGAAGCGTTGTGCGGTCGCTGTCTCGCACGGGAAGATAGCTTTCACCGGCGTTATCGTACAGTGCCAGAGAAACGGAAACTTCCCGCGGCCGGCTTTCGTTGACGTGGCCCGCCGTCGGCGTGACAGAAAAGAGAAACGGCTGGGGATATGTAATCGCCTGATCGTCTTGCAGAACCGTATTGTACAGGTCGCCCTGCTCCTGCGTCTTTTCAATGGAAACGACCGCCGAATCGTCGTCGTTCAGGAACTGCATCGACTCATATTCATGAAGCCGGGCATTCATTTGCGGGTCGGAATCCTGAAAACTTGTAAAGAAATATTTCGGCAGCGTTTTGCGCAGGCGCCACGTCATGGACGCAAGAAAATAGGATTTCCCCGACGCAGGGGCACCGGCAATCGAAATAAAAAAGGGCCGCATTTCCATATGCGATTGCGGACATGGGAGATGGCAGTGGGGACATGCCAGCCGCTGACAGGCATACCCTTTCGCGTCGATAGCGTTACCCTGCACATCGAATCGGGAAGGCAGAAATCGCTGCTGCTCCGTGTCGCCAAGTCGGAAGTCGCCCAAAAGTTCGGGACTACTGCTAATAAAGAGCAACTCCTTGGGCGAGAATTGTTCCCAGCAATGAGGACAGGTAATCTTTTCCAGTAATTTTCGTTCTGTTGCCATAATACTTCCTATTGCAGAATCAGGATAACATCGTTGTCCAGATCGTCCTGTGGCATATGCCTCTGGCAGCGTTGCATGAGATGAAGGAGAGTTGTGCGTTGATTTTCCATTTCCACAAGCGGTGTGGAGGAGCCGGCCTCCAGAATACACAGGATTTGCAGGGCTTCCGCGGCGGCCTGATACCCCTCAGGATACTTCTCACGCTTCTCGAAGGCACGGGCCTGACGCAGTAATTCCGCCATGCGCTTACTCGCCTCTTTCGGCCCCATATCGCGAACGGCACTCGACGCGTTATCGGCAAGCAGGTCAGACTTGCCTGCCTGGCCTGCTTGCGACGATGGCTTATTAGGAACCGAAGCGGCCGCCGAATCGTTCCCCCCAGTACCCTGCTTTGCTCCCGGACTCGCGTCATCGAAATCGGCAAAAGGATCGTCTGGGTCAGAAGTGGCGTCCCCTGCAGTCCCGGCCTCCCCAGCGGCACCTGACGCGTCAGCAAACGCTCCTTCGACGCCCGCTTGATGCGTCTGGTCTTTCTTATTCCGCTTGCCAGCGTCCTGAACTTGATGAGCCGGCGCTTCAGCGGAGTCGGACCCTTGCCGCGTTTCCATCGATGAGGCCGCCTTATCTGTTCCGGACTCCGACGAGCCTTGCGTACGTTCCGACGGCACCTGCTTTTCTTCTCGCTGCGGAGTCGACGGAGACGTCACCGGAGGCTTCTGTTTGGGGCGACAGGAAATGCCGGTGGCTATAAGAATCACTAATACAAAAGTAGCTAAAAGATAAGAGACCGACGCCACTCGACTCCTCCTGCACCGCGGAGCATGGTCCCGCCCCGGGGTCAGGCAGTCTTTTGAGGTGGCCGGAAAACGTCCACTGTCAGTCGCGTTATCCATATTACTACTCATGTGGGGATGCGGTTCCTGTCTCTTGGAAGATTGATTTGTGCCTATCTTGCGGGTCACTTACCACGGCCGGAAAGCGAAGCGTGAACGCAGTCCCTTTACCCACGGTACTCTCGACCCGAATCTTGCCATGATGGACTTCCATAATATTTCGGCACAGGGACAGGCCCAGCCCGGTACCACCTTTACCACTTTCGTCCGGTCCGGACTTCGTTGTGTAGAAGGAGTCGAAAATATGGCGAAGCTTTTCCGGCTCTATTCCACACCCATAGTCGCGAACGACCAGGTCAACCATCCCGGCTGCGTCGTCGTAGCTCAGTCGCAAAACGAGCCGGCCACCGGTTGTCATGGCCTGTCGGGCATTGATCAACAGATTGACCAGTACCTGCTGAACCTGATTCCCGTTGGCCATAATTTCCGGAATCGGGGCAAAATTTTTCTCAACGGCAATACGGTATTTATTCATTTCCCGCTCCAGCAGGAGGAGCACATCTTCAACCAGCGTTGTTAAGTTCGTCGGCTCCAGGCCCGGCTTGCGATTCCGGGCCATCCCGAGAACCGTACTGGTAATCTTCGCGGCCCGATTGGCGGCTCCGAGAATCTTATCGAGCGATTTCGTCCGCGTCGCGTCGTCTGTATGTCGCATGGCCAGTTTGGCGTAGTTGATAATTGTCATGAGAATATTATTAAACTCATGTGTCGTCGTACTGGCCAGTTCGCCGACCGCGGTCAGCTGCCCGACCTTGGTGAGCTGCTCCTCAAGCTGGGCTATACGAGCCAAAAGCGACTTACGCTCCGCGTCCCACTCGGCTCCCGCCACGCAACCTGACTCTGACGCCGTTAAATCCGTTCTATTTTCGCCGTTGTCCATCCTTGACTTATACTCTTTCTTTTTGCCTGGTTTACTATAATGCACAATTTGTTTTTTGCCGTTGATTTCTTCAATCCATTCGAAAAAAACCGGCGGCTGGACCCCTTTATTATTATCGAAAAAAAGGGCCCGAATGTTCACTTAAAAGTCGAATCCCGGGTTTCCGCGCCCCGGGGATACGCGGAGTCGTCGCATATTCGGTATTTTATTATTGTCCATAACGCACTAATGCCGTCTTTCCACCCGATTTTTTTCCCCTGGGCGTATTGCCGACCATCGTAACTTATGGGCACTTCGTAGACCGTCAGCTTGCGTCTGGCAATCTTCGCCGTTAGTTCCGGTTCAATTCCGAACCGATTGGAACGCAGGGGAATCGATTTGAGAATATCACCCCGAATCGCTTTATAGCACGTTTCCATATCCGTTAAATCCAGACCGGTCATCCAGTTGGAAAAATGGGTCAGGAAAAGATTACCAAGCTTGTGGTGATAAAATAAAACCTTGCGCTCCGGACGCGTCGCAAATCGCGAACCGTAAACCACATCGGCACGCCCGTCCAAAAGGGGCGCCAGAACCAGGGGATACTCGTCCGGATTGTATTCCAGATCCGCGTCCTGAATAATGGCCATATCTCCCCTCATCTCCTTAATCGCCGCTCGTATCGCCGCCCCTTTCCCTTGATTGTACGGCTGATGAAACGCTCGAACGACCCCCTCATAACGCGACGAAAGCTCCGTCATAACCTCCGCCGTCTTGTCCGTCGACGCGTCGTTAACCATGACTATCTCGCGGGTTACGTCTTCCGGCAAACGAACGGCCAGAACACGCTCCACGATCCGCGAAAGAAACTTCTCTTCATTGTACACCGGCATCAAGACAGAAAGCAGCCGCTCACCGCGACACCCTCCCGTTGCCTGCTCCGCTTTATTCTGTTGATCGTAATTTTGTGTCATTTTTATAAACTTGCACCTAAATGAGTGATTAACCTCAAGATTCTTTCTCTAGTCTCCTTTATTATACCATAATTGTAAGGTTTTTGTACCTCCTAAACAAAGATTCTTCTGTTTTTTTGAGAAAAAACCGATTTTTACCGCTCGGTCCTGACTCCATAACCTCAAGTCCCTTTTGGCAAGGGGGTGGCATTTGTCCGGCAAGCTGATATAATGAAGGATAGTCTGGTTGTAGACGGCGACCTGAACGCGAACGAAAATATGGGAGTGGCCGTGAGCAGCCAGTAGTACCCACAGAATTCGAGGAGGCTGATGTGAAGCAAGGCGAAGATACAAGCGTTGACAAGAACTGCGAGTTCGATCTGGACGTTGAGCGGGAGGAGCGGTGCGGATTTCCTGAGGTGGTCTACGGGCAGGGCAAGGAAGTCGCCTCGATCATAAGGATATTCCACCGGCAATTGGAGCAGGGCCAGCCTTGCTTTGCCACGCGAGTCAGTGCGGCCAAGGCCAAGGCACTCCAGACGGAATTCGCGCAGGGGCTGGATAATCGTCTGGCCCGCACATTCCGAATTGAGTCCCCCCACGCGGGAGCGAAAGTGGGTAAGGTCGCGGTCTTGACGGCAGGGACCAGTGACGCGCCGGTCGCGGAGGAGGCCATGGAGACGCTGGCCTGGGCTGGCGTGAATGCCTTGCTCATTCAGGATGTCGGCGTCGCCGGTCCCGAACGACTTCGCAAGCGGGTTCACCAATTTGCAGACGCCGACGCGGTCATTGTGGTCGCCGGCATGGAAGGGGCACTACCGAGCGTCGTTGGCGGATACGTTGCCGTGCCTGTCATTGCCGTACCGACGAGCGTGGGCTATGGCGCCAGTCTGGGCGGAATGGCCGCTATGCTTGGCATGCTGAACAGTTGTGCCTCGAACGTCTGTGTCGTTAATATAGACGCAGGCTTTAAGGGTGGCTATCTTGCGGCCCTAATCGCAAAAAATCGTCATAAATAAACGATACGCATATTCAAACGATTGTCAAATACGGTCTCTTTGAATACTGCGCGCCATTACTATATTTTATAAAAGGAGAAAGACAATGCAAGATCGTTATGCAACCCGGCGTGACCGGCTAAACTCACTCGTAAAGAAAACGGGTGCGAATGCGTTCGTTGTTACCAATGTTTTGAATGTCAGTTATCTGACCGGCTTTTCCGGCGACGACAGTTACCTCGTTCTCGGCAATGGTAAATCGGTTTTAATAAGCGACCGAAGGTACGACGAGCAAATCGCGGAAGAATGCCCAGGCTTGCCGGTGCTGATTCGCGAACCGGGTGAGAGTATGGCCGCGGCCTTGCAAAAAGTTGTACCACTCCCCAAAGGTAAGCCGGGAACAATCGGAATTGAAGCCGGTTCCGTAACCTTTTCGGAATCTGACATCTTTCTCAAGGCGTTTCCGGAGCACGATATTATGCCCTTGGACGATCTTGTAGAAGACTTGCGCGAGATAAAAGACCGTTGGGAAGTGGACGCCATTCTTGACTCCCTTCGTTGTGCCCGCAAGGCCTTTGAAGTCGTCCGGGCCGCTCTGCGCAGTGAACAGACGGAACGTGACATCAAACACGAGATGGAATATCAGATGCACAAATTCGGTGCCGACGGACTTGGCTTTCCGACCATCGTTGCCTCGGGTGCGCGCGCCGCTCTGGCCCACGCGGTACCAACCGTACAATATTGTGCCGGATCATCCGAACTTCTGCTCATCGATTGGGGTGCAAAAAAGAACTTTTATATAAGTGACCTGACCCGCGTTCTCATTACAGGCAAGCGTCCGAGCGCAAAATTGCGCAAGATATACCAGATCGTTCTGGAGGCCCAACTTAAGGCTATAGACACCATCAAGCCGGGAATTGCCTCGGAGGACGTCGACGCGGCAGCCAGAAATTATATTAAGGACGCCGGCTATGGGCACGCGTTCGGACACGGACTGGGCCATGGTCTGGGCATGCTCTGTCACGACCGGGGCGGCTTCCGAATCGGGAACAAAACGATTCTCAAGCCTGGCATGGTGCTTACCGTCGAACCCGGTATTTATCTTCCCGGCTGGGGCGGTATTCGCATCGAAGACGATATTCTCGTAACGAAAACAGGCTGTCAAGTACTCTCGGAGGGCTTCCCAAAAGAGTTCGACGCCATGCTCGTCGACCTGTAATCCACACGATGGCCGCTACCCGACCAAAGCGGCTATTTTCCGGGCGAGAGCAGACGGGTAATTTGCGCCAGGTCATTCGTCAAGGTCGGATCAGACGCCATACGCCGTTCAATTTCATTGCAACTGTGAAGGATGGTCGTGTGGTCACGCCCGGAAAACCAGTCACCCAGCTGCACCAGAGTTGCATTCGTAAACTTTCGAGCGAACCACGCGGTTATATTGCGAGCCAGGACGATCGTTTTGGACCTCTTTTTGCTTCGAAGGTCGTCGAGTTGCACACGATAGAACGAGGCAACCGTGTGCGCAATTTCGTCCAGCGAAAGGGATACGCCTGGCTCTCGGTCTTGCAGAAAATTGAGTACACGTTGCACCGTCAGGAAATTTTTTTCGTTACGCGTCTGTAAGGTGAGCTGAACAAACGACCCGTACAGCGCACCGACCGGTTCCGGAAACTCCTCCACAAGACACGCGAAAACCTCTTCCGAAAGCGGTATCCCGAACAGCTCGGCCAGCCGACGCACCAGAATCCGACGCGACTCCGCACCCGGATATTTCACCTGAAACACCGACCCGGCAATGAGCCGTGAGACAATCTGGCGGTTCATGCCTTCCAGGTCCGCCGGACGCACGCTCATCGTGACCAGAACAATTTTCGGCACCGCTAGCGATTCCTCCAGCAACCAGAGAAGCTCATCCTGCCCCGACCTCTTGTCCGCAAGGTAGTCGATATTATCAAGCAGAATCAACGGCGACCTGCTTATTCGCGACCGGAATTCCTCCTTCGTGCCGTTGGCAATCGCTTCTGTAAGATTTCGATAGAAGTCGATCGCGTTTTCACAAAAGAGGGCCGACGACGCTTTTTCCTTCTTCCCCAAAACCGACGCCAAACCACGCATGATATGAGTTTTGCCTGTCCCCGACGCTCCGTACAGGGACAAGGGTAGAAGCTGGGGCAGCTCCGTAATCGGTATATAATGCTGACATGCGGGGTCAAGCGGGTCAGCGAGAAAGCCTCGGGTGAGCCATTCGAAAAGCAGTGCCACACACGCATTTTCCGGACCGGCCAGAAAGCCGTCGAGCACCGGACCGCGACGCGTTACGCTCGCGTTTTTTGTCCGGGGTTGGGACGGCTCCAGCAGGGTCGGCAGCGGCAGCCAGCGGTTGTGGTCGTGCGTGGTCACGTGCTTTTCCAGTTTCAGGGACGTTTTATGGTGTAATCGGCGTCGATAATATCATCGCTATCGGCGTCGTCGGGCGCCGTTCGGACCGATAAGACAGGTCGGCCAGACTGCCGCCTACCGGTCAGATCGCTTATGTCGATTTCGTCCTCTTCCTCGTCATAGTCGTCATCTTCCCAATCGTCCGCGCGATTCGGGGCAGCCGAGAAGATATCGTCGAGAAGTGGGCGAAGTTTAGCCATCTTTTCTGCGTAGTTTTCCGGCGTTATATTAAACAGGTCGTCAAAGCCGGAGCCGGGCCTGTCGCTCGCTGAGGCTTCCCCTCCCCGGCTGGACGACGGGCCGAACCCGCCTCCGCCCTGAAAGCCGGAAAAGCCGGCCGCCGCGGCAAAGGGCGACGGAAAAAAACGACGCAGCAGCCGCGTCTGCGAGAGTCGGTAGAAGAGCCTGCGCACCGGTTTCAGCAACAGGCAAAGACCGGCCACATCCGTTATAAAGCCCGGAAAGATGAGAAACCACGGCGCCAGTGCCGAGAGCGTCATATCCACCAAACTCGACGACAGATTCCCCGACTTCAGGAGCGAGGCCATATTATTATGCAGGTTCCGCCTCTGGAGCCGGTGCAGTGTTACCCCCAAAAACGTGGTCAGAAGTGTCAGGGCAAGCATGGAAATCCAACCGAACTTCAGCGCCAGCCAGATAAAAAGGGCCAATTCGGCCGCAGGAAGCACGATAAAGCAGATGAAAAAAATGGCCATGACGGTCCCTCTTAATGTGTTGTGTTTGGGTTGCTCTTTTGTCCTCTCGGACGTCCCGCAGGGCGAAACACCCCGCACGGGCCTACTCTACTATTATACATCATAACTTAAAATCGTCAAAATGCAAACAGCTGACAATTTGGACAAAAACTTATCCTTATTTTACCTATTATTACTATTTTGACAATTGACAGAAATAAATTTTGGATAAAATTACTAAATAGACGGAAAAATGGTTGACTTTCCGCGGAAAACTCGCTAGTTTATAAGGGTAGGGATTTCCTCCTTTTGGGCCCAAACGGCCGGAGCGAATCACTAGATAACAGTACACAATTCCGAGAACGGATGAGGATTATGGCGAAACGACTCAATTATTTGGGAATACTGAACCGGGAAGGCGTTTTGAGCGCCACGCAGGTACGCGAGGCGCAGCAACTTGCGAACAAGACGGGTGTAAAATTGCAGGAGGCATTGGTTCGGCTGGAATATGTAACCGAAGACCAAGTCGCCAAGGCGATTGCCGAAGAATACGGCAAGCGGTACATTGACTTGTCCGACGTCACGATCCGCCCTGCCATTTTGGAGTTAATCTCCGAGTCGATTGCCCGCGAGAATTGTGTTCTCCCGTACGAGGAAGAAGGCGATACGCTCTGGGTTATTGTCAGTGACCCGAACGACATTGAGATTTTCGAGAAGTTGCGATTCATCTTACAGCGTCCGATTGACGTCTTGATCGCCAGTCGTTCGGCAATTCAGGAGTCGATCAACTTGCACTACGGACAGAGCGTGGTCGAGAGTACGGACTCAATGATCAACGAAATGACGGACACGGCGATTAACTTTACGGTTATTGAAGACGGGTCAGACGCCATGGACGCGACAGCGGGGTCCGCGACGGAAAGCGATGCCCCGATTGTCCGTTTGTGCGACCAGATTATCGCCGAGGCCGTCCAGTTACGTGCCAGCGATATCCACATTGAGCCGTTTGAGGACCGCGTGCGAATACGCTACCGAATCGACGGCAAGCTGGTCGAGCGAGAGGCCTTGGCCGGCCGATTTCACGGGGCTCTTCTGTCCCGATTCAAGATTCTGGCCAAGCTTGACATTGCCGAACGGCGCCGAACGCAAGACGGTCGAATCAAGCTGACCTTGGGCGACAAGGAACTCGACCTTCGAGTCTCCGTTATCCCGACGAATCACGGGCAGTCGATCGTTATGCGTATTCTCGATAAAGACAATATTCGCGTAAGTCTTGTCCAGCTTGGCTTTAGCGAACGGGACTACAAGCGATTTCACGGCTTGATTGCCCGACCGAACGGGATTATTCTGGTGACCGGGCCGACGGGGTCCGGGAAGACGACCTCGCTTTACGCGGCTCTAAACGAGTTGAACACGCCGACGCGTAAGATTATCACGGCGGAAGACCCGGTCGAATATTATCTGCCGGGCATCAATCAGGTGGAAATTAAGCATTCGATCGGTCTGGACTTTGCCGCGGTCATTCGATCCATGCTGCGACAGGCGCCAAACGTCATTCTCGTGGGCGAAATGCGAGACCTGGAGACGGCCTCAATGGGAATTCAGGCATCGCTTACGGGCCACTTGGTCTTCAGCACCTTGCACACGAACGACGCTCCGGGCGCAATTACGCGTCTGGTGGACATGGGTGTTCCGCCCTATCTTGTTACCAGTTCGGTAATTGGGATTATGGCCCAGCGTCTGGTGCGTACGATTTGCCCGAAGTGCCGTCGCCCGTATACGCCGACGCAGGGCGAGATCGAAGCGGCTCATTTTACGCCGGAGGAAGTCGCCAAAGGCACGTTTTATAAGGGGAAGGGGTGTATAAACTGCAACAAAACGGGCTATCGGGGCCGTCGCGCGATTTTTGAACTCATGATGATGACCTCGAAGATACGCGAACTGGCGTTTCAGGGCGCGTCGACCCCGGTCATACGGAAAGCGGCGCAAAGTGAGGGTATGAAAGTTTTGTTTGAAGATGGTATGCAGAAGGTACTACAGGGGATAACGACCATAGAAGAAGTACTTCGGGTCGCCCGTCTGGAGGAATAAATCACTTTTTGAGAAGGCAAGAGAAGTATGGGAACGATTTTAATTGATAAACTTTTGGAGACGGTTGTCGTGCGAGGCGCGAGCGACCTTCACCTGGCCGTGGGACAGCCCCCGGTTTTACGGTTGCATGGACGACTGGTCCGACTTGAAACGAAGGTACTCGAACCGGCGGACACCGTTTCGCTCATGAAGAGTATAACGCCCGGCCGATGTCAGCAGGAGCTACAGGAGCGAGGCGGCTCCGACTTCGGGTTCGCTTTTGGCGACAAGGCACGTTTTCGTGTTTCCATCTTTAAACAGAAGGGAAATACGGGACTCGTCTTGCGACAGATTCCGAATAAACTCTTGTCCATGGAGGACTTACAGACGCCCCCGGTCATGACCGAACTCATTCAGCGTCCGCGAGGCCTCATTCTCGTAACGGGCCCGACCGGGTCCGGTAAATCCACGACCCTCGCCGCTTGTATCGACTGGTTGAACCAAAACGTGGACCACCATATAATTACGATTGAAGACCCAATCGAATTTTATCATTACCACAAGAAGTCCACGATTAACCAGCGAGAAGTCGGGGTCGACGTCATGTCCTTTGCCGACGCGATTCGCGCCGCCTTGCGACAGGACCCCGACGTCATCCTCGTCGGTGAAATGCGAGACCTTGAGACCATTGAAGCCGCTATTACGGCGGCCGAAACGGGCCACGTCGTCTTTGGTACCTTGCACACGACCGGGGCCCAAGGTACCGTTAACCGTATTATCGACGTCTTTCCCACAACGCAACAGGACCAGATTCGGACCCAGTTATCAACGTCCATTCTCGGTATTCTGTCGCAGCAGCTCCTGCCGCGTATTCAAGGAGGTCGTGTCGCCGCTTATGAAATGCTCGTTGTTACCCCTGCTATCGCGAACCTGATTCGTGAAAACAAAACGTTCCGTATCAACTCGTCCATCCAGACGGGGCACAAGCTCGGCATGCAGTTGCTCGACGACCATCTGTTCCGGCTCTGGAAGGATCGGGTTATAGTCAAGGAAGACGCGTTAATCAAGGCGAACATGCCCGAAATGCTCGACGAAAAAATTCGGCGGTATGAGGCGGGCCTGGCTCCGGATAACGACGAAGAAGAGGAGGAGAAGGAGAAGAAAAAGTCATAACCGACTGCCCTGCCCCGATTTGAGGCTCTCCCACGACGCCAGACGACGCCGGTACGAGTCAAAAAGCCAAAATCCGGGCTGGTAGGACGGCCGTTTGATTGTTTTTTTCTTTTGTGACCTCTTTGCGAACTTGCCCTATTGTATTATAATAGAATAGCGGCTGGGCGGATTGAGGTCCGGCACCTTTAATGAGTTATGCCGGGGACGTGCCTTTTTTCGGTCATAGTGCGAAAATATTGTCGTTACGTCTTTTGTGTAAAAGCAACGCGGGAGTGGAATTAAAAAATGGCAGCACGCAGAATAGGTCAGGTTCTGGTTGATTTAGGTTACGTCGACGAAGAACAACTGGAATTATTGATCGAGGAACAGTTGCAGCGCGGTGGTGAACTGCTGGGCCAGATCGCCATCAGTATGAACATGATCACAGAGGAGCAGCTCGCACAAGCGCTGGCGGAGCAGTTGGGTCTTCAGGTGGTTGCCATCTCCGACTTAACGATACCTCCCGACGTCCTTTCGCACTTAACGGAGCCTATGGCCCAGTTGTATCGTGTCATTCCGTTGAGTTTTCGCAATGACGTTCTAACGATCGCCATGAGTGAGCCGCAAAACATCTCCGTTTTGGACGAATTGCGGAACTTCCTGGGCTATCAGATTCGCGCGGTCGTTGCAACGCCACACGAAATTGAAGCCGCTCTTGAGCGCTACTACGCGACGGACCAGGGCGAAAGCGTTGAATCGATTATTTCCTCCATGGAGGACGATAAAGACCTCCTGAGTCAGGCCATGGCCGCGGAACAGGGCGACCTCGACCTGGCCAGTACGGAAGCCCTGAGTGAAAGTGCTCCTGTCCGCAAGCTCCTGAACATGGTCTTCCTGCTCGGGATTAAAGACCATGCCAGCGATATTCATTTCGAACCTTTTGAAGATGAATTCAAAATCCGCATTAAGGCCGACGGCACGCTGTACGAAATGGTCCCCCCGCCGCGACATTTGGCCTCGGCCATTACGACTCGTATTAAGGTTCTGGCCAATTTGGACATTGCCGAAAAGCGACTGCCCCAGGACGGTCGTATTCGGCTCATGGTCGCGGGGCATCCGGTCGACTTTCGTGTCAGTGTCCTGCCAACCATGTTCGGCGAAAGCGTCGTCTGTCGTATTTTGGACAAGTCGGTCATTTCACTCGATTTAAATAACGTCGGCATGTCCGAAGATTTAATGTCCCAATTCCGCGAGGTTATTCAGAAGCCGAACGGGATTGTCCTGGTTACCGGTCCTACCGGCTCCGGCAAGACGACAACGCTGTACGCCGCCTTGAGTGAGCTGAACACGATCGAAGACAAGCTCATGACCACGGAAGACCCGGTGGAATACGACATCGACGGGATTATTCAAATGCCCATCGACGCGGAAATCGGTAATACGTTTGCCCAGTGCCTCCGCTCCATTTTGCGACAGGACCCGGACAAGATTCTCGTCGGCGAGATTCGTGACCGGGAAACGGCCGAAATCGCGGTTCAGGCGTCCCTCACCGGTCACTTGGTCTTTAGTACCTTGCACACGAACGACGCTCCGAGCACGATTACCCGTCTTCGTGATATGGGCATTCCCGAATTCCTTATTACCGCGACCTTGCAAGCGATTCTGGCGCAACGACTTGTGCGACGGATTTGTCCCGAATGCCGCACCGTTTACCATCCAACAGAGGAGCAGTTGGCCGAGCTGGAGTTGTCACCACGCGATATCGAAGGGAAATCGTTTTATCAAGGGGCCGGCTGCGTTGCCTGTAACAATACCGGATATAAAGGCCGAACCGCGATTCATGAGTTTCTCCTGGTCAACGACGAACTGCGTGAGATGATTATCCATCAGGCGTCGGCCGGGGATCTACGCAAGGCGGCCCAGCGCAACGGTATGGTCCCGTTACGTGATGCCGGTATGGCAAAGGTTTATGAAGGCGTCACCACCGTGGACGAAGTGGTACGCGAAACCGTACTGGAAACCTGATCTTACTCCGTATAAGATGATTTCCTTAATGACTTTATGATAATTTACCAGGCGACAAAAAGAACACACTACTGAGCAACAATTGCAAAAATTGAGGGCCAAGAGAATATGCCAAAATTTAAATTTGAAGCGGTCGACGCTTCCGGTAACGGGATTACCGATATTGTTGATGCGGCGACAGAAGAGGAAGTAAACGCGACACTGCGGTCGCAGGGCTATCACGTTACACGGATTGTCCTGCACAAGGACCGCACGGCCTCCGCCTCGAAGAAGAACGCCTCAGGCAAGACGTTTTCCTTTGGCAAGGTTAAGCCGAAAATCCTGCGCGACTTTACCCGGAACCTCTCCATCTTGCAGGATGCAGGCCTTCCCATTTTGCGCAGTCTGAATATTCTCATGACTCAGGCCCCTCCCGGAGCCCTGCGTAACTGCCTGATCGACGTCTGTCAGGAGATTGAAAGCGGTTCGAGTCTGTCGGAGGCGTTGTCCAAGTCGCCCAAGGCCTTTAACCGTCTCTACGTCAATATGATCAAGGCCGGCGAGGCCGGTGGTGCCCTGGAGACGATTCTTCAGCGTCTGGCCGAATTCCTCGAACGAGCCGAGCAGTTAAAGGCCAAAATTAAGTCGGCCATGACCTACCCGATCTGCGTCGTCTTCTTTGCCTGTGGTATTTTGGCCTTTATTATGGTCTTTATCATTCCGAAGTTTCAGGAAATTTTCGCCGACTTCGATACGGAACTGCCTATGATGACCCAGTGGCTCATGTTCCTGTCGAACTTGATTGTCGAATACTGGTACCTCATCCCGGTCATTCCGTTCTCCGTCTGGCTGTTCATTCGGACGACGACGAGCTTTGAGTATATGCGGTTCGGCTGGCACTTATTTTTGCTACGGTTGCCAATTTTTGGTCCCTTGTTTGAAAAAACCGTCGTTGCCCGTACCACGCGAACGCTGGGCACGCTGGTACAGAGCGGTGTGCCGATTCTCGAAGCGATTCACATTACGAAAGAGACGGCCAATAATGGTGTATTCGAGAAGATGTATCAGCAGATTCTCGAAGCCATTCGAGACGGTGATACGATCGCCAATCCGATGAAAACGTTTTCGAAACCGGCGTTTCATCCGGCGTGTCTCTTCTATTTCTTCTGTTTCTTACTCGGACCTATTGGTTGCCTGATGTACATGATGAAATTGAATCAGAAGATTATGAGCGATATTGTCGTCAATATGGTCGACGTAGGTGAAGAGACCGGTGAACTCGACCGCATGCTCTATAAGGTTGCTGACGTATTTGACGATGAGGTTTCGGTTTACACGGAACAGCTTATGAGTATGATTGAGCCGTTGCTCATTATATTCCTCGGCGTTATGGTCGGCGGTATTGTGATCGCCTTATTCCTCCCGATGATTAAACTGATCGAGAGCTTGAGTAAATAATTCCTATTGGCATGGTTTTTGCATATATTTATTCGGATACTCTCTTAACGTTGAGAGTGACCGAAAAAGAGACAAAAACCTTGGGTTATTAAGTTAAAATTAAACAATTGAGTGTCCCAAACGCGATTTTGTGACTCGCTTCTCAAGAGGCGCACAACAAAATCCATTGGGGGAGGATAAAACGATGCGAGACTATAGCGCAACAAGACGATACGGCTTTACGCTCATTGAGATGATGACCGTCATCATTATTATCGCTCTGCTCGCCGGCATTTCCATCGTCGCCTATCGCAGTACCTTAATGACCTTTCGCGGCGTCACCGCCAAAAACCAAATGGACGGTATCGTCTCCGCACTCGAACAGTATAAAATCAAATACGGCGAATACCCGCCGGATAATACGGATTCCGATGCCGTCAAACGCCATGTGCTCAAGCGGTGGCCGGAATTAACTCCTGCCGAGGTCAGTACTGTAACGTCTATCATTGATAATGATCCACAAAATCACTACTCTGACCCGGCGCGGGCTCTGTTCTTCTGGCTCTGCGGACCCAAGGGACTTGGCTTTCCGCTTGACGTTAAGAATGACTTATTGGTTGGCAACGGGTTTAATGTTGACGAATCTACTCATGATAATGGCGACCCGGTTATTCCGCGGGAAGCCCCCTTCATTACACCTGCTTACGACGACGAATTCAGAGACAATGCGAACAGTGGAAATGCGACCAGCGACGATCCTTCCCGGGGGGAGGTTGAAGATGGTTATTATTTTGTATTCAAAGATAAACCTATTTTCTACTTCAGGGCGGAGAAAAATACTGGCTACGATAATAAATCGTACGATACGGGTACTTGGGGCGACCCTTGGACGGAGTCTTGGGGAACTGTTGCCCCTTATATGAAAAATGGGAAGTGGATTAACCCCACTAGTTACCAGTTGATCCATATGGGAGAAGACGGCCTGTTCAGTACTTCCGCCACGCCGCGAGACATAGCAACCTGCACACCGGCCGACCTCGATAACATTGTAAACTTCAGTGAAGGGAGTACCTTGGGAAGTGAGCAGTAGGGCCTTGATGATGTGGTAAAGAACAATGAACGTGGTGGATACCATTTATTGAATAGAATTTAAGTGAGCGACTTGTTCCGGCGAAACAAAGCCGGCAACAAGTGGAGACAAGAACAGAATAAACGTGAAAAGAATAAACGTGAGGACAATCATGAGACAACGAGCGAAAACAAGACAGGCATTTACGCTGGTCGAGCTTATGCTGGTCATTATGATCATAGCCATGCTCGGTGCCATGACCGTCGTTGTCTCGCGTAGTGCTCTGGAAATGGCCAAACGCTCCAAAACGGAAATGACCGTCGCTCGTATCGACGGCGTCATAACCGCCATGTACGAAAAATATCAGTACCGAAAAGTCGACCTTACCCCCTACTTGAACGCAATTGGTTACAACGCGGCAGGCAGTGATTGGTGGTATACGCAGGGCGCGAGCTTAAATTTTCACACCCTGCCGCAAGTTTGGAAAGATGGTGACAGGGTCAGTGGCTCAAACAATATAACGAATGACCCTGCCATAAATCGCGCGTATTATCCCCCGCTCATCCGGCTCCACGTGATTCGCGATACGGTTCGCATGGACATGCCTTGCTGGGCCGCAGAGATCTGGGGACCCATTACTCCGGATGGCGGAATGGATAGCGACCGCAGTCCTTCGGCTTTGAACGAAATTTATCGTGATGCACTGTATGACGCAACGGGAACAATCAGGGATAGCTCCAGCGCAACGAGCTATCGACTGTCTGATTTCGCGGCGTTATCCAGAATCGCCACATGGGACATTGGCCAACAGGCAACGTTCAATGCGGAGCTTCTCTATCTGGTCGTCATGAATGGCGACACGGATGCCCGGTCGATTTTTAGTGAACGGGAAATTGGCGACACGAACGATAATGGTTTACCGGAATTTCTCGACGGCTGGGGCAACCCGATTCATTGGTTTCGACAGCCGGTCGGTTTGCCAGAGACCGATCGTCAAGATGGTAACGGAACCGACCCGTTGGACCCGCTCGATATGGATACAAATGCTTTCCTGACGATTCCGATTATAGTCTCCAGTGGTCCGGACGGTTTGTCGGGTTTGGATTCGGGGCAAATAGGCCTCGGCGGGTTTGGCGGCGCCGCAAGCTGGAGTGCCTACACACAAAACTTCGTTTATCCTTTCCAGCTCAATACCGCATGTGGTGCTGTCGATGATCCCGAACAGAGCAAGGACAACATTCACAGTCACAGGGTTGTGCGGTGATAGGTAACGTGAGAAGACCCCGTTTACGGCAGACGAACGTTGGTCGTGAGCGGAACGAATAAAAAGAATTAACGAAAGAATTCGAGTGAGGAATAAGAGATGCGAAACGAACAAAAAACGAAGCGGGCCGGTTTCACGTTAGTGGAGCTTTTAGTGGTGATTATGATCATCGCTCTATTATCCGGAATATCCGTCGTCGTCTTTCGGGGCGCCAAGAACTCCGTGGAAGCCAGCGTCGCCGCCGCCGAAATCCAGCAGCTCTCCATGGCACTCGACGCCTATAAGGCAAAATACGGAGAATATCCGCCCGACTTCAGCGACGGTCAGGCCGTTATGCGGCATGTTAAAAAACGTTGGCCTCGAAGTACTTGGGGAACAAGCGAAACGGATTTTGTAAACTTTTGTACCGAAATTAGCAATTGTGGAGTGACGGGCTTTGGCGGATATTCCGGATCGGAATCCGCCTATTATCGTTGCAACGCGAAATATGTCAGTGCTCTGGTCTTCTGGCTCGGCGGGCTTCCGAACGCCGAAGGCCGCCCTGCCGGTTTCTATCTTAATCCGAAAGACCCCCTCACGGCAACCGCTACAGGTCAGCGGGAAGAGCCCATGTACGATTTCGACCCGGATAAGATTCACACGAATTCGGACGGTATCGTTGCTTATTGCCCTCGCGGTATTCTCCCCTTACTCTATTTCAAGGCAACGGACTTGGAGTATGGTGCGAATTGTGTGGGACGTTATGCGGACCCGGCAAATCTTGCAAAAGTAAAATGTCGTGACATGACTGGCGACAGCTTGGGTTATGCGGTCCCCTATGCCAAAGGCACAGCAGCAGGCACGTGGTACGAACAGGACCGATTCCAGATTGTCCACCCCGGCGTGGATGGTATTTTTGGCGACACGGATAACAGTATAATTCGTAATGCCCAAACGCAAAAAAATCTCAAGCCGACCGACATGGACAACGTAACGAACTTCCTGTCGAAGGGGAGCATATTAGAGGCGGAAGCCGACTGATTGTGATAAAAACAAGCGAAAGACAATCACACTGAATGGAAGATATAAGGACAGGTAAAGCCATGAGAGGACAAGAAACCAATCGACGGGGAGTGACGCTGATCGAGCTTCTGATCGTCGCGACGATCATGCTGCTCCTTATGGTGGTCAGTGTCCCGCTGCTCAAGCCCATGCTGGAATCGCAAGCAACGAGCAACGCGGCCAGCGTGGTCAGTACCTACCTGAACCGTGCCCGAAGCCGCGCTATCCTCACCGGCCGCCCCTGTGGCGTTAAGTTCGACGTTTGGGACGGTAGTACGGGTGTCCATACGATCAACAGAACCAATGTTGTCACAGACGGAACACTTAATGTCGATTACGCCGCCTGTCTCGTTCTGCGTCAGGTGGAAGTTCCCCCCGTCTATTCCGGACTCACGGAAGACGCAACGGTTACCGTCTCGCCTGGCCCGGGCGGGACATCTGGCACGATTACCTGTAACGACGCCTATTGGAATACTGTTCTTGACAAACAGAAGATTCAATTTAATTGTATGGGTCCGTATTTTAATTTGGATGACGCCACAGACGAGGTCAATGCCGACGACTTGGCTGGCGTGCGAGTTCCCGAGATAACAGAAGGAGTTCCGTTCAAAGTCTTGTGTGCGCCCCGGTCGACCATGACCGCGCCGGTGGGTCTGCCGCGGGGTACGGTCGTCGACCTGACCTATTCGGGCGATATTGACGGGTTGTATGGGAATAATAATATGACCATCATGTTTTCGCCCAGCGGTGAAGTTGACAGCGTTGTTTATGGAAGTGGCACATCCAAGATTCCCTCGCACACAATCTACCTAATGATCGGTCGTTGGGAACGTGTTCCCGCCTTTTCCAGCGATATTTGGCGAAGTCTGGAAGAGGATGAAATTCCGAATTTCGCCGATGGGACCTGCTTTTGGGTTACGGTCAATCCGCGAACCGGAATGGTTTCGACCGCGGAAGTCAGTCCACCAGCAACTTGGGATCTGGACGTCATACAGGTGCCGAACTATGAAGAATTGACCGACGCCTTGAGCGAATCACGAGAATTCGCCACGGAATCGAAGCGGAACATAGGAGGATATTGATATGAGAACGACCTGGACACAAAAATCATCGCGTAAGGGTTTGTCTCTCGTCGAGATCATGATGGCCGTACTGGTCCTCTCGGTCGGTCTTCTGGGCGTTCTTGCCGCCATACCATTCGGCGGATTTCAGATGGCACGCATGAAAGACGCCGACTACTCCTCCACGGTAGCAAAAAACGCCTTTTCCACGATCATCGCCAACGGCTGGCATAACCCAGCTAACTGGGACGCGTCGGACAACAATAAACAGAGCTATATTAGCCATGCCACCAACTATCCCGTCATTTTTAACTCGCTTGACGAGTGGGTTAATTTGCGATATCCGTTCCTGCTCGACGGAGTCCGGGAGGAGCAGTCCGTCATAGAACTGTTGCCCCCGAGTCAGGATCCGTGGCATTTTTTCTCCGTTTTCGAGCCTGCAAAATTATCCTCGGAATCACCCAGTGATTATCAAAACAAAAGCCTGCTCTGGACTCGAATCTGGCCGGAATCGCCCATGGACCTGGCACACAACAGTGACGACGATATTGACCTGTTTTTTTACACGCACGACGACATTCTCTACGGCACGACGGAAGCGGAGAGTAACGGCGATTATCGGCCGAAAATGGAGTCTGGAACCAGTTCGTATACAGGCGAGTACACCTGGATGGCCATGATGCAGCCGCAGTCGATGGAGTCGTCCTTCGACAGATGTCCTTTAAACGAGATCAAGCAGGTCAAAACGGATGTCGTTGTCTTTAAGGGGCGTGCCCCGACGGACGGTTACGAAATTTACTCTGCAACAGTTCCCAATAATTTGTACTTGGGGGGAACCTTTTCCATAAATTACGACTCCACGTTATGGGACTTACTTGAAAGTTCGACCCATGTTATCTTGACGGGCGATTCGGACGTAACGATCGATTCCGATACACCTCGTCGATATACGGAGTGGTTTAAAATTGCAAACTTCACCAAGCGAAACGGCAAGATTCGATTAACGTTGACGGGGGCCGCGTGTCCCCAGTGCTGGACGGCAGGCAGTACCATAACGCTTGTCGTGTTCCCGGACGTAGTCGGAGTGCAGACACGTTATCTGGAAATTGAATAGTCTGTTCGAAGGCCAGGGACTTGCGAGGCAGAATAAGACGACACTGAAGAAAACAACGGTTGACAAACGGTTGATATAAGGAGAGCGAAAATGAGAAGTCGAAACAATACCGGCAGGAATAAGGGAGTGGTCCTTCTTCTGATTCTTGGACTCATGGCCATGTTTGCCATGCTGGTTTTAGCCTATATGGTCGTTACGGCCAACATGGCGGAAACGGCTCGAACTTACGCAGAAGCAGAAGCGAAGCGCGACATTGCGCCTCGGGAAGACGCGAACTACGCGATCAAAACCCTTTTGGCCGGATCGAATAACCGACGGTCCCCCATCGCTCCTTTTAATATTCTGGAAAACCTCTACGGTAATTCCACCTATCGTGACATGAATGCCAACGAGATCGACTACACCTGTGATGTTGATGTCTACTATGAAGACATTGTCACAACCAACGGTAAAATCACTTCCGGCTGGCTCGCTCTGGCTCCCGATAATTCTATTGACATAAAAAAATTGTTTGAAGAAACCGGATCGGTCGTTACTTTCGTTGACGCCGATGTAAGCGACTGGACGGACTTGGTCAACAACACAACGGCTCTTATTGTGGAGAAGGTCGTTGTTGACCCCGAAGTGGCTTATACAGCCGGAAATGCAAATACACGATACAAAATGTCTGACGGCTCTGTTGATGGTCGCGCCTTTACGAACAACTGGTACATGAAAGTGGCATTGACAGACAGTCTGAAAGCTTATTTTAACGAACATGTCAACCTTGGCGATGTCAACTCTAAAGACGAGTATAAACCCAGCGTAAAAGTAACCGTCCGGTTTAATCGGCCCGCGTTTGCGGGGACCGGTGCGGGCTATTTCAGCCCCGAATCGCTGCTCGACGGTCAAACGCCCAAGAAGGTTGGCACCAGCTACACACTGCGTTTCGGAGTACCGTGGCTCAAATGGGCCAATGCCTCGGCGCCCGACTTGACCCGGTTCTCCGAGTCGACTGACGTGAATGATGTCCGGACTCAAAAGAATCTCTGGTCTGCACAAACGTTTTGGGCTCACCTTATGGACGGCAATTACTTGCCCGCCAACTACGTTCTTTATACCACAGTCAATGGAAAAGACGCCGTGGAACCCGGACTACAGGTGTTCGTTCGCGACAGCATGGAGCCGGTTCGCATGAATCCCTCCTATACTGCGCCGGACTCCCGCTCCCTCTTCCTGGCCTGGTATAATGGCACGCCGGTCGACTCCAGCGATATTACTCCCTCTTTCCATCGGCCGGAACTCTTCGACTGGGTCCAGAATCAAATGTACGATCCCGATTCCGACAACAACCCCAGTACCTCTATTCCGCAAAGTATTTTTGGGTCGGCCAACGAAAATCCCCGCGTCGACACAACCGCAGTCATTCGCAAACTGACTCCTCGCCCCCTGCAACTGGACCACTGGCATTTTACGGGCTCCAATCCGGACCGCGATCTCTCGAATACGAATATGCGCCCCGCCTGGTATGGTAATCTTACCAGCCCCTCCCTTACCGACCTGCAGCAAAATGTGGAGATGGACGCGTGTGCTCTGTTACTGGCTCAAAAAATGGGAACAGGGGCAGGTCCCAACGGCGGTGATTATAAATGGGACGTTGACAACGACAATGATGGAATAAAGGATGGGATTTGGGTCCCCTCCGGCCTCCCCGTCCGCATGTCCGCCGACGGCACTCCCTATTTCACAATGTACTCTTTCACCGTCGTTGATATGGATGGCCGCATCAATGTCAATACAGCCGGAAACTGGGACCAAATTCCGAATACAAGCATGCACAACTACGCTGCGAACACATGGTCCATGTGTTATGAATCGCTTATGGACATTACCGAGTCGAATTACATGAGTCAGAAGCCATCCATTCGGAATTATGCAACTTCAAACATGGAATCGTTGGATCAGCAAAATGGCGGCTTGGCCGATTTTTACATCTGTGGCTGGGCGGACGACCGGAACAATTGGATGACACGAAGTGCCCAGAACGGAAATGTCCTCACCGAACGTGGTACCGGCTATGGCCCTGCAGGCATCAATTTGAGAGTAGCGTTGCAAGAGAGTGAAAATAATATCGTCGATGCGATTCCCTGGTTAAGAAATGGGAGTACGGCTCCTCCAAGTGTGGAACAGAAGTACTTTGACCGCGGCGTGATCGCCTCCAATCTTTTATGGCGCCGTTATGAAACGCACAAGCAGGATCATTCGTTCGATCTGCCCTTGTGGGTGGATAAACAGTCAACGTTAGGCTCCAATGGCACTTGGATGAACCTTGCGATAACGCGAGATAAGTTCACGCAACCGGGTGATGAGTACACGAATGCGTCAAGCACGCCTTCTGATCGAAGTCTGGCCAGGGAACAGTTTTCGTTTATGAACCCGATTATGGGACTGTATCCCTATAATTTTGCCGCTTCTGTAACAAATATGGATAGAGTGGATGACATCGTCTTTCCGTGGCGCGGTAAAACACGTATTACCGATAACAACTATGATAAAATGTTCTCCCTGTATCCAACGTTTAATTATACCGACACGGCATTTCGATCCTACGATGTTTTGGGCCACGAAATCTATACCTATCCGCCCCGACATAGCGAGAATCCCTACCTTGCTCGGGTTGATCAACAGTCGTTCGACGATTCTCCCTATACAATCGCCGATCTGGAGCGGATTTTGCGCCCCTTCGACTCCGATTCCGCCTATCTGTCACAAAAGCTTATTGGCGACTTGACCAATAATGCGTTTCTGGATTCCAGCGTTACCGGAGGCTATCGTGATAGCATAAGAGACGTTCTCAATGGGACCTTGCGGCAGAGCCTGACGACGGTCAGTAGTGATATTCCCGCCACGAGCGCCGTCTATGTACCAAGCGGCGAAAAAACCAATATCAACCGTGCCGATTTTAGTCAGGGAGGCGGTGCCTACGGGATAACCTCGCTCGTTCGCATGTGCGTGACCGCTGAATATATGGCCCGAATTGAAAATTCTCTTACTAAACTTGGTGTGACTTTGGACTCCAACGTTCATGCCATTCTGGCCGATATCAGTAATAATATTAACAAAGAATATATTGACGGGACCGTTAGTTATCTCGTTTCCCTGTTGCCCGAAGAGACTCTGCTGGGCAAAAAAATTGATCTGAACAAACTTTCGCAAAGAACCTACTGGCTCGATGTTCAGTACAGAGGCAACAATACGGACCTTGAACTGGTCAATACGGCCACGTCTACTGGCGATGGCGGCATGTCAGACGAGAATAAGGAAAAGGTCCACAACTATGGTCTGGCCAAGCGAATGGAATACGCACGCGGCCTTTATATTCTTATGATGGCTTTAACCTATGAAGATCGAAATGCAAACAAGTGCTACGACGCGCCACCAGCTGGTATAACGTACAAGGACTATTTCGAGAAGGGTCTTGATGCTCAATGGTTGACTAATATTTCGAACCAGGACGAAAGGGCAGAGTACAAACAAGAGCTCGTCGCTAATCGTATTGCCCAGTGGTGCGTTAATGTCATTGATTTCTCCGACCCGGATGCCACCATGACCCCCTTCTATTATGACCCGAATCCGTTCGATGGCTGGTGGGGAACATTGCCCATAATTACCGATACGGCAGCCGACGCGATGGCTTCCTATATCTTTAACAACGTGACCAGCTTTACCTTCGGCAATATGGAAAACGACGTGACGGCCCTTGCCGACCCCGAAACGGGCAATAACATTACGCTCTTTGCTACGCCGCAGCCGCTATTTTCCACGATTCCGTCGAGTAGTACGACCTTTACCGTCTTGCCCAAGGACCGCATGAGAACGTTCTTCTACGACTCCCTGATGGCCCCCGATACTACCTTCGTCGATTCGATCAATCCTAATGGCTTTACCCGTGCCAAGTGGATTGCCGAGACCTTAAAGAGAAAGACCGATCTGACCATAACGCCCCCCACCCGTGATTACGATTTCCGACTCGTCTGGGGAATGGAACGGCCCGACCTCGTCCTCACGGAAACCTTGAACTTCCATGACCTTGGTATTGCCGATACCAATATTCCGAAGACCGTTAATGACAACCTGCCGGTCACAAGTTCCGAAGAGAATACTGGCACCAACTACCATGTAGGAGGCGGAACGGACAACACCTTCGATCAGGTACGTCGCCCTATGGGGTCCTCCTATCTGGAACTCTATTGTACGGCCAACCCGAACATTCCGCAATCGCCGGAACTCTATCATTTCAACAATGATACCAACCAGTGGGAACTGCAATTATCCAAGAAGACTCCTGTTACCGCCCCCGACAGTGAAGGCAATACGATGGACTATCCGATTTGGCGTATTGCCATAACGGACAGTCGCGGTCCTCGCGGCGCCGGTTCCGGCGACGCCGCTCAATATCGCAAGGAACAGAACTGCGTCATAAATCAAATCATGGATTATTCGTCGCTCTTCTCCTTCCAGCCGAAACAGTTCCGTAATCTGCCGGTCAAAAAGACCACTGTTCTCGGAAACGACTTGGAAAAGTACAATAAAAAAGGTTTTGATTCTACTCGGGATGGCGACCTGATTAAAACCTGGCAGGATTTCGACCTTCCTTCCGCGTCCCTGCTGGGACTCGGTCGTACTCTCCCCGATGAAACGACGGAAGAAAAGGAAATGGAAATCGACCGCATTGTCTGGTTCGCCAATGCGCCGGATACCGATGTTACCGGTGTTCCCGCCGATGCCATCGGCACCGCAGGCAAGTTCGCCGACGCGGCCAGAACCTTTGTGAATAACACTAACGCAAATCTGTACTTGGCTCCCAACCAGTATCTCGTTGTTGGTCCGGAAGAGGTGCGTTCGATCGGCTCTTGGTGCAAAAACGCCACAGCTTCCACTGGTGCTTCTAATAAGTACGATAAAAACGGCAACTTGCTTTCCAACGATGCCGGAAAAGTCTATGAGCCGGGGCAGTATGGTCAGTACGGAGTGCCGTCCCTGAATCGTATCGATTTAACAAAGTTAGTCGGAAATTACAAGACCATGGTCGCCGTTTCCACTTTAGGCCGTCGCGGTTTGAATATTTCCGAGCCACTCTGGACTAGTAAAGATGAAGACCCCTACGCAAAACGCCTCGGAAAAACGACCCTTGTCGATGGGACAACCGGTGCGTTTCTGATGGTCGACAGGCCTTTTGAAATGCCGGTCGGTTGGGCAGAAGGCGATTCCGGTACTAATGACGATGTGAAAAACTTCCCCATCGTGGAAGATGAGCTCTTTGGTGTGGGTACCGTGCCGGCCTATAAGTCCGCGTTCGTACAACGCGTGGCCGACCCGAATCGGCCCTACCATCCGATTCTCAATCCGTACATTAGTATCGACTGGAACTTAATGGACCTGACCGTCTTTACCGGCGAAAGCTATAGCACCTCGTATGCGGGGCACGACGATTGCTCCAAAGAAACTTCGAGGAGTCTCGTTGCGCCGAACAATACAACCGCGGAATGCTACACAAGCACGTTCTGCTATTCCACTCCCGGAGGAGCGGGCAATAGCTATCCCTTTGCCGACTCCAATAATCTCATCAAACTGAATGAGAACAAGGCGCTAAATATTCCTAACACGAACCTGACCCAGGTCAAGCCGGAAGAAGCGTTCAGCTCCCGCGCCTGGGGCAACTTCGGAACCGATAACCTTGTAATCAATGGCACAAATATCTTCCAACAGGAAGTTACGGCCCCCGCCGGCACTCAGCCTCGGCCCAACCCTTGGGCTCGCGCTTTCAGTTTTAAGGATGTGCAAATCAGCGGTGCGCTACGCTACGGATTAACCTTGGCCATTAAACCGAAGGACGACGAGCTGTTGAACGTTGTTCCCGGCGCAACCATAGGCGCTCCTGTCGCATCAACTAATTTCGCCTTCGCCATGAGACCCTACCACACGTTAGGTGCCTTTAACGATGCTGGAAAACGCGGTTATATTACCACCTCAGGAGGACCCGCCCAATTCCTCGATAGTGACTCGGCCTCTGCGACCAAAACCATGTACGCAAAATGGCAAGAGAATTTTGTTGCCGGTAATGGCATCGTCAACTGGTATTCCCGTTTGAATATCGATTTCCATAATCACGGTAACTATCATGGTATCTATGGCGGCGTTTATAAAGGATCGCCTGGCTCAACAAATCGCCTGCTTAATTACAATGCCATTCCCATGGAGCATTTGGTTTGGAACGACGCGCCGTTCAATAATCCGGACGAGATTATGCTGGTGCCTGCCAGCGCCCCTGGACGGTTCGGCGTTGAGTTCGTTCGGAATTCGAATGCCAATGCGAACGGTATCAATCTGGCAACACAATATTTCGGCAGCGGTCGTTCTCTGGGGACGGCGTCACCGATGGCTGTTGGCGGCGCTAATGAGGAAAGTCACTTCGGATTCGCTTACACCGATCCGACAGCTCCGGCCAGTCCGCCCAACGCGGTAGACAAGAAGCTGGGCCCCTACTTGAACTTCTTTAACGGCAGTACGATACCAGGTCGGTCCCTGAATTTGGGCCGTCTGCTCGACTTTGTTTATGTGCCTTCGCCGGTTGTGGGAACACGAACATTCCGTGGCTATGAGAAGATTGATGATGGTTATTACGGTTATTTCGCCGGTCCTGTCCTCGATTCCACCATGCGGGAACCAGGCAAGATTAACATCAATACCGTATCGCAGGAATCGATTTGGGACGCCATACGTCACGGCCTTGAAAACACATCGACTTCTTACGCAACCCTGGATGGGCAGCGACAGTTGCTTTCCATCCAGCCACAAACACCAGGCCGTCTGAATACGAACGTCAAAAACATTAGTGATTTCAGCGATCCTGCCAATACGAACGCGCCGCCTCTTCCCGCGTTCTACACGCTTCAGAGGCCGTCCGTACTGAACGTCGTTTCCGACGACCCTGCCAATGAAGATACGCCAATAACATCAGCCCAACCGGAACTCCTCTTCCCAACGTTAGGCGATACGACGACTTCTCCGCCTCCGGATCCTCGTCAGAATATGTACGCGGCCACGCAGGAGATGCAGCAGTTGTCCGGCTTAACGACAACGCGGTCCAATGTTTTTGCCGTTTGGATTACCGTGGGCTACTTTGAGGCGGAGCGGGTTAAACCAGGCGAGAATGTCCCTTTATTCGGCCCGGACGGAACAAAACTGACTACGAAGTACTCTTCCAATCCATCAGGTGGTCGTGACTTGCCCGCTTGGCAGGACATTAACTATCCCTTCTATCACTACTACAAGGCAATCTATCCGGACGGGTATACGTACGGTCGCGAGCTTGGTAGTGTGAATGGCGAAATTAAACGGAGTCGGTTCTTCTATTTGATTGACCGGTCCATTCCCGTTGACTTCCGACGCGGGGAGTCGAGAAACTGGGAAGATACCATCTTGATTCAGCGTCAGTTGGATTAACCCTCCTCTGTCGCCCGGCCTTCGACGGCTTTCCGTCAGGCCGGGCACAAACAGACAGCACGCAGGAGACCTGCTTACAGCGTCTGACCCAGCAATAACTGCCTCTGCGATCCCTGCACGCTAAAAAATACCCCGTCACGAGAGATGACATTTGAGACCAGGCGCGGTATCCACAACCTATTCTATTTGAATGAATTACAAAGCGTGCAGGGCGAGACTCTGCGGGACTCTCTGCGGGATAAAAATAAACCCATCAGGAGAGAGATATTTGCGGCCGGGAAAGGTATCTGTACCTGTTCTATTTTAAGGAATTATATACCACACAGGGAGCGAGGAGGTCACGCTTCGAAATCGATCACGCTGACGCGGCCGTGCGTGGGGTGATTTAGGACTGCAAGGAGCCGCTCACCCACACGACGCACCATCTTTCGATTCGTCATTCCCCCATGATAGCCACAACGCGACGGCCGGCGTCCCGACTGCCCGCAGTCGGGGAAGCAGCAACAACGAAAACGGAAGCCCAGCTCCGCCAATCTGCGATGGATTCGCCATTTACCCAGCATCGCCATGAACCGGCAGTCTGCAAGGCCACAAGAACATAGCCCGGGGCAAGGGAGCGCAGCGACCGGGCGTCCCGGGTTAGGGATAAAAATCGTCTATCGCCCTGTAAGGGCAACTCAAACTGCGGCAATTTCTTTTGTTGTGTGTGGTTATTGTTCTCGTTATTGTTTGGGTCGGGCCCTACGAGCAGGCCCTCACGTATCGCTCTGTAAGGGCACGCTGTACTTTGTTGTGGGCCTGTGTTGCCTTTACAGGGCGTGGTTTTTTGGGACACATTGACACGGGAAACGTCGGAATACGTTGTGCTTCTTTCTACCCCGGCCTATAATGTGCTGGCCTTACGGGCCGCCGCGGAAAGGTGATGAAGGGTAAATGGCGAATCGATTGCACGTTGGCAGAGCAAGTTTTTTGTGAATATTATTGCTGGGACGGGATCTACGAAGAGGGCGTGGTCTGACGCTCGACAACCAACTTAGTATGTTCACGACGTGGCATTTGTCTATTACGCAACCCGATTTGGCACGCACCAGGGAGGTGGAGGGTCAAGAAGCGCCAAAGGCCAATGGATTTCTCCATTTGCCTTTGGTTTTATAATCGCGCAGAGAGTAATCATTCAGTGTCTGAAAGTCAAGCGATCAGCTCCATATTTTTAT
>JAUNSJ010000084.1 GCA_030539295.1 Planctomycetia bacterium | reverse complement strand
CAGCTCATGATCGGTATGCACAATTATCACGATGCACATCTTGCCTTCCCGATTGGCGGGTTCTCCAGTGCCGACCGCATGCACGAGATAACTTGGGCTCGTTCTATTTTGCCGTTTATCGAACAGGGGGCTTTTTATGACGGTATTCCGTATAAGTCTGCTGTTGCCTGGTACAGTACGAACGACGCCTACTTTTGCAAAAAATATGTATCGACTTTCAGTTGTCCGAGCGACGAAAAAATGTGGTACAATAATAATACGGAAGGCTACAGTAAGCACAACTATATTGTCTGCGTTGGGCCAACGGGAGCATCGTCCTATTTTGACTCGAGTAACTATTGGCCCGCGGGAATTGCCGCAAAAACCACGTCTGGAACTCGAACCACAAACTGGAACGGTGGTGGAATGTTCCGAATGGGCTTCAAGGGAATAGGATCAATACCGTTTTTGTGCAGGACGATGTCCGATATATTGGATGGTACCTCCAATACGATGGCCATGTCCGAACTGATTCTCGTTAATAAGGATTTAGGACCGGCGAGCACGAGCATTCGCGATCTCCGTGGCATGCTCTGGTACGTGTGGGGCGTCTATTATTGCGCGTTCTACGGCCCCAATACAAGTGAGAAAGACTATCCGGGAGCAACCAGTACACTTTTTGTTAATGCCAGTTTCGCACCGGCAGTGCCAGGTCAGCAGATGACGAACGACCCGTCATTAGTTATTTCTGCCCGTAGTCGACATTCAGGCGGCGTTAACGTTGCCATGGCCGACGGCAGTGTGCGGTTCGTCTCGAATACCGTTGACCTCGACATCTGGCAGGCGGCGAGTACAACCAAAGGCAGCGAAACGAAGTCATTCTGATTTTTTGAAAAAAAGGAGTTCCTGTGATGATACAATATAAAACTTTTTTGTTAGTGGCGATATTGACTTGTGCTGTCCTGACCGGTTGCGGTCCCGATACGAACGGTCGACAGAGTCTTTCCGGTACTGTTACCTTTGGCGGAACGCCCATGACAAGCGGCAGTATTTCCTTTCAGCCGACCGGCGAAGTTAAATCCAGTGCCGCGGCCGATATCGTAAACGGTGCATTTAAGATTAGCGCGATACAGGGGCTGTTGCCCGGCGAGTACAGCGTTGTCTTCACATGCTTTGAGCCGACTGGTAAAAAAATCCAGACGACAGACGTTGACGGAAAGCCCACCGAAGTGGACGAACTGGTCAGCTATATCCCCTTGGATTACGGGCAGGACACGACGCAGCGTGTAACCGTCGTCGAAGGTAAGAATGTTTTTGAATTCAGCGTCCCGCGCAGCGACCGGCCTGTGGAATCGCCGACGTCCGCAACGGCGCCCGTAGTGCACTAAACCGCGGGAATTGCAAAAAATGTACTAAATCACAACCATCGGGCATGACTGCCTGAACTCACACCGGTACCCATTCTTTTCCCCCGTGTTTTGTAGACGCAGACGGAAGAGTAAAGGGCCGGTGTAAAATTATGAGAAGGAATTGACCATGAAAAACAAAAGAATTTGTATTCTTTTCCTCACGCTTACGTTCTTGGGAGCGACGGAACTTCTCCACGCGCAGCAGTGGTATAAAGGCGAGTTGCATTCGCACAGCATATGGAGCGACGGCCGGGCACTGCCGGAAACGGTGGTGCATGCCTATAAGGAGGCGGGTTACGATTTTTTATGCCTGACCGACCACAATGTAATGCAACTTCCGGCCCTTCGTTTTTCGAGTTGGGGGTATGGCGCCTCATGTCCCGACGAGCAAGCGTTTGCGGAGGAAAATTCCTACTGGAAGCAGGTAACCGACTCAAGTTGGAGTCACCTGGCGCCGGAATTTGTAGCATTGGCCGAGAAGACGTTTGGCCCGAACTCGGTCACAAAAAAAGTTGTAAAGGGACAAACCTGGTGCCGACTAAAGACGTTTAACGAACTGACGGAGCAATTCACCGAAGAGGGCAAATTCCTGCTGATTTCCGGCTTTGAGCAGACAGAAATGATCGCGTCGGTTGGACATGTTCATTTAAACTTTTTGAATGTTCCGGCACCGCTGCCGCCGCTGCCACGCGAGACCGCCATTAAAACCATTGAAGCGAATTACGAAGAGGGGGTCAAAGCGTATGGGGGCGAGCCTGGCACGAGCTGGTTCTTTTTCGTCAATCATCCGCTCTGGCAGTATTATAACGTAACACCGGCCGATCTTATTGCCTTGCCGCAGATTCGATTTGTGGAACTGCTCAATAACGATGCCGACTGGGCGCTCTGTGACCAAGGGTGGTCACCGGAGAAATTCTGGGATGTGGTCAACGCGTTTCGCTGTGTGCAAGGCACGCAGCTCCTGCTGGCGAACGGGTCGAGCGACCGCCACTTCTATAAACCGGAAGACACCCAGTGCGATGTCCACGCCTGGACCTGGGTCTATGCCAGCGAGCTTACAGCCGAATCTCTCTTTCAGGCCATGACACGTGGCGACTGTTACATATCCAACGGAGTGAAATTTAAAAAAATAGAATTCGATAAGGAGACGAAAACGCTCTCGGTCGCGGTCGACGCCGAACCGAACACGAATTACCGAATTGACTTTATCGGAACGAAAAAAGATTTCGACCCAACGGTCACGCAAATCGTCTCACCGCAAGGGGCGGCCGGCGGCGCACCGCAACGGACAATCGACGTCTATTCCGACGATATTGGCATTGTTCTCGATTCGGTTACCGCGACCGAGGCGTCCTATACCATGGCAGACGACGACCTCTACGTTCGTGCCCGAGTCGTAACTCTGGACGCCAACGGACAGGCAATCAAAGATTCAGACCCAAAGAAAACCAGCGGTTCGCATCGCAATATCTTCCCGCGACCCGCCGCATGGACCCAGCCGCAGCGCCCGTA
>JAUNSJ010000055.1 GCA_030539295.1 Planctomycetia bacterium | reverse complement strand
GGGGTGTGATTAAACGTAATGGTTATGCGCGTTGGGGGGAATGTGTGTAAGATGATGGGCGAGTGTGGGGTGTGATGGTTTTTTTTCGTGGGGCGGACTTTTGAAAAGTCCCCCCACACCCCTTCAAACTTTTTTTAATAGGCTTCGCCCTCGGAGGGTAAGCCGTTTGGCAGTTCTTTTTCGGTATTGTTTGGTCCCCGACCTGCGAGCAGTCGGGAACGTTTCAAATTCTTTTTAATAGGCTTCGCCCTCTGTTTTCAGGCGGGTTAGTAGGCTTCGCCCTCGGAGGGGTGGCGTTTGCCAGTTCCGTTTTCGTTAGTGCTGGTTCGTCGTTAGCGAGCTCGCGTGGGTGCCCGGAACTGAATCTCCTTTTTGGTGGTTTCCGGACCGTTAGGCCGTCGGACCGTGTACTCGCCGTCATGATCGCCCTCAACCGAGTCCGTCCTAACCGAAGGCAACGCCGCGTCAACTCCAGATGGCACCGTTCGCCAGCCGTCAGAAGGGCGCTTTTGCGGCGCGGGCACAGGGTCCTCAATGAGCAGCGGCTTCGGGGTGACTTCACGGTCAGCTCTCGACGCGGATTGCGATAACTCATTCGACTCGCGAGAGTTATCGTCAGGGAGCAGGAGTTCGTCTGTCCCGTCAATTGCGGTTTCGGCCGTCGCGGCGTGCTCGTCCCCGGTGTGCTGCTCCGTGGCGTCGGGCGTCTGTGACGTGTGCGAAAGCTCTTGGGGCAGCTCCAGGTCGAGTAGGGTCCGGTCCAACGTGGTGGCCGGGTCCGGGTCCGGGTTAGTCACGGCGGGCGCGGCGTTCGGGGCGGGGCCGTCAGTCGCTTGGGCCACTTCCTCAACCCGGTTTACAAAACCCGTTACGTGCACACTGACCGGGTCCAGGTCCGTCTGATTGGTGACAATATTAATCGACTGACTGATCTCGCCTGTCCGCTGGTCGGCGACGAAGGTCACAGGTATGACGTGCACGACACTTTCGTTCCGCGCGACCAGGAAACTCATGCGCGAGTCGTCTGCCTTAATACTGGAGATGCGGAACGGTTTCGAGCCGCGAACGACGAGATTCTTGGTCACCGTCTCGCCTGGATGCACAATGCCAAGCTGGAAGAACGACGGTTTCGCGATCAGCGGCTCCATAACCAGACCGTGTATCGGCAGGAAGACACTCGTCTGATTCGCATTGACTTCGTTCGTGGTAAATCGCAGTAAATCGTTCAGGTACCCGCTGGGCGCGTTCTCGTTCAGAGAGACCGTAATTTCGTAAACGATCCGTCCGTTCTGGCGCGTAACTTCTTTCGCTTCGGCCTTGATCGCGGAAGACGACTTCCGTATGGCCGTCAGTCCCCAGTTACTTTGACCTTCATATTGCAGATAGACCTTCTTGGAGAGCGTCTTGCCTTTGGCGACGGTTCCGAATTCGACCATACCGGGCTCAAAGCCAATGTCAGGACGGATATACGTCGTAATCTGGAGTTGAACTTCCGCCAGAGACGGCTTGGAAAACCGGACCGTTATCGTCGCTTTTCGTCGCTTGGTATGCTCTTTTCCCGAGGTATCGACCCGGGCCACAATTTCGGCCGTCTCGCCTGGATGCAGCAGAGTTTTCGTTACACTGACCTTCGTGCAGCCGCAGTTCGACGCCGCCGACTGCACTACCACATCTTCCCGATAGATATTCTTAAACAGGAACCGATGCTCTACCTTCGCATGCAAGGCAACACTGCCGAAATCGTGGGTACGCACCGTTCCTACTTCGCTGAACAGTCGAACCGCCCAGGATTCCGTTGTCGGAAGACTCTGCGCCGAGGCCGTCACCGTCCAAACCATCAAGAGCAAAGTCAGGATGAATCGTTTGGCAAACATCTCTCTTCTCTCACTTTCACAAAACATATGGAACATTCCCCTGTCCTTGTTCCAAAACTGTATATCCTTCTCTTTTTTCGGCAATCCGCACGACCAAACTATTCCTTTTTATCAGAATATTCCAAAAATCCCGCATAATTTTGTAAGAAGAGATAAAATGGGCGTTCTAGGTCGATTATATAATTATCAGGCGAAACTTTCACTGGTGTAATGCAACTTGTAACGGGGGCATGTAAAGAAAAACGGAAAATATTTCCATTTTTTACTTTACGTATTCGTTTTTCGAGCTAAAATTATGGTAGAGGAGTGTTTCGGCCCCGAACGAGTTATGATAGTGTGCGCGAAGTCACTCTCAACAGAAGCAAAATAACCAAAAAAGTCCTACACCGGCCCTGGCGAAGTTCCGGCGGTGCGGGTCTTATACGCGGCAGGTCCCATGTTCCGTTCCAACATTTTGAGCCACAACCCCCAAACTCCCAGTAGAGCGTCGAAACGCCGAATGTCGTGGGCGGGATGCATATCCCTCTCTCTGCTGACGGTCGTCGCTGTCCTGAGTGCGGTCGTGGCTGTCCTGAGTTCAGCGGCAGTCAGTCTGGCCGCGGGGCCACAAGCGACCGGCAGCGATCCCGCCGCCTTGGCTCTGCTCGGGGCGGACGTGTCCGGTGCGTCCCTGTCGCCGGGCCAGGGAGCGTCGGCAAACGTTGCCGCGGAGACGGCTCTGTCTGTGGGCCAGACGTTCGACGTGCTTGGTATGATGTCGCGGTCGGAGTTCGAGGCACTTGCCCCGCGCGACCATTCGTGGTTCGTCTTTGTCCCGGTTGCAGATGCGCAGAGCGGGCGTGGACTGGCCTTCCAGCTGCACCATCTGAATGAGGCCGATATTGAACTTCTGGCCGATGCCGCCGACGGCTCCTGGGACACATTGACCCCGATCGAGGCCATGCTCGTCGCTGAAGGCAAGTCGGCGAGCGAAGAACGTCGCTACTATCAGCAACTCTTTGACCAGTATGCCCTTGAGCTGGAGAAGCAGACGACAGGCGTGACCAGTGACCTCATGAAAACGCGTCTGGTCTTCGACTTTCTGCATCAGCGGGTTCTGCGCAGTCGCTACGACCTGAACCGTTCCAGTCTGGCCGCGTCGCTGGACCAGGGCGTCTTCAATTGCGTCAGTGCCACGGTGCTCTTTAACTGTTTCGCCGAACGGGTGGGCTTGCGAACCGCCGGACTGGAAACGACGGGCCATGCCAAAAGTCGGGTGCTCTACGACAATGGCTTTCTCGATATAGAGACGACCTGTACACGCTGGTCACTTCTTCCCGACCGGTTCCAAATGCTGGAGACACATACGGTTGCGCGGCCTGTGAGTGCGGACGGGTCGGGCGTGACTCTGGCCACCGGTTCCCTGTCAGAAACCTTTGTGCCTGCCTCGGGAAACGCGGAGGATGACCTCACGCCGAGCGCCGCGGCCAACTCCGTCGCTCTGCCCAAAACGGGTGAGCTGACTCAACCTGAGCTTCCGCAAGGGGTTGCACATGGCATGAAGAAAAAAGTCATGCGACAGATCAACGCTGTCGGACTGACCGCAACCATCTATTACAATCGGGGCGTCGACTTCTCACAGGCAGGGCGATTCGAAGAGGCACTTGACTCCTATATTAAAGCGATCCAGCTCGACCCGCACAACAAGACGATTTTGGGTAACCTGAAGGCGACGCTGAACAACTGGGCGATCAACCTGGCGGCCAAGAGCAAGAATTTTCCCGTCTCGATTCGTCTGGCGGAGTGCGGCCTGGAACTGGACCCGGAATTTGAACAATTCAAGACGAACTTGCCCATCTTCTATCAGCACTGGATTTCCGAACTGGAGAAAGAAAAGCGATTCGAAGAGGCCGACTATCTCACGGAAATATTCCGTTCCAGATTCGGCAAATGACACGTTTGAGGAAAATTGCACGCAAAATAGGCCCGGTGCAATTTCCTCTGATAGAGTCGTACAAAAATAATTATCTATTGATTTTCTAATATTAACGCTATATCTGTTTGATTAAAACATCTCTATTCTTCCCCTATTTTAACATTTTTTCCATATAATGACCAAAATTGTCCGCTTTAGTTATTGCATTCCTGCAAAAAAATCCGATAATAGAAACGTGTGAGTGGAAAACCATTTCGAATTTCACAAAAATCCATTAACGTAGCAGGAAATAACATGAAACGTAATTTCGTACTCGGTCTGACCCTCTTGACGCTGCTGGCTGTGGTCAATACCGGTTGTAACACGTCTGACCCGAACGAAGCGGGAGCCGGGTCCGGCAAAACGCGCCATTTTCTCAATGTCTCCTACGACCCCACGCGGGAACTCTACGCGGAGTACAATACGCTCTTCGTTGACCACTGGCGGCAGAAGACAGGCGAGATTATTGAATGCGAAAAGAGTAATGGTGGTTCGCGAGCGCAGGCCCGAGCCGTGCAGAGCGGGATGGAAGCCGACGTTGTGACTCTGGCGCTGGCTATGGATATTGACGAAATTGCCAAGTCCAAAGGAGGCCGGCCCGGACTTCTGCCTTCCGATTGGCAAAAGCGTCTCCCGAACAATAGCTGCCCCTACAATTCGACGATCGTCTTTCTGGTCCGCAAAGGGAATCCGAAAGGGATTCACGACTGGGACGACCTGACGAAAGAAGGGGTAAAAATCGTCACGCCGAATCCGAAGACGTCCGGCGGTGCATGCTGGAACTATCTCGCCGCGTGGGGGTTTGCGTTGAATCGTGAGCTTAAGGACGTTGGCGGTCTGGCCGCTCTTGCCGATCCGGACAAGTCGGAGCAGGTGGCCAAGGCACAAAAAGCGGCCTATGACTTTACCAAGTCGGTCTTTAAAAACGCACTGGCGCAAGGCATGCCTGGCGGAGCACGTGACGCGACTGATGCCTTTGTTAAGCATGGGAACGGGGATGTCTTTCTGGCCTGGGAAAATGAAGCCATACTCTCGCAGCAGGCGAAGGCCGACGAAGGATTTGAAATCGTTGTTCCGAGTATAAGTATCAAGGCCGAGCCGCCGGTGGCTGTCGTCGACGCGAATGTCCTGCGTCACAATACCAGTGACATAGCGGAGGAATACGTGAACTATCTGTATGATCCGGCGGTGCAGGAAGTGATCGCGAAGCATCATTTTCGGCCAAGTAACCCGGACGTTGCGGCCAAATATGAACAGAAGTATCCGCCGCTGACCGTTTTTTCCGTCGATGAGATCTTTGGCGGGTGGACGCAGGCGCAGCGTGAGCACTTTAATTCGGACGCCAACTTTGACAAAATGCTCGTGGAGCTGAATCAATAATGCGACTTGTACAACGAAGCGTGCTTCCGGGCTTTGGCCTGACGATGGGGATAACGGTCACGTATTTAAGCTTGATCGTTCTGATTCCTCTGTCAGGCCTGTTCCTGGCGACGTCGCAACTGGAATGGTCTGATTTCCATCGTATTCTGACGAATCCGTTGGTTATGAAGTCGTTTAAGCTGACGTTTCGCGCGTCGTTTTTAGCCGCGTGCATTAATGCCGTGTTTGGCTTTGTCGTAGCGTGGGTCCTGGTTCGCTATCGGTTCTGCGGGCGGCGTTTTCTCGATGCGATGGTCGACCTGCCTTTTGCTCTGCCGACGGCGGTCTCGGGAATTGCTCTGGCTCAGCTCTATTCCGATAAGGGCTGGATCGGTCAGTGGTTTCCGTTTCCCATACGCGGAACGGAGCTGGGCGTTACATTGGCGTTAATCTTTATTGGTCTGCCGTTTGTCATAAGGACGCTTCAGCCGTCGATTGAGGAACTGGAGAAGGAGCTGGAAGAGGTCTCGGCCAGTCTGGGCGCGAATCGCTGGCAGACGTTTCGCAAGGTCATTTTTCCCATGGTCTTACCGGCCTTGATTACCGGGTTTTCCATGGCCTTTGCCCGCGCCTTGGGCGAGTACGGTTCTGTCATGTTCATTGGGGGTATGATTCCCGGCAAGACGGAAATTGTCTCGAGCGTTATAATACAAAAGCTGTACGAAGAGAACGGTCAGGTCTCCGCGTCGGTCGTGGCAATGGCCATGCTGCTCTCGTCGTTTGCGCTGCTGTTATTGATCAATTTAATTCAAATGTGGTCGAATCGCAAGTTCACCATGAGTAGCTAACAGGAAAGAGTGACCGAAGTCGGGCGAGAACGTTCCGGTCAGGTCAAAGCGGAAGTAAGATGAAACGTAAGGCGAAAGAACACGGAAGCGCGTATGGCGTTTCGGCACCACTGCTGGAGGAGGAGCCGGCGGTTGCCATGACGGATTACGGGTCGCACTTTCGGGCCATTCAGGAGGCGACAACGGAGCCGGTTGCCGTACGCTGGCTGCTCACCGGAATCACCGCGGTGTTTATGGCGTTATTCCTCTTCTTCCCGCTGGTCTGTATTTTTTACGAGGCGCTCGCCGGCGGCTGGACTCTCTTTACCGAGGCGCTCACGACGAAAGAGAGTCTGTCTGCCCTGAAAATGACACTGCTGGCGACCTGTATTTCCGTACCGGCCAATGTGGTCTTTGGTCTGGCCGCTGCCTGGTGCATAGGCAAATTCGAATTCTGGGGTAAGAGTTTTCTCATTTCCCTCATTGATATTCCTTTTGCCATTTCGCCTGTTATTGCCGGACTGCTGTTCATTTTTCTCTTTGGTGCGCAGTCGACGCTGGGCGCGTGGCTACAGGAGCACAACATACACATTTTGTTTGCGCTGCCGGGCGTTGTGCTGGCGACGATCTTCGTCACGTTTCCGTTTGTTGTGCGTGAACTCATCCCGGTCATGCAGGCGCAAGGCACGGACGAAGAACAGGCAGCGCGTGTTCTGGGTGCCAGCGGGTGGCAGATTTTTATGCGTGTTACCCTTCCGAATATAAAGTGGGCACTGCTCTACGGTATTATTTTGTGTAACGCGCGAGCGATGGGAGAGTTCGGGGCTGTGGTCGTTGTTGCCGGTAACTGCGTGCGAACGAATACACTTCCGCTGCACATCAATGCCTTATATCAGGGCTACGCGAACGGGTCCGCTCCGTTTGCCGTTGCAACCTTACTGGCCGTGATGGCTATTATGACGCTCCTGGTCAAGACAATTATAGAACTCAAACTGGCGAATAAAGAAGAGTAAAACGCGATGGGAATCGAAGTACAACACATATCGAAATCGTTCGGCGAGTTCAAGGCACTCGATGACGTGAGTATAAAAGTGAATGCCGGTGAGCTGGTTGCCCTGCTCGGTCCCTCCGGGTCGGGTAAGACGACGCTGCTACGCATTATTGCGGGTCTGGAAGTGCCGGACCGGGAAAGCGGACCCATTTTCTTTAAGGGGAAAAACGTCGCGCGTAAGAAGGTGGGCGACCGGGGCGTCGGGTTCGTCTTTCAACATTATGCACTGTTTCGGCACATGACCGTTTTTGATAATATTGCCTTTGGCCTTACGGTTAAGCCGCGTACAGTGCGTCCGACGCGGGACGAGATTCGCGAAAAAGTGCAAAATCTTTTACATATGATACAGCTGGATAATCTGGCCAATCGATATCCATCGCAGCTTTCCGGGGGTCAGCGTCAGCGAGTCGCGCTGGCACGGGCTCTTGCCGTTGAGCCTGAAATCCTGCTGCTCGACGAGCCGTTCGGCGCGCTGGACGCAAAGGTACGCGTGGAACTCCGATCCTGGCTGCGGCGGCTTCATGACGAAATTCACCTGACCAGCGTCTTCGTTACGCACGACCAGGATGAGGCCCTTGAACTGGCCGACCGCGTGGCCGTGATGAACAATGGAAAAATTGAACAATTTGCAACGCCTGACGACGTCTTTCATAATCCGGCGACGCTTTTCGTTATGAATTTTCTCGGTCAGGTGAATCAGTTCCGCGGTCGTTATCGCAAAGGGTCCGTTCGCATTGGTCAATATGAAGGGTCGGCCGAGGAAATGGTTTCGCTCAATCCGGCACTCGCGCCGAACGACCCGGCCATGATCTTCGTGCGGCCACACGATTTCGAAATCTCGCACTGGGGTAAAGAAGGCCGGCTGAGTTTTCCCGCCAAGGTTCTCCGGGTCCACAGTGCCGGTACTCGCGTCCGCGTCGATATGGAGACCGAAGCGAGCGAACCTCTCTTCGTGGAAATCAGTCATCAGGAGCGGGAAACGCTCCAAATCGAAACGGGTAAAACCTATTACGTCACGCCGCGAAGTGTGCACGTCTTCGATGAAAATGCCGTCTCCAACGTGCACGCGGAAGTCGACGCCTAACGCCGACGGAACTCCCAGCCGGTCACCGACTGCGGGGGGAAACTCTGCTCAGCGTCCAGGACAGACCAGTCGACTTCGTTCGCCTCGCCTTCACTGTCCGGCAGGTAATACAATAAATGTGTATCCGGCGTAACGCGCCAGGCAGCCAGATCGAGTTGGACGCGACTGCGCGCTTCCTCGTTACTCGAATTCGCAAAGAGCACGAGTACAGACTCGGCTGCGACAGGCTCGGCTGCGACAGACTCGTGATTAACGTCGTTCGGGCTATCGAGTCGCCAGGCAGCGGTTCGCACGGCGGGCGCGGTTACAGGAGTCGGCTGACCGGCCCAGCACCAGTCTTCCGTAATCTCCGGTACGGCATCCGTCAGTTGCGGCGGTCGGGCCATGAGTCCGCGGTAGAAGTATTCGACGAACCGGTCGCGGAACCGAACGCACTTTTTTATAAAGTTGAATTTTTCCGGCTCGTTTACCATATCGTCGACGAACCAGCCGATCTGTTCGCCAAAGGCCAGGGACTCGGCTGCCTTCATGCGCCATGCGGAATCGTTACCGGCGTAGGAGCGTCCGAACAGGGCAATAGCGCCACTATAGACCGCGGAAAACGCCGGGACCATATTCTCATTCTGCCAGTGCCAGGTCAGGTAGCCGTCGAAATATTTCATGTAAGGCTCCGCGTTGCACTCGGTGGTCAGCATGCGTTGGGTCAAGGCGTTGGGGTCCTGTGCAAGGATTGCGGCGTTATTTGCCGACAAGGGAAAATCCTCGACTTCGCGACGCATGTCCTGTCGTATGCGGGCGAAAAGTTCGCCTTGGGCTTGTACCCACCAGGAGCCGCCTCCGGTCGGGTGGCCGTGGTCCGAATGACAGCATTGTGCAGGTTCCGCGGCGGCAATCTGGTCAATGTAAACCGCGGCGGTATTATTCACATTCAAAAGATTTAACACATTTTCGCGAACTTTATTTCGCCAGAGTTCCGTTGTGGGGCACATAACAGCAAATTTAACGTCACTGCCGTCTTCCTCTTTACTGCCGTAGGATTCGATAATCAGTTCGCCTTTTTCGTTCGTTGTGGCGTAGGGTTGAGCCTGGTCGGAGAACTGCCAGTCGTCCATTTTCCTGTCGCGTGTATCCCAGAGTCGCCCGTTAATATACGGCATGACGAAGCAGTTACCATTTTTTTGTATTTCGGCCACGGCCTCGGCAAAGCCTTCTGTCGGTACGAAGTGCGGATAATCGTTATCGAACGGTGAGTCGTGCCAGCTGTACCAGTGCGCCGCAGTCGCAACGCCAAAGGCCTCCTGGAAATTCTTCAAGCGTTGCGGCATGTTCGGAATATCGCCTGAAACGAGACTCCAGAGCGAAAGCCGACGCAGCCATAGCGGGGAATCTTCGCGACCGTTCGGGCCAAGCTCCGGATACCACGTTGCTTCACGCCGGACCCAGTCGCGATAGATTAAGGCCGCATCGTACCAGTCGCCTTGAAATGCCTGCCAGTGCACATGACCGGTCGGATGAAATCCGTTTCCGCCTTGAGTAAGATTGGGGACAGGGTAATCAAAAGCGAGGTCGACCGCGTCGTTTCGCGTGCTGGCATTGAGAATTTTTACATCGCCGTTCGGGTCGCACGCTGCGGTGTACAGACCGACTCCGCTGCACTGGTCCCACATTGCCATATAGCCCATCGTCAGCCAGCCGCAGGGATAGCCGGCCTTGAGCGTGACAGATTGATCGTAGGGATTGTCATGAACAACGCCGGCGTTTGTCGGATAGAACAGTTTCATATCCGGTCCGAATCGTGCTACGTCGAGACAGCCGATTGCACAATTTGCAATGGAAATGGCATCTGGAACGTTACATTCGCAGCGCACCGTTATGCCTGGCACACCTGCCTGAGCGGCAAGTTCAATGCGAACCTGCATGTCTTGCGTTGCGGGATGTGAAGATTGCAAATTTGTGAATAGTAAAGTGTATCCGCGCCCTTCTGCGTCAGGCTCGGCGGTGATCTCATGCCAGTTGGCGAGCGAGTCGGCCTCCTTAAGTTCCCCGTTCTCCGCACGGTATTTCAGGCGAAACAGAGGCGTTCTGCCGCCGGCGAGTAGCGGCGTTGCCGTACGTCGGTCCACAAGTTGCGTTACGGCCAGACCGCGTCCGGAGTCTAAGCTAAAGCGTGTCAGAACAACGCCCAGGTCGTCCGACTGCATTGTGAGAACGTCGCTTTCTGCCTGTTTGGCGATGCCGTATAAGGCGTAGGAATCGCGCGCGGCCTGCTGCCAGTTACTTTGCTCCTGACTTGAAAGTACGGCGTGCAAATAGCCATAACCGGCGGTCATTTCGTCTTGCAATCGGTTGAGAACTTCGCTTGCCTGTTCCTCGGCCGCGAGCGAATCGAACGTAAGCCAGCCGGCAGTATTGACAGCACAGGACGTCCACGGTCGCCAGCAGAAATTGGCACTCGGCATAATATAACTGGATTGCGGACCATCCCAAACGGCAGGGCAGTCGCCGGCAACGGCAAGTAAATTCCGCGCGGCCAGCAGGCCCATAATGCCAGGGCTGCGATGAGATTGATCGTCGCGTGCCATGGGGTGGGACTCGGCTTCGGTCCGATTGCACCAGGCGTCGAAATTTTTATCCGCATGAATTTCCATAAAATGAAGTTCCGGCCAGTCCGACGCGGGACTCTGCTCATACGCGGCCCAAACGCGGACAGGTTCGCACCCGAATTTAAAACAATAGAATCGGTAGTGCGAGACCGGCTGTGTGTCTGGACGCTGGCCCGATGCGGAGTAGAAGTTCGAAGTAAGGTCAATGACCGTTGCGATCGGTCCGTCTGAAACGACCGTGAGTACCGGGTCCTTATCGTTCGGCAGCTCCCAGGAGCCGGTTACTGTATGATGGAGCCGGTCATGCCATCGCAAGAGCGTTGTCGAAAATCCTGTTTTTTTGAATGTGACTTCCAGCGGAAAGCCGCCCAGCTTCGCGGTACGAAAGGCGAGCGAATAATTCGTTCGTTCGAGAACGTAATCGGTAACAGAGGCCGGAGCGGTCGCCTGGCCGTCAAAATGAGTCGCAAGTTCCATTGAGCCCGTATTGGCCGCGGTCCGCTGTTCCGGCGTCAGTTTTATTAAGAGCATAGCCGGACGATTCGCCTGGCCCGCGATGAACTGGGAGAGGACCGGAGCCCCGTTCCACGTTACCGCGAGTGACGATTCGCCTCCAGTGCAACCGAGCTCGGCCAGCGACGCGTGAACGGGTACCAGGACCAGCCCGCTTGCCGGTACGCGGCTAACCCGGATCGCATACCGCGAACTCTCCTGCCCCCACGCCGGCCGTGCGAGCAGAACGGTCAAAAATAACGAAACGAGCAGACAGCGCTTACAGGTATTCATAAAAAATCTCCACATTCAAAGGGTCAGAAATGCCTCTCAGGAACAAACGAACTAACGAACGAACAAACGAACAAACGAAAGGCGGGAAGAAGAACATGCAAATCCATGGGACGTCCCTCTTAATAAAATAATATAACACAGAATGAGTGGAAGGCAAGGGGTTCCCGACTGCTCGCAGGTCGGGAACCAAACAATAACGAAAAGAACTGCCAACTCGTCCACCCCTCGGAGGGCGAAGCCTATTAAAACCCGCTTGAAAAC
>JAUNSJ010000083.1 GCA_030539295.1 Planctomycetia bacterium | reverse complement strand
GATAGCAGTGGGGCAAATCCAGGGCGGGTGTTTTGTGAGGGTAAAATGACAAGTCACGGCGGGGTGGCAGTTTCCGAAACGTTGTTGCTGGGCCGGCCCCTGGCGAGCAGGCCCTCCCTGTCTTCGCAAGAAAGTTTGGCGCGCACCCCGCCGCGTGGGGAAAAACGGTATCCCCAATTGTCAGAACGGGGGTACGCGTTATAATAAGAGTGTGTTATTGCGCGGAATATCATACAGTTTTTGTTTACAGTTTAAATAAACACAAAATATAATAATTGCACTGGAATAAAATAAAGTGGTTAAGTCGTTTTTTTCTTCGATACAATACGTGAACGAGCTGCTATCGTCGCCGCGGATCAAGCCGTACATGGACCGCTTGCATCCCGGCGCAGTTATGGCGACGATGCGAGGAGTCATAGACGACATATCAGGCGAAATGAAATCGGTGGCCTCGGAATGGCGAATGCCGGACGTTCCGGACCTTGTGGAAAAGATTGTAGCGCGACTTCAGGTCGTTGTGGAGACGGGCCCGTCTCTCATTCTCGATGCACAAGGGTATTTATATTCGTCAGGACAGCGTGATTTGGCACTGCCGGTCCTGGAAGAGATGGTCCGGGCGTTCGACGCGTCGACCGACCTGGATGAGGCCATGGTCGCAACGCTCATCTGCCGCATAACGGGTGCTGAAGATGCGATTCTTTTTTCCGGACCGCGTCAGGCGGAGATGGCAATCTATCGTACTTTTGGCGCGAATCGCAATCGCATTCTCATTGCGCGTAGGGACTTACGAGAAACGGAAGACGGAGTGCGAACGGAATCCCTATTGCGTAATATGGGAGTCGCATTTACGGAGCTCGGCTGCGCGGATAAGGTGCAGACGGAGGATTATCTGGGTGCCATTTCGAGGCGTACAGGGCTGGTACGTCTGGCGATGGACTATACCGGTCGCGATTCCGGGCTCGACGCCCGAGGCGTAAAGGCGATCCAGGAGGCGCTCGACGGGCTGGACGTTAAAGTCCCGCTCCATCTGCATTTGGACTACGCGTCCCTCATTCCGCTCGACGGGCTGCTGTCGCGTCCGATACCTATGCTGGGGAAAATTCTGGACTCGGGATTTGACCTGGTCAGCTGCTCGACAGGCCAGCTCATTGGCGGCCCCGCGTGCGGGCTGATACTCGGACGAAAAGGTCCGCTGGAAAAGATACGTCATTGTGGGAGCGAGCTTCTCTTTCCTGCACACTATGCGGACCTGGCCGGGGTGTATCGCACATTTTCTTTGAGTCAAAATAGTGAAGAAGCGAGCCTGAAAATTCCGATTCTTCAAAAGGTGAATACGAGCATGGCGAATTTACGCAATCGCGGTGCGCGACTTTTGGGGCAACTGCAGGAATTGCCGGTCGTTGAGCAGGTTTCGATTATGGACGGCGAGTCGAAACTTGCCCGGGACGCGACCGGCATAACGATTCCAACTTGCCTGCTGCGTCTGGTACCCAGTCGTAAGACCGCGGAGCAGTTCGCGGCCTCACTGGCAAAGGGTCCGCCGTCGCTACTGACTCAGGTGGACGGCGGCGCACTGCTGCTGGACCTGCGCACGTTGAGTCCGAAATGCGATTCACTCGTGGTCGATCTGCTGGCTGGCTTGACGCCTCCTGCTCCTGTATAAGAACAACGTAAGAAACTGGAACCACAAGATGGTAAACGAGTTAACCATTTTCCTACCGCTATCGCCGCGAGGTCGTGTGCGGGGCTTTTGTGCCCTGACTCTACTCGCGGTCTTGGGGCTCGTCGTTTTTCTTACGCACAACGAGAGTCGTGCACTGACACAGCCGCCGGAGCCGGAACCCGTGTTCCAGTCGCAGGTTACGAGCGAGATGGAAGACGAGGTGATCGCCCTGGAAGACGAAATGGACGAGGACTTTGACCTGGCCGCGCCGGAGTCGCCGGGTCAGGAAGAGGCGGAAATCACCAGCTTTCCTATTGCCGCCAGTGAGCCGACGGCGACGGGCTGTCCGCTGACGCAGAATGAGTCGCTTTGGGCAACTTTTGCCCCTGGCAGTTGGATTCGCACGCGGACGACCGGAACCTGTAGTGACGGTACGAATTCCAAAAGTGTCACCGAGACGAAGCTGACCCTACTGGCAATTGAGGACGATGGCGTATTACTGCGGCGGGAAGTGGCGATCAAGATGGGGACGGCCAGTCATGTAAAGGAACCTGAAATTATCAAATATGACTTCTTCGATATGCTTATTACGCCTGACCTTACGATTCAAGAGCAACCGGCGGCCGGCCTGACCATATCGCGTAAGGTCATTCCGTGCAATGTCCGCTGTTATACGAAGCATGGTGACCAGCGTCAGGAAGAGACGCTCCTGTGGTATTCTCCGGTCGTTTCGCCCCACATACTTCAGAAGGAGAATCGTATCTGGTCGAGCGAGCCGGACGGGACAGGCACGCGGAGATTACTCGGCTATTCGCAGATGACCGTAGCCAAGACGTCGTCGCACGTGCGAATCGGCAATACGCTCGGCACATGGCGTTCGCAAACGACGGCGCTCAACGGCGTGTCAAAAATCACGACCAAGACGTTCTATTCCTCGAAGATACCCGGTGGCGTACTCAAAGAGACCAGTGTTGAGACGGACCCGGACGGCAAAATCCTCTACCACAGCAATACCGTTCTGCTCGACTACTTCGCCCCCCGCAGCTAACCGCACTCGGAACCAAACAATAACGAAAAGAACTGCCAAACGGCTTACCTCTGGAGGGCGAAGCCTATTAAAAAGAATTTGAAGGGGTGTGGGGGGACTTTTCAAAAGTCCGCCCCACGAAAAAAAACCACACACCACACACATCATCACCCCACACCTCATCTTACACACATTCCCCCCAACTGCATAACCATTACGTTCAGCCACGCCCCCGCGATTCAACCGCTCACGCCGGTCATCGAAGCCGAGCCCCCCCGTTGGAGGGGAATGTCTCGAAG
>JAUNSJ010000003.1 GCA_030539295.1 Planctomycetia bacterium | reverse complement strand
TGTTTCCCCTCCCCTCACCTTGTTGCTACCTTTCTGGAAAAAATTAAAAATTTATCCCCAATGGGTAATCCGACGTAAAGAGATTGAAAACGGTCGTGTTCTCTCAAATTCTCTGTACTAATGGGGTTATGATAGCCGATATTCAAAATTACAGGGATTGTGTTCCCGGACAGGTCCACTTTGTCTACTATATACAGGAGATACTTCATGAACAGGATAAAAACGGTCGGTCAGGTTTTCTTTATCTTCGTAACTCTTTGTCTGCTATCAATATCGACACTTCGAGAAGAGGTCTTGGCCTTGGAACATCATCAGCAGAATGTTGCAGAAGAGGATTTATTCGCGGAAGATGAAAGTCTGTTCGCAGAGGCGAATGACACCGCCAATAACGAGGATGAAGATTTGTTCGACGATGACGAGGACCTGTTTACCGATGGAGATACAGAAGGAGATGAAGAGGACGAGGATTTGTTCGACGAAGAAGAACCAGTCGCAAGACGTCAGACAAACTCTTCTCGCCCGCAAAAGCGAAACGAAGCGCAGCAAGTAGAACCAAAGCGAAGCAAATTAAAGAAGGAAGCAACCGAGACCATGCCGCAGAACAGTATTCTTTTTCAACGGACCTGCGTGAACGACCCCGCTAGTGGAGTTGCAGCTTTCGATTGCATAGCTCCTTCTGGGTGGACGGCGAAATGCAATGTTAATTGGCATTATTTCTCACTGGACACGCCAGGCGTGGCGACGGTCACCGCGGCGTCACCAGACGAACGGGTTACCATGAGCTGCATATCGAAACAGGATTTTATTGATAATGTGGCCGTTCCTTTTGTTGTCCGACAAGACGGAATCGATTTAGGTTCGTACACGACCAGACTGCAATACAAACAGGCAGGTGAGCTGTCGGATTGGATCTGCCGGAACGCGCTTGGTGCCCAGTCGATGAATTTATTGGAAGAGAAACCGATTGCCGAGGAGACACGCAGTTTCATAAGTAGCTCGGCGGAACAGTTTGCCACCGCACTGTGCAACAAACTTGGCCCTATATTGTCTGGGGCGAACTCGACGGTGGGAGTCAACGGGTATGAAGGGACTATCGCGGATCGCCGGTATGAAATTGTCGCGAAAGACGGAAAATCCTATTGGATTGAAGTGATTTGCATCAGTATTGGGAGCGATATGACTTTCGTTAATCACGGCATTGCCATGAGCAATCTGGCCGCTATGCGAGTGATACAATGGAACTGTCCTTTAATATTTCTATACACTGCGGAATCGCGTGAGGAGTTTGATCGATGGGCCGCCGCATTCGATATGTTCGCGCAAAACACGGCGCTTCGGTCAGAGTTCCAACTATTGAATCGGAAGTATGCACAAGAAGTTCAAAACAATTATTTTAAAATGAAGACGCAGCAACTAACTGAAATGAATCGTGCCAATGCGGAACGCATGATGCAAGACAGCACCGACGATTCCTCCGAAGCGCCAACGCTCGACATGACAGAGAAATGGAGCGACGCCATTCTCGACCTCAACACATTTCAAACCAACGATGGCGGCACGATAAAAGCCTCAACTTCACTGGACCACGTGTACCAGAACGGGGATAAATTTCTCGGCCTGGAAGGAAGTGATTCACCGCCGGCAGGCTGGGACAAGCTTGAAATGATTCGATAATTTTCAAACACGCTGCGACGGGCCAATGGGCTTTTACACGAAATATGCCTGACGCGAAGTGAGGACTCATGGCTTTGTGTTGCTTGCCAGAGAGCGAGGCGGCGGGGCCACGTCGTCTCCATAGTCTTCTGTTAAAGGGGGGCCGGAACCGTTCATCATCTCGATAAGGGAGAGAGCGTTCGGAAAGACCCGCCCCCGCCGGACGGACGACCCGTTGGGTTGCGAACACTCGTGGGTGCCATGGAGGTAAAATGGGACGCGGGAGCAAGACTTCGCGCGGAAGACACACTTGTTCCGTTGATCGATTGCTGTGCCAGCTCTGGCGTCCAAGAGACTTCCTCTTGATTCACCCAGCAGGAAAATCGCGGTTCTTTATCGTTCCAGAGTCGTACATGCAGGCGATTATTTTGAACGTCGTCTATCGTGAGTTTTGTGCCTGTGGGGAAGATCTGCTTTTTTTCCTCATCCAAAACCGGCGAGGTGGCATAAGGCGTCGCGTAAACATAGGCCCCACTTTTAGCAGGGCGTGCCTTGGCAAAAAGCACAAGTTCGCCGCCTGTTCTCTGACAGTCGCAGAGCGATTTCGCATAGTCACCCAATGACCGCCACGCGTAACCACGGACGCCGTAGGCCAGCATATTATGTGGCTGTTTATCCACAACGTAATTACAAATATCAACCGAGAGATGATGATCCTCATCGGATTCGGCCGCTCGTGCGAGATTGGCACCAGTACGCATGGCGAATTGTAAATTGGACTCGGCTTGTGACTCGTCGAACGGAATCTCTTCATAAGTTGCAAATATTGTACGATTAGCGGCAACCTGTCGGTCTGTCTCTTGCCTGCCATCGTCTTTGGCAACGGCCTTAAAAGCTTCATAAAGCTCCGGCGTTTGATTGGGGTTATTGCGGCGTGTCATGGAGTTTGCATAATTGTAAGCCTCAATAAGAGTGATTTTGCCGTCGTAGGCACCAGTTAAATCGGCTTTGCCAGAGAGTCCGTCAATAAAATTTTTCATAAATATTCCATACGTTTTACTAGTCCCGTCGCGCGTGGTAAAACGAGCTTCAAGGGCCATCTGATTCAGGCTGCAACTTGTAATCACCGCTAAATTATTGTCGTTGTTTTTTCGCAGTGTATCCTCAAATTCACGCAGAAAATCACCAGAAGAGCCCGCTTCGTCCGGACGACAGGCATCGAGCACAATGTACTTTCCGGCCGCATCGATTTCGCGAATGTTTTGCAAAAGATTTGTGATTGAAATCAGACCGTTGCGATCCCCTCGGCTCAAAACGGCCTGGGCGTCGGTCGGGTTGACATCACTAAAATCAATAGAACGAGCATCGCTCGGGCAAATGAAACTTTTTTGCCCAAAGGCAACTCCATGCGTCGAGATCATGATCAAAACAATATCATCAGGACCGGATCGTTTCTTAATGCGATTCAGTTCAGCCAGGAAAACGTTTCTGGTCGGCGCAATTGTCCCGTCGACGTCATTGAGGAAAACAAGTTTTTTATTCGTGCGTTTATCAAGCCAATTCTCTTTCGCGTATTCCATATCGTTATAGCAACCGGCGAGATCGCTCAGTCGATCGCATTGATCGAAATGATTGACCGCAAAGAGCAGGACATACCATTTCCCCTTCGATGCTACCGGCTTCCAGGAATCGCTACTCATATCCGCGCCAAAGGTATTATGGAAACATGACAGAAGAAGGACACCCGACAGAAGACAAAGCGAAACAAATTTTGTTCGATTCTTGTGCCTGAAGTCAGTTGTTTTCATGATGAGCTCCTTTTACAAGTTTTTTGTTTTCGCTTTCCCGACGTCGAGCCTCCTGACTGTCGCGATCGGCATGCTTGACTTCCTCTTTCTTCTCCAAAAGTTTATCGCCAATACGCGCAAAAAGTCCAACAGGCGCAGCGAGGTCCGGATACCGAAAGGAATCGGGGACATTACAAACGGGATAATCCAGCAAGACGTGCGAAGAGAGCGCCGCGGTTCCTTCATTTTGATTTTTCTGACACTGCTCTGTCACGTAAAGAATAAGCTCACGCATTGATACAACACGATCAGAGCGGTCAGTCGCATCAGCCCAGCCCGAAAGACCTTTCTTAAGAATATCAAAAAAACTGTTGACCGGAAGCGGCTGTGAAAGTTTTTGGTTACTAACAACAATAATACCTTCCGATTGTGTTTGAAACGCTTTACAGGTTTGGTCGATAGCGGCGCCACGAACGCCGGCCAATGGATCGTTAGCGCCCCGGGCTACTGGTATCGGCAGCAGATTAACAACAATAAGTCTGCGGTCAATTACGGAGTCATCGTCGCCATTCAAATACGTCATGGCCGCAACAATCTCTCCGACTGACACACCGCCGTCAAGAGATTCGCGAAACGATCCGTCACTCGTATTCGGGTCGATAAACGAAAAAACGATCCGCGACTCGCCTGTCTCTGCATCTTGCTTTTCAACACCACATGCGGTAATCAGGAGTCGCACTTCACAAGGTCCGTCGGCGGTACGAATTCGATTAAGCTCAAGCGAGTCAGAGGGCCAGTCGGGAGTGCGGAACCAGTCGAGACATCGTCTGATATTCTGGTCCGTGGGGCGGCGTAGCAAATTCTTCTCGAACGGAGAAAAAACGACAACGTTCCTGTTCCATTCGCGGAGCCAGTTCACAAAATCATTGAGTCCTTTTTGTGAATCGGGCGAAGTCTCGGTGTGCACGACGACCGTCCATCGATTGGCGTCAGACGTCACAACCTCGGCTCCGATCACAGAATTGTTTTGCAGACCTGCCGCGACCACCAGACAGCACAGCGCGACTGTAAAGATCTTTGTATTCCATTTTTCATAAATACACGTTTTTGAATATACAACACTTTCAGTCTGGTTCATTATACATTTCCATTCCGGTTGTTACCAATGACCAAAAAGCTCCATGTCCGCCAATGGGTCTACCATTACGAGTGCAACATGGAGCTTACAGAACATAACAGAAAGAATAGTTTTCGTTATGGATGAACTGTTGAACTTGAAATAATTTGTCCGTCCGCTCGGCTCTGGAGCGAAGAGAGTCGTGCGTAGCGTATTGTGATAATCTCGAAAGGCGTTTGACCTTCGGGAACACGAGCCGATGTACGTGCCAGTCGTTCGACGCGACGTTGTCCCGGGATCGTGCCGAGTGCGTCATTCGGACCACGCATGCCTTCGACCGTTTCGTAAAAAATACACGAGATGATACCAAGCTGGTCCGTGTAACCTTTTTGCGTTGCCAGAGAATCGGGCGCTTCAACCACGGTAAAGTCGTAGAAGACACTTGAGGCCATCGGGTCTTGCGGTATGAACGTGTAGAATCCTTTTATCACGTAATCAGTGGCTGGTTGTGTTGGTGTGAATGGTTGCAGATACCAGGCCTTCATCATATCGACATCAACCAGAGGCATTGTGGGCGCACTGTCTGCACCTGTAGGCTCTACATTTGACTGTGCATTGGAGTTTTCTGTGTTTGCCGCTGTCTCATTGGAATTTTCCAACTGCCCAGTGTTCGCGACGCTTTCATTATTTGCAACTTCTGTGTCAGTTGTTCTCGTGTTTTCCGTGCTGTCAAGGGGACCAGCAATACGCATTTTACTCTTCACAACAGGGCGTTCCGGGAGTGTGCCCAGTCCGTCGACGAGCAGACGAAGACCCATTGTCTCAGAACAGCGATTGCGTACTCGCACCTGATAGACGTCTCCTGGTTCCAAAGGAACATACAAATTATTTGGTTCCGAATCGAACCGCCAAAAATCGACTGCATGATAGCGGCCAGTAACAGGGTCAAGCACTTCAATCCAGGTATCGAAATGTCGCGATTCTGCGGGGAGGAGCAGCGGATGTGTCGAATCGGCGGCGGCTTCGAGCCGTTGGTAGAATGTGTACGAATAGTTTGCATCCGTAGTTTCGCGACCAAGGTCTTCGGGAGCAGGATTTTGCTCCAGGCGAGATTGCGCCACGGTGACTTGATCGGCTTGTGTCGCCGTTGTGGTGAGGTTTTGCGATGGCGCCGTTGTGGCATTATTACTTGCGGAGGAAGCCGTATTGCTTTGCGTGAGGGCCTCATTTGTTACGCTGGTTCCCTGGTTGACAGCCTCTTCCGAAGCGGAAAGCGTTGTCGTCCCTTTCATCGTGTGAATATTTTCCTGCGTCTTTGGGTCGAATAATTTACATTCGACGAGCCAGGCACCGTTCTTCTTTTTGGTAATTTGTCCAATAACAAAGGAGTCCGGCAGCGTTGCTAATACTTCGGGCGTGTATTTTTCTGAATTGTATAATGTTTCCGGAGTTATACCGGCACTTTCAAGTTTTTTTTGCAAGGAATCGAAATTCGTTACTTGACAGTCCGTCAGGGTTTTTTCAAGTTTGTTATCCAATTTGCGCGCGAAGTCGACAGGTGCAACGATATTCTCTTTCATGCGATAGCCACCTTCATTGAAAACCTCAAAGGTTACAACACCGGTTTTGGAACACGAGTTCATACTCATTGCGGTTTCAACTCGGTCTGCCATGTTTTCCAGGAGCCGATTGAGAGAGACCGGGCGCGGGGTAATCATGGACCAGGCTTCCGGAATATCGCTGCCATGGATCATAACTGGGGTTTGTGCGTCCTTGATTTTTACGACAGACGCATTAACATATTTGAACAGTTCAGACGTGTCAACGTTACCGTCATCGGAATAATCGGCATGTCCGCGAAGTCCCTCATTGAGCCAGTAGGTAAACACGGACATTTTTTTCGATTCATAGAAATAGGATTTTTCCGTTTTTTTGCAACTTGCGAGTGTAAAGACACCTGTATTTTCCGAGTCCGTCTTCGTTTCGACTTCAGCACTGTCAACATTACTTGTATCGTTGCTGTTTTCGTCACTGGTAGAATCGGAAGGCACCTCGTCTTTCGCTATAGGCGGAAATGATTTGGTTTCCTCAAGCTGCTCTATGGAATTGATAAAGGATTTAAACGACCAACCAGGTTCATTCTCAGACGAATCGGAGCCACGAGCGGTCGTGTCCTCGCCCCCTGCCTGGCAAGCGTCTATTAAAAAGAACTTACAGGTAGCCTTCGATTCATGCATAAGATTGCGAATATCCTGTGCGGGAATGTATGTTTCGATCGTATCGCCGGCGTCCCTGGGAAGGAGATAAGAGTTCCCGTTTTCTGCCCAGCCGTGACCGCTGAAATAAACAAGAAGCGTGTCGCCTTCCTGACATCGACCGGCAACGTTTGTCACTGTTTTAATGATGTTGTCGCGTGTTGGTCGGCATGACTCCTGCTGTGAGTCGTAGAGTGCGTAAACTTTGTACTTGCCTAAGTCCTGTAATGTAACCGCTATCGCGGGACCGTCGTTTTTCACCAAAGGAAGATTCATTTCGTTGCTGTCATATTCAGAGACCGCAATTACGACAGCATAATTTCTGCCTGCGGGTTGCTCCTCTTCCGACAAAACGGGTCTTACAATAAAGACCAACATGAGTGAATAAAAAATTATGGAAATTATGCCTGCCCTGTTCATTGTTTCCTCCGGTCTGCTGGGTTCTTCTGAAATTTGTGTTTCCACATCCCTATTTTAGCTTTACAAAAACTCTGTACTGTTCCATACAGCACAATAAACGTCGCGTAACAGCCTGGATAATTGTTATCAGGATCGTGCAAGAGCTTGTATTAAGCTGTAAGTTCAAGCAATTCTCCCGCATATTGGGCGTCCTCGGTAATCCGTTTCCGTGAGAGGATGAAAACTGGAATTACCTTGGACGCTTTTTCCGAGAATCTTACTGGCGCCCGCTGTCTGGTCAGCGTCGTTGCCGGTACTGTGCCCAACTGCACTGCGGTCAGGCATATTCTAAACGACGCTTGAGAGCCAACGGGCGTCTTGCGATTCTATTAGTACTGGTCGCTGCCGTACTCGTCCTGATTTTCTGTTTCCGCAAGGGAATCATAGTATTCATAAAGGGTCATGCTCTTCTCACGAAGCGTGCTCTTGGACGGGACGTCTTTCGAATCGAATTCCACGAGGTCAGCGGCGTCATAACCCTTGGGCGACGCGTTGCGCTCGAGTACGTTTCCGGCTACTTTGACCTGATTGCCGCGAACATAGGAAATCACAGAATCGGCTTTCGCACGCTTAACGTCGGCGAGGGTGTTAACCGCCTGGCCGTCGATCGCCGTTATGACATCGCCGCGGCGAAGGCCATGCTTGCGGAGCGGGGACTGACTTCCAATCGCCTTATCGATAACAGCACCTTTGATCACACGATTGGCGGACTTGACAACTTGCGTTTCCGTCGTCGTTGTCGTTGTGGTTGCCGCTTCCGTCGTAACGGTTGCGACAGTCGCCGGAACAGTAACGGTCACAACGCGGAAGGAAGTGTAGTAGCACGGGCAGTACCAGTAATAGTAGTAGTACCGCGGATAGTACGTATAGACGACCGGTCGTCGCCAGCACCACCACCAGCATTTTCCCGTCGCTTGTTCGTCAACTTCTTCGCCGTCAGGCGCGAGGTAGACGTCTCCCTTACTGACAGGCATTTCGTCGAACAGGACGGACTCCTGTTCCTGGAGCTTCTGATCGTCAACCGGTTTCTCTTCCGCCAAAGCGGTTCCGGCGAACATCAAGGCACACGCGGCCACAGCAAAACTTGCAATAATCTTCTTCATGGTTCTGGTCCTTTCTTCAAGGTAAAGTAATGAAATTTTGTGAAACTTTTTGTACTTCCAGCATTCTTCTTATTGCCCCTGCTTTTTATTACCCTACGCCGGGCAGATCAAGGTCACAACAAAGAACGATAGTTGTACTTGTGGAATCCAACCATTTATTCAATGGCCCCCCCGATTCCGATGAGGGTGCTCTCAACGCTGATCGCATCCGGCTGACCAAAGCGTCCAATGAGTAAAATGGTTCCCGATTGATTTTCGCGAATCAGGAACAGGAAGGGGTGAGTCGCATGAAAGCGGACCCGATCTTCTGTTGTTGCGGCCTTGGTTGTAAGAGCAGCAGCGGAGGCCGAGGCCGCCACGGTTCCTTCTTCATCCATCTCCAAACTGATCTTTTGCAAGACGTCAGAGACGAAAATGTCCTTTTGCGACGTCATTCGGGAAAAATCCGCTTCCATACCAAAAGCAAGATCCATTCCCATTTTTTGCAAAATATCGTTTAGGGAAACGGCATAACTCAATTGTATTCGCGGTAGCCGCAAGTCGACGTCACGCATTTCGGCTTTGGCAACAACCTCGGCCAACATTTCCGGCGTCAGCTCCGATTCCACCCGAGCCAGGGACTCTTGGGATCCGGTTCCTTCTTCCGGTAAAATGACTTCCATACTGTACGCGTCACCGCCATACGGCAGTCGAAGCCACTGGAACGAATCGGTTTTACTCCAGGCAAAACGCTCGTACTGTCTCATCAGGGAAGTCGCGACATCTCCCTGTGTCAAGCTCGTAAAATAGTCCTCTTCCGTCAGACTCTTATCGAATGATTTTTCCCATTTCGCTTTAAAACAAATGGCATTGGCCAAAATCAATCGCGTATTCGGAAGAAGTACGTCGAAAAGACTGTCGATCTGGCCATTCGTCTTTTCACGCGCCCAATCATTAATCCTGTCGCGTGTCGCAGTCGCATTTTTTTCAAAATCCACCTGGTCACAGGTAACGGACAACTGCTCCCGAAGCCACTGCTTGTATTCCGGCAGAAGTTCCGTCTTCTCGCCTGTCCAGACTCCGTTACACACGGTAAGCTCATTCGAACCTTCACTCGCAGACAGACTCTGTGCAAGTTTTGCAAAGCGTTCGTCCCCGGTCGACATCTTAATCAGTTCCTCAATCTCGCGTCCCGTGTCTCCGGCGGCTCCCTGTGCCAGCGCCGCCAGTAACGTAAGCGTTCCGCGTGGACAGACAACGACGTTTCCATCGCTGTTCTCTTGCGCCGACTGACGATAGAAATTCAACGCAAAGCCGTTCACATCATTCGCAATTTCAACCGACTCTTTACTCGCGTCCACAGTCGGCTCGGCAGTTTCGGTTTTTTGCGAATCTTCTCCTGGTTGCGTACTCGTTGCTTCGACAGGCGACGCAGGTTCCGGTTCTGTTGCGGCTTGCACTGGCGTCGCGGGTACTTCTGTCGCGGACTCTTCTGCCCCGGTTGACTTATTATCCGGAACAGATTCCTCTTTAGCCCCCTGTTCCGCGGCCGCGACGGGTGTACTGGTTTCCAGCGGTTTAACTTCAAGTCCTTGTGAGCAGCCGGCCGATAGTAAAACTCCTGCCGCCATGGCGAAGGTACTGAAAATGTGATTCTTTTTTTGCATGTTACACTCTCCTTTTATCAGTTGGACCAGACACCCAATTTGACTGTTGCGTTCGCTCGTGCGCCGCTGCGGCTGTATTCCACTTTCATTTCGGACTCCGATTCATCGATTAATTGGCCGTAAACATGCTCATCAGCGACCTCTTTCCCATTGATGGTAAGGAGGATATCACCTTTCTTCAGGCCGGCGTTTTCGCCTGGACTCCCCGAAAGGACTTCCATAATCAAGACGCCATCGCTTACCGTTGTCGTTCGCACTCCGAACGCCGGGCGCTGTCCTTCCTGCTCCGCGGCCATTTCGAACGTGTGTGGTGTCTGATTCGACTGCACCCCGCCGTCGCCCTTCTTCGCACCCTTGGGGAACGATTCCCGGAACATACTCGCGACGTCTCCAGACAGCATGTCGCAGAAGGACGGCCAGGTCATTTGCTGGTTATCTTTCTCGCGTGCCATGAGTGCACACAGCGACGCGGAAAACAATGACCCTCGCTCCTTATCTGTTTCATCAAACCAGGAGGACTCTCGTACTTTCGACGACGTTACGTTCTGGATTCCTTTCGGATTAACGAACAGACAGGTCATAAGATTTGAGAAATTTTGTGCCGATTTCGCACGCGGCGGCAAGGGCTGCTTGCCAGGTTCTTTTATGTCCTGAAAGTCATTACAGCAATCGGTAAGCATAACAACAAGTTTCGCTTTCTTCTCCAGCAGTGCCTGTCGTACCGCTGCTCGTTGAAGAAAATCATCCTCGTTCATTTCACCTTTGGAATTGCGGATCTGGAAAACCTGCCCCCGTTCCCCCTTGTGCTCGCCATGCCCGGAATAATAGAATACAATTGTATCCGCTCGTTCCACTGGCATGCCCTTTCCGAGCTTTTCCATATCCGCTATTGTTGCGAGTACTTTCTCGCCCGTAACCTGGGTCGCTTCTATAGCGATAATATTCAGATTTTTTTCTGGTATTTGTGCACGAAATGTATTCTCTACATTCCTGGCGTCCAGAGCGACATTTTTACGCCACACCGCGTCGCTGCTGGTCCCTTCCATTCCCCGAACGTCCGCACAAATGATTAAATGGACCGTTTGGGAAAAAAGCTTCGCTGTACTGGTCGTCGAGCCTATCAGCAAGACAGCCAAAAAGACTCCCGTTGCGAAGATTCGTTTCTGTGTCGCGGAAAACATGATTTTACCCTTTACCTTTTCTTGTCTTCTCTCTTGGACCACGGCTCAATGCGTGGGGCCAACCTTGCCTTACCCCCCGTTCCCCGCAGTCTGTACCTCTTCTTGTTAATTTCTCTTCTTGTTTTAAAGGACTTCCCCGGCCAGGATACTTTCTGTTTCCGCATCCTCACGCGGTCCGGGGAACCCTTCCTCTGCCGACCCTGTCCTTCATGGAAACAGGGTCAACTCCTGCACCAATCCTGTTTTCTACTTGAACAGTGTCAACTGCCACTGGCCAACATGACCCGTCTTCAGCATGAACATGCAGACGTCGTCCGGAACTTCCGATTTCTCTTTGAGCGAGCCGACGATACTCATCTTGGCGCTCTTCGCCTGATTCGTTTCGGCATCGTTCATGCTCTCACCACTCTTGAGACGATTGACAACATCATTGATTCCTTTCATGGTTCCCACTCCGTTCGAGTTGATCGTCGTTGTCACCACAATATTGCCGTTACCACTGGTTGTGGTCGTGCTGTTACGTGTGCTGTCTGTCGTAGCTGTGGAAGTTGTATTCTGAACCGTGGAACTCGTATTATTCTGAATCTCTTTCCAGTCGGCGCGAACAACGACCATGGAAATCACTTCATCCCGAAGGTCATCATCCGTGGCGAACCGCACCGGCAGACGTGTGTCTTTCTGACCAGGATTGATCGCTTTGAACGTTTCCGGATATTGGTCATCCGGCGAAATCTGTCGGCTTCGCGGCCGATCTTCCGGATAGTTTTGATACAGGGAAACGAAGACCGGAACTGCCGCTTGAACATGAATATAGAATTCTTCCTTGTTCGTCCACTTGTGCTTGATCGGATTCACTAAGGTTCCGTCTTTCAGCTCGAACCAGACTTTAATTCCAAGTTCAGTCGGATTCTCTTTTTCTTTCTCTTTCTCGCCCTCTTTTTCCTTATCCTCGATCTCGCCCGCTATGGTCAGCTTGCTCAGGGCCTTTCCCATATCGAAATCGGCAGCTCCCTTACTGACTTCTTTCGTCGCTTCCTGCGCCGCCTCTTCCAGAATTTTTACACTCCTGGTCGATAACTCATTAAATTCCTTTGCGAACCGCTCACGTTTCGCCTGTTCCGTCTCTTCCGAATGAACCGCGGGTGCCACAAAAAACAGACTTACAAGCCCCAACAGCAGAACGATTCCCTGGTAACTCAGTGTACTTCTCATCTCTCTTTTCCTTTCTCTGGGTCAACTCGACACGGGTAACATTATTTCAGCCAGTCCGGCTGTCAACGTCTGTCCTGTAACTCGTCGACTTATCGTTTTACGTTTCTTTCGTCCATAACGGAAAAGGAGAAGTTCCTAAGCTCTTCTCCTTTCCCGACTCTCTCGTCTTTAGTACTCATAGGCTCCATAGAACGAATCACTGCTGGCAGTGTTCTCGCTCTCCGAGGCAAATGCCGTCGCATTGGTCGTGGCGGTGGTGGTCTTCGCCTTGAGGACGGTCAGGTTCGACGTCTCACTGATGCGGTCAATGTCGGCCGGACTCGTCAGCGCCACTCCGTCGATGTGCGTTATGATATCGCCTTTACATACTCCCTGCTGTGCCAGGACGGTTCCAGCCGCCGGTGTTTCCTGCATGAGGAAGCCCCCGGATTCCTTCGACGCCGACTTCGCGGAATAGCCTTTGAAGACTGTTATGTATCGGAACGCGTAACAGGTACGTATCCGTGTAATCGTCGTGTACGTCGTTACGCGTCGTACGACAACGGCAGGGCGATAAATCACTACCGGGTACACAACCACCGGCCGCCAGCAGCAGCGAGTCCAGCAGCAGCAACCCCACCACTTCGCACCCGATCCCTGACTGTTCACTTCCATGTACTCGCCACTCTGTTCACTCGCTTCCGAGGAGACCATTTCCGCGTTGTTCGCTTCCGTGGCCACGAGTGACTGCGAGGCTTCGGCCGCCCCGGCGTAGTCGCTACTACCATATTCTTCGCCACGAACTGTTCCGGTTACTACGGTTCCAATCGCCATTGCCAGTACCAATACAAACGTCTTTTTCATGTTTCTACCCTTTTTTCTGCTTTCGGTTGTCTCGTTAGGAAACGCTCCGGATTCACGTTGAACCGTCAGGCCCCTTTTCCTAATCTGTAAATGGTAAAAAGAGGCCTCTGTGTGACAACGATTCCGTCTTTTTTATTCTTTTTCCTCTTTTTTTCTCGCTTGATACGCGTTCCAGGCTTCTGCCCCCTTCGCCCGCACCTGCGATTCATCCTCTAACCCACCTTCAGACAACAACTTGTGACAACAGTAATACAGACTTAGCCAATATTGACTTTCTTGCGGGAATTTTTCGACCGCCCGCTCATAATGGTCTTTCGCCATGCGACAGGCTTTTTCCGTACCCAGTCCCGCGCACAGTTCGCCCGAGAGCCAGTGGTACAGCGCAGCATGCTCCGGATTCCGCTCCAAAGCCTCCGCAAGTCCCGGCGTTGCCTCAAGTTCCTGGCACTTCTGACGCGCCTTCTTATATTGCTCTTTACGATAGAAGTCTTCCGCCGCGGCCAGGACAGACCGGTAATCCGGTTTCTCTTCCTGTTGCACGACCTCCTCTTCCCCCGCACCCGCCGGATCCGGCGCCATGGACTCCCCAGTCTCTTCTGACACTGGCATTGTGACTTTCTCTTTCGGCTCACTTACGGGTTCACTTACAGGCTCACTTACCGAAATCTCTGTCGACTCCCGTTGCGTGCCGCTCTCGCCGTCCGCCTTATCCCACAGGTCACGGCTCCAGACTCCAGCCGCCGCAAGGGTCGCCAGACAGACGACGGCCACGTAGCGCCCGCGCCGCAGCGGCGGTCGCGTCAGCGGGTCCACAGCCGCCAAAAACTGGTCTATGCTGGCGAATCGCTCTCGTGGGTCGCTGGCCATTCCTTCAACCAAAACTTCGACGACCCCTTTGCCCAGCGGACGCCCGAGTCGCCAAAACCAGTGCTTCAACGCCTTCCGGCAGGTTGAATTAACCGTAACTCCTTTGGATATCGACGCTAAGAATTCTTTGGGTGACTCACCCGCCAACAGAAAGAACAGAGTACAGGCAAGACTGTAAATATCCGCACGCACATCCGGTGCATAGTCAGGCGCCATCGTCTCCGGGGCCACAAAGCCAGGCGTACCAAAGAAAAACACCTGCTCCACGCCCTCCTGTCCCGACGTCCCAGACGCCTGTTCCGCGAGTGTCTCCAAATCACAGATTCGTGCACGACCGCTCGTGTCCACAATAATATTGCCTGGCTTGATATCGCGATGCACCATGCCATGCCGGTGAATATGCCGCAGCCCGAACGCCGTCTGACGTATAATCTTTAGCGCGCTGTTCAAGGGAAGTCCCTTCCCGCACTCCCGCTTGCCTGTGCCCCCTTCCCCCCGGACCAGCGAAACGAGATCTTCTCCTTCTATATATTCCATGACCAGATAAGGCGTGCCCTGGTCGTACTCGCGAGCATAGGCATGCACGACGTTTTCATGGTACGGCAGCCGGCCAAAGATCCCCATCTCTTCCTTATAATGCCGCAGTTTCCGCTCGTCCGCGCGTATCTTCGGGGCAAGATACTTAATCGCAACCGGTCGCTGAAGTTCCGTATCCCAGCCTTTATAGACAACGCCCATGCCTCCTTTGCCAATCTGCTCCTGGAGTCGGTAGTTCCCCACCGTTCGACCCGTTCGCATTTTGTTAACCATGAAGCTGTAATTACTTACGTCTTCATAGACCTGGCCGACCAAGTCACGGTTATCCGGAAACCGGCGCAGATAGTCGTCGATCTCCGGCAGGCAGCGATTTTCAAGACGCAGTGAAATATCGATTTCCAGCAGCCGCTCCAGAAGTTCATCGCGCAGTCCAGGCTCACACGCTGCCACGAGAGCTTCGATCACTCCCTGCTCGTTCGGTCGCCACGTCTTCTCGTAACGCAGACCAAGAATCGATACATTCGATTCGCTCGATTCCAGACTTCCGTTACTCATTATATCCACTGCCATTTCCGCAGGAGTCCGACTGCTCTTTGCGACTTCGCGTCCGATGCGCCCGTTCAAATGCGTCCCGTCGGGCCACCAGCGTATTCAGCCATTTACCTTCGATAAGAGTGTGCCAGCGATCAACAAGCCATTCCAGACGATGACTCCCACCGGCCGGGGCACGCAGTTGGGCCCACGTAAGTCGTGTGGTCGGCTCCCCTTGCCCGGAATTGAGCAAAGCGGCGTCTTCTCCCCGCGACGCCCCATCCTGACTCCACAACTCCATAAGAGCCGACCACAAAAATCGCACTTCCTCCTCGCTTACCCCAAGCTGTTCCGCGAGTTGCTCGTCCGACCCGCCCAGCGTCTTAAGTTCTGTCAGCGACTGACACGTCTTGACCAACTGCCAACGCCGCTTTATCCTTTTAAGATGATAAAAGATCGTATGCGGCACCAGTCCCAGCGCCGAGGCAATCTCCGGAACCGTATACCCTTCCAGCTTCATTTTGATGATTTGCGAAGAGATTTCATTATCACCGCAGATGTTCAGAAACGTCTCGACCTCTTCCGTCATCGTGGCAACGGCTTCCGGCGTGGGGTCTTCCGCGGCGACCGAATCGAAGAGGCGCTGACCTTCGTCGGGACCTTCCGGCTGGTTTCCCGACTTCGTACAGACGCCCAAACCACGCTTCTGACTCAGGTTGCGCCGCCTCTCCGCCGTCGCTTTGCGATCGACGAGTAAAAAAAGAAAGCCCCAAAGATCATCTTCGCTCTCGAAAAGATAGTGTTTTTCGCGCACTCCCAGACAGAAGCTCTTCATCGCGCTCATGACGATGTCTTCTTCGTTCCGGATCGCCGTATTGATTCCGCTTAATTTCCGCGATGCGGCGCGTACCAATTTCTGAAAATAACGAGAAAATACGAGTTCCACTGCCTGGTCGTCGCCCCGAGCCAGGCGGTCAATCCAACTTGTGGCTGCTGGTCGCCCCATATACCGTCTCCCCACGTATCCAGTGTGCCATCTGAAAGAAAGAGCCCTCCCGAGAGCGGTTTCGCCCCTGCACTCCCCACCTTACCTATGGACAGACAATATGTTATACCCTATTTGTATCTTGTTCCTATATGCTCCTGCGCTCCATTTTTTCTGTTCCGGCGGAACCACTTCCGATTGGGATAAGTTGGTTCCTCTTTTCCTTACTTCCTCCAGTATACCCAACTATTTCCATCGTTCAAGCGGGAAAACAGGGAATTCCACGGAAAAAAGGAAAAAAAATCACCCGCGAACCGGCCGCTCCTCCCTGAAATCTCCCCGCTTGGTCGACCTGCCAACGTTCCGACCTGCGTCAACATACGGCCCTCATCCCTCATACCACTGCCAAACGAAAAATATAATTCTTGTAATACCCACCCGATCAGACATTTATGATATTTTTTTCATTTTTTATGTTGACAAATCTGAAAGGGCGTGTTAATATGAAATTGTTGCGACGTGGTAAAGCAGCTGTCTGCTCACAAAAATCTGAAAAAACTTTGAACAAAGGAGACCGAAACATGACGAAAGCTTACGAAACGAGTCCGATAAATTGCAGGGGGGGGGTAAATTAAGTCTTATACAGAGGCTCTTGGCTTTTACCCTTGTTGAACTTCTGGTGGTTATTGCCATCATAGGCATCTTGATCGCCTTACTCTTGCCGGCGGTGCAAGCGGCGCGGGAAGCGGCCCGACGCATGCAGTGCACTAATAATCTCAAACAAATTGGCGTGGGTCTTCACAACTACCACGATACGAATTTCGCCTTTCCTTCGGCGGCGCTGATATTGAACAAAGTAGTGGCGTGGCGGCTGGTGTATAATCCGATGGCGGCCCTACTTCCCTTCTGTGAGCAACCTTCCAAGTATTCGCAGATATGTAATAATGATAAGTGTGGTACTTCCGGTGACTGGGGAGCCACCACCGGCTTACAGGGACAGGTAAATTATATGATCTGTCCCTCGGACGCGAATCGAGACGCATGCGCGTATTACGCTGCCGGAAGGCGGGAAGACGGCACGAATTGCTCTTATGCCGGTTGCTTTGGTGACTCATTTAACAATAATGTTAGTAATGTTAATAGAACTGGTAATACTGCGAAGGATCACGGCGTATCTTGGGCGAGTGCGCACCGTGGCTTCTTTAAAAACGCGGAACTATGGACAACGTTTGCCACTTTGGTTGACGGTTCGTCCAATACCATTGCCTATTCCGAAATGGGGATAGCAGTGGCATTAAATGGCAAGCTCGTGAAGGGGAATTTGGCAAAGCCCGCTACGTTTACCCCCTCCCAATGCTTACTCGTTGTTAGTACAGCCGATCGTAAAGTCTTTACCACAAGTACAGGCACCAATGCTGCTCACTCCGCATTTCCTTTCTTCCCGGCCATTGCCAACAGTGGTTTTTGCACGGTCCTGCCCCCGAACGCGCCCTCCTGCGTGTCCGCCAAATCGGACCACGGCTCCGGTCAGCACATGAACACCGCGTCGAGCTATCATTCAGGCGGAGTCAATGTTCTTCTGGCCGACGGCAGTGTGCGTTTTGTTTCCGATACGATAGAGGCCGGAAACCCCGACACGACGATCAATCCGAATTACGATACCGGCATGACGGACCTGACTGGTAAAAGCCCCTATGGTATTTGGGGGGCCATGGGTTCGGTCAACGGCGGCGAGACCGTTTCTTTATAGATTTCGTTTTACTATACGGAATCTGTTTAACCCATCTTTCGTTACGGGGTTCCCCGGTTGGAATCCCGCAGCGTGGTACATTGTCTATTTTTTTGCAACAAAACAACAGAGTAAAAGGACCAGATCGAATCATGAAAAAGTTAGTCGTCTATTTATCGTTGCTTACTGTATCTTTAGCGTTTTTTAATGGCTGTGAAGGCGGAGCGCCCAGACCGGACAATTTTCCGAAGGTCGTTTCCTTTCAATTAAAAATCACAAAAGATGGAACTCCCTTACCTGGCGCGGAAGTGGAACTGGTCGCGGAACAAAACATCGGGGTCGCCGTTGGCGGAACGACCGACGCAAGTGGCTTGGTAAAACTCAAAACGGTACAGGGAAGCTACGCGCGAGAAGGCGCTCCGGAAGGTGCGTATAAATGCGTCGTTGTCCCCGCAATAAAAGTGGAAGGCGAGTTGCCGGAATCGGAACTGGCAAAAATGTCTCTGGACGAGTCTTCTGCGTATACGCAAGCAATAGAAGAAAAACGCGAACTTGCCAGAAAGGAGATTATGGGGAGTTTTTCTTCGAAAGAGACAACGAAACTAGCCGTGTCCGTTCAAAAAGAGGGCTTTGCGACCCTCGATATTATGGCGGAATAACTCAATTGTTTAAAGTTGAGTTACATCACAAAAATCACGTTTATAAGGAAAAAGAAATGAGTCGTTTTTATTACAAAAGTTGCAAATTCTGTTTGTTGCTCGTCCTGTTAACAAGTATCCTGGCCTTGAATTATGCGGCATTGGGAGATGAACCAAAAATTTGCAAATACGGGGAAAAAATGCCAACGAAACTGCAAGGGCCGTTTGTCTCTATTGCCAATGGCGGCATTCTTGCTGTGGAAAAGACTGAAGTACACACGAGTTACGACCAGGGGCAAACGTGGGAATCGAAACAGATTCTCGACCCCGAAAAATATCTTGATGAAGATGTACGGGCAATAGTGCGTACGCGGGAAGGAACCATTATTTTTGCCTTTATGAACAAGAAGGAAATGCAACAGGGAAAAGACGGCTGGGGCAAAGGAAGTGTGGACGACTGGATAATTCCGTGCTATATCATAACCAGTACGGACGAAGGCAAAACATGGTCCGAACCACTTCAGATCCAGAAAAGATGGTGCGGCGCCCTGCGCTGCATGATTCAGCTGACCAGTGGGCGCGTTGTGCTCGTCGCGCAAGATATAGAGCCTTGGACTCATGTAACCTTGACCTATGTTTCCGACGACCAGGGCAAGACCTGGCAAAAGAGTAATACTCTCCGATTGGGTGGGTTTGGTGACCACGCCGGGGCTATGGAAGCTACCATTGTTGAACGACGCGATCAATCCCTCTATATGCTCATTCGTACAACAAAGGGAAATTTCTATGAATCCATTTCGACCGACGAAGGACTTACCTGGTCCGAGCCAACCGATTCAGGAATCCAAAATAATTACTGCTGCGGAACGTTGTGCCGCTTGAAGGATGGTCGAATTGCGCTATTGTGGAATCAGGACTCGGAAATACCGCCCTATAACTGCACACAAATAACAAAAACCGACAAACGCGATGAACTCGCCATAGCCTTCTCGGAAGACGATGCCAAAACGTGGTCAAATCCGGTCGTTGTCGCGACTAAATATCTTCTCCCCCATGAGGAATGGGGGCGGTCTCGTGTTGCCTATCCCTGGCTTTTTGAAATAGAGCCGGGCACGTTCTGGATTACAACCATGCAGGATGGTGATAATCCCCTTCGCATGGTAATAAAAGAAGAAGATATCTTTCGTTTGGCGAAAGAACAAGAGCAATTAAAACAAACGGAAAAAAGAGTTGTTTTCATGGGCGATACTGCCGCTGCTTACGGAGGTAGAATGACGAATTACACGTACCTGTTAAAGGTCCACTTCAAGGAAAACAACAGTAACATTCGCATTGTCTACGCCGCGAAGGTCGGACGCACAACAGAGGAGGCGAAATCCCAGTTCGAACAAGACGTCGTTGAAAAGAAGCCCGACATGTTGGTTATTCAGTTCGGTTTGGATGATGCCGCAAGAGATATAAAAGCCAACTCCCCTGATGCGGCGCCCCGCGTCTCTGAATCCGACTTCGAGGCCAATCTGAAGTATTTCGTTCATTGGGCGAAAGAAAACAAAATTCCTGTCATTCTCATGACTAGCAACACGATCCGCTGGTGCGAGGACACGGTGAAAAGATATGGCAAGATCTCATGCGACCTGAAAGACCAGCCGAATGTCAACGAAACTTCCCTGGCTCGCTATAACGAAATTACGCGCAAGGTCGCCGCGGATGAAGGGGTTCAATTGGTCGATGTTTGGCAGATGTATGAAGGTTTTCGCAAAGAAGAGGGCGAAGACGCAATGCTCAAGTATTTTCAGCCCGGCCTCATGCGTCCCAATAATCGAGCCCATCAGCTCATAAAAGACAAGCTCCTGCCCCTGATTAAATTTTAATTGTTAAATTTCAACACACAGCATATCTGCCTGACCGTTCTGTCGTCAGGCAGACATGCTGTGTACCAGGTCGGAATCGCAGCTGCCTATCGCGCAACGTGCAATAGCTCAACGGCGCGGGGGGAACAGGGTTTTTCGAGCAGTTCCGTATAGAGACTCTGAACTGCCGGGTTCGTGGCCGGATTACGCACAGGGGTCTTTTCGTCGCGGCGATACAGGCCGGAAATGCGCCGCTGTATGACGCGACTCGGGTCGCCCGACGAGGCTCGCGGCTGACCACCACCGCCAACACAGCCGCCGGGACAGGCCATAACCTCAACGAAATCGAAATGCAGCTTACGCCGGTTCATCTCGTCAAAGAAAAGCCGGGCATTGGACGCCGCGTGAACCACGGCAACGCGAATTTTATGCGGACCAAGTTCAATCTCGGCGGTACGAACGGCATCGAGTGAGCGGACAGGTTCCCATTTCAGGAGTTCCGCAGGCGGCTCCGTACCGGTGACCTGAGTCCATGCGGCACGCACAGCCGCCTCGCAAACGCCACCGGTCGCGCCGAATATAAGACCGGCTCCGCTGGCTGTGCCCGGCAGTGCGTCGAACGCGTCTTTTTCAAGCGAATTGAGACGCGTTACGCCCCCCGCCTTGAGCAGGAGTGTCGTCTCGCGCGTCGTTAACGCAAAGTCAAGGGAATCGGCGGTCGTTCCATCTGACAGTCTGATTTTATGCTCCGGTCGCGTTCGTTCATATTTTTTCGCCGTGCAGGGTGCCAGCGCCACGGTAACGATTTTGCCTGGGTCGATACCTTCTTTTTCCGCCAGCCACGTCTTCGCCAGCGTCGCCAAGGCAAGAATGGGACTCTTAACCGAGGATAAATTTCCGGCAGCCCCAGGCAGAAAGAGTTCGGCAAACCGGACCCAGGCGGGACAGCAACTGGTAAACAGCGGCAGTTCATTCCCGCCCTTATCAACCCGGGCCAGAAGTTCAGCCGCCTCTTCACAGGCAATCAGGTCCGCGGCAAAAGAGGCGTCCAAAACATGTTTAAAGCCAAGATTACGAAGTGCCCGCACCAACTTTCCTTCCAGGTCCGTGCCCGGCATGGCTCCGAAGCTGTCTCCTATCGAAACTCGCAACGAAGGCGCCATAATCGCAATCGGAATCTTATCCTCCGCCGACAGAATTTTCAACACATCTTCATAATGAAATCGTTCTGTAACGGCCATACCCTGACAGATTGTTGTGCACTGCCCGCAGTAGATGCACGCATCCTCGCCCGGCGGCACCTGCGACCCTTCAACCCCGGCTATCTGACGGCAGCAGAGACGGCATTCGCCACAGCGCTCGCAAAAATCACGCGTAAAAGCAATCGCCGGATTGTCCGGAGAATAGGCAATCGGCTTCATACCCCGGCCGCGTCCCCCTTGCCCTTGCGACTCGCTCGGCGCAAAACTGTGCAGAACGGCGACGCCTGCTACGCCTAATCCGGCGGTTATGACTTCACGTCGCGTTAGTTCCCTTTGTGTTCCTTTCGGCATTTCGTTCGTCCTCATTCGCTGCTCTTGCATAGCCTCGCTCTTGTGAACCGAAACAGGAAACGGTTATAAAAAGCGCAAGGCCAATGGCAAATCCTATTATGCTTATACATTGCGCAACGGTCAGGCCCGTTCCCAAAAACGAACCTTCATCAGTGCGCACCAACTCCAGCAGGAACCGATTTACCGGATAGAGCAGAAACAGACTCGCCAGAACAAGACCATCTTTGCGGTAAAATCGGGACAACAGGATTAAGATGAGACACAAAACGAACGCCGATAAGGAACTGTAAATTTGCGTCGGATGAACCGGTAAAACCCGGTCGGGAACAGGCTCAAGAGCGAAATAGCGAACTGGATCGTCTCCCGGTTGCGCCGACGCATTGGTAGCGAGCGGACCGGTAACGAGCAGGAGTCGCTGGTCAGGACGCCGGCCGGCCATGAGCAAAATGAAGTCTTCGTTACAGCCGATCTGAAAGACCGGTATGCCGGCGGCCTCGCGCGCGGTCAGCTCGCCTGTGGGCAGGTCTGCCGGGCATAAGGCGGCAGCGAGTAAGCTCACACCAGGCGCAAGACCCATCTCTTGCGCGCCGAGTTGCGGGTCAAACTCACGAATGCAAACGGGTCCCACGCTCCGACCGCCTGGCACGGAACGCGATTCTTTTAATTTGAACAGCGTCTTATCCTCATGCCGTTCCGGTACCAGCCAGATTCCGCCGATCGCGGTCTGTCCCAACTCCATCTGACGAACGTGCGCCGGCGAGCCAGGCGGAAAAACTACGCCGGGCCAATGCTCACACGGACCGCCAAAGCAGCATCCGTTCATAAGACACCCCAACCGCCCAAAGGCCAGACCCAGCAGTAGCGCCGGGGCAAATAGGTCGAGCGTCGCCAGAACCGGCATCTTCTTCCACAGTAAATAGACGACCAGAGCAAGTATACCACCGATAATCGACCCGTAGACGACCAGCCCGCCCCGGGTTACGTTGATCATATTGACCAGCGTCGCCTGAATCGTTTCGCCACGCACCTCATGCCAGTATTCACAAATATAGAATATTCGGGCCCCAAGCACACCAAAGAGGACACTCACCGCCGCCGCGGTCAAGAGCGAATCCGAAGAGATTTTCCAGAGACGCCGACCTCGCCAGACCAGCAGCCAGGCCGCAGACGCAATTCCCAGCATGAGAAAAACACCATAGCCGCGCACCGGAAGTCCCTGCGGTTCCGCAACCACCGGCAAGACAAAAGCCACAACCGCCGCGGCCGCCATCCCGGTCGTCAACCAGTTCCAGCAGTCGGCCGACGTCCCGCGACGCATCCGATTGACAATTATCGCAGCCGCCGTAAACAGCAGTATTCCCCAAAAGGCAAGACCAAATCCAAATAGCGGATAGCCGCCAACGAGCGAGGGTATATAAAACAGCGTCTGTCGCATTTCCGTCTCCACATTACCGGCACATCAGGCGTACCAACACATTAATCGTACCAACACATCAGGCCGGCTCGATTACCATATTATCAATCAATCGCGTCTTGCCGACCCGAACTGCCAGAAGGACAACCACATTACCAGCAATGCGCGTCATTTCCTGCAGCGAGTCAGGGTCACTGATCGAGACGTAATCAATTGCGGTTCCGCCTTCGTCAAGAATCATCTTCTCAACAGCGGCCTTAACAACGGCGGCCTCACGCTCGCCCTTGTGGATAAGCTCTTTCGCATACCCCAGCGAGCGGGACAGGACCAGCGCCGTCTTACGCTCCTCGGCCGATAAATATTTATTCCGACTCGACAGGGCCAGGCCATCGGCCTCTCGCACGATCGGACAGGCGATAATTTCAGTCGGTACGTTCAAGTCGGCCACCATGCGTCGAATCACGGCCACCTGCTGAAAATCCTTCTGACCAAAAAAGGCAACGTTGGCCTGGCTCAGTTGGAATAGCTTCATGACAACCGTGGCCACGCCGTCGAAATGAGTCGGGCGAAAACTGCCTTCCAGACGGGTCGTTACGCCCCCAACATGCACATTCGAAACGAACCCTCGCGGATACATGGCCTCCGGCGATGGGGCAAAGACAATATCCGTATCGACCTGCGACAGTAAGTCTATATCTGCCTGTAACTGACGCGGGTACTGATCATAATCCTCATTCGGCGCAAATTGCGTCGGATTCACAAAAACGGAAACTATCGCAACGTCACAATCGTTCTTCGCCGCGATGGCAAGACTAAGATGCCCGTAATGCAATGCGCCCATTGTGGGCACAAGACCTATTGTCTTGCCCTGACTCTTCAGTTCCGACACACGCCTGGCAAGTTCCGACGGGTCATGAATCACTTCAGGATTGGTCATCTTAACTGGATTCTTTCTGTATTCCAAAATTTTGTATGCCCGAGAGTTCCCGTGACCGCAATGAGTCCGGCAACTGTTCGTTAAGGTAATTGTCTATGAGCGTTATGTATTCCTTGCGGTCCATTAAATTCACGATCGTGATATTAAGGACGTAAGCCTCCAACAGGCAGAAGAGGTGCCCGGACGCCTTGACCGGGTCCGTGGAAATCAAAAGCTGCTCGCCTGCCGCTTCTCGCAACAGGCGGTCAATAAAAAATTTCATACCCCAGGTATAGCGACGAACCCTGCGACGCACGTTCGCGCCCGACTGCTCCGCTATGGCCAGATAGTCTAAAACAACCGAAAGAAAAACACGATTCTCCGAGAGCATCTTGATCGTTAAGTGCAGTACACGTCGCAACTTCTCAACCGAATTCAAATCGGCTCTTCGCATGACCTTCTCGACCATGGCCGACATTTTATCCGTGCCCTGTCGCACCGCGTAAAGAAAGATTTCTTCCTTGTCCTTAAAATAACGATAGATGAGCGTTCTGGCTATACCACACTCATTTGCAATTTTTTGAAAGGTCACCCCTTCAAACCCCTCCCGGGCAAAAAGCGCAAACGACCGTTCGAGAATCAATTTTCTGCGTTCGGTGTGGTCAACGAAAACTGTCATAATGAGTACACCAGAGGGAACTTTACCTGGAATGTAAAATCAACCGTGACACGACCCCACTGACACAACATCAGCGGGGTCGGTCTGAAAAATCAATCGAGAAACGACTTGAGCGCGAAATCTTCCGGCACGTCCTGCTCGTTCTTCTTCAAGTCCGTCACATACGCACCGGCCACCGCGGCAATCTGCGGACGAAATTCACTTGCCCGATCGTACTTCAAAATCGGATAACGGTCAAGCAGTTCTTTCCAGAGCGTAACCGCCTTGGCCAAATGGTCACTGGCGTTGTCCGGGTCCGTTGCCAGGAGCACTTCCACTTTACCCACTTCCTGATACGTCGCGTCGCCCTTGGCGATCATAAGCTCAATAAAGTTACGTGCGGGATAGTTTTCAAAGGTGCCTGCCGTCCGTGCTTCCGCAATAGCGGCCTCGCCCAGTCCTTCCCAAGCCTGCACATAAAGTCGGGCAACGGTGAAAATCTTCTCGCGTATTTCCGGTAGTGGCCCCAACTTCATGACCTCGTCGCCAGCGGTCAGCCCTTCGCCCGAACGCAGAAGACGTTCACTGTAGTCGCGAGCGGCCGCAAACTCCGAATTGGCCAATTTCTTCTCAACGAACGGAATCGCCTCATCCATCGATAAATTAAAGTATTTGGCCGACTGACCATCGCGAATTATCTCCTGGAACGGGAAGACGTCGGGGAAAATTCGCTCAAGCTGGTCAAGCACAATCACGTATTTCGAGACCTCATTGGTAAACTCGGAAACGAACTGCGGCATGCGCCGGATATCTTCAAAGCCCGGCTTGTCCATGAGCTTCTTCCAACTTGCCATGGAGTCGAGAAACGCCTGATTCGCTTCCTCATGCTGCGCCGCTTGATACTTAACGCGAACCTGACTGCGTAAATCACGACCGTGCCGCGCTTCTTCCTGCTGCTCCACAACCACTTTGCGGTCGTGACGATTGCAGTCCATAATATCGCGAAACATGCCGGAAAAACGAACCTCTTCTTTGAGCGTTACGATTGTATCGCAAATATCACGGGCAGTAAGTGCATCGTCCCCTTCTATATGGTCAGCAATCATTTCTGGCGTAACGTTAATTAGCGTGTACGCCTGGGCAGCCCACTCGGAAATCTTCATTTCCGTCGTGCGTAATTTCAGCGAGTCGGTCTCATCTCGCAACGCTGCCGGTATGGCGGCAACCTCCTTAAGATCGTCCGGGTAGAAATTCTGCCGATCGGCTTCCAGACGCTCACGCCAGTTCTCCCAGCCAGGCTGCGGACCGCGCTCGCCGTCCAAGAATGAGCGGATAACACGGTACGGGCGGTCAACCTCACCCAAATTATAGTCCGTTTCATCGGCCGGATCCAGCAGTTTCGGCAAGAGCGACGCACGCTGCTGGTCCGTAAGCTCATTATTCCAGCGGTCCCACGCGATCGTGTCACGGTCAACGCCTTCAGGCAGCATTTTCTCAAGATTCTGCATCTCCTGCTCTATTTCCGCCTTGACCTCGTGATATAGATTCAGCGACGTCTTGCGATATTCACCCGGATTCTTCTTGTCTTCGATCGTGGTCTTAATGACCATTTTGCAAAAATCTTTCCAGTGCTCCTCCGCGGTCTTCCAGGCGGCCGCCGCATGCTCCTCGTCGAAAACAGGCGAGTTCGTCTTGTTCGTACCGCAACCGTCAAGCTCCATCCATTCCGCATAATGAATCAGATTCATACGCGAGCGGGAGTAGAAGATCATACGCGTTTCCTTGCCTATGGAGCCGCCCCGTTCGTACAAATCTTCTGCAACCTGATAATAGTTACGTCCGAAGAGCCAATTATCACGCTCTTTATAGACCTGCCGGGCATGGAACTCTTCATCTTCCCGGAACAATCGCCGATATTGATCCTTTTCGTCGGCGATACCGATTTTTTGCGAAATGGTCCAACCGGCTTTGCTGAACAGTCGGGGATCGGTCTGGTTGTAGCTTGTTCCCTTTTGCAGGAAGTCGAAACCACGAATCACCCATCGGTAGCGTTCGCGATAATCGTCGAACTGGGCCGAGGCGTTGTACGCCAGTTTCCAGCCGACGAAGTCCCAAATCGTTATGAAGTGCGGCTCCAGCATAATAATCTGGTTACCGGTCACAACGACGTTATTCCAGTCGGCACGCTTCTCATATTCCAGCGACCGATTCCAGAGCAAGGCAATAGCGACGCCGCGCATCCCGAACGTTGCCAGTTTCATGGTACTGCTGGCCGGGTCGATTTCGCCCAAATTCACTTCCGCCAGCCCGTTCTCATTCCGAATCTGGGCCAGCATACCGCCTTTGGTGATGACGCCACTTTTACTCCGCTGCGCAGGGTTACCCATAAGATACAGCGGAATAATCAAAACGGCAATGATCACGACATAAATGATTTTCCGAAAGAATCGTTGCTGTTGCGTCATTTCGCCACCTCTCTGTTCCTCAAAATAAGATAACCGACTATGAACAGCGGAATCACATAGGCAAAAGTCGTTACGCCGTGAACACAAATCGTGTTCCACGGGATATTATAACCCGCCGCGACACTGTCCATATAGATATTATAGTCGGAGAAAGACGGAACTGCCAGACCGATAACACTAAGGAAACCGCTGGCTATCATGTCGAAAAACTTGATTAAGGAAGTCGTAAAGTCTTTCGGAAGTTCGGTCATGAGATTCTCGTGACGTATCAACCGGTTGAACGCTTCCACAGGTCCACCGCCCAGTGCCTGCATATAGGCCACCTGGAGGAACAACTGCTTGCAGAACGCCGCAATCAGGATACCAAAGGTCGTTACCATGGCCACCGGACCACTCAAAAACGTACTGAACAGCACGCCAAAGGAAAGCAGAACCACCATCTGCTGCCAGATTCCAAGATACCCCTTAAGGAAGTTCCCGAAGACGTTGGCGTCCTTCGCACGTACGTAAAGATCAGGCTCCGCGGCGCCAAAATATTGACCATTGTCAAGGCACTGCAACCAGATCTCCACCTTACCGTCCACCACGAAGTCGTCGAACAGGTCGTACGTTTCTTTCTCTTCCAGACGCGTTTGCGACAGGTCGAACGAAGTCTCCTCGCCCAACTGCTTCAGCTGGCGCGGCTGCGAGTCCACCTTCCCCTTATCGATCGTACGCGGAATAAACAGAGCATTGGTAACATATTTCTCCGAATTGAAAATATTCGTCTCGGCGGTCAGACCGGTCTTCGGATTGCGTATGAGCAGACTGCCCATAATCGTCTGTTCTATATTACCTTTATGCGTTCGGAAAACACTAATGGTCATTTCAACCGGGAGACCTTCCGGGAACTGATTCGGCGTGACATGGTCGAACGTCCAGATAACCGCCTCCGGTGTTGCACCGGCGATATAGCTGCGGTATTCCCACTCTTCGCCAACGTTAATACCACGCGTCTTCTCAAATTCGTTCGCGTCGCGGAATTTCATCTTGCCGTAGATCGGAACCTTCGCCTGAACCGTACCACGCTCCGGACCTACGACATAGCGAACCGTGTCGCCTTCAACGACCTTGGTGATTGGGTGCGTGTGATTGTTCACTTCCTTAACGGTAAACGTACCGTCCGCGTATTCCTCTATTTCATGCTTGTGCCAGTTGGCCAGTCGGGTTTCCCCTTTGGCAACGACGGTCGCATCGGTCCCTTCCCCAGACACCGCAACAATATCTTCCCCGTCGATCACAACGTGCGTGTGACTCAACGAGGCCGACACGAACAGATAACTCATACAGGCCATAATCAGGAGTATGCCGGTACCAATGGCGGTCAAACCGACAATACGTCCGAGAACAATTTCGCTGGCACGCACCGGCTTGGTAACGATCGTATAGATCGTCTTGTTCTTAAAGTCGGCGGGCAAACTCAAGGCACTCAGGAACAGGGCCAAAAGCAGGACAAGGTACATCGTTGTCGATATGACGAAACTCATGTAAAGCCTGGCCGGGTCAGTACTTTGTGGGTCAAGGAACCAGCTGGCGAACATGAGCAGAACGAGAAAGACAACGCAAACGACAATGACCTTCTTACGCAACGACTCGCGAATAATCAGGCCGGCTATGGCGAAAACGCGCTTCCACGACAGGTCACAAAGGTCTTTGAAACCTTTGGCTATATTGCGAAAGAAGATCGGAAAGACCTGGGCAGGCCCCGTGCGGACCAGCAGGAACAAAAAGCCAACCACCGCAAAGACGGCTAAAAGACCGCCTACGGCAATCAACCAATTCAACGACGCCGGACCTATCCAGTCCCAAAACGCCGGTACCGGTTTTTCGATAATCATATATTGGTTCCTCCTCCACGAACACGCTTACCCGGTCGGGCTTCGCTTTCAGCAATAATGTTCAGGAACAGGTCTTCCAGCGAGGTCGTCGGATTGCCACTGAAAACAAGCTCACTCTTGTCCTCCTGGACGATTTTCTCAATTTTCGCCTTCGCGTCGGCACTAAGTCCCTTAACGCGGAATTCCGTCTCTTCTCCAATCTTCAGCAGGTCCTCAACGCGACCAAGCTCCTTCAGCTCGCCCTGGTACAGAATACCAATTCGGTCGCACACGTCTTGCACATCGGCCAAAAGGTGACTCGACATGAGTACCGTTTTCCCCTGGGCCTTAAGCTCCAGAATGAGGTCCTTCATATTACGCGTACCAATCGGGTCCAAACCGCTCGTCGGCTCGTCCAGAAGAATGAGGTCCGGGTCATTAATCAACGCCTGGGCCAATCCGATACGCCGCGTCATTCCCTTGGAATACTCGCGCAACTGACGCTTCTTCGCCGACTCAAGTCCTACCATGGAAATAAGCTGCGCCACCCGCTGACGTCGTACCGCGCCCGGCATATTGAATAAACGACCGTAAAAGTCCAGCGTCTCTTCCGCGTTCAGAAAACGGTATAAGTACGACTCCTCCGGCAGGTAGCCTATCTTCTCATTCTTACCAACATCCGACGCAGGACGACCTAAAATGTTCACCTCGCCACTGGTCGGAAAGAGAAGACCGAGCAACAATTTGATCGTCGTTGTCTTGCCCGACCCGTTCGGGCCTAAAAGGCCGAACACCTCCCCTTGCCGAATTTCCAAGTCTAGCGCCTTCAGCGCCCGCACCTTTTGACGTCCCCAAAAGTCGCGATAAATCTTCGTTAAGTTCTTCGTTTCTACAACAATCTTTGTTTCGGTTCCCATGAATCGCCTCGTTTGGACTGGTTATACTACCGACACTCCGATTTTTCCCTACCCCAACACCTTCGCTCTCACTGACCCGGCCCGCTCGCGGACTTGTCAAATGGATTCCAGCGTTTTCGGTACAAACAGGAAAATAGGGCTGCGCCGCCTTTTTACGCTCGCTTGCTACAGGAGACTCACTCGGGAACGTCAAACTCGCCCCAAAAAGTCCTCTCCGTTTCATATACTCATGATGCCTCGTTATTTATTTCTCTCTGAGTACGACTCGCCGTTGCCAACAAGTCTCCTGAACAAGACTCTACTATTGCTCTACTACCGGCACACATTCTCCCTCGACCCTTCCGCCAGATGCTCGGCTATCTCGCTTTACAAAAAGCCGCACTCCGGAAAAAGCCGGGTAAGCCCGGTATATCTTCTCTTATTATTACGTCTTTTTCCACTTTTGTCTATAGATGCCGGTAAAAACAAGGCAAAATTTTTTCTCTGCTCCCTATTTTTTCTCCGATCAATCGTAATATTGAGTAACAACAAAACATTACGTCGTGCTATATTACATTCAAGAATCACTATTCTTCTTACTGTTCACTCCTTTTCCCGCAACCGGCTCCTGCTTCTTCAACGCTCGAATCGTGGCGTAATAAACCGGAATAATGATAAGGAACAGTATGCCCGCCGCCGTATACACGTTTCGCAGACCAACAAAGTAAATAATGCCACCACTAAAAAGCGATCCGAGCATGATGCCTGTCATTCGCAGGCCCGAGGCCAACCCGAAATACGTACCACGCTGCGCCGGCGGCGAGACCTTCGATAAGATCGAAAAAAAGACCGGTTCCAGACCGCCGGTCGCGAGAAAGTTGACAAATCGTGCCCCGGCGTACCACGGAAGACTCCCGCTTACCGCTTGTAAAAACATCGTACCGCTGGCCACAAGAATCGACGGCAGCGCCACCTTGTTCGGCGAAAACAGGTCACACAACCGACCGGTCACCATGCCCGAAATTATCCCGCCCAAAGCCGCTACAGCACTTATCCACCCGGTGTGAAACGCTGTTCGCTCCGGGCCGTGAATCTTCTCGACCATTAAGGCCACGTAAGGGTCGTCGAATCGCCTCGCTATGGCCGTAAGGATAATGAGTAAAAAAATCATCCAAACGCCAACGGTAATGCCGGGCCACAGCGCCACTTTGCCCTGAACTGCCCGACTCGCTTCTCGTACGCTAAATGGGTCCTCCACAAAAAGATGCGCCAGTATCCCAGCCAAGAGGTACATAACACCACAGCATGCAAACGCCGTTGTGAACCCGAACCAGTGCACAATCAGTCCGCCTGCGGCAAAACCGAAAAGATTGCCACTCCAGATCGCAGACGACAAAGTGCCCAGCGCAAATCCATGGTGCTTCTCCGGAGTCGTCGTTACAATAAGAGTTTGTGCCGCCGATACGGTTCCCGTAAACGCCGAGGCTACGAACCGGGCAACAATAAGCCAAAACGGACTCGGAGCCAGCAAAAAACAGGGGAACAGAATCGCATCAATATAACAGGCACGCAACAGCATGAGTTTGCGTCCATAACGGTCGGCCAGCATTCCCCAAACCGGAGTAAAGACGCAAAAACTCAACATGCCAAAGAAATAAAAAGCGGACATCCAGAGGCCAAGTTCATGCTCACTGGTTATCCCCCAGCGGTCGCGAATGTAGATCGGAATAAAAGGCATGGCCGACGCATAACCCCCTATCGACAGGATTTGCGAAAGCCAAATAAAGAGCAGATTACGCTTCCAGCGGACCGGTTTCTCGCTTGATACGCCCCCTGTCACATCCGCGTTGGCGTCCTCGTTCGCTCGCGACCAGTGCAGAGGCGGTTCCGGTGTTTCCATGTGACTTCAGCCCAACTTTCCTGGTCGCGATTCGCTCTCGCGAGCCAGACGCTTGTATTCGTATAAAAATATCCCCGCCGAGACTCCCAAATTGAGGGAATCCACATCCGGACGAATCGGTATCATAATCTTTTCGTCACAAATCGCGACCAGCTCCGGGGTTAAGCCGGTGTACTCATTGCCAAAAAGCAAAAGCGAGCATGCAGGATACGATTCTTTCGTGGTCGACCGAACCGCGTCCTCCGCCAGGACGGTCGCGAAGAGTACAGGTGCGTCTTCACGCCGTGTGCGTCGCAGACGAAGCTCCTTGAGGTCTCCGGCCAAGTCACGCGAAACACAAATCGGAACCTGAAGTACGCCGCCCATCGAGACACGCAGCGCGCGTCGCGAGAACGGGTCACAACACTTCTCGCCCAAGACGACGCCTCGGGCGCCCAGTGCCGCCGCCGATCGAAAGACCAGGCCAAGATTGTCCGGCTTCGTCGCGTCCGGTAAAACGACCCACGCGCCCGCAACAGAGGAATAATCCGGTTCACTACCTTCATCACCGCGCAAGCCAAGTCCAAATAGGTCCCCAAATTGACGAAGTTCCGGACGCCGCGCCAGTACCAAGACGCCATGATAGTACGGAAACCCGACTATTTCCGATAGCATAACTTTCGCCGGAAGTGAATAGACCGGCACATTTTCAGGGACCGCCGGCAAAACGGCCATGGCCTGCGGAACGTCTCTTGCAACCAGTACGGATTCAATCGGGTACCCGGAACGGAGCAGCCGGTCGGCGACGAGTTCCCCTTCGGCAATAAAAAGCGACTCGCCCCGCAGCGTCCGCTCCGGTAAGTTGCGAAACGCGTCGAGCCGCGAGTCGGCCAAGTCGTCCAAAGCAATGGGAATCGTCATCATATATAGTATATATAGTAGGAGCCGTCAAAATGGAATGCCAAACACAGGCAATAAAACACCATGAATCATCGGTAAGCCATTAAAAAAGGCCGCGAAAGGTGAGGTTCGCGGCCTGTAAGATCGGAAAGCTGATAAAATCAGGCAAAATGCGCAAACGCCTTGTTCGCTTCCGCCATACGATGCACGTTCTCTCGCTTCGTATAGGCCGTGCCTTCTTTATTGTATGCGGCCAAGAGTTCCGCCGCTAACTTCTGCGCCGTCGGCTGACCCTTCTTCTCGCGAATCGCAGCCAGTATCCACCGTATGCACAACGACTGCGCCCGCGAGGCTCGCACCGGCATTGGCACCTGATACGAGGCACCACCAACTCGCTTCGACCGTACTTCTATGCTCGGCTTAACGTTATCTAAAGCCTGCGTAAATACGTCGATCGGCTCGACATCAGAAATCTTCTTCTGAATAATCTTAAGAGCGTCATAAAAGATCGCCTGTGCAGCGGTCTTTCTGCCATCTAACATAAGGCAGTTGATAAACTTGCTCGCAATGATGGAATTGTATACGGGATCACCCTTCAATTGCTTTTTACTTGCTGTAATACGACCCATTGTATTTCTTTCCGATAATGTTTTGTATCAAATGTGTAATTGGTTACCCGACCCGCGACGTTCAATGCAACCTCAGGCATTCCCGTGAGCTCATTCGCCGACAAATCGAAAATCCCGTTGACTACTTCTTCCCTTTGCCCTTGGCCGGAGCTACGTTCTTCTTCGCGCCATAACGACTGCGCGCCTGACGACGACCGTCGACACCGGTCGCATCCAACGTGCCACGAATAACCTGATAACGAACACCAGGCAGGTCGCGGACTCGGCCACCACGGACCAGAACAATCGAGTGCTCCTGCAACTTGTGCCCTTCGCCCGGAATATATACCGTGACTTCCTTACCATTGGAAAGACGAACACGGGTAATACGTCGCAAAGCGGAATTCGGCTTCTTCGGCTGCATCGTACGAACGAGCAGACACACACCTCGCTTCTGGGCACACCCCTCTAAAACAGGTGTGTTCGTCTTGCTGTGCTGCTGCTTACGGTTTTTTCGAACCAGTTGATTAATTGTCGGCATCTGTACTCTCACCTAAAATATTGTGTTAAAAACGCGCCACGAACTCGTTCAATCTCATTGATCGGCTTTCCAGCCCGTGGCCGCTTAGACCTCTTTTCCTGACGATAAACAGGAAGGTTTTACCGTAATAACGGGAATATATAACATACTCCAAAAACGGCCCCTTGTCAAGGGACACCCCTCCTCTAAAACAATAAAAGGGGTGTTACTTGAGCAAAAAATCTCGTTTTATCCTATTTTTTCCCCTTCTCGTCGATAAAAACACTCGTTCCTACCGACGGGACATCATCGACAATGTCAGGGAAAACAGGAATATTATCCTCTTCAGGGGCAAACGGCGAGGCCGCAGCCGCCTGGGGGACATCGTTAAGAAGCGGGAAATTCTGGGTTTCCTCAAACGAGAACCCCTTCGACGCCGCTTCCTCTATCGCACTTTGACGATATCGCCATTGCGACTTCTGGTACTTGCTAAAGCCGGTACCTGCCGGAACCAGCCGGCCCAAAATAACGTTCTCTTTCAAGCCGACCAGATGGTCCACGCGATTCGCCAGGGCTGCCTCCGTGAGCACCTTCGTCGTCTCCTGAAAGCTCGCCGCAGATATAAAGCTGGAACTCTGGACCGCCGCCTTCGCGATACCCATAAGCTGGGTGGTCGCCGTCGCTTTGGTCGGCTTAACTCCCTCGGCCGGCGTTCCGCCTTCCGACTCGAACTTCATGTTCTTCGCCTCAAAAATGTCTTTCGGCACAATCTCGTCGATCTGGAAGTCCGTGTCGCCCGGCAGGGTTACCTTGATGCACGCGTCCAATTCCCGATTACGCCGTCGGAAATCAAACTTGTCGACCAGTTCGCCATCGAGGAACGTCGTGTCTCCCGCCGCTTCGATCTTGACCTTGCGGAGCATCTGGGCAACGATAATCTCTATGTGCTTGTCGTTGATCGCCACGTTCTGCACTCGGTACAGGTTCTGAATCTCTTGGGTCAAAAATTCTTCCACCGCATTCTCGCCACTGATTCGCAAGATGTCATGCGGAGTTACAAAACCGTCGGTCAGCGGCTGGCCTGCCCGGACTTCTTCGCCACTGATGACGCGGATATGCTTGCCGTTGGGCACTTCATAAATGCGCTCGATCGGCTCGCCGTCCACTTCCGTCTTGCTCGTAACGATAAGCGTATTCTTGCCATGACGCTTTTCGCCTCGGGTAACAATACCGTCGATTTCGCAAATAATGGCCGGATCTTTCGGCTTACGGGCCTCGAAGATTTCGGTAACCCGGGGAAGACCACTGGTAATATCCTGCGTTCCTTCGGCACCACGCGGTGTTTTTGCCAATATGGTTCCGCGTACTATGGTCTGACCATCTTCAACTTCAATCGAAGATTTCGTCGGCAGATAATAATCTTCCAAGCCACGACCAGACTCATCGGCAATGTAAATACGCGGATGTCGGTCCCCTTTCAGCTCGTCTACCGTACGGTGCTGCTGACCGGTTACCGGGTCGACCGAAGTCTGGACCGTGTCGCCGTCGATAATATTGTCGAAATGGACAATACCAGCGGTTTTGGCCAAGAGCAACTGGCTGTGCGGGTCCATCTTGCACAGAATATCGCCCACTTTGACCTGGTCCCCTTCCCGAACGGTAACTTCGGCACCTTCCGGAATACTGTAGGTTATACGACTACGACCATAAGCGTCGAGAATATCGATACCCGCGTCGTTCTTGCACGACAGGACGAGCAGACTGTTCCGCTCCTTGTTCTCAATGACTTCCATCTTCCGGAAACCAATGGTCCCGGCATGCTCCGTCTTGATATCGCTCTCTTCCGCCTGGTGCGCGGCGGCACCACCGATGTGGAACGTACGCATGGTTAACTGCGTGCCCGGCTCACCAATACTTTGAGCGGCGATAATACCAACGGCCATTCCTTCTTCCACGAGCTTGCGGGTCGAAAGGTCCATACCATAACACAAGGCACACACGCCAAGTTCCGCCTCACAGGTCATGGGGCTTCGCACACGAATTTTCGGCACGCCCATCGCCTCAATCCGCTTGGCAATTTCCGGCGTAATCAATTCGTTCGCGCGAATAATGACTTCGTCGGTCGACTGGTCAACAATATTGGCACAGGCAACACGTCCGGTAATGGATTCGGCCAGCGAGATTTTCTTCCCGCCGTAGTCCGTGGCTCCCTTAACAATACCCATGGTCGTACCGCAGTCGTGCCGCGTTACGACGAAATTCTGCGCCACGTCCGCCAGTTTACGGGTTAAGTACCCGGAGTCCGCCGTCTTAAGTGCCGTATCGGCCAACCCTTTTCGTGCACCATGCGTCGAGCTGAAATATTCCAGAACGGACAGCCCTTCCCGGAAATTCGCTTTAACCGGGGTTTCAATAATCTTACCGTTCGGCTTGGCCATCAAACCACGAATACCGGCCAACTGTCGAATCTGCTCCGTACCACCTCGTGCTCCCGAGTGCGCCATAAGGAAGATTGGATTGACGTAGCCGTTCGACCTTGTGTCGTTCCGCAGTTCCTCCATCATCTTGTCCGTAATAGTAGACCGAACCTGGGACCATACGTCAATGATCTTATTGTAACGCTCATCCGGGCTCAACTGACCATTCTCATATTGATACTGGATCTTCTTGACTTCCTTATCGCCTGCGGCAATAATATCGATTTTCGATTTCGGGGTGACAAGGTCGTCCGTAGCAAAGGAAAGTCCGCTGTGCGTACTCTCACGGAACCCGATTCGCATCATATTGTCCAAAAGGTCAATAGTCGCGCGACGACCCTGAAGTTCGTAGCAGTCGCTAATCACTTCCTGAAGCTTGCCCGAAATCATCTCTTCATTGTAGAAGGGCAGCCCTTCCGGAAGGATCTCGTTAAAGAGAATTCGTCCGATACTCGTCTCGAACAGCATGCCTTCGGTAACCTTCGAGTCACTCTGCTTGAGGCTCTTTTCATTCTTGATCCAACGCCCCTTTGCCATACGCACGAAGATCTTCGCCTGAAGGTCAATCTTGCCAAGCGAATACGCCAGAAACGCTTCACTGCTCGAGGCGAACTTCATGCCTTCACCCTTCATGCCCGGCAGGAGCATGGTTATGTAGTAGCAACCCATAACAATATCCTGCGACGGACTAATGGCCGGACGGCCGTTCGCCGGACTGAAAATATTATTCGTCGAGAGCATGAGCGTGTGCGCTTCCACCTGGGCCTCCAAAGAGAGCGGAAGATGGACCGCCATCTGGTCACCGTCGAAGTCAGCGTTAAACCCTTTACAAACCAGCGGATGCAACTTAATGGCATTGCCTTCGATCAAAATCGGCTCGAACGCCTGGATACCCATGCGGTGCAGGGTCGGGGCTCGGTTGAGCAGGACGGGGTGATTCTGAATCACTTCTTCGAGAATATCCCATACCTCCTCATCCTTACGTTCAAGCATCTTCTTGGCGCTCTTGATCGTGTCGGCATGCTGAAGTTCCTTGAGCCGCCGAATAATGAACGGCTGATACAGCTCCAGAGCGATCTTCTTCGGCAAACCACACTGATGCAAACGCATGGTCGGACCCACAACGATAACACTTCGCGCGGAGTAGTCAACTCGTTTGCCGAGCAGGTTTTCCCGGAAACGACCTTGCTTACCCTTAATCATGTCGGTAAGAGATTTTAAAGGACGATTACTCGACCCCAAAACTTTCCGCTTGCACCGGCTGTTATCGAACAAGGCGTCAACAGACTGCTGAAGCATACGCTTCTCATTACGGATAATAACTTCCGGCGCATTCAAATCGACCAGTTTTTTCAAACGGTTATTGCGGTTAATAATACGGCGATACAGGTCGTTCAGGTCACTCGTGGCAAAGGTCCCCGACTCAAGGAGAACCAGAGGACGGAGGTCCGGCGGTATGACCGGAATGACGTCCAAGACCATCCAGGCCGGATTGTTCTCGCTACTGCAGTTGCGCAGGGCCTCGACCAGCTTGAGCCGATTGGCCAGGTCTTTTCGACGCTGTTTCGACTTCGTCTCGGCGATCTCCTGACGAAGTTCCTTCGCCAGTTCCACAACGTTGAGCTGATTCAAAAGTTTACGTATCGCTTCGGCACCCATCTCCGCCTTGAAACGATCGCCATATTCTTCCCGCTCCTTCCGATATTCCTCTTCCGTCAGAAGAGTGCCAAGCTTCAGTGCCGTATCGCCTGCGTCCGTAACGACATAGTCCTGAAAATAAATGACCTTCTCCAGACTCATGGCCTTCATGGCCAGCAGGTTCGCCAGCCGCGAGCTCGTTGCCCGGAAAAACCAGATATGGACAACAGGAGCGGCTAACTCAATATGGCCCATGCGCTTGCGGCGCACGCGACTGTGCGTGATTTTCACGCCGCAGCGGTCGCAGGTCATTCCCTTATATTTCATTCCGCGGTATTTACCACAGGCACATTCCCAGTCCTTTTCAGGTCCGAAAATCTTCTCGCAAAAGAGCCCATCACGTTCGGGACGATAGGTTCGGTAATTGATTGTTTCCGGTTTTTTTACTTCGCCGTGGGACTCCTCCCGAATCTTCTTCGGGTTCGCCAGGCTTATCTTGACTGCATTGAAATCGTTAATTCGTTCGTAAGTTTCACTACTGCTCACCGCAGACGCTCCTTTTTTTGGCACCGCCGGCGCTTCGGACCCGGAGAAGAAAATCTCCTGCGGACTCGGTCCTCATGGGTCACTAGCGCGGTCGTCGTTTTTATCTTGATTAATGATACAGTCCCGGTTCGTTAATACCTTGCCAGGTCGCCAGCAAAATTCAGTTTTTTGCCGCCGGAGGGGACAAGGTCCATATCGAGAGCAAGACCCTTGATCTCGTTGATCAAGACGTCGAAGCTGGCGGGGGTGCCCGCCTCAAGCGTATTCTCGCCTTTAACCATTGATTCATAAATCTTGGTCCGGCCTTCCACATCGTCACTCTTGACCGTAAGCAGTTCCTGCAATGTGTAGGCAGCCCCGTAAGCCTCCAAAGCCCAAACTTCCATTTCACCAAATCGCTGGCCCCCGAACCGCGCTTTTCCGCCTAACGGCTGCTGCGTAATAAGGGAGTAAGGACCCGTACTTCGGGCGTGAACCTTGTCGTCCACTAAATGGTGCAGTTTCAGCATATAGATATAGCCAACGGTCGTCTCCTGACCAAACGGCTCGCCTGTCCGCCCATCGTAAAGACGGACTTTCCCGTGTGACGGCAGACCGGCACTGGCAAGCTCTTCGTTAATCTGCCCTTCCGTCGCGCCATCAAAGACCGGCGTTACCGCCTTATAGCCCAACTTCGCCGCTGCCCAGCCCAAGTGCGTTTCCAAAATCTGGCCCACATTCATACGCGACGGTACGCCCAACGGATTGAGCATGATTTGGATCGGCGTGCCATCTTCCATAAACGGCATGTCTTCCTTCGGCAAAATCTTCGCAATAACGCCCTTGTTCCCGTGACGACCTGCCATCTTGTCACCCACGGATATGACGCGCTTCGCCGCAATGTAGATCTTGACCATCTGCAGAACGCCCCGCTTGAGCTGATCGCCGCATGCCATGGAGTTCTTGATTCGCTCCTTCGCGTCAATGGCCTCTTCCACCTTGTGCTTACGCGCCATGTAGATTTCTTCCAGCCGAGCCCATTCGGGGGTGTGACGTTTAACGCCCATATCCTCACACATACGCGGGAACGAGAATGTTTTTGCCTTTTCCGCAACGTATTTCGGATCCTTCTCCTGGACCAGCGACTCGCCATCGTCTCCGGCTATGGTGACACCGAGTACGTTCTCCATCTCGTCTACCATGGCACCGAAAACTTCCGTGATCCGCTGATTACCTTCCGTCTCGACCTTCGCCAGTTCCACATCGTACTCACGACGCTCCATATCTGACAGGCTCGTTCGGTTGCTAAAGCGGTTCGCACCGATAACAATGCCTTCAACACCGGAAGGCACTTCCAGCGACTCGTTCTTAACGTCTTCTCCCGCACGACCGAAAATCGCGTGCAGAAGCTTCTCTTCCGGCGTCAGTTCCGTCTTGTTCTTCGGCGAAATTTTTCCGACGAGTATGTCGCCCGGCTTTACGTAGGTTCCCACTCGGACGATTCCGTTCTCGTCCAGATTACGCAAGGCACGATCGCCCACGTTCGGGATGTCACGAGTAAACTCCTCACGACCCAAACGCGTCTCCCGTATCTCCGTATCAAACTCCTCAATGTGAAGTGAGGTGTACGTGTCGTTCTGAACCAGTTCTTCACTGATTATAATAGCATCCTCGTAGTTGAAACCGTCCCAAACCATGAACGCCACCAGCACATTTCGACCCAGAGCCAAAACTCCGTGATCCGTACTGGCGCCATCGGCAATGGTCTCGCCCGCGGACACGACCTGGCCCGGCATAACGATCGGACGCTGATTCTGGCACGTTCTTTCGTTCAAGCCCACAAATTTACGCAATTCGTAAACGTCGTCATCGTCAATAATAATCTTCTTGCTGTCGGCATAGGTCACCTTCCCGGATTTACGTGCCTTAACCAGCAGACTGGAGTTTCGGGCAGCCGCTTCTTCAAACCCGGTGGCGACAATAGGCGCCTCGGTTATAAGAAGCGGAACCGCCTGACGTTGCATGTTGGAACCCATCAAAGCCCGGTTCGCGTCGTCGTGTTCCAGGAAGGGGATAAGGCCGGCGGAAACCCCGATCATCTGGTTCGGGGAAACGTCAATGTATTCCACCTGGTCCACCTTCATAGGCTCATAATCGCCACGATGCCGCGCGATCACCAGACCGGTCACTGGATCTGGCACGAGCTGTCCCAAAGGAGCTTCGGCCGTTCTCTCAATCTTCGTATCGGCCGGAACCAACTTTGCCTCATGCTCCTCATCTGCACGAAGCCAATCGATTTGATCCGTAATCTTCCCACCTTCCACACGGCGGTACGGGGCAATGAGGAAACCAAACTCATCCACTCCGGCAAAAATCGCCAAACTGGAAATCAAACCAATGTTCGTTCCTTCCGGCGTCTCAATCGGACAAATACGGCCGTAGTGCGAGGAGTGCACGTCACGAACTTCGAAGCCTGCTCGTTTTCGGTCAAGACCACCAGGTCCCAACGCCGAAAGACGTCGCTCATGAGTCAACATGGAAAGAGGATTCGTCTGGTCAACCACCTGCGAAAGCTCGCCACGACCAAAGAAGAACTCAATCGCGGCGGAAATACTCTTCGTGTTAATAACGTTGCGAGGAGTTGCGTCTTCCCGGAGTCGATCCTGGGCCGTTCGCCGCAGCTTTAAGAACCCCTTGCGAAGCTCGTCCGCGGCCAATTCGTCAATCGTGCGAAGACGACGGTTGCCCAAATGGTCAATATCGTCGACCGAGACCGTTGTGTCGCCTGCCCACAAACGATTCAAATACAGAACCGCCTGGACCAGGTCGTCTGCATTGAGCACCATCTCGTTCAAATCAACGTTCATACCAAGCTTACGATTCATACGGAACCGACCTACCCGGCCCAAACGATATCGGTTCGTGTCGTAAAATTTCTCACGGAACAGGTCTTTCGCCTTATCCAACTGCGGCGGGTTACCCGGTCGCAATCGCTTGTAAATCAGCATGAGTGCTTCTTCGTGCGATTTCGTCTTGTCCTCTTCCAGCGAATTCAGGAGCAGCTTGTTACGCTGTCCGTCCATGACCTCAACCGACTTTATGCCGGCCGTACAGATCTCTTCCGCTTTGCTCTTGGTGATCGTCTGCCCGCACTCCACGATAATATCGTCCGCGTGCGCCGACTTCGGGGGATATTTAATGACCCCTACCGCAATCTTGCCATCCAGCTTCGTCTCCGGTACGTTATTCTTGATCTTGATCGTGTAGGTCTTGTAAAAAACACGAAGAATATCGACGTCGGAACTGATCTCCGGCGACATGGCCCGAAGAAGTGTCATGATCGGCAGTTTGCTGCTCTGGTCGATCTGGACGGAAATCGTCTCTTTACGCGTAATATTCAATTCGATCCAACTGCCACGCTCCGGTATGATGCGGCTGCTGTAGCTCTTGCGATCGTAGTCCGTCTCCTTCGTCATGAAGTCAATACCAGGACTGCGATGGAGCTGATTGACGACAACACGCTCTGCTCCATTGATGATGAATTCGCCACCGCCAATCATGACCGGCAGTTCGCCAAGATAAACGTCCTCTTCCAGAGGGTCATTATCACCACGAACAATGCGGAGCCGGACACGGAACGGATAACCGTAGGTCAAACGGAGCTGACGGCATTCATCAGGGGTATATCGGGGTTTCTCGAGTTCATAAGACACATACTCAAGTCGCGAAGTTTGATCGAAGCTTTCGATAGGAAAGACTTCGTTCAGCACTCCTTCCAGGCCCTGGTCCTTTACCCGCGATGCGGCTGGGACGTCTGCCTGCAGGAAGTTCGCATAGCTTCGCGTTTGCAGTATGGTTAAATCGGGAATCTCATAATTGGAAGTTTGGCTGCCGAATTGACGAGTTTCGGTAAGTTGCAGTTTTCGTCTGGATGTGGTAGCCATGAAAGAGTATCCTCCTTTAGGGTCAATAGATAGCTTGGAAGCCAATTTATAAAAATCGCCGAACTATAATAATACCATGCAAACAACGGACCGACAAGGGCGGGTAGCCCCATTTTTTCGAAAATTTCAGAAAAAAGTCGCCCTTTTTGGCACTTTTTTTACAACCAAGCGAGTCAACACGAATAAGGAATGGTCTTTCAGCTCTCATTTGCCGTTTTTTCACCGGCCCAAAAAAGGGCGGAAAGCAGGATTGCAGGGATAAGTGTATGTAAATTCGATTCTGTAACAACTAAAACGCGATATGGGGCACCGCGAACGTTATGCCGGGCACCCCATACGAATTCAAGCCGCAGTCTGAAACTTACTTCAAGCTGACCGTGGCACCTGCGTCTTCCAGTTCCTTTTTAAGCTTTTCAGCTTCGTCCTTGGAGACGCCTTGCTTAATCGCTTTCGGAGCGGATTCCACCATGGATTTGGCATCGCCCAAGCTCGCACCGGTCGCCGTTCGCACGACTTTGATGACGTTAATCTTGTTGGCGCCAAAGTTTTCGAGAACGACGTCGAATTCGGTCTTCTCTTCAACCGGAGCAGCGGCATCAGCACCAGCAGCAGGACCAGCTACCATAACGGCACCACCAGCAGCAGGTTCAATTCCGTGTACGTCTTTCAGGTAATCGCTGAGCTCTTTCGCCTCTTTAAGAGTCATGGCCATAATCTTGTCGCCAAGTTCTTTAATGGCATCGGAGAATTCACGATCAGTTTGTTCGTTCGACATTGTAAAATTTTCCTTTCTTCGGTCGAACAGACCCTTTTCCTCACTGCTCCTTTTGCAGCAGTCAAGGAAATATGTTCCGTTCGACTCTCGTTCGGTCTGCCGTGCTCCCACCTTTTGCGGAAAGAATAACCGAAATTCTTCCTGTGGTCAAAGGCACATGGCAGACTCTTTTGTTAAAACGTCACTTGGTTATATTCGATCAAGCAGCAGTTCCTTCGGATACTTCCTCTGCAACCGCGTCGCCTTCTTTGTCGGCCAATTGTTTGATCTGACTGGCCAGATTCGCTCCTCCCGAAAGCAACTGCGACGACAGTTTCGAACCGACGCCCACAATCTGCCCCAGAAGAATCGAAATTTGCTCTTCCCGCGTTGGCCATTTGCTGATGTCTTCCACCTTGTCAGACGCAAACGCTTCGCCATCCATAATTCCGCCGCGAAGTTCAAGCTTCGCAAACGCTTTATCCTTCGATACCTTAACCAATTCCTTGGCCAGTGAGACGATATCGGAAGCACCCCAGCAGACCGCGTAACTCCCTTGCGCCGAATCCGGGATCAGGGTATTCAATTCCGTACCGACAAAAGCTCGCGCCGCCAGACTGTTCTTGACCACCATGAGATGGATCCCCTTGGCGACCAGGTCACGACGCAACTTGTTACTGCTGTTCACTTCCATTCCGATAACGTTCACAACCAGAGCGTTATCGATCCCCGTCAGCTTCTTCTTCAGATGCTCGACGATTATGTTCTTTACGTATTTACTCATTGTTCTGCCGATTCCATTTAAGGGTTATTTTGTTTGGGGTTCCTCTTCATAACGTCAGGAGATCTGCACGTTAATACCGGGGCTCATCGTCGCGGAAAGACTTATGCTCTTCACATACACACCCTTGATCGACGCCGGCTTGAGTGATATTACGTACTGGATGAATGCCTGTACGTTCTCTTGCAACTTCGCTTCGTCAAAACTGATCTTCCCGACGACCGCATGGACTATACCACCCTTGTCATTACGGAACTCGACTTTACCTGCCTTGTATTCCTTAACCGTTTTAGCAATATCCGGCGTTACGGTTCCCGCTCGTGGACTCGGCATCAAACCTCGCGGTCCTAACACTCGGCCTAAAGGTCCTACCATACCCATCATATCCGGGCTCGCAATACAGACATCGAAGTCCAGCCAGCCACCCTTAATCTTCTCGGCCAAATCCGCAGCGCCAACGAAATCGGCACCAGCCGCCGTCGCTTCTTCCGCCTTCTCGCCTTTGGCAAAGACCGCAACTCGCAGACTCTTGCCAATACCATTGGGCAGAACCACCGAACCACGAACAATCTGGTCCGCCATCTTCGGGTCAACTCCCAATCGCATCGAGATTTCCACCGTCTGATCAAATTTACGCACATTGAACTGCTTCAACAGCGAAACGGCTTCTGCCAAGGGAATCGGCGCCTTCGTCTTCGGAAGCTTCGCTTCCATTTCTTTCATTCTCTTTGAAACTTTTGCCATGGTTATGTCTCTTTTTTCGTTTTTATTCTTACTGTATTCGACACAAATCAATTCTGCCAGACTTCACTTTTGTCCATCTCGACTCGAATTGTTCTGTGCCTGCGCCTGTGAATCACTCGACAACGTCTAAACCCATACTACGGGCAGTTCCCGCCAGAACCCGAACCGCATGATCCAGTTCATACGCGTTCAAATCCTTCTGCTTCGTTTTGACGATCTCCTTGAGCTGATCCACCGTAACCGAACCGACTTTCTCCTTCGGTACGTGCGTCGACCCCTTGACAATACCGGCTGCCTGTTTCAGCAAATCTACTGAATGCGGGCTTTTGGTTTCCAATTCAAATGAACGATCATTGTAGACTTTCACGACCACGGGAACTCGCATTCCCATGCTGTCCTTGGTTCGTTCGTTAAACTGTTGCACGAACTGACCCAGGTTCAAGCCATATTTACCGAGTGCGGTACCGACAGGGGGTGCTGCGGTTGCCTTTCCTCCGGTGGCGTGAAACTTTACTGTAGCTGTGAGCTGTTTTGCCATTTTAGTTTCCTAGATTTTTTTCTTGTCTGCCGTTTCTGAGGCGGCATTATTCCTCTGATTTTTCGACCTGCCAATACTCCAGATCAACTGGCGTAGAGCGGGCAAAAATCGTGATACTAACGGTAATTCGACCGGTGTTTTCATCGATCAAAGTTACCTCCCCCTCAACATCTTTAAACGTACCGTCGACAATCTTAACACGGTCGCCGAGCAGATACGGAATTTTGAGTTTCGGAACTTCACTTGTTACGTTCGTTTCAGTCTGAAGCATTCGCTGAACTTCATGGTCCAACATAGGAACGGGTTTCCCATTAGAACCTGTAAAGTCCCCGACACCATGGGTTTCACGAACGAGGAACCACGTGTCATCATTAATCTCCATCCGAATCATAATGTAACCCGGATAGAGCTTACGCTTCGTTATTCTCTTCTGGCCGTTTTTAACGACCGTGACTTTTTCTGTGGGAACGAGAATCTCTTCAAAATATCGGGCAAGGCCTGATAATTGCACGCGCCGTTGCAGATTCTGCTTAACGCTGTCTTCCCGATTGACCTGGACCTTTAAAATATACCAGTCCATCTTTCCATGCTTATGACCGGACTCTTCGTCCTGCTCGCCTTGACTGACGGTCGTTTCTGACGCTGTTGTGTCGGTAGCAGGAGTCACACCGTCATCGGCAGCTGCATCAGGCGTCTCAGGATCAACAACTTTCTCCCCGGACTGCTGTGCGTCTTCGACAGTGGAGTCATTCTCTTCCGCAGAATCCCTGATTTCCTCCACTTTATTTTCGTTGTCTTCGGTCATTTTTTGCGATCTCGGTGCCGTTGCCGGCAATCCGCTCCCTTATAGTACGTTAATGCGTTGAATGCGACAGCCTCTGCTCTTAACCAAAAAACTTGTCCACAGCACTGAACAGGACGTTAAAGACGAAGTCATAAACGTAGATCAACGCGATAAACAGAACCATAAAAATCATAACCACTTTCGTCGTGGAAAACAATTCTGTTTTGGAAGGCCATGATACCTTGGTCATTTCCGCCTCAACCGAGACGAGAAAATCGGCAAAAGGTGCAAAGTTAACAAGACGCCAGGAAAACCACCCAAAAAAGAGAATGTTCACTAACGCAACCAACATGCTCGGGTCACCCAGCGCATCCGTCGATAGCCAAGAGAACATATGATCACGGATGATACACCAGGATCCAGCAAGGAAAATCACCAAGAGACCAAGGAACGTCAAGCGACGCGCAATCTTTCCCTGATTCGGCTTATACAGGCTGACTTTTAAAAGTTCCTGAATCAAACTCTTGAGCGTGGACACTGGCTTTCTCCTTATTCCTCGATTCCTCGAATCTCATTCTTGCTTGGGAAACAGGGGCGGAGTGACTCGAACACTCAACCGCTGGTTTTGGAAACCAGTGCTCTACCACTTGAGCTACACCCCTTCGTTGAGGATATCAACGCCGAAGCCCAGCCGTGCGGCTGGACTCCGTTTGCGAAACTATTTAATAATCTTCGTAACAACCCCGGAACCAACCGTCTTGCCACCTTCACGGATAGCGAAACGAACGTTCTCGTGCATCGCGATCGGGCTGATCAACTCAACCTGAATCTTGACGTTGTCGCCGGGCATGCACATCTTGGCATCGCCAAGAAGCGTAATGGATCCGGTCACGTCGGTTGTACGGAAGTAGAACTGCGGACGATAGCCACTGAAGAACGGAGTGGCACGGCCACCTTCCTCTTTCGACAGGACGTAAACTTCCGCTTCGAAATCGGTGTGCGGCGTAATGGAACCCGCTTTGGCCAAAACCTGACCACGCTGGATTTCGTCTCGCTTAATACCACGAAGCAGAAGACCAACGTTATCGCCGGCCATACCACTGTCGAGCGTCTTGTTGAACATTTCAACGCCGGTCACAACGGTCTTGCGGGATTCCGCGGACAGACCAACGATTTCAACTTCTTCCCCAACCTTGATCATACCACGTTCAATACGACCGGTCGCAACAGTACCACGACCTTCGATTGAGAAGACGTCTTCAACGGCCATGAGGAACGGCTTGTCCTGTTCTCGCTGCGGTTCCGGAATATAGGAATCGACGGCATTGAGCAGTTCCGTAATGCACTTCGAGGCTTCCGGATCGTCCGGCTTCTGGTATGCGGGCAGCGCGGCACCACGAATAATCGGGACTTCGTCGCCGGGGAATTCGTACTTCGAGAGCAGGTCGCGAATTTCAAGTTCAACCAGTTCGAGCAGTTCAGGATCGTCGACCAGGTCGCACTTGTTCATGAAAACGACCAAACGCGGTACGTTTACCTGACGAGCAAGCAAGACGTGTTCCGCGGTCTGGGGCATCGGTCCGTCAACGGCGGAGACGACGAGAATGGCACCGTCCATCTGAGCGGCACCGGTAATCATGTTCTTAATAAAGTCGGCGTGGCCCGGGCAGTCAATATGTGCATAGTGTCGGGTTTCGCTTTCATATTCCGTGTGAGCAACGGCAATGGTAACCGTCTTGCTCGCGTCACGGACGGTACCGCCCTTGGCGATATCGGCATAAGACTTGAACTTCGCAAGTCCTTTGGCGGCCTGTACGGCCAAAATAGCTCCGGTCAACGTGGTCTTACCGTGGTCAATATGACCAATCGTACCAACGTTAACATGCGGCTTCGTTCTCTGGAATACTTCCTTTGCCATGTCTGGTTTTCTCCCTGCGTTAGGTATCGGGTAAATGAAATGGATATTTTTCTTTCACAACTGACGTTATTACAGGAGTCAAGTCCTTTAATTAACAACAAAGCTGCTGATGAGATTTGAACTCATGACCTCGTCCTTACCAAGGACGCGCTCTACCAACTGAGCTACAGCAGCAAGAGGGGACTTGTCTGCAACGTCTGACCATCAAGCCGTCCTTTACCCTCGTCCAGCCTGACGGTGTTTTCTTTCCATCTGCCACTACAAGCAGCAAGAAGAATACAGCAAGAGAACCTTCGAAACGTTATTGCGGTAGACGCTTCGGCCCCACCGACCCATTGGGCGGCAGGAACTCTTCTCTTGCTCAAAGCGGGTGAAGGGAATCGAACCCTCGTTTTCAGCTTGGAAGGCTGTGGCTCTACCATTGAGCTACACCCGCTTATTTGAGTGGGGGATGGAGGATTCGAACCTCCGAAAGCATTGCTAACAGATTTACAGTCTGCCCCCTTTGACCACTCGGGAAATCCCCCAGGGAATCGGTTACCTGCACTCTTCTTTCATTATTCCGGCCTCGCCTGCCGCTCCGACCGCCGTTTTACTGCTGTCAGAGCTGGTGGGGGGACTTGAACCCTCAACCTGTTGATTACAAATCAACTGCTCTGCCAATTGAGCTACACCAGCGATCTGTCCCGGCACACAAAGAGCAGGAACTTTGAAAAAAGCAAGTATCAAGGGTGCAGTATACTCCAAAACTAAACTTGGTCAAGCCCCTCCCCGCTCTTACAGGGTCGATTTCCGAAAGGTTTCACCAAAATTCTTCCGATTGAACGTCTACTGCACTACTTTTGATATCAAAACGCAGTGCGATTTTATGCCAATAATATCGATTTTTTTCATTATCGCAAGGGGGGCTAACCCCTCTTTCACCCTTTTTTATCCGACAACGACCATATTCTCCCGAAAAGTGTGCCAAGAAGGACAAAACAGATACCCTCGGCAATTCAATATTCCGCGTACTCTTCTCTTGACAAACACCCCTTATTATATTATACTTCTCCTTCCTTGGTGTTCATTCCCCTGTGCGTAACAGGAATCGCCAATCATTTTTCCCTTAGATTCCCAGCCTGATTGCCGTGCAACAGACCCTGAAATACATCAAGTGGTTCCTCCTCCTCGCCGTCCTGACCGTGGCCGTCGTTGCCGGATCCCTATATCGCCGTATCGACCACGAACTGCTGCGGTATGTCCGTGGCCAACTCGACCGCAAGTATCCCAACGCAATCGTAACTATCGAACAGGCTTCATTTAATGGCAGTCAGGGCATTCGTCTGCGCGGGGTCCGCATCGCTACACGAACGGAACGGCCCTTCTCCCTGCTGGAATCGGAAGAGGTCTATATTGAATGCCCCATCTCACTCCGCAATTATCTGAACGACGACCTGAATCCAAGCCACATCATCGTTAAGTATCCCACCTTATACCTGCCACAAACTGCTGACACAACACAACTTAAACCACTTCTATCCGCCTTGAAACCGGTTAAAAGCGAGAAGAAGCCGGCACCAGTCGACTTTCGCGACGCCAAAATTGCCCTGGTCTCGCTCGACGACTGGCGTAACCAGGCCCCGTCCAAGCCGGCTCCCGCGGCATCCCTCTGCCCCGGAATTCAGTTAACGGCCCTCCCTCCTGGCTTTAAGAGTAACGAAGCCGGGGACGTCGCCAATCCCGATTCCTGGTACTTTCAGGCGTCCATAACAAATCACTCGCTTAAAGAGGCACGCTTCTCCGGCTTGTGCACCCCGAACTTCTCCGACTGGAACGTCTCCGGCGCGGTTCATGAGCTGGAACTCGGCCCGGAAACCGCGCCGTTCCTACTCTTTGCCCCATGTCCCAAGTCTTTCCTCGACGATTTTGCCGGCGCTACCTCATTCTCCTTTCAGGTCCGAAAAGACTTGGAGCAGCCGACCGGCATACAAACGCGTCTTCAAGGCGAGCTCTTTCGCGGGTTCCTCGCGAAAAATCAAATGGGGCATCCTCTTTCAGACATCTATATTAAGTATGCCATCAATAACAGCGAAATACAATTGGAACGGATTACCGGTCGAAGCGATTCGGTCCTGCTACTGGCCGACTACCAACAAAGCGGGTTTCAACCGAACGCACCTGCCTGTCTCCACTTACAGCTCAATAACGTTCCGCTCGATAATGGTCTGGTACGTGAATATCAGCGGTTCCTGCCGGAGAAAGTAGCGGGTTTTCTCGACCAGTACGATTTTTCCTGTCAGGGGACGGTGAATCTCGGGATAACGCGTCAGAGTGAGAAATGGGCCCCCGATTATCTTTCTATAAGCGGGACAGAGCTGCGTCTTCTGGCGAAAAAATTTCCCTATTTACTTGAGGATCTGACCGGAACTCTGATTTTGACCGGGACCGACCGTCTTGAACTGCACTTGCAAGGGACGAACCCGAATCGCCCGCTCAGCGTCGATGGCCTCTACACAGACCTGACGCGTCGGGCACAATGTGAAACGACCATAACGGCCTCGGGCTACGCTATTGACGAACCCCTTTTGGCCGCTCTGCCTCCTTCCTGCCGCGAGGAACTGGCCAGTATGCGGCCGCGAGGACTCCTTGACGCGACGATTTCTCTGGTCAAAAAAGACGAAAACGACGCAGCAGACGCCGCTAGTCCCGCCGCGTCCCAGGCCCAGAACGCAGAACCGACGGCTGACCCCCCCTCCCATCTTAAGACGGAAATAACGCTCACGGTTCATGACGCCTCATGCTGCTATGAAAAATTCCCCTACCGCATAACGGGTGTCCAAGGCGAAATTCGTCTGCGGAATGGAATCTGGTCCTTTGACCAACTTCGGGGAAAATGCTCCAGCGCCGAAGTCCACGCGACCGGAATCCTTGCCAACGACCCGCTCGATGGTGACCCCCGGTTCTCACTCCGACTCAGTGCCCAGGGCCTGCCTGTCGATGAAGAATTGTATTATGCCCTTAGTAATTTCCCGCAGTATGAATTGGTCAAGAAGCTCAATGCCCGCGGCAAAGTCGACGCTAATGTCCGGATCGACTTGCGTACCAAAACGAAGCAACTCGACCTGGAATTCGAAGCTCGACCCATACCGGAAGTCTCCTCCATTCGTCCCGAAATCTTTCCCTACGAACTACGCAATTTGCAAGGCCTGATCGTTTACCGAAAAGGCGAAATGGTCATAGAAAATCTGCGCGGCGCTAATGGTCTTATGGTCAGTAGCGGCACCGTGCGATGTCGATTTCATCCGGACGGCAGTTGGCAGGTGGACGTTTCACCCCTGATTATTGACCAGTTTCGTCTGGACCATGAATTCCAAAACGCGGTGCCAACGAGTATCCTGAAAGTCACAGACCAAATCAATTTAAACGGCTATTTTAACTTATCCGGTCATCTGTGCGCGAAGAAAGAGGTCGATAAACCGATCGAAACCGTGTGGGATATGGGCCTCGTCCTTCAGCAGATAGAGTCCCGACTGCAGATTCCGGTGGAGAATATTTGTGGCCGTGCCCGGGTTTACGGTCAATATATAGAAGGTCAGCCGGTACGTCTGCGCGGCGAGCTGGACCTCGACTCCCTCTGCTCACGCAATATTCAGGTAACGGGGCTTACCGGTCCCTTCTATTACGACGGTCGAAATATCTTCTTTGGCGCGACCTCACCGCATCCGAGTGAACTGGTCATGTTCCAAAATGACTTTTTGCGTCGCGCCGGAGAGCAGCACGGGATAAACTTCATGCCAGGCAGTGAAACGAGTCCCGAGGCCATATCGCCCGCGGGGTTCGTTGCGACCGCCCCCGACGTCGCGCTGGACACGAAATCGGAGGGTGGCAATCGTAAGATCGTCGCGCCGGCCTCGGCCAGTGGCGCCGCGACCCGTCCGCGTCAGGCGCTCAAGGCGACCACGTTCGACGGCCCTCTCTGGGCAAGCGGCTACTTCGCCGTTGATACGGTTCCGTCCTATCAGGTGAGTTTTCTTTTGAGGGACGCGTCCATGCCGCAAATCTCGCGTGACTTGAATCAAGGTCAGCCTGTGCCAGGCAAGGCCACCGTCTTTGCGAACCTCCAAGGTGAAGGCCGGAACCTGGCAACCCTCAAAGGAGACGGCGGAATCGTCGTAAAAGAAACCGCGCTCTACGACCAGCCGCAGATACTAAAACTGTTCCAGCTCTTAAGCGTTAATGAGCCGGACAAGGCCGCCTTTAATTCCAGCTCGATCGACTTCCGCGTCTTCGGTAAGCAATTGCGTCTTGAGCATATTACCCTGACCGGGCCTATGCTCTCCCTCTTCGGCAGCGGTTGGATGACCCTGGAAGAGCATGACCGGTTACTCGATTTAACCTTTAATTCCCGACTCGGAAATTCCGACACCCAGATCCCCATCGTCTCCGACGTCCTCGGCGGCGCCGGCGACCAGATTTCGCAAATCCGCGTTGAAGGACCCATGAGTGACCCCGTTATCCGCGTCGAACGTTTCCCCGGCATCCGAAAAGCCTGGTGGTCCGTCTTCCCCGGCACAACGCCCAAAGAACCGGCCAAACAGTAAAAAACAACGCGGACCTTTCTTACATCCCCAATCCTGCTGTTCTACCCGAGAAGATTGATCTTAATGGACCCCTGAACCGTTTGCCTTGGGTGTATTGGCCCTTGTGGAGCTTCTACAACAGTGCAACCACACCCTGAAGTCATATGGGAAATGACAAGGTCCTCTTGCGTTTCGTTAGCAATATCGAAAGACAAGACAACCGGAGAGTCAGAAGGCCGCGCATAACAAAAATCAAGCTTGGCGGGATTGACCTTTATTTTCGACTCTTCGGAGCTTATCGACCGTACGGAACTCGAACAGCCCGATAATGTCAAAACGAACAATGGAATCAAGGCGAGACAAAGACTTTGCATTTTTTTTGTCTCGCCTTCGTTTGACCAGAGACCAGATAATCAAACTTAATCCGAGAGTCATAAAGAGAATTCGGACGAAAAGATGCTCATTGTCAGAATACATTCTCGACAGGTCGCCTGATTTTCTCAGCCAGGACATTTTTTCCAAATTGAGTCCGCCAGGAGCAAGAGACAGTACACCCGGCTCATCGACTTCGTATTGGGTGTTCTTGCCACCACGAAAATCAACCACTTTTATTCCATTGGCAATATCGAGGGAAAAATCTTTTGGCTGCATGGGTTCATTTAGAACCAATGTGCTTTGCTCTATTTTATACACATTCTTATTGATGAGTTTTCCCGAAGAAACATCATAGTGCGACTCGATATACACAGAAGGATAATACAAACCGGAGCTGGCATGTAGCACAAAATCTTCTGCGGTATACTCTTCTATCAAATTTTTCGAATTAAGGTCATAAATCTGAATCAGCGGACAGACATATCCCAAGCCGGGAATGATTTGATAACGTTGTGTAACGATACCGTCAATGCGGCTTTCCAGCGTGTAGACTTTTTGTCCCTCGTCAAAAATATTCGTCTCAACGATTTCCAAAGTTTTCTGTTTTTCTTTATTGACATTCGTTTCTGTAATCTGTTTCTTTATTTCCAGTTTCGCTTCATCCATTCCTTTTTCGGCAATGACGGCACCCATAAGACCCGCCGCTATTCCGCGTACTCTTCCAAACTGCGAGAAGTCGGCAACAGTCGACGCGAAATCATTGACAGAGGCTTGCAAGACAGAAAGGTCCAACATAACAGCTTCTGTCTGAAGAATCCCATTTTTCAAGGTCCTTTTTTCAATAACATTGAGCGGCTGTTGTGAGTTGTCGTCAAATATGAGTTGATTTTCAAGATACTTTTGACCGCTTCTCGTGTAGTCAAACCGAAACTTTCCGCTAAAGGTTTGTTGTTTTGAGTACTTGTCTTTTACCGCATCAGGAATGCTATTGATAATAGTTTTCGCCATCGGATGATCTGGAAACGCACGTTTGAATTCAGCGATCTTCTGATCACATTCATCCTGTATCTCTTTTTTTGTGGCAGTAGCTTTTGACAGTTCATAGGAAATCTGTCCACTGCGTATCGCCGATTCTCCTTCCTGGAGTTCAATAGCTCTCAGAAACAGATCTATTCCGTTCTCCTGCGCCGACACGGGTTCACTTGCCAACCCTGTTAAAAAAAACAGCATCAGCAGAAAGGAAGGAACAAAAATTTTAAACATGAAGAATCTCCCCAAAAACAACGCAATTACCTGAAAATTAACAAGATACTGGCGCCGTCTCTTATCTATCACAAATTGTCTATGTGTATGCATATCCGTCAATGGGTACTAAGCAAAACGCGTACAAATAAGGACGCGAGCCAAACTTTTGCAAGTTTTAAAAAGCTCGAATTTGACCGCGTTACGTCACTTTTATTACTGTCAGGGCCAATCGTGTTTTATGCCATTGGCCAAATTATCACGTGTGTTTTTATTGATGTTCTTGCCTACCGTAACACATGGATCATTTTTCCTCAATGCGTTTGGAATATCTGTTCAAAAACATGTTTCGCTCGGGACCGAATTTGCGAATTCTCTCGATTCGTTATCTCCTCTTCATCTTCCAGGTTGTGCAGTTTTTGTCTCGCGTTCACTTGACTCAGGTCGGCCAGCGGGCTCGTTCAGGTCGTTTTCCTTTTCAGGATGTTTTGGCCTGTAACGCTGATAGCCTGCGGCGGCTGCGGCGAGGACGAGGGCCAGGGTAAAAAAGGCTATGACGCGATAGATCTGGTCGATGTTCGACAGGTCAACGGTCAGAACTTTAATCGTGGTCAGGCCGAACAGGAGTATGGCCGACCAGCGCAAGACGGAGTCATTACGCCAGAAGCCGAGAGCCAGGAGTACGCCTGCAAAGAGCGACCAGAGAACCGACAGAGCCATTTGCGCCAGAAAGATTTTGTCCAAACCTTCGGCCGCCGGGAAAATGGACACCCCTTGATACACGTCAATCGACATTCCCAGCCAGAGAAAGAGCAGACCGCACGCCGAAAGACCACGGTAAAGAAAACGCTCCGTCTTAAGATTCGCCATCTGAAGTGTGAGGGACCATGGATTCGCTCCTTGCGGCCTGGATTCCGTCTGACGCTCCTGGATTTTTCGTGTGACCAGTCGGTCCAGAACGGCGCACGCAATGAGCGCTACGCAGGAAATCAGCACGATGTCCATCAGATAAAAATTACACAATGGTGTGGAAAACGCCGGTCGAAAGATCAGCTCGTAAAACAGGCCCTTACCGAGCAGTATGGCGACCAGGCAGAAGAGCAGACCTCGCATAAGTCCCGACCCGTAACGCTTCGCAAGGTACATAAAAACAAAAATAATCGCCGACCAGAGCAGGCCAAGTGCAAGCAGACGCGTCCACTCCGGTGGGCCGAACCAGTCCTTACCCGAAAAATATCGATACGTCTCAAACGAGAGCAGGAGCCAAAAGATTGCCAGTCCACAGGTCCCCCAGACCACGGCCGTCACACGCTCCTGTCGCCTGCCATGCTCCGAATTTGACAAGAGATTCACGTTTCGCTTCAGATAAATACTGGCAACTATCAAAAGTGCAGAAAATGCAACCACCGGCATTGAGTCGAGATTCAACAGGGGCCAGGAGTCACCCAACGGGTTACGTACAGGCAGGAAAAATTCGAACACAAAAACGGTTACCCCTTGCAGCAGGGTTAGCAGATAGAAGAGCGTCCGCAGTGCCAACGAACGAAAGCAGATGCCCAGTATCACCAGCAGAGCACCGGCCGTCGTCCAGAGTAGCCATGTACAATGCAGCGGCAGAAACAGACTCTCACTCCCGCTGGTAAAGTTAAAATAATGCCAGCAGTCGAACGACGACCAGAACAGAAGAAAAATCGTTCCGAATACACCGGCAGCCAGACCGCTCGCGTACTCCGCGCAGTCCACCTCGCCCGACGCGTCCAACACAGGTTCTCCCGCGCGAAGATATTGCGAATTTCGCATAACCACACCCAGCGCCACAAGCGTAACTGAACTGACCAGCAGCAGAATCGAATAGTACGACGACAGCGGAATCGTATACCATGGAACATGCAAATCAATCGTCGCAATCGGTGTGCCTGGTTGGCGAAATGTCTCCAAAAGCGACGCGCCCGGCAACGCTATATTCATAGGCAAAACAGGATGCGAGGCCAGTGAAATAAAGCAGACTACGCTGGCTAGAAGCAGCAGGAAAAAAGCTGTCATACGCAATGCCTTTAACCGGCGTAACAGTCCAACACAGTAGCCAACCAGACTGGCAAGCAGAACAAAGGCGACCAGCACCGTCCAGCTCAAAAGTCCAGGCGACAAGATACCACCGCGATAGAACCATGCGCTGAGACAGGAGAAAATTTCCGAAACCGACAGGACGAACAGGAACAAACCTCCGGTCACCGAATACAACTTGCCCAACGTGCGATAGCCGCGGCCGAGTTCCGTCTTTGTTATTCTCACGTCGCTAAAGAAGTTGCCGGACCGAATCTCGTCCGGCCCTGTTCTCGTCGCCGGTCTTAAGATCCGTAATGCAAAAAATGCAATCAGCAGGAGAAGACCGCTATAGAACACGGCAAACGACTGCGCGTGGAACCACGGAATGGTTGAACCGTTTATAAAGGCAGGAATCGGTAAAAGATTCGGAACGAAATCGACCGCCAGCAGACGAATACCGCCCAACACAAAGAAGAGGCACGACCAGCAGAGAAACGACAGACTCACGTAACGATACCCGGTCAGTAGCAGGAGTACAGCCAGGGACAGCCAGCAAGTGGCAATGAGCGAACCGGTAAACAGAAGAGGTATGCACAGAGCGAGAAAACCTAGGGCCATGCAGAGAAACGCACTTGCCTGGTCTCGCAGCGAGGCGTGCAACCGGTGCCGACCGGACACAAGCGATACACCGCACTCCGGGCCACCAGCTTCGTCCTCCTCTATTTCCGCATGAACCCGACCCGCCGACCAGAACGCCGCCAGACCGTAGAGAACTGTAAGAGTCAGTGCCGTCGGGCCATCCCAGGTCGCGAGAAAATCTCCCGCTTTTTGCATAAAAATGAATGGTTCAAAGAGATAAATTTCGTCACCGGCCATCATCAGGAAATATCGGGCACCAAAAAAGAAGAGTACAGGGGCCGCAATTAAACGGATGGTGTCTTCCTTGCCGAGAGCACGACCGCGCCGGGCAACGACGAGCAACGCGTCGAAATAATAGATCAGCCACCCCGCCAGCAAAAAGGCCAAAACCGCGTAGAGATAGACCACGTCCAAGGCATACTGATTGTGACTAAAGGCCACCATAAAGAGACTGCCCACCATGGCAATCAAGGCCAGTGGCGACCGCTTGAGCAAATTCACCAGTAAGAGGGTTGAAAAATTTAAAAAGAACAAATACGCAAAAAAGGAGGGAATCTGGCCACTGCGTACCAGAAGCGGCAGCGCAAACCCGCCCAGCAGCGCCACGAAACCAATAATCCGGCTCCGATAACAGGCAGCGAGCAGAAAGCCGCCCACAACGACCGCCAAGAGCAGTGTAAGAGAAACTGTCGCGGGAAACAAACTCGCCGCTTTCGCGTACCACGCCGTGCAAAACAGCGTGACTACACCGGCACTATTGACCATACTGCTATAGCGACGCCAGCCCTTGCGAAAGCAGCGACGGCCCAGGGCAAGCAGTGCGCATCCGACCAGCGCCAGTCCGATAAAACGGTTCATCGGACCGAGCCAGCCTCGGTCAATCGCCAGCTTGACAAAAAAGGCGCCTCCGGTCACAAAAAGAAACACCGCCAGCCAGCCGAGTACTTTGCGGCCTATGGCCAATTCGAAAGAGAATGCACCGGGTTCTTCCGCCTCGCTCTCCTCACGCTGCTCGTCCTGAAAGACACTCGTCTCCGGCGCCGAAGACTCCGCGATCGCTTCTGTCACCATCTCAACGAAAATCTGTTCTTCCCGCTCATCACGCTCAGCCTGCGCGTCGCGTTTCGCCCCAGACTCGTCCGGCACACCCAAACTGGTCGCAACCGCAGCATCGGCAAGAGTCGTGACAGGCACGTCAGGCTGGCAAGAAAATTCCGCTTCTCCCGGTTTTTCACGCGGTGTCGTGGGCGGTATCGCCGGCACGTCAGGCAACTCCCAGACGCGGGGCCCCATCGGAATCGTAGGGTCATTCTGGAAGACAGACGCGCGACGTGTCTCGCCGGGCCGACGGACGCGGCTCGCTGACGGCGTTTCTGACGCCAGGCCCGGGGACTGCTCCTGATCCCCCTGCTCCGGCGACGGCAAGCGAAACCGACGCATTTCGCTGTACATCTGCTCCTTCTCTTCCGCGAGCCGACGCTCAAACCGACTCTTTAAGATATGATAGACGACTATGGTCGGCAGCAGATAGATCGCCAGAATGAAAGTCAGTCCGAAAAGAACCTCGCCCATCTCGTGTCCCCCTTTGTGAATTGTCGTTGAATTTAGTCGGGACGCCCTCCAATCCGATCCGCAACTTCCTGAATGATATCACGAAATTCATCCCCGGAAACATCGTCCAGCCGCTTGCCCCGTTGGTCCAGCGTTTCGTTGACCTTGACTGCCGTCTCCTGCATGAACTCGTGCGTATCTTTACTGCCGCCGATCAGAGAGAAATTCTTCCCGCGGGTAATTCGAGTTTGTCCGTCTTTATTATCGAGGCCAAGGCCCAACATAATGGCCTTCTTCGATTTAGGTGGATCCGCTCGTTTCATTTTTGAACCTTAATATGTTTTTTGATATACTTATAGTAAGTTATTCATTTTATTAATTTTTATAGCATTTCACCCCTATGCAGTCGGCGTCTCCCAACGCTCTTTTCTAATTATAACGTCTCTCGCAAGAAAAGCAATAGACCGGTATTCAATCTTGTACGGGGCGGGGTGCGGGCTAATAACACACCTAAACAGATTGCCCACCACCAAGGGCGTACCCCGCGTCAGCGCGACCCGTTTTGAAACGGACCACTGCGATCCTCTGCGGCCCCTGCGTACAACATAATTCCTTAAAATAGAGTAAGTTACAGATACCGTACCCGGCCTCAAATGCCCTCGCTAATGACGGGGTTATTTTTAAGCGCGCGGAGGGACGCGAAGGAACGCGGAGGGTGGGCCGAATGGGCCCTGCCCGGCTTCTGACGCGTGTCGGCGATGAGGCGTTCCTTCATTTCGTTCCTGTCTGGTTCCCGACTGTCCGCCAAGTCGGGAACGGAGTGTGGACTTTCAGGAAAAGGCGAGCCTCAGGAAATTCTTTTCGAGGCGATTTCCGATTTGAGTCGGGCAATGAACTCGGCGACGGGCATGGGTCCGAGGTCGCCTTCTTTCCGATCGCGAACGGCGACAGACCCGTCTTCCTCCTCCCGGGCTCCGACGACGCAGAGGTAGGGCAGCAGATCATTGCGTCCGTCCCGAATCTTGGCACCGATTTTTTCGGGGCGCAGGTCGGCCGAGGCACGAATTCCCGCCGCTTGCAGTTCGGCCGCCACTTTGGCCGCGTATTCGTCGTGCTTCTGGCTGACGGTCAGAACGCGCACCTGTTCCGGAGCGAGCCAGAGCGGGAACGCCGCCGCGAAATGCTCAATGAGAATGCCGGTAAAACGCTCCATTGACCCGAACGGAGCGCGATGGATCATGACCGGCTGGTGCGGTTTATTATCGGCTCCGATATATTCCAGTGCGAACCGGTCGGGACACGGCAGATTATAGTCGAGCTGAACCGTACCCAACTGCCAAGGCCGGCCAAGACAATCGCGGACAACGAAGTCGGCTTTAGGCCCATAGAATGCGGCTTCCCCTTCAACAATTTCCAGCGACGGCAAGTCCATGGCCCGGCAAACACGCTCGAGTGCCGCTTGCGCCTTTTTCCAGTTCTCTGCGTCGCCCACATATTTGTCACTGGTCCAGTCGCGAAAACTCAAGCGGACACTGTAGTCGTTAAAGCCCATCGTCTTAAGCACCATGAGCGTCATTTCAATACACTTTTTGAACTCCTCTTCCACCTGTTCTTCCGTGCAGAAGATATGGGCGTCGTCCTGCGTAAAACCGCGTACCCGCGTCATACCGTTCAACTCGCCCGACTGCTCAAATCGGTGCACATTGCCAAATTCCGCCAAACGCAGCGGCAATTCGCGATAGCTCCGTGGCTTCGACTGATACACCATAACATGGAGCGGGCAGTTCATCGGTCGCAAGAGATAACGGTCGCCGTCATCGAGTACCATAGGCGGGAACTGGCTGTCCGCATAATACGGATAATGGCCACTGGTCTCAAAGAGCTCAACGCGACAAATAACCGGGGAATACATCGGCTGATATCCGCGACGAATCAGTTCGCCGTAGAGGAAATTTTCCAGTTCGTGCCGAATAATCGCCCCTTTCGGCAGCCAGACAACCAGTCCGCTTCCGATTTTCGGATCGACCATAAACAGTTCATGTCGCTTGCCGAGCAGACGATGGTCACGCTTCTTCGCTTCCTCAATCTGCGTCAGATAGGTCTCCAGCTCCTTCTTATCGAAGAACGCCGTTGCGTAAAGCCGCTGCAGCTGCTGACGCTTGGCGTCGCCTTTCCAGTAGGCGCCGGCTACAGAGAGCAGTTTAAAGGCGCCAATAGCGCCCGCACTGGGAATATGCGGGCCGCGACAGAGGTCGACAAATTCGCCCTGTCGGTAGAAAGAGACCGTCTCTTCACTCGCCAGCCCCTCGTTCAAATGCTCCACCTTGAGCGTCTGACCCATCCCGGTAAGCAGTTCGATCGCTTCGGCATGACTCATTTCAACTCGCTCAAACGGCTCATCCGCCTTGACAATTTTCTTCATTTCCTCTTCAATGCGAGCGAAATCCTCTTCCACAAAGGGCGTTTCTTTCCAGAAATCGTAATAGAAACCATGATCGACGGTCGGACCAAACGCCAACTGAACATCCTTAAAAAGGCGCATAACGGCACGGGCCATAACGTGCGCCGCCGAATGACGCATAATTGCCAAAGCTTCCGGATCTTTCTTCGTGAGCAATCGCAAGCTCAGCTCTCCCTCTTCCGGGAGCCAGTCCGTTGCCGAAAGCAGTTTTTCTTCGGGACCAGAGGACCCCGCCATCGTTACTTTCGCCGCCAGCGTCGCTCGCGCCAGTCCCGCACTAATTTCACTTGCCACGTCGACAACGCGAACGCGATGATCAAAACACTTCTCCGAACCGTCCGGCAGCACAACTTTCAACATGGTCATATCCTCTCGATCTCTACTCATTTTATTTTGCATAGCCGCTACCGCCGGGAAACAAAGCCGGTCGGACGCTACGCGAAAGCTCCAACCTCAAGTTGGAACAGGGACCTACGTCAGAAATCCAGCGCACATCCACCAATAGGCCATTATACCCTGTTTCCGCCTCTTTTCAAGGGATTCCAAACGCGGAACTTTAATTCCAATAACATAAGTAAAAAAGTAAAGCAGTATTGTATATCCGTAATTTTAATACAATACTGCTTTGTTTCCACTGAGCTGCCGAGTCGACAGACGAAGTCAGCCTTGAATCAGACCAGCCACGGCCTGCCACGACATGACCAGCGAGAAGGCAAATGACAGGAGTAGACCGCAGTTCAGGAAAAGGCCTGCCTTGTGGTCACCCATGAGCGATTTCTTATTGACCAGAAGGATAATACCACCTATAACTAATGGAAGAACAAAGACTTGTGCTACCTGGGTTACGACCTGTGCCACGACCGGATTCGTGCCAAGGACCGGCACAATGAGTCCGAACAAACAGGCAACAGCAGCCAAAACGCGGAAATCCTTGGCCTGCACGTCGATCGGACGTTCCTCGAAATCATGTTTCATGAAGCCGGCCACCATGGCAATGGGCAATATGGACGACAGACCAGCACTAATCATGCCGAAGAGGAACAACAGAGAAGCACCCGACCCGGCGATAGGACGCAAGGTCTCGACCATATCCATAACCGATTCGACCGGTTTCCCGCCCCGGTCATAAATGGCCCCAGCCGCCACACACATTATGGACCCGCTTATAATGAACATGACCAAGGCAGAAAATATGGCGTCGCGACGCTGGACCTTTAAATCGGATTTCGACCAACCTTTGGACAGTACGAGGATGGGACGAACAACGAACGTCGGTGCCGCAAGGGTCGTGCCCACCATGGCCGCAATTAAGAGCGACCCGCCCGGAACGTTCGGCAATCGCGGAACCAGCCCTTGCGCTACCGCACCTGCCGTCGGCGATACAAGGAACAGCGACGCAATAAACGACAGACCAAGTATCGTCACCAGAACGACCAGCATGGTTTCGAATCGCGAGTAATTACCGAACCAGAACAGGAAATAAAGGACCGCCAACGCGAAAACCGCCACAACAATAACCTGCCAAAAAACACTGCCCGGCAGCGGTAAGCCGACCAGCCGGCAGATTTCACACACCGAATGCGAGGTCAACCCGACCAGCCCCGACAGACAAGACCACTGGCCCGCAATCACCATAATCATCGTCACAAACGCAAAGAGAACCGAGCCGCGGCGACCAAAAGGCAACTCATGCTTCATATTCGTCAGGGCCGTTTTGCCTGTAACCAAGGCAAGTCGACCGTAAGCCTCCATAAGTACAGCGGAAAAGATGCAACTCAACGCGACCACCCATAGAAAGGTCGTACCATATTTCGAACCGGAGACAATCATGGACGTCACACTGCCTGTGCCAATCGTATATCCGACACAAAACAGACCGGGTCCCACAATGAGCAAAATTTTAAAAAGCAGGGTGAGGACTTTGCGTAACATGACATAAACCTTTCTGAAACATAGGGTGGTCGAACATGGGGTGATTAAAAATTTATCGCTGGACCCGGCCGGAACCATTACCGGCGAGCAGCGACTCCACTTCGGACCGCGACGTGTAATTAAAATCGCCATAAACCGAATGCGCGAGACAGCTGGACGCGGCGGCAAACCGAATAGCCTTCTCCGGAGACGCATAGTCGTCCGAAGTCATTGCGTAAATAAGACCGGCAGCAAAGGCATCGCCCCCACCTACCCGATCGACAATCGCGCGAATTTCGTACGGCTTGTAATGACCCTCGGCGTCGGTCGGCCCGAAGAAGGCCTTTTTCGCGGCAACGTCGTAGAACATGGCGCCCCAGTTGTTATGCGTGGCCGAGACGCTTTCACGCAGGGTGATCGCAACGTGCGTCAGATTGGGGAACTGCCCCGCCACGGCCGACGCCACCGCCGGATAGCGATCGATATCAAGAACACCACGCTCCGTATCGCTCGACCCGGCGACGATACCAAGAACATCGGCACAATCACTCTCGTTGGCAATGAGTACGTCAACAAAGGGCAAAATCGTTCGCATTGTCTTTTCAGCAAGAGGTCGACCCACGCATTCGGGGTCCCAACGCCATAACTTCTTGCGAAAATTTAAATCGAGAGAAACGGTCAGTCCGTACTTCCGGGCAGCCTGAACCGCGGCCAAGGTCGCTTCCGCGGTCTGCCGCGAAAGAGCAGGCGTTATACCGGATACATGCAGCCAGCCGCAGCCGGCCATGCACTTCTCCCAGCAATAGGCAGCGGCCTCCGTCGTCGCAATAGCCGTTCCTTCGCGGTCATAAACAACGAGGGAGCTCCGCTGGTTCGCTCCTGTTTCCACAAAGTAGATTCCCATACGTCCGGAATCTGTCCACACTATATGCTCCGTATCAACCGCCAGTCCACGCAACGTCGTTGCTCCCGCTTCCGCAAGTTTGTTCTTCGGAAGCGCCGTAACAAAACGACTCCTCCCGCCCAACATGGCAATGGAAACGGCAACGTTCGCTTCCGCGCCCGCATACGTAACCTCGAGCGTGCCCGGCAAGGTTTGCGCCAATCGCTTATACCCGCACGGCGCCATTCGCATCATCATTTCACCAAAGGTCAATACTGTTGTCATGATTCTCTTTCCAAAGATTATCAAATCCTTTTTATATTCCATTTTTGTTAATTGTGGACCGAAATTCCTGCGGTGTCATACCATAAGTGGTCCGAAACGACCGCACAAAACTCGACGGCGATGAAAAAGCAAGCTGATTCGCGATCTCAACAACCGTCATGTCCGTTTCACGCAGCAGTTGCTTTGCCCAGTCCATACGACGCCTCATTATCTCTTCATTCGGCGTGCAACCAAGCTCCTTGGTAAACATGCGGAGTATGGTCGAACGCGATACTTTCAAATGACGCACCAAATCCGCGACACCCGGATTACCCGATATGTTGTCACGAATAAAGCGAATCGCCTTAATCAAAACCGGATTCCGAACGGCCGTAAAATCCGTGGAATTCCTCGCCTCAATGTGGGAAGGAGGAACCTTCAGGGATGCCTCCGGGAGCGGTCGCCCGGCCAGCGCTCCGGCCAGAAGTTCCGCCGCTCGAAAGCCAACCTCACGACCGTTCGGAGCGATACTCGAAAGAGACGGTTCCGACCACCGGCATAAATCCGCGTTATTACCGTAGCCTAGAACTGCCACCTGCTCCGGTACGGATACGCCATGTAAACGACATATATTCATAAAATGCAATGCATGGATATCCCACGGACAAAAAACACCTACCGGCTTCGGAAGACTGTCCACCCAGGCAACAATCCGATTCTCTATTCCGATCCGCCAGACCAACGGGAGCGAGGCATCGGTCTCCAGCTTCGTCGTTGGCGAAACACTGCAAGTGCATCCCAGCGACTCCAGTGCCACCACAAAACGATCGCACCGCTCTTGCGACCACCAGTTATGCCCCAGCGAGAAAAAGCCAAAATGCCGAAATCCCCGCTGATAAAAGTGTTCCGCCGCCAGATGCGTACTCACCTGTTCGTCTATGGACACGTGTGCTGGATACTTCTTGCCATCGCCCAACAGCTCAACGACAGGAACACCTTTGGTCGCCAATATATTGCATAATTCCGTCGAACCACTCCGCGAAATAATTCCGTCGCCACGCCAGTGCGTAAGCCAATCGGGATATTTCTCCTGAATGTTCCGTTCGAGATGAAACAAATTCCACGTTTGGTGCATTTGCACATATTGCATAACGCCGCACAATATCCCTCTGGCAAAGCTGCGCGAGGTTTCCGTAATCAGAAGGATCTCCTTCTTTTGTGGAAATCGTGACGATAAATTTCCCGCACCTGTTTTCATTTTCATCTCCAGAACCGTTGCGTTCGGTACTGTCATAACAAACGTATACCGCAAACTTCGATTCTACGCTTGTTATGACATTATGATTATTTCCTGTGACTTGTCAAGCGCGATAATATACAATTTGCGTCAAAATTGTATACAATTTGCGTCATTTCACCCGGTGCGAGACTTCGTAACCGTTATTTCGATGACAAAAACGCCGCGAACCTTCCGCAACGAAGCCTCAAAAAATTAAACCTATTTCAATTCGGCCAGTTCTCCCATGGGAATTCGCACCGTAAGGATGTAGTGCTTCTTCTCCTTGTCCCAGCAGCCGTAAGTCGTCGCAACAACCGTGCCGTCTTTTTGTACGACGACTCCACAATAACCACAATCGACTTCCCTGGCTACAACTCCGGTCGGCGGGAATGAAAAATCTCCACCGAAATTGTCCTTTAGGCGAATAACGAAATCGCCTTCGCTCTGATGGACCAGATCACTATAAGAGCCGACCCAGGCAACCCAGTCACCGGAAAAAGGCGTACCGTTTATCGGAAGTGACATCTGTCGAAAGAGGACAATTAAACGACCGTCGTTCAAATATCGTGCCACGTGACGGTCTCCGGTTAATGAGTTCGGTAGTGGCACCGGATCTGTCCAGGTTTCGCCTTCATCGTTCGAAAAAATTATTTGTGAATTGTATCTTCTTGTATTTTCCCGAAGAAGAACGGCGATCTGTTTACCGTCTGGAGAGCGTACCGCGCACGGTTCGCCCGCATTAATATCGCTGCGTTTCAGAATGAGTTTCGGCTCTTCCCACGTTACCCCTCCGTCACGCGTTACGATCGAATAGAGCAACCGCGTCGTGCTCCAGAACCATTCGTTACTGCCGTCGGTCTTACGTTCGCGGTCGTTGTAAAATGCAATGTAATGACCCTTGCCTGTATTGAGCGGAATCATTGACGACATGGCAACGAAGCCGCCATAAGGGCCAATAGGCGCGAATTCGCTCCAGGTCTCTCCTTCATCTTCCGAAACGGACATTTTTATCGGAAAGGACCCCGATTGAAAAACGAGAATGCGCTTCTTGCCATTAGCGTCGACGGTGCGAAACATGGTGGGGCATTCGTCGTTCTGCTCCCAGCTCTTCGGAGTTGACAGGCATTCGCCCCAGGTCAGACCGCCGTCTAAACTTTTTTTGTACTGAATCGCGCCCGACGCGTGACCTTGCGGATAGACCGCCAGAATCGTCTTGTCATCGTCCAGAAGTACCGTATTAACGTGACCCAGATAGACCCCGTCCCGCTGGTCTGTTACAATCTGCAAATCGGTTCTGTCGTTCCAGTCAATTTGCGGAATGGAAATCGTATTGTAAACCGTCTTCTCCGACGTCTGTCCAAATACGCATCCTGCCATACAAAAAAACAGTAAACTGAAAATGAGGCGAAGTTTCATTATAGAACTCCAGTCGCTTGATTGACAATAATTTTTGTTTTCCCAACAGGCGAGACAATCTCTCCTGCGACAAGGTCTTCTTCAGTGAACCTGGCAAGAACGATCTCTTTTTCGTCATGGCGTCCATGGTCATAAACGACGTAAATCGTACCATCAGGCCCTTGCGCTCCGTTCGGATATGTGACGTTTTTGCGTTCGTCCAGAACGAGCGACTCGGACCACGTTTTGCCGTCATCTTTTGAAAGCGACGCCGTTATCGTATTGCGTCCGGTATCAGCGCCCACAGGCCCGTTTTTCACGAGAAGAAGATTGCCAGATTGCAATTTCATCATAAAGAACCGACTGCTTGTGTGCTTAATCGTTGGCGACGGCTTCATATCGGTCCATGTCTTCCCGCCGTCGGTACTGAAACCTTCACAAAAACCATAAAGTGCACGTGCCGTAAGCCACAGTGACCCGTCACTCCGCTCGACCACGTTATGCTCGTCCCAGCAGGAATTTTTCCAGTCGAGCTTCGAATGCCCAAGCAATGAAAGAGTCTTTCCTTCGTCGTTACTGACAAAAATATTGGGCCCGATTAAAAATTTTGCATCGACCGGATAGCGCGAATTATAGCGTAAAACGCAAACTGGAAAGAGCCACTGCCCTCGCGAATCCACAATCGGTTTGTTAAGGCAAAAGCCGTCACAAAGACGACGTGGTTCACTCCAGGAAGCGTCTGCCCCCGCCTCTGGATTGTCGGATATCATGCACCAGACGCCGCCGCGGCAATCGCGGATCTCATCTCCGTTCGCCTCATACACCAGCTTTTTATGGGCGTCATGAACATGAATATTGCTCTGATGCCAGAGAATCCACAAACGCTTCAGCGGGTCATACCATAAAGACGGACCAGAGGCACGCGTCGTATCCTGCGGGTCGACAGCAAACAATGGCTCACTCCAGTCGTCGCCCTTATTTGCCGACGTCGCAAGTAAGACGACATTATCCGCATGCGGTTCCATCGTACCCCCGGAGAACCAGGTTACCCAAACGCGGTTGTCAGAAGTCGCCTCGACACTCGGAACGCCTTGCCAAACGCGATTTTCGTCGCGCAGATTTTTGGGAATTTCTTTCCAGATTTTGGGCACTGCAAAGGTATCCGCGTCATCTCCGTAACCCTGCTGAGCTAGTACTCGGGAGCCATAACAGGCCAGGAGACAGAACCCAATTGTGGCCAATATCCAATTCACTTTCATACGTTTTCCTCTATTTTTGTATGTTACGTTATCACAACTTATTTGCCCGTTGCCTTATTTGCAACGATTTTGAGTTTCGAATTTTGTGAAACGGCTTTTCCGGCAAGGATATCTTCTTCTGTAAATCGGGCAACCATAATTTCTTTGCCACCGTAGCGTGCGTAATCCCATGTTACGTAGATCGTGCCATCCTCCGCCTGATTGCCATTGGGATAGGAAACTTCAGGCCGATCGTCAAGCAGGAGTCCGCCGAGCCACGTTTGACCCTCATCTTCCGACAGAAATGCCATCATTTTCGTCCGGCCAACGTCTTCATTATAATTTCCGTTTTTTACCAGGAGCAGACGGCCGGACTGCAAGCGTCGAATCATGAATCGACTGCACGTGTGCTTAAGTACAGTCGACGGCGCAGCGACGGTCCACGTGCGACCGCCATCGGTGGAAAACGATTCGCCTAACCCGTAGCGGGTACGAATCGTCATCCAGAACGATCCGTCACGTTTTTCAATTAAATTGTGCTCATCGAAGACGGAGTCCTCTTTTGGCACTTCCGCACGGCCAAGCCGTGAAAAAGTTTTCCCCTCATCCTCCGAGGCGTAAACCAGAGCGCCACGGTCCGTGTGCGGTATGAAATATTTGGAATCGAAGCGCCAAACGGAGACCGGGAGCAGGTATCGCCCCTGGGAATCGGCGATGGGCTGATTGTTCATAATTCCATCGCAGAGTCGGCGTGGTTCGCTCCAGACCGCCTTCTCGCCCAGCTCCGGATGGTCACAGGTCATACACCAGACACCAGCGCGACCATCCCAAATTGTTGGATTGTTTTGAGTCTCTTCACCTTGCGACCAGAAGAGCCAGAGCCGGCCACGCGGGTCCTGCCATAGGGAGGAATCAAATGCGCGAACCACACCAGGCGGGTCGATCGCCATGATCGGCTTACTCCATGTTTCGCCCCGATCGCCACTGGTGGCCAACAGAACAATATTTTCGCAGGTTTCGCCACGGCCGCCACTGAACCAGGTGAGCCAGAGTCGCTCGTTCGACGTCGGCTGTAAGGACGGAATCCCTTGAAACAAGCGGTTTTCGTCATTATACGGCTCCGGGAGTTCGGTTAAAATCACCGGTGGCTGCAAGGGGTCGGTCAGATCCTGATTCGACTGACCCTCACACTGTACACATATTGCAAATATAATACAGTATATCTGAACTGTTATCGTAGCGATACTTTTCATGAATAACACTCCCGGAGCTATTGTGCACACGAAGCAATTAGCGAATGCCAAATGCCTGATTAATTAACACTTTCGTTTCGCTATCCGGCGAGGCGAACTTCGACTGAATGAGGTCGTCTTCCGTAAAGCGTGCCATGAGAATTTCTTTCTCTTTAATACGACCGCGATCCCAAACGACGTAGATCGTGCCGTCGGCGGCTTGCGCGGCGCCCGGATAGGTGACATCCTCGCGTTCATCAAGAACAAGCGGCTCCGTCCACGTCTTGCCATCGTCCTGCGAAAGCGACGCGGTGATCACTTTCCGACCAATATCCTGCCCAACCGGACCGTTCTTAATCAGCAGAATATGCCCCGATTGCAAACGTTGCATAAAGAACCGGCTGGACGTGTTTTTAATGACAGGCGACGGAACCGTATCGCTCCACGTCTTGCCACCGTCTTTCGAATAGGCCTCGCCAAAACCCGCAAGTGTACGCACAGTCATCCATAACGTCCCGTCGGAAAGCTCAACAATATTATGCTCATCGAACCGTGATTTCGACTGCTCAAGTTTGGAAAAACCAAAAAGTTTAACAGTTTTTCCCTCATCCTCCGACTTGTAAATGGTTGGGCCGTGCATGAGTTCGTCCGGAACGGGATAGCGTGACACGTAGCGCCAATTCGAGATGGGATACAGCCACTGACCGCGAGAATCAACAATCGGCTTATTGAGCATAATGCCGTCGGCAATACGTCGCGGTTCACTCCAGACGGAGTCGACGCCCGCTTCCGGATGCTCGCAGGTCATGCACCAAACACCGGCGCGACAGTCACGAATAAACCGGTCTCGCGGATGCGGAACAACTTTCCCATCGGCATCACGCTGCGCGACATTCGCCTGTGCCCAAAAGATCCAGAGACGACCTTGCGGATCGCGCCAGAGGGACGGGTCAAACGCGCGAGTAGTATCCTGCGGGTCAACTGCAAACAGCGGTTTACTCCAAGTTTTTCCTTTATCGTCGCTTGTAATCAAAAGCACATAATTGTATTCATCCTCACCGCGTCCGCCGGCATACCAGGTCACCCAAAGCCGACCTTCGCCGGTCGCCTCAATACTCGGAATTCCCTGATATTTACGTTTCGCATCGCTGTAATCTTCCGGAATTTCATTCGCTTTCCAGACCTTGGGAATCGCGAGCGGATCGGCATCGTCGCCAATGCCCTGCTCCGCGTTCGTCCATTGACTATTAATAGCCATGATGCAGAACAGCAGAGCACAAAGTGCAAAATTGAATTTCATGATTGACTCTCTTTTCACCTTTCTTTTGTTTTACAGGGAAAAAATTATTTCCCTGCTTTATTAACCAACATTCTTGTTTTTGCGTCCTTGGAGACAAATTCCCCTTTGACGAGGTCATCTTCCGTAAAACGTGCCATGAGAATTTCCTTATTGGAATATCGGCCATGGTCGTAAACAACGTAAATGGTTCCATCCGGCGACTGTGTTGCGTTCGGATAGGTTACATCATTTCGTTCATCGATCACAAGCGGTTCGCTCCACGTCTTGCCATCGTCGGTCGAAAGTGCCGCCATAATCGTATTACGTCCTACATCTTCGCCAACGGGACCGTTTTTAACCAGAATGAGATTGCCCGATTGCAAGCGGCGAATACAGAAGCGACTTGCGGTCTGCTTGATAACCGGCGAAGGCTCAACGTCGGTCCATGTCTTACCGCCATCATTGGAGAAAGCTTCGCCCATGCCATGGAGGACTCGGACAAGGATCCAGAAGGAACCATCGTGCCGCTCGACTATGTGATGTTCATCCCAACCTGATTTTTTCGCTTCCAATTTCGAATGTCCGAGCAGAGACAGCGTTTTACCTTCGTCGGTACTAACAAAAACATTGGGGCCAATATGCTGTTCCGGGTCGACCGGATACCGGGTATTACGTCGCCAGACGGCTATGGGGAAAAGCCACCGATTTTGGGAATCGACAATGGGCTTATTGAGCATAATACCATCGGAGATACGTCGCGGTTCGCTCCATACCGCGTCGGTACCAGCTTCGGGATTGTCCGTAATCATGCACCAAACGCCAGCTCGACAATCGCGTATCTTATCGCCGTCCGGGCCTTCGATGATCTTTTTATTCGCGTCATGCCGACTAATATTACCTTGTGCCCAGAAGACCCAAAGTCGACCGAGCGGGTCATACCAGAGGGAGGGGTCATACGCGCGGACCGTACTTTCCGGGTCGATCGCAAAGATGGGCTGACTCCACGTTTCGCCTTTATCATCGCTTGTAATAAGGAGTGTATAGTTACTTGCCCCTTCATCGCGTCCGCCGGTAAACCAGGTTACCCAAACGCGATGGTCCGATGTGACTTCAATACTGGGAATCCCTTGCCAGGGACGATTCGCGTCGCTGTACTCCTCGGGTATCTTATCGCCCCACCAGATTCGGGGCGGTGCCAGTGTATCGACATCATCGCCATAGCCCTGCTGACCATTGGCGGCCGAACAGGTTAAAATAAAGGTCATTAACAGAGTAAGCGGTAGTGCAGCTTTTTTCATACTTCTTCCTTGTGGTTAGGTTATAGGGCGGGACAGCTAAGTACAGATCAACGTTTAACTTTTTGAATTCAGAATCGCAGGGACTCCCTAATTTCCCTGCGACAGGTTAGGGAGTCACTTGCCGTTTTTTATTTGCAGAGCCTTCTATTTGCTCTTAAGGTCAAAGGTAAAGTTGTTCTTCCCCTTGACAACTTCGACTTCAAACTCGGCTTTCTCGTTCTCAATGCGATAGCGTTCAGGCAAATTATTGAAATACATATCGCTCTCAATTGCGGCTTTTGTCCGCCGAGGGTCGTCTGTTGGCAAATCTTTTGCGGGCACCATTTTCTCAAAGTAAACTTTGTATTTTCCGGGGCTGGTGCCATCACCGCCCTTTCCCACGGAAGACGTCATTGTAAAGACGCCATTCTCATCGGTCCGTCCGCCGCAATCACGTCCGTCGGGGTCCAAGGCGACAAAAACGACTCCTGCTTCCGCTGCGGGCTGACCGTCAATCGTCACGGTGCCAACAATATCCTGAAGATTAAATTTATTTGAACATCCCAAGGCGACCAAACATAAAAGTCCGGTCAAAAGGAACACATTCACTCTAAAAGTCTTTTTCAACACACAGTCCTCCATTTTTGATATTCTCAAATGATCTATATTTCATCGCAAAACGTCCATGTTACATGCTTGTTGTTTCGCCGCCGGCACAAGAACCCATTGCACCCCAAATTCCAAATTTGGTTTCGCCAGTGTACATACCACCGTAGGTTACGGAAAGGGAACCTACATCAATTGTATCAGAGACAAATCGAACAGAAGCATCGGCCAGAGCCACATTGCAGCCACCACCATGATAACTTTGAACCGTGGCAATAACGGGGGAAACAAGCAGAGACCCGCCACCGGCTTCACAAGACGGCGCATTAGGCGGAAGTAAACAGTTAAAACCGGTTGCGACCAATGCTCCTGTTGCAAAATTATGTCCCATGTAATTGTAGTGCTGCGGCATGCTCGTCCATGTCACTTTCACTGAATTAACGGCCATGGATTTTACATTCAGAAGACCGCTACCTCCTTTGGTACCCATGCAGGTTGCGCGACTCCCTGCTCTTAATGCCCAACCTCGTTTGTAATTCAATGTGTTTGCGGCCAGTTCTCCTGTCCCAGATAACATACCTATTGTACGCTCTGAAATCATCGCCGTGTTGGAAGTACCATCCAAAACATTCTCTATACCAATCCATCGATCGGTTGATGCTCCCTTTCCGGTGCCTTTGTTCTTTAAAAAACCAAAGATTCCGCGGAGCAGGTTAGCATTTTCGTCTGCCCCTTCCGGAGTATATGTCATCGTTCCAGTGCAGTCGCCGTGACACCCTACATAACTTGTTCGGCAAGACAAGCCTTCATCAGACCAAACCGCTTCGGGGTCGGAGGGGCACCAGTAAGACGAAATGGGGTGATGGTACGGCTTGGCATTTTGATGAACGCCACGATTGAGCCAGGAGCAGGGAGGGGCATAGACACTGTGGTACTGTTTGTTCGCCGCACATGCCCCCTCATAAATCGACGTTTGTTCGATATAAGGCAGAATCATGACCAGAAATGAGGCCATACCTGTAACACTTTCACTTGTACCATTTTGACATACGGTGACGCCTCCTTGCGGAAACATTTTGTGTGCATCATGATAATTATGAAGAGCCAGGGCGATCTGTTTCAATTTATTGGAACATTCCATACGCCGTGCAGCTTCACGGGCGGCTTGCACCGCTGGCAGAAGCAATGCGATTAAAATACCAATAATCGCAATAACTACCAATAATTCAACGAGCGTAAAGGCCAACAGTTTTCTTACGGGCGAGAAAATTCCGCCCCCGTGCACATTTGTCAGCTTAACCGTGTAGAAATTCTCCAGACTCTTTCTCATGTTTCTTCTCTCCTTGTGTTAGAGTTGCAATAATCTTCTTCGCTGAAAGCTAAAACTTAAACAAGTAACCTGCTTTCAACCACTTTTTTCATTATGATCGCAAATGCGGCAAATGTCAAGTGTTTTCTTGAACAATTCTCGTCATATCATATACAATTTAAATCATAAACCCCTGACGCCTTTTTCTCACTCAGCCTGGTTTAATAGTTTTACAATATTCCAACAAGTATATCTAATATGCAATATTCATCTCGTATCGGATCCACTCCGCAGACACGCTCCCTTATTCGCCGGTTTTGCCGATATTATTCTTGACGATGCCCCATTTCGAGGTAGAATATTAACAGTGAATGACCCTGTTATTTTCGTCAGCCGTACCGCATAGAAAAAAAGATTTGCACAACATAAAATGAGAGTGATTGGACTTCTGGACTGTAATAGTTTTTTCGCGTCGTGTGAGAAGGTTTTTCACCCGGCATGGGAGCATCGCGCGGTCGTTGTCCTTTCCAATAACGATGGTTGCGTCGTTGCCAGAAGCCCGGAAGCCAAAGCACTCGGCATAGCCATGGGCGTGCCCTATTTTCAGATTAAGCGTCTGGCCGACGCGGGCGCCGTCATTGTCTGCTCGTCCAACTACAGTCTCTACGCGGATATGAGTCACCGGGTTATGCAGACGATTCGGCAGTGGTCCGGCGATATCGAAATTTATTCCATTGATGAATCCTTTATAGACCTGACAGGCCGCTTTTGCGGTCATAGCGTGGAAAATTTTCAGATTACGACGGAGCAAACCCGCGAGTTGAACGATTTGGCACATGAAATGGTGGCCACGGTTCCCAAGTGGACCGGGATACCCGTCGCGCTCGGAATTGGTCCGACCAAGACGCTGGCCAAGGCGGCAAATCGTCTGGCCAAGCAGACCGGCGTTCGTTATTGCTCCCTGCTCGACGAACAGCGGCGACCACAGCGTCTTGCCCGACTGGCCATTGGCGATGTTTGGGGCGTGGGTCGGCGCCTGCTCACTTCATTTCAGAAACTCGGCCTGAAAACGGCGCTGGACCTGACAAAAGTGGAGCCGTCCTGGATGCGTAAGAATTTTTCCATTGTGGAGGAGCGACTTGTGCGTGAATTACGGGGCGAGCCTTGCTACGAGCTGGAGAGTCAACCGCCGCCGCGTCAGAACATTCAGGTCTCGCGCTCGTTCGGCGAGCCGGTGGAATCGCTGCAAGAGCTGGAAAAGGCCGTCTCCTCCTTTGCGACCAAAGGAGCCAAACGTCTGCGCGATGAGGGGACCGTTGCCACAGCTGTCAGCGTTGGTATTTATACGAGTCGATTTCGTACCGACTTGCCGCAGTACACGCCGGTCGGGATGCAAGGCCTGACGCTGCCGACGGATAGTACATTTGAGATTTTACGAACGGCCCTATCGATTTTGCGGAATATCTACCGTCCGGAAATAGCCTATAAAAGGGCGTCTGTACTGCTCATGAATACGGTGGACAAGAAGGTAGCCGCGTCACAAAAGCGGCTCTTCGACCCGGACCCGGACGTTCCCGCCGAACGACGTGAGCGGGAAGATCGCCTGCTGAAGAAAGTCGATGAATTCAATCGCCGGTCAGGTTCCGGGCACCTCTTCTTCGCCTCCGAAGGCATCGACAGGGCATGGCGACCTTCCTCCCAATTCGTCTCGCCCTGCTACACAACACGGTGGGAAGATCTCCCGGTCGCACGATAAAAATGGGACAAAAAATTGCCAGAATTCAAACATACCCTACAAAAGGCCTGCCTGCTCGTACCAGGCTACAGTCTGCTGAATCCGAACAGCAAGGGGGACATCAAACGTGAATTTCAATTGCGATTCCGCTTTCTGCGACGTGCAAATCCACGGACCTGTCATTGCCTCTACCGCTTTGTTCAGGTCGAACGCCGTTGGCGACCGCCTGATCTTTTTAACAACTTCCGAACCAAATGCACCGATCCAGACTCCTACTGGAGGCGTGCGAAAGGCTCGCACACGCTTACGACCACACGCCGCCGCCAATGCCTTGCCGTATTGCGAAAGAGGCATCCGCTCCGGCGCCGCGCCAAAGTAGACCCCCTGCCCTGTACAGTACTTTTCCCGCGCACGCCACTCGGTCCCAGGTATGAGTTCGAACGTGTGCTGCGAAAGACGCTCCCCTCTTTGTGCTGCCGCAAGGATAAGGCGAGACAGGTCCGCCACGTGAATATAAGAAAATTCACGGTCGCGATAGCCAGGCGTAAAGAAAAAGAGTGATTTCTTCGCCATGCGGAACAGCGACAGACCATGCAAGTCGCCTTCCCCAAAGACAATAGCCGGACGAATAATCGTAATGGGTAACTCGTCTGACAACTCGGCCAAGGCTTGTTCCGCAGAACATTTACTTATGCCGTAGGGAGAGACCGGCTGCGGATAGTCCTCTTCGCTACGCGGGCGAAAGCCTCCCCCCCGCGGTAGTTTACAGGCCACGCCCGCCGCCGCAAGAGACGAGATGTAGACAAAGACAGGCGGACTGCCACCCGGCCCGTTTATGTCCCGGACACATTCCGCAAGACGAACCGTACTCTCACTATTGACACGAACAAAGTCACCACAACGCACTTCTCGCGTCAGTCCGGCCACATGAAAGACCGTGTCAATACCCGCCAAATCACCTCGCTTGTCCGCAATGGAGTCAAGGTCGCCGTCCAGAACCTGAATTTGTCCGGCAGGCAAGTTGTGAAAAACCTCCGCCTTCGCTCGCGAACGCACGAGAATCCGCACATGCACTCCCTGCCGACACAAATCACGCACCAACGTCTGACCTATAAAACCGGTCGCTCCTGTGACCAAAACGGATTTCATCTCTTGCTCACTGTTCATTGGCCCCTCCGTTTCAACTCGCCCCTTCGTTTCGACTCGCCCCCGATCCTTACCTCGCACGCACTGGCAGCAGCTTCCGAAGTTCCCGAATATAGTCCGGAGTCGTCCCGCAGCAGCCGCCAATAAAGGACGCCCCTTCGTCCAGAAGTAATTTCGCCTTTTCCGCAAAGGCTTCCGGCGTCTGCGAATAGACCGTCTGCCCATCACGCATTTCCGGCAAGCCCGCATTCCCTTTCATCCAGAGCGGAAGCTCCGTCGCCGCACGAAATCGCTGGCACAACGGAATAAATCCGTCGATTCCCTGTCCGCAATTCGCGCCCACTGCGTCGGCCCCAGCGGCGGTCAGCGCTTTTACCGCCTGCTCGATCGTCGTACCCATCATGGTACGATCCTTATTCTTACCCGAGTCAAACGTCATGGACCCGACCACAGGACGGCCGGTCGTCTTCGCCGCACGTATGGCCAGCGCCGCTTCCTGTGGGTCACTCATCGTTTCAACGACAAAGGCGTCCACACCCGCCTGGGCAATAGCGTTCGCCTGCTCCTTAAACGCGTCGAAAAGTTCCTCTTCCGAAACCTCGCCGGTCATAAGAAGTTTCCCGGACGGACCCATTGAGGCAAAAACACGCACCGTGCGACCGGTCGCTGCGTCGGCCGCCTCTCGCGATACCTTTGCACCCGCCAGATTGATGTCATGCACCCGCTCCGCCGCGCCGCACTGAGCCAGAACGAACCGGTTCGCACCAAACGTATTACTTAAAATGATATCGCTGCCCGCCTCTACGTAGGCACGGGCAACCGCCGAGACGGCTTCCGGATTCTCCAGATTCCACAGGTCCGGCTGCATTCCCAGCGGTAGACCGCGAAGCTGTAATTGTGTACCCCAACCGCCGTCTATGACCAGGGGTCCGTCAGCCAGCCATTGTGAAATTCGTTCGTCCATCTCGGCTCTCCATTCTTCTCGTTCGCTTTTGATTCTCTCGAAACGACTCTATTATATATTATGTCTCTATATTGTACCCAAGACCGCAATGCCACTATAATCGGTCGTTCCCGCCCAAAAAATAACCCGGAACGCGAAGTTTTGCCTTCTCATCCCGGGCACAATCCCTATCCTTATCGGACCAGCAGGAACCAGTCCGCTCGCTTATGCTTGCGGCGCAACAATCTTTTTCACCTTGACCTTAATATAGGTCTGGCGATGTCCCGTCTTTTTACGACTGTTCTTACGGCGACGGAACCAGCGAATGACCAGTTTCGGACCCTTCGCCTTGCACATAACTTCCGCCGTAATCTGGGCACCAGCAACCAGCGGCTGACCGATAAGCGTCCCTTTTTCGCCCGAAACGAGCATAACCTGGTCGAAGACAAGCTCCGTACCCGGCTCAATCTCTCGAACGTCTACATAAAGTTCCTTACCGACTTCGGCCCGATACTGATGTCCACCATCTTTAAAAATCGCGTACATAAACAACCTTTCTGAACTAGCAATCAAAACGTTAAGTACCGATCTCGTTTTGTTTCCCGGTTCGAGGTACTCATAACAACACATACTCAGGCAGCAAAACCGTTGTGCCTGGAGGGAACCCCGACAACCCTATCAATATCGGGAGTCAGGGAACGAATCATTTTCACCATTATAACAGATAAATCCGGGCTGAACACCCCCCGGCCGGGGTGCACCTTAAATTTTATTGCGAGAGACGAATTTCGGACTGCTGGCCGGCCGGGAACGGAGCGGTATAAAATTTGACATCAAATTTTCGGGCTGGGACCTGTTCTTTTGGTTAAACGGGGGTAGAATAGAGAATTGGAGGAAAAAATGGGGAAGCGGCCGCTTTCCTTGGGTTAGTCGTCGGGTGTAGACATGCAACGTTCCCAGCAGGACAAATTACACTACGTTAAGCGGTATCAGATGGTATACAATCTGGTCGCGCAACCGGTTTATGAAACGGAATTACCGCCGAATTTCGTCTGGATTCCGTGGCATCCCCGGTTCGTGGACGACCATGCCCGCATGGTCTATCTTGGCTTCCGAGGCGAGTTGGATTCCCTGATCTTTCCCACATTTCGCCGGTTCGACTCCTGTCTGCGCCTGATGCGTCAGGTATGTGGAAACGCGAAATTCCTGCCGAAATCTTGCTGGCTCGTTGCGCAAGTCGTTTCTGGTGGCGGATTTGAATACTACGCAACGATCCAGGGCCTGCGCGGCTCTACGCATATCGGTGAGATACAGAACCTGGCCGTTCTGGCCTCGGCTCGCCGACGCGGACTCGCCGAAGCAGTCCTCCGCCGGTCACTCTGCGGATTCCTGGAGTCCGGATGCCAGAAGGTCACCCTGGAGGTCACCGCGGAGAACCGACCTGCCTTGCAACTGTACCGCAAAGTCGGTTTCGATATTTTTCAAACTATTTACAAAGAAACCTGGCTCGACTAAAAACGTGCCAGAATGTGATATTTTAGTGAATACCAATAATAAAGTACGATTTTACGACAACGGTCTTGTTCTGCTAGGCGAGCAAATGGACTGGTGTGAGTCCGTGTCGCTTACCCTGTTGCTCCCCTTTGGAACGATTTACGACCCGGCAGACCGTCTTGGCCTGGCCGGTATGACGGCGGAAATGCTCACACGAGGGTCCGGCCAGCGTTCGAATCGGGAATTCCTGGCCGCCTTGGAGAATCTGGGTATCGATTCCAGTGAAGACGTTTTTCAATCGTATTCGGTCTTTAGTCAGGCTATGGTTGCGGACAAATTGCCCCAAGCCCTGCCGCTTTTTGCCGACCTTCTGCGTCGTCCAGTCTTTCCGGAGGACGAGTTGGAGTCGGCGCGAGCGGCCCTCATGCAGGAGCTGGTCGGACTGGAAGACGACCCGTCTGGTAAACTGTTCAACGAACTTGACCAGATCTATTTTCCTGCCCCCTGGGGGCGTCCGGCGTTCGGCGACGCCGCGGGTCTATCGGCCGTAACCCTAGACGATATACGCGATTACTATCAACGTCACTGGCATGCGGAAGGTGCCATCTTGGGCGTTGCCGGCCGGTTCGACTGGGATTCGCTCGGCGACCAGATTGCCGCACTGTTCGGCGACTGGCACTCGGAACCAAGGGCACTGCCACGCGAGACGGAGCGCACAACACTGACGCGTCACATTCCGTTCGATTCCTCGCAAACGCACCTCGGACTCATCTGTCCCGGCCTGACTCCGAACGACTCCGACTACTGGCCGCTGCTCGGTGCACTCAATGCCCTTAGTGGCGGAATGAGCAGTCGTCTTTTTACGGAAGTACGCGAGAAGCGTGGTTTGTGCTATACGGTGAGTGCCTCGACTCTGGTCCGGGGCGACCGCGGCGCCGTCTACTGCTATTGCGGAACGACCGCCGCTCGGGCCCAGGAATCCCTCGATGTGATTCTCAGCGAACTGCGTAAACTGACCGATGGCGGTGTAACCGACGACGAACTCGATAAACTCAAAATACAGACCAAAAGCGGACTGATTATGCAGCAGGAGTCGTCTGTCTCCCGAAGTCGCGCTATTGTCCGCGACTGGTTCCGGTTCGGTCGCATTCGAACTCTCTCGGAACTCCGGGACAAGGTCGATTCCCTTACCTGTGAAACCATTAATCTCTGGCTTAAGGCCCACCCGTTCGGCCCCTTCCGACTCGTTACCCTCGGCGAAAAGCCGCTCTCGTTTCCGGAAGAGTCTTTGGGGTAATGGCGGCTTGCGGGTCGGGGTGTTGGCAAGCGGAATGGCGTCGCGGTTATCACGGATAGGGTGTTTTTTTCGTGGGGGGCTTTTGAAAAGCACCTCCTCGCCCCGCCAAACTTTTTGAACAGGCTTTGCCCTCGGATTTCTACGCATTTTCACGGCCTTGACAAAATAATACTCGTGAATATAATCAAAATGTCCAGATGGGGCGGGGGCGAGTTGCTTGGTGGCTTCGCGGCGTAATTTATTATAGGGCCCTATTTCACAAAACAGCTCCGTGCAAATGGAAGATTTTATGCGGGAGATACAATGGTAACAGCCCATTTTTTTGTTTTTTACCTTGCCTTGATAACGTGGGGGGGGGGGGTAAACTGGCCGAATTTTTCCTTCAGGCTGGTTCTCTGACTTCGCCGACTCTTTCGCCTTTCTTGTTCAACCCGTTTCGGCTAAAGTACGCAAAAAAGAGGGCGGCGTCCCCGCTTTTATTGTTTCAAAAACACTCCTTATTCTACAAAAATCCCTGTTCAGGTGGCGGCTTAGGTTTTTTTCCGGGGCAGAGGCAAAATTTTACAACAAATTTCATTCCGAACAGGACCGGGGGAGTCTACCAATGACCGCTGCTTCTCTCTTTTCCGTTCGTGAGGACGTTGCTTTCGGAGTCTATGACCTGGATACGGACCGGCCGGAGGTGGCGGTTATTCAGCTCAAGACGCATGAGTTTTTTCATTTTGAAGGCGACGCGGCGCGTATTATGGCGCCTCTACTGAACGGTCAGTCGATCCCCGAGGTTCTCAATCAGATTCATGCCCGACTGGTCAAGATCAACGCGGACGAAAATACCTACGCGGAAATCGGGGCTTTTCTCGACGAATATTTGCCGAAATTTTTCGTTATCGGGGGCGAGACAGCCGAACTTGCGTCGCGGGCACCGTTGCTTTCGCTGGACGCGGTCAGGGACTCCTTGGACGAACAGCGATTTTTCGACATATGCAATCAAAAAGACCGACTCACACTAGCCAGTTGTGAATTAACGTACAGTTGTCGGCCGAGGTGTCTGCACGAGGACAATCCACGTCCTGCAAGCGCCGAAGTTTTAACGACGCACGATTGGATCCACTTTGCGCGACAGGCACGTGCCTTGGGCCTGTTGCGCGTTATTTTGGCCGGTGACCCGCTCGCTCACCCCGGCTTTTGGGAAATTGTAGCGGAATTTCACCGCCTTCACATCGCAATCGACATCTCGACAAACGGCCAGGTTCTCTCGGACCCCGTGCTTGCACAGCGTCTGGCGGCGTTTCATCCGCGAGGTATTCAATGCTCCGTTTACGCCGCGAGCGCCGAAATACACGACGGCATAACGAGCGTGCCTGGCTCTTGGGACAAGGCAGTCGAATGTCTGAAAAATTTCAAAAATCTGGATATTCCCAGTGTCATAAGAATGCCGCTCATGAAGGCGAATTTTAACGAGCATAGAAAGATGGCCGCGCTCGCCCGGGACTTGGGCGCCACGTTACAGATCGAACTGGGCATAATCCAGAAGCCGGCCGGTTACAAGGAACCGATCCAATGGCGACTCGACGACGAATGCATGTACACAATCATGCAAGATAGGGATGTATCGCTCTGTCAGTTTACGCAACGTTTTACTGATTTGGATTCCATGTGCAGTGCCGGTCACGGGGTCTTCGACGTCAGTCCGAGCGGAACCGTCTTGCCGTGCATGAATTTTCTCTTTCCCTTAGGGGAACTTCGAGAAAGCACTCTTGAGGAAATAGTAAACGGAGAACAGATAAAATACGTGCGCAGTCTTGTCCGGAAAAATCGTTGCGAGAAGTGTAAAAAGTGTGATATAGCGAGTTTCTGTGCCTTCTGTCCCGGACGGTCGCTCCACGAAAAGAACGATTATCTCGCGGATAATTCGCTAAGCTGTCAGAATACGCGTGTCTACTGTAAAGCAGCGAAATGTACCCGTGCGCCGTCTGACAATTTTTGAAAAGAAAAGCCGATGACCTGAGTTCAGACGCCGGGCGAATACTGTCCCGTTATTAAAAGAAACGCGTTCCGGAGTAAGGTCACGGAACGCGCACTGGTAAAAAATTATCGGGCGAGCCATCCGCCGTCAACGGGGAGAATAATACCGTCGACGTAATCAGAAGCGGCGGAGGCGAGAAAGACGGTCGGGCCTTTGAGGTCGTTCGGGAGTCCCCAGCGGCCAGCGGGTATGCGTTCGAGAATCTGCCGGCTTCGGGTTGCGTTTTCTCGCAGTGCGGCCGTATTGTCCGTGGCAATGTATCCGGGTGCAATTCCGTTGACGTTGACGCCTTGCCCTGCCCATTCGTTGGCCAGGGCTTTTACGAGTTGGCCGATCGCCCCTTTACTGGCCGCGTAGCCGGGCACGGTAATTCCACCCTGAAACGTCAGGAGGGACGCGGTGAAAATCATCTTGCCGTAACCGCGCTGGAGCATGAGTTGGCCGAAGGAGCGTGCCAGTAAAAACGACGCGTTCAGGTTGACATTTATAACCTGGTCCCAATATTCGTCCGGATGCTCCGCGGCCGGCTTGCGTAAAATGGTTCCTGCGTTATTCACGAGAATGTCGATTTGCGGATGATTGGCCTGGACCTGTTCTATCAGGTTTTTAACGGCCTGGCGGTCCGCGAAATCGCAGCGATAGCCCGTGAACATGCGTCCGAACGATTCAACGGCCGTTGCGACCTGGCTCCCTTGCGGCTCTAATTGGGCACTCACGCCTACGATATCCGCTCCGTACTCCGCGAGCGCTTCGGCCATACCCAAACCAATTCCACGTCGGCAACCGGTAACCAGAGCTGTCTTACCGGCAAGCGAAAACATATTCTTTTCCATTTTTTGTTTTTTCTCTTTTTTTAAATTTCTTTATTGTAAATTCAGAATTTGTGTACTCTGACTAATGTTGTGAACTTCTGCTAACTTTGTGAACATTGAATGAGCGTCTTGACCGCTGTCGGATTACCCGCCAGTGAGGCGAACGCCGTTTGGATCTGGTCGAGCGGGAATGTATTGGTAATCACGCAATCCAGGGGCATATTTCCGGTATCGGCCAGTGCGAGTGCCTGGTCGAAATCGTCAGGCGTATACAGTCGCGCACCGAGCAGGCGCAGCTCGCGCCAGAAGAATCGGTGTAAATCGACCGGGGCCGGGGTACTGAAGATGCCTACGAGGACAATTTTACCACGCACGCGTACGGTCTGCGTCATACTCGCAGCGCCAGGCATGCTGGCTGTCACTTCAAAGAGTGCGTCGGCCCCGGCACCATCGGTTCGTTCATTCACGAGTGCGACCAGGTCGGTCTCCATCGGATTGACCGCTTCGAATCCCAACTGCCGGGCAAGAGCGAGACGATTTGGATTGATTTCCGAAAGGAGAACGCGTATCCCTTGGGCGCGAGCAACCAGAGCGATAAGCAGCCCGATTGGACCTGCCCCTTGCACGAGTGCGAATTCGTTCGGAGCCAGCTCGGCCGTGCGTACGTCGTGACAGGCCACGGCAAGCGGTTCGACGAGAGCCGCGGTCTTCAGGTCGAGGTTATCGGGCACGCGATGCAAGGTGCGTGCCTTAACGGTCCAGCTCTCCTGAAATGCGCCGATACTGTCGATACCCATAAATTTCAGGTTCATACAGACGTGGCTGTGCCCTGCGCGGCATGCGGGGCAGTCGCCACACCAGTCGAGCGGACGCACAACGACGCGGTCGCCTGGCTGCCAGTTCGTTACCTTGCGCCCGACCTCAACGACGGTACCGGACATCTCGTGACCAATGACCTGCGGTATGGCAACACGTTTGTCCATGCGTCCGTGAAAGATATGCAGGTCGGTCCCGCATATTCCGCACCAGGCAACGACCAGACGCACTTCATCGTCGTTCGGGGCGACAGGCGCGGCGTCCCGAATCTCCATTTTCTCTTTTCCTGTATAAATTGCTGATTTCATATCGCTTGACTTCTTTCGTTGGAGTCGTCTGACTCCGTCACGTTGTTTTCTGATTCCGGCTTATCGTCGTCACCACGTCGATTCCGCCACCAGCCGGCGAGGCAGGAACCTGAAATATTCATGAGTGGGCCAAAGACGCCGGGCGCCAGTCCCACGGTCGCCGCCTTACCCATAGCAACCGCCAGCCCGGATGCCAGCCCGCCATTCTGGAGACCGACCTCAATAGAGATAGTTCGGCACGACTGACGATCCATGCCCAGCAGACGTGCAACATTATAGCCGATTATGTAACCGATTAAGATATGGCACATGCAGGCGACCATGAGCAGAATTCCTATCTCCAGCATGGAATCGCGGCCCGACGCGTTTATTACGGTTATAATAATGAGCAGGCCCAGCATGGATACAACGCCGATCATCGACTCAAACTGCTTCTCATGATGCTTTAACCACGCGGAAAGAAGTTTCGCCAGGAGAAGGGGTGCAAAGAAGAAGAGCGGAACAATCCAGATCAAACGTCGCGTAACGGCCAGTTGCTCCGGACCTCCGACCAGTGCCAGAATTGCATAAATTGCAAGAACGGCCACAAGGGGGATAAAGACCATACCGGCGATACGACGACTGAAGAGTTTCGACTCTTTCGCCGCCTGAAACAGGAAGCCCGCGACCACGGGGAAAATAACAATGTCCATAATACTGGTCATCATGGCGAACATATTGACCTCGACCATTTGCCCCGCGTAAAATTTCATGAGTACCGGCGTAGCAAACGGAGCAAGCAGTGTTGAGATGGCCGTAAGCGTAATTGACAGCGCTACGTTGGCCCGCGCAATAAAGTTCATAACATTCGAGGCAATGCCGCCCGGCACAGAACCGATCAGAACGAGTCCGGCCGCAATTTCGTCGGGAAAACCGAACAGCTTGCCCAGCGTAAAACCGGAAATGGGCATGACCAGAAACTGAAGTGAGGAGCCAATGAGGACGCCTTTCGGCTGACGCACAACACCGTAAAAATCGTTAAGTGTTAATTGCGTACCCATACCGAACATAATCACCTGAAGTATCGGCGTAATGAGCGCCATGGAACTAAGCGAGCCGACCTTAAGAAACGGGCTCGGAAAGTACATCGACGCGGTCAGGCACGCAAAGACGAGAACCGGAAAGGTGAAATTTTTTGAAAATTCACCCAATCGGGTCCGCAGTGCCAGAGCCAGCCAAAAGGCAATGAGCAGAACGCCGCCGGCTATGTACTGGCCAAGGCAGGTTAAAATGACAAATAAAATCAGGGTGAGTGGTAACGACCAGCTCACCGCTCGCGTGCAAGACTCTTTTTTCATTCGAATTTTCCGGTTGCTTTGTTGATTAATGTTTGCATGTATCGTTCAGCAGAAGTGAATCATGCTTCTGCTGAAAAAATTTATCGTGGAAAAATAGCGGTGGACTCATTATTCGCTTTTCTCCCAGGCCTGGAACCATTCGTCGCCGATCACCCGACCAAGCAGGAAAAATTTCGTGTCGGGATACCAGAGAACGGTTTTTCCATCGACGACAGTTGTACTGCAATAGAAGGACTGTTCAGCAGGCCGCGAGACGAAAGGCTGTGGCTTCGCGAACCAAATCGGTTGATGTGCGTCCGGCTGAAATTTACCGGCGAGCAGGTCGAGCGGGCCACGCTTGCCGTAGACGGACTTGGGGTCCTCGTCTGCTTCACGATGAACAAAGGTAAAGTAAAAACCACTTCCGCAATCGCCTTCATAACGATCGTATATGGGACAGGGAGAGAGCGGATGAAAAATGAGAGAGCCGCCGTCGCGATCGCGAAGGGGTTCCGGTTTCGTCCATGTTTTTCCACCGTCTGAACTGACCGACCAAAAAGGAGAACGATTGCTGGTTCTCATCAAGGCGAAGAGTCGATTATCAGGAAGTTTGACGATACTTGGTTCTTCACAATGTGCTCCGACGCGTAACGCATCGTCATTCGTAGCGAACCAGGATGCTTTGATGTCGGAAGGCTGCGGGTCGTCGTCAATATTTTCGAATTGAATAAATTCGGAAATTGTCGAGAATTTGGAATAATACTTGGGAGCGACATAGCGAGTAACGCCAACGAAGTATTTATGATCGCTGCCCAGACGAAGTGGTTTTTGCCAAACGACCCACGAAGAGGGAATGGACGGATCGTCGGCGTCATAGCAGGAACGAGGCATGGACACCTGTTGCGGCTCGGACCAGGTGTCGCCGTTGTCGTCACTGTAAATACCCATCATGAGGCCTGTATGCTGTCGTATATTGGCGACTTTCCCGGGTACAAATTGGGTGTAGAGGACATAGATTCGTCCGGACTTACTGACCATGGGGAATCCATAAGTGGCGATGGGCACGCTCTTGTCCACGCAGGCAGGCCCGGCCAGAACTTTTGGCTCGGACCAGGTTTTTCCCTGGTCGACACTTCGAAAGAAAGTCACATGAGCATCCAGATAACCTTCACATGTCGCTTGACAGCAGAGGGCAAAAAGAGTGCCGTCCGGTTTGGAGAAGACTTCAAAATGATCGTTATAGCAATCGCCCAAGACCTCCGGCTTTACCTTGGGGACATAAACAACATAATCCGGGTTGGTCGTCTGAAGCTCTTGGTCCAGGCGAGTCAGTTCCGCGCGACGCCGCGATAACTGTTGCGAGACACTACCCGTATATTCTTTTTCCCATACTGCCGGGTCGGGATTCTGCTGCGCATGCAATACGCTACCGGCGATAACGAAAACCAAGGCTACCAGTGTAAGCTTACGTTTGCTCTTCATTGAGTTCTCCATGTGAAGTTGATGTATAATCGTACATCTTGGGTTCCGCTCCGACAACCCCTTATGAAAGGGATCTGAACAGAGCCCACCGTTTTTAAGTACTGTCTTAAAAACTTTGCAAAAAACAACTTGTGCCGTTGCCGGGAAACTTACGGCGTGCCAGGCACTTCTCCTTGCTTCGGTTTACCTTTTTGTTCAATATCGAACGAAAAGGTGTTTTTTTCCGGCTTAACTTCGCACGTAAAGGGAGTCGTTTCCTTAAGTGAGAATCGAAAGTCGAACGGGGAAATGGAATCGGGCATCTCTTCCGGGGGCATGTCGGGAGTCCGCTTCCAATCGGGATTGATTATGGTCTTGATCAAAGCTACCTTGAATGTCCCTTGTACCACGCCCGGGTATTCCAGACGGGTTTTCATTTCTGTCTGGCCGTTTTCGTCGGTACAACCTGTGGCGTAGTAGTCTTTGAGCGACTCATCTTCCGGATAAAAGTAGACGACGGCATCGGTCAGGACCTGGCCGTTCATGGTAACATTAACGGAACAGGGATAGAGCTTGGGCATGCCCTCTGGCAGCGGTTTGCCGCAACCAAAAGTGAGACAGAGCAGACCGACGACTGCCATGCCAAATCGTCTGTTTAGTGGAAAACTAAAATAACACATAGGTTTGCTCCCGTTTACAAGGTTACTGTTTCACCGCCGCTACGTGTCCCCATCGCACCCCAAACACCGAAATAGGAAGGGGCAGTTCGGTCGGCGGAATAACTGTAAGAATAATTTTGATAGTTACCTGTACCGCCGTTATTGTCAATAGTGTCGGAAATGAAATGAACAGAACCGTCGCCAAAGGCAACGTTAGCGCCCCCGGAGTGATAACTGTTCGCGGAGACGATTCCATTCATGCTCGTGCCGGTACAGGAAGGGGAATTCGGGGGAAGTACGGTGCAAAAACTGCCATAGGGGCCGCGACCGTCAAAGATACCCTGACCGTCAGGAGTCAGTATGGCGCCCGTATGCTGATCGCCGTTTCTCAAGGCGGCACAAACGCTTGGGTTTGTTAAGACCGCCAGCCCCCCATCTTGCGACCCGCCTCGAATACTTTTATCCGTGGCACTTTTTCGTATGCAACGTTCACTCAAAAAGGCCGTATTACTCGTTCCGTCGGTGCAGGCTTCCGCGCCATACCACCGCTTGGCGGCAAACATTCCACGTGGGAAACATGAAGACGAGGGATCATCGTGAAGGAATGTATCACCGCGACAGGTCACATAGTTATTGACCGCATTGGGGTAATCGGGTGCGGCGGCCCAGTCGTTGTATGTGGGTTGTGAAGACATGGGGTCGGAAGGGCACTGAAACGCGGCAATACCAGGAGTGGTGAGCAAGGCGGCAAAGGCCTCGCGGGCAGTCGCATTGAAGGTTGCGGTATCGGGGCAGGAAGCTTTGTAAAACGCGGAACAGGATACTCCATTTCCTGCTTTGACTCCGGCTATGTAGAGGTCGTATCGCGCTGACTGTTCCATAAAAGGCAGAACCCAAAGAGCGGCGGACCACGTGCAGGTTCGAGCATTATTATAGTTCTCGGAATGAATGCCGCCAAACCCGCCGCTGGCACGCGGGCCGCAGCGTCCGGCGGGGAACGAGGAGAAGGCATCGTGATAACCGTGCATGGCAAGCATATACTGTTTGAGGTTATTCGTGCACTGCATACGTCGGGCGGCTTCCCGGGCTGCCTGAACTGCGGGGAGCAAAAGCGCGATCAAGATCCCGATGATCGTTATCACAACCAACAGTTCAACGAGGGTGAACGCGGCGCGGTGGAGCTGTTTGTGAATGGCTCTCTTGACGCCTGTTTTGCTGTTTACAAAACTCAAATTGACCAGTCTTTTCATGTTCTACTCCTTTGTAAATGGAATGAAACGGAACTCTGTTTTTTACGGGGAGACTTTTTACCTCCCCGACCTCTCTTTCAAGTATATCCGCAACGAAACGGCTTGTCAAACGATAAAACATACATTTTGTTACATTTCGGCTATTCATTTTGTAATAAGAAGCAGGGGGTATTCACCATAACTTACTATTTGATAGAATAAAAGATTATTAGGATACGGGTGAAACGGGTGTGAGCCACGAGAGGAGAGGCATACAAAATGACAAAGAATACGGGGAAAAAAGAAGTCCTTCTGCTGATTGAGACGTCGCGGTCTTTTGGTCGGCATATGGTGCAGGGCGTGTCACGGTATGCCCAGCTCAATCGGAACTGGAATTATTTTCTCTTCGAACGGAACGTGCACGAGGAATATCCCGAATGGTTCAAGGAATGGGAAGGGGACGGAATCATATCGAGAAGCGGCGTGCCGCACCTGTCACGCATTCTGGCGGATAAGGGTGTCCCGGTCGTGGAACTTATGGGTGATAGTGACCAGTATCCGCCGCATATTATGGTCGATGAACGGGTTACGAGCGAACTGGCCGCGGAGCATTTTTACAAGCAGGGCCTGCGCCATTTTGCGTTCTTCTCTCTGGGGCATAACTGGTGGTCCGCGGCGCGTAACCACAACTATGAAAAGAGCGTACGTCGATATGGCTATTCCTGCCACACGGCGCCGCAGGTCACCCCGGAACTGAATATCTCGCTTCCCCTCGTGTGGGAGAAAGGGGCGTCCAGTGCGACGCTCGACTGGGTCAGGAACCTGCCGAAACCGGTGGGTATCTTCTGCCCCTGGGACCTGCATGCCTTCTTTCTCATGAACGTCTGCCGACAGAACGATATACTCATTCCGGAAGAAGTGGCCGTCCTGGCGGTGGGCAATAATATCGACCTGTGTAAAAGTTCGCAGCCGCCCCTGTCGAGTATAACGCTGGACGGACTTACCTTTGGCTATGAAGCGGCGGCCATGCTGGATCGCGCCATGAACGGTGAGCCGCTGCCAGATTCGCCGCTACTCGTCCCGCCGCTGGGCATCGATTTTCGGCAGTCGAGCGCCTTTTTCCCGGTTCGTGAGCCGAAAGTCTCCCAGGCACTCGGCTATTTTCGAGATAATATTTCGCGTAATCCGAGTGTGCAGGAGGTGGCGAAACATGTAGGACTCTGCCGCTGCTCCCTGAATCGGCTCTTTATCAAGCGACTGGGTAAAACGACCAAGGAGGAATTTACGCGCATACGCATGGACTGGGCACGCGAACTGCTCTCGGATACAAATCAGACCGTGGCGGAGATCGCGAAGCATCTCGATTACGCGTCGAGCGCGAGCTTTATTCGCGCTTTTCGCGCCCTGTTCGGGTGTACGCCCCGCGAATTCCGCGATTCGGACCGGCCCGCAGCCTAGCCCAAAGTAAAGACGTCGCCTGGCGTTACGACTTGCGGAATGGCGGTCGTGTACTTACGCACCGCGTCGGCCCACAAGTTCACCTTCTGTTCTATAGGAGGCCAGGTCCCGTAGTGCGAAGGGAATACATGACGCGGCTTCAAGGCGTCAATCGCGGTCAACGAGGCACTCGGACCCATCGTATAGCGTCCGCCAATCGGGAGAAAAGCCGCATCAATACCAAGCAGGCCCAAGAGCGACATTTCGGAAAAATAACCCGTATCGCAGGCAAAATAGGCCACAAAAGCATCGGCGAACATGGCACGGAGCGGCTGCACCTCGGACTCCGGTTCAACGTCGATGTTATTCCCGTCAGGCCGGACCGCCAGAAGAAATCCGCACGAATTACCGCCCGGCGAACCATCCGGCATGGTCGAGCTGTGCAGGGCCGGCGTCATAAGAACGACCCCATTGGTCGAGGCTGGCCCCATCGCGTCCGACAGAATACGCGCCGGTACCATCCCGCCAATATTCATTGGCTCAACGTTTTTCGCGCCCCGCTTGGCGAACCAGTCGGCAACTTCCGCCATGGCTATGACTGTGGCCCCGGTCCGTCTCGCAATCGTCAACGCATCGGCACAGTGGTCCGCGTGCCCGTGCGAGATGAGTATATAATGGCAGGAGATGTCCTCCGCGGAGCACGGCGCATCAGGCGCCGATAAATACGGATCAATCAAAAAATGGGTCGTCCCGAGCGAAAGCTGCCAGCAGTTGTGGCCCAACCATACAACTTGTTTTTTCATAATAACCTCACTGAATAGTAAAATTCACACAATAATATACAAAATGCACAAATTTTGAAACGCGGTGTTTTTTCTGTTCTTTGTTACGGCGGTCGAATTGAACTTCTCCCACGGCCGGGCAAAAATGTCCGGCACCGTTACCTGTATTATACCACGGTCGCCGGCAAAAGGCAAGCAACAGGAACGTTCCGCAAAGGAGCAGGGAGCGGGAGACGGAAAATCGGGCACGGTTCGGACAAACTTTTTTATAAGATGTATATTGCCTATTCTACCGCAAAAAGGTGGAGACTCGGAGAAAAAAAGGCGTGCCATGAAGAATTTTCAGAAGATTTTGAGAAAAAGGCCAAAATGACCTTTACACAGACGCCTAGATTTGGAAGAATTAACCACTTTTTCCTCCGGACCGGTGTTTTGACCGCCTAGGGGCAAAGTTTTATACCAGCGTAGTTCATTGTGAGTATGAGACCTGGCTATAAGTGAAACCGAAGACTGGAAACCGCAATTACCGGAAACGATTCAGATGACTAAATCAACAAAGACGACCTCGACAGGGATTTCAGGAATGATCCGAAGTATTGGCAAGAGTACAACGGCGAAGATTGCCAAACCGCGAGGTGAAACGCTGGGCGAAACCGCACTCTTTTCGCCTCAAGATAAAGAGCGTACCTTGACACCCAGTATTCTCATCTGGCTTGCCATTGCCGTTCTGCTTGTCGTCCTGTTTCTCGTAACCGCGGCTGCGCAGGCACAATCGACGACGCTTACCATTGACGCCGATACAACGGACCCGGCCAATTTCGATACGTACTCTGCCGTGCAGTGGAACGGGGCGTTCTCGCTATCGCTTACGGAAAGTGGGGAGTTGAACCAGGCCCTGATCAATACGGACCAGCCGGGTGCCGTTCTGGAACTGGGCGATGGGACCGGCCCTTCCGTCTGGGCCATAACGACCGGAAACAGTTCGAAATGGACAGGTTACACGCACATCCTCGACGGCTCGGCATTGACCGTAAGCAGTACGAAGACCTATGCGCTGGGCAACTACTCGACGACCGGCGGTATGACCGGTTACGCAATGCTCGGTATGGACGACGACAGTCTGCTTGATATTGACGCGGATGTGGACGCGGGCCAGATTCTGATCGGTCCGGAATCGACGGTGGCCAGTCCGGATGAGGCTGAAATAGACATAGCCGCGGGCAAGACGCTGACCGTTCATAACGGCTTGACCTTGGGGAACGGCTCCACACTGACCAAGAGCGGCGCCGGTACTTTGCAATTGCGGACCACAACGAACGCGGCCATCTCCCTTGAAAATGCCGATCTGGTGATTGAGGAAGGAATGTTCTCCGTGGTCAAAGGGAACGCGTCGTTTAAAGACGTTATTTACGATACCGAATCTGATATCGCCAATTACGTGGGCGGCGACTATACGGTTATGAATAATGGTACGCTCGATATACAGAATCCGGGCGAAATGGTGGTCGATTCTCTCAACGTTGCCAGCGGCGGGAGTATCAACTTCTATGTCAATACGGCGACCGGTAAGAATACCCTGTACAATGTTTCCGACGGCGCGGATACGGGGACGGTCGATATTGACCAGGCGACGTTTAATATTGTCTCTGACCTGAACGGCAAGACGCCGAACAAGCTCTCCCTCATCTATTCGGAAGGGAATAACGGGACCGGCGACGCAACGAATATCATTATAACGGATAATATACTGGGTAAGCACTATGTCCTCCAGGCGACCGACGATGGTAATTTTGTCGTCGTGTCCGATAACTCGGAGAAACTGACTCCGCATGCGACGACCACGAACACATACAACGAGGCGGTCTATCTGGATAACGCTATTGATAATGGTCAGTATTCATCGTCCATGTATGGCAATCTATCGACCTTAATCCAGAATCCGACCGGCATGAAGCAACTGACCGGTGAACTGTACGCCTCGGCGATAGGTCGCGAGTTCATGAATAATATCATGGTGGAACAGGCGGTCTTTGAGCATCTTCGCGCGGTCCCGCTGGCAACGTGGACAGGTTCCAGTTCCGTTGCGGCACCCGGTACCTATCCCTACGGCGACAGCGCCGCGGGTTATTCGACCGGTGGACTGGATACGGCGCCTTATGGGCCTGGGTATGCCCCGGTCTACGAGAATGGCATGCCGCTCGGTGAGGTTATGCGACAGGAATCGGTTTTCGACGACGGCAGTATCTACCGCGGACAGGAGCTGGGCGATCCCGGTACGTTGATCTATTCGGCTTGGGGTACGCTGCTGTCCGGGCGCGGCTCGACGAAGAATCATGGCGAATATTACGGCTACGATTCCCGCATGGCCGGCGGACTCCTCGGGTTGGATCTCTTCTGCTCCAGCGACTGCCGAAGTGGCGTTTTCTACTCCTATATGCAGGATAAGATACGCGACACGCCTTCCTGGTACGGCAATCTGAAATCCGATGAACATACACTGGGCCTGTATAATCAGTTCGGCGACGAGTTTGTCTATAATCTGATTATGCTTCGCGGGGTCTACAGTCACTGGAAAACCGATCGCACTATTGCATTTAATGGAATTAATGATGCCATGCACGGTAAGGTTAAGGATTATCAGGCGTCGGCTTCGTATGAGCGTGGCGCGAATTTCGGGTTCGGCTCGAACTTCATTCTGACGCCCTTTGCCGGGGCCGGCTACACGTTCCTGTATCGCGACACGATAAGTGAAACGTCGACTACGAACTCCGGATTCGCACTATCGGCCGGTAAAAAGAATTATCATTCACTGCACTCCAACCTCGGCGCCAAGGCGACTCTGAAGCTGCTTCAAACGCACACAAAGCTTGACCTGAATGTGCACGGACTCTGGATTCATGAATTCCTTAGCGACTATAAAGGCAAAACAACAATGGAATTTTCCGGCATCTATCCGGCAGCCGGTTCCTTTACGGTTTATGGTAACTCCATGGGACGCGACTGGTGCCTGGCCGGAGCAGGTGCCGAATGGATTCCTGTCCCCGCCTTCCTCGTTTATGTCAATTGGGACTACCTCAAAAACAAGTACGTCGCGGACCACTATGGCTCACTCGGCTGTAAGGTACGCTGGTAGCTCGTGAGAATAACCGCGTGCGGCAAGAGCGGTCCTATTGCAAAAAACTGTATTACCATGGAAAATGAAGAAAACGATATAACCCTGGTCCGACATTGTCTGGCCGGTAAATCTTTCGCCTGGGAGGAGTTCGTCGACCGGTTCGCCCTACTCGTCCTGCGCGTAATTGAGGCAACGGCACACCATCAGCAGCACACAATCTGCGACGAAGACAAATCAGACCTGTGTGAAGCGGTTTTCCGTGCCTTGCGACATAACGAATTTCAGCTTCTGCGCGAGTATGAAGGCGGAGCCTCTGTCGTAACCTATCTGGTCGTCCTGACGCGGCGTCTGACTTGCGCCTTCTTACAACAGTCTTGAACGAAAGCTGGTTAGCAAAATCGATTTATCGGTTCTCTTTGCGCGATAACTGCGTGGAAAGTTCAGGCACTCCGAAGACCGAATAAATTCGATTCACTTTTTTTAATCAGCCACAGGCAGTAAGAACAAGCAATGTCAAACTGATAACGAACAGAGTCAGAAACGACAGTGTCTTGCCCGAAGTAACCCAGGCCATATTGATAAACAGTGTGGTCAACAGGAGCATGAGGAAGGTTGCGTGCTGGGCCTCATATCCCCAAGCTGAAGGGAGCGTCAAGCCGGCGAAATAACTTCCCGTCAGCGTGGCCATAATGAGCCAGTCGGGCCACCAGTGCAGAAATCGAACCGGAGGACGCACGGACGTGCGGCACCAAGGAAGCGCCGCCAGCGGGAGTGTGAGCATCCCGCACAGGAACCCCTCTTGCGCTCCGGACAGGGCACGCAGCAGAAAATTTTCTCCTGTCCGCAGGCCGGAGTCCAGAGGAGAACTCAAAATCCATGAATAACTAAACGAAATTAAAAGCAGGACAATCGCCGCGATTCGCAGTGTCCCCGGGATTCGTTTCTGGTCATACTCGATCAGACCAAAGGCCAGTACAAGGTAAAAATAAAAGAACCATGCGGCGACCGGAATGCATGCCGTCGGCAGAAGTGCTATCGGGTCAGGAGCCAGAAGCGGTGATTCTGACATGGCCAGACGTGCCTGGGCCAAACCATCCCAAAAAAGTGAATTCGTACCCGAACCGGGCCAGCCGGCAATCAGAAAAATACTGGCTAACAGGCCACCCAAAAGCATGCAAACCGCTTCTATTAAGGGATATCGCATACTTATCCCGCACTTACAGTCGCGGCATTTACCCCGCAGGCGAAGCCAGCCAAACAGAGGAATATTGTCGCCGGGTCGAATCGCGTGACCGCACTTCGGACAGTGTGAGCCTGGCCGCACCAAACTCATTCCGTGCGGAAGACGCCAGACGACAACGTTCAAAAAACTTCCAAAAGCACCAGCCAGAATAATGGCGAACAGGGTCATTAAATATTCCATGGAACGTTACTCCGAACAGGTCGTCGTTCGCTCCGGCTCCTTGAGCAGAGGGCGATAGGGTTCTACGTGTACCGAAACATCAACGATATTTTCATAATCGTGACACAATTGCGACTGAATGCGATGCGAAAGTTCATGCGCAAAGAGTACGGTCATTTCCGGGTCAACCTGGATATGGAGTTCGACCGCGTACCAGCCGCTGCCGAGCGGACGCGTACGCACCTTATGCACACTGTAAACATGGTCATCGCTCTCGATTTCCGTCTGAATTCGATGCACTGTCTCCTGCTCCAGACCGCGGTCCATAAGCGTCGACAGGGCCGGCAACAGAATCTTCATGGCCGCGTAGATAATCATGCAACTGACAAGAATCGTACCGACAGGATCCAAAAAAAGATAATGGTCGCCGAATAAAAGACAGCCGAGAACGGCTACTGCCGCCGGGATGGAACTGAGCGCGTCGGAACGATGATGCCATGCATTTGCCAGAACGGAAGTGCTCCCGTATTTTGTACCAACCCGCATCGTAACCCGATACAAAACTTCCTTCAAAAAAATGGAAAACAGAGCCGCAATCAAGGCAAAACGGCCGGGCAGTGGAAAGGTCTTTCCATTGAGTATTTCTGTCAGAGTCGTTATCGCACTCCAGACAAGTCCAAATCCGACCAGCGCCAAAACTGCACCGATAAAGACGGTTACGAGCGTTTCCAGTTTGGCGTGCCCGTGCGGATGGTCCCGGTCCGCCGGCTTCTCCCAGAATTTTACACCTATAATAATAGCCAAATCCGTTGCCAAATCGGATAGACTGTGCACGGCGTCCGCGATTAATACTTGTGAATGGGAAAAAATACCTGCGAGAAGTTTTATTGCAGAAAGTGCAACATTGATTATGAATCCGAGCCACGTTACCTGGCTTATCGCACGCGACTTTTGCACGTTCCATAACGCAAGTTCATCGGCCGAAGCCGGACCGTGACCTGCAGCCGTTGACGGATTCCGCCCCTCATGAAGACCAAAGGTCGTTGCGTTCGGTTCGCCGCATACGGACTTGTGACCGGCTCCGCTTGACATTTTTACTTTTACTTTCATATCGGTTCCTCATTCCTGATCGGTCACGCTAATGAGTATCTCATAAATGTTTGGCCAGCATTTCCCTGTTAAAAAGAGACGCTTGCCTGCCGGGTCGTAGGCTATTCCATTAAGTACATACTCCGTATCGTCGCGAAATTTTTTGGGGACAAGAGCGGAAAAATCGATCAGGTCAAAAGCAACGCCGGTCTTCGGGTCGATACGTACAATGCAAGGCGTTTGATAGACGTTTGCCCAAAGTTCCCCTTCAATATATTCCAGCTCATTGAGCTTGTCGAGCAGAATAACGTTGTCACCGTTGCGCCAGGTCACGGCAAAGGTTCGCGTGACGGAAAAATCGTCGGGCGAAACGATGCGAATCGTAGAAGACCCGTCACTCATGTACAAGCCGTCGGGGCCTGTGGCAAGTCCCCAGCCTTCGAAAGGACAGGCGAACTCTCCCGTCTTGTTAAATGTGTCACGATTATAGGTAAAACATACACGCTCACGCCAGGTAAGCTGATACAGTAAGTCACCCCACAGAGCCAGTCCCTCGGCAAAGTAACGGTCCTCCAACGCGAGTGAACTTAGGACCTTGCCGGAGTGCAGGTCGGTAGCGCGAAGTTGACTCTGCCCGTAGCGTCCGGAGCTTTCCCAGAGACAGTCACGGCCTTCCGGGCCTTGAAAATAGACTAATCCCTGGCAAAAGGACTTCGGGTCGTGCGGGTGCTTTGCGACGAGCTTAAGCTTGATTCGGTCGGGCAGTGTGCGATCGGGCGCGGCTTCTTCGTCGGCCGGAACACGCATACCCCCGGCTGCCGTAAAGAGCAGAAGCGTGAGCATTGCAAGTGGGTATAATAAACGTTTCATAAAAGTAAAATCTTTTATTCATGAATGAAAAAATCGCGAAATCGAATGCACGTCCAGTCGTCATGCCCCTGAAGTTGAATTGTGCCGGGGACAAGTCGTAACCCTTTTCGCGGGTTCTCATCCTTCACACGTTCGTCCGTCCAGCAGACGACCGGCACGCCATTAACCCAGGTGCGGATCGTTGGTCCGCATGCCATGATGGCAAGCCGGTTCCATTGATTATTCTCAAGCGGCAGAGGTCGCGCCGCGACACGTCGAAAAATACTCCCGGTATCGTTGCCCAAAAAACGCCCGCGGTCAGACTGCGGTGGCCGGTTATTGATTTGGCATTCGTACCCGTTGAGCGGACTTCCTTCAATGCATCGAAAAAAGAAACCGGAATTACATCCTTTGTCTTGTTCTCCACCGGCGACGACCGGCATGTACTCGAACCGGGCCAGGAAATCGCCATACGATTTAACCGATTCCAGTCGTCCTTTGCCCGTAAGTTCCATGCCGTCATTGTCCGCAACTTTCATGGTTTCGGACGGTTCACGCCAGAAGGAAGAGCGTGACTCCGTCGATGCCACGTTATCGCTTCCTGTATAACGAACTCGCAGATCGAACAGCTCCGTGGAACCCGGTTGAACATCAATGCGAAAGAGGCTGCCGGAACACAGCTCCGGTTTAATTGCAATTTGTGCAACAGAGATTCCCTTTTCTGTATGAACATCGGCAGCAAGCGGATGAAACACGCCGTCTCCTTTCCCAACCAGAAATCGTGGCACCGGAGCCAGACCCGTATCCGCGCCGTCCGCCGGATTCAGCTTCCAACTTATTGCAATAGTTGCTTCCGACGAATTGCCCTGCGGGAAAAACAGCGGCGTCGTCAAGGAAATCATATGCGGCGTTTCCACGCATATAGCCTCATTTTTAATCTTAATGCGAGGGGCCTCCACGTGCCCGACACCGGATGTCGCACCGGCCTTAACGTCCCAGCCGAACAGCGTACGCCCGTCGAACAGGAGCAGCCAGCCTTCCTTTTGAAGTTCAGGCGAGAGCTTTGTGAAATTCGTCATTCGGGGCGGTTCCGTTCCGTCCACAGGATCCGCTGCAAGGACGTGACTCTTCGCGAGCACAAAGGCGAGTAAAAGCAGACTCACAGTTAGCCTTACACTTTTTTGCAATAATCCATTTTTTTTAACCGGGTTCATGATTCACTCCTGTTACTCCTGCCAAAGCCAGGGACAGCACGGCAATATCGGCAGGCGTTATTCCTGTTATACGTCCGGCCTGTCCCAGATTTATTGGCCGAATCTTTTTAAATTGCTCTTTCGCTTCCGCACGCAAATGAATCAAGGCGTCGTAGTTGAATGATTCGGGAATGAGCAACGACGCCATCTTGTTTTGTCGCTGTATTTCCTCCTCCTGCCGTTGGACGTAGCCTTCATATTTCGTGTCGATGGCAACCTCATTGGCAACGTCCGACTCGAACGCGACCAGCTCCGGAAGCTTGGTACAGACGTCGCTCCAAGTCACTTCCGGACGCCTTAAATATTTTGTAAGGGAGCCATTTTCATCATGGTGTGTATTGAGAAGGACCTTTGCCTGTTCGATCGCATTGCACTTTTCGAGAAAGCGGGACCATCGCTGACCGTCGATCAGGCCTGCCGCGTGTGCCAGCGGGGTCAGACGCCGGTCGGCGTTGTCGTGACGCAGCAGGAGTCGATATTCCGCGCGCGAGGTAAACATGCGATAAGGTTCCTCAACGCCGCGAGTGACGAGGTCGTCGAGCATAACGCCCATATAGGACTGCTCTCGGGCCAATGCAAGGGGAGGGCGACCGTCACAGGCCAGAGCCGCATTAGCCCCGGCGACGAGTCCCTGGGCACCCGCCTCTTCGTACCCGGTTGTCCCGTTGATTTGGCCCGCGAAATAGAGCCCGGCGACCCGTTTCGTCTCCAGCGACGGAAAGAGCTGTACCGGCGGCGCGTAGTCGTATTCAATCGCATAGGCAAACCGGACGATTTCCGCGTTCTGCAAGCCTTCGATTCCATGGATGATGGCCGTTTGCATCTGGCGCGAAAAACTGGTCGACAGCCCGTTCAGATAGACTTCATGAGTGCGGCGACTCTCCGGTTCCAGATAGATCTGATGACGGTCGCGGTCGCTAAATCGCGCTACTTTCGTCTCAATTGAGGGGCAGTACCGGGGTCCGGTTGAGGTAATCTGACCGGAAAAGACCGGCGCCTCGGCGAAATGGTCCCGAATGAGTTTATGAACATTGGCGTTCGTCCAAGTCATCCAGCATGGAATCTGATCAATGTGCAACTCCTTATTGAGAAAGGAGAAGGGGACAGGCCGCTCGTCGCCCGGCTGGCATTCCAGGCGGGAATAGTCGATCGACCGGCCATTGATTCGAGCGGGTGTTCCTGTCTTGAATCGCTTTAAATCGAACCCGAGCTGTAAGAGGGAGAGACTCAATCCGACGGCGGCCGGCTCTCCGAACCTGCCGCCCGCGAACTGGAGCGACCCCTGATGAATCTGGCCGCGAAGGAACGTACCGCAGCACAAGACGACCGCCTTCGCGTAGTAACAGGCATCTCCTTGCACCTGCACGCCGATGACCGTTTCACGCCCATTCACATTCTCCGTGAGCAGTTTTTCCACTTTTTCCTGACGCAGTGTGAGGTTGGGCGTCTCCTCCAGCAGGCGTTTGACCTCATCCTGATACAAGCGCTTGTCGGCCTGCGCGCGGGGACCATGCATAGCTGGCCCTTTTCGCACGTTCAGCATGCGGAATTGTATTCCCGTCGCGTCAATTGCCTGGCCCATAAGTCCGCCCAAGGCATCAATTTCGCGCACGATGTGGCCTTTGCCAACGCCGCCAATTGCCGGGTTACAGCTCATTTGAGCAATAGTATCCAGATTGGATGAGAGTAAGATGGTGCGTGCACCAACCCGGGCAGCGGCAGCCGCAGCCTCCGCGCCGGCGTGCCCGCCTCCTACGACCAGGACATCACAGGTATTATCGTCTCTTCGCTCGCTCAATGAATTTTACTCCACTATTCTAATTTACCCCTTCGTCTATTATAGCAGTTCTTACTCAAAATGCAAGCGCTCTCCTGAATTGTGCCATCGCGCGAGAGCGTGCAAGAATCAGAGTTCATTCAGCTCGCTAACATCTTGTCCCGCAACACGGCCGTTACCCCAAAGGGGAGCCGCCGTGGCCAGGCAAGTTTAGGCAAGGTAAGTATTCTGGTCAAACAAAAAATCTCCCCTTTTCCGGCATCTTTTTCCTGTATTTTTTAAATTGCCCTTGAAAATGGACGAGGGGAACGTTAAAATTAGGTTGAGGAAAGAGTGCGTGCGAGTTCGGGGACCGGGACGAGCGCCGCTCCGTGTCGCTTGCGGCAAAGGAGTCGCAAGCGGTAATAAGAAAGAGCCGCGAGTTTTGTAAAGAGGCAAGCATGCCGCAGAAAGTCATTTTGGATCTGGATCCGGGTATCGACGACGCCATAGCGCTCTGTTTGGCGCTGTACAATCCGGATGTGGAGGTGGTCGGCATAACGTCAGTGGCCGGTAAGGTACCCTCCTGGCTCTCGGCGCGGAATTTACAGGCCTTGATTGAATTCCTGGACCCGCCAAAACTGCCCCGTATTGGTTTTGGCGACGACCCGGAAGGAACAGCCCCGGTTATTGAGAGTCCCTGGTTCGGTCCCGACGGTTTGGGCGGGCTTCCCTTGCCTACGGCGGCCCGGTGTAAATCGGCCCCGGCGGAAAAGGTGATAAGCGACCTGATTCATCTGTATCCGAACGAGATCTCCATTATGGCGATGGGCCCCCTGACCAATATAGCCCGGGCATTTCAGCGAGATAAAGAGATTCCTCTGCTGGTCAATCGTCTGTTTATGGTCGGTGGGACTTGGGACAAGTGCGGTAATGTACTGCCATGCTCCGAGTTCAATATGTATTGCGACGCGAAATCGGCGCAATATGTATTCCGCTCGCCGTGCACAAAGACGCTTGTCCCGCTGGATGTTACGACGCAAGTGAAATTTCCGTTGGACGTTTTTCAGCGTCTGCCGTCGATAAAATCACGTTTTGGGCAATTTTTACACGAATTGTTTCGTGCGGCGTTTCATTATTACCGATATGAGTTTGGCCGGGAGCAGATTTTTTTGCACGAGCCGGTCGCCTGGTTTACTCTGGTCGCGCCTGACCTGTTCGAAATGCAGGATGCCGCAGGCGACGTGGAGTCAACCGGCGTACTGACCCAGGGCATGACCGTTTTCGACCGGCGTCCACTGGCAACGTGGCAGGAGAATATGGAGGTTGCGACGGTTATTTCGCCCATTGAGGTTTATGAGCATATTTGCAACGACTTAACCGCCGCTGCTGACTGTGTTTCCGACGACGGTCCACAATTACCGCAACAGCCCGCCAAGAAGTAAGAAGTGATATCGGCATCATGGCCAGGAAACGTCATGCCGCATATTATAATAGTATCCCCAAGAACAGGAAAACGAAGAATACCCATGTTTCATACAATGACTTCACCGCATCGACGAGGGCACGGACGGCTCCTCGCGACCCCGCTCTTCTCCTTATCAGTCGTGGCGTTGGCCCTGACCGCCGGTCTCATCCTGCCGGATGCTCCTTATGCACAAACGGCGTTAAAATTCGTCGAGCCGCAAGCGGAACGAACGTCCGGCCCCGACCCGACAGCAGGCGAGGAGAATCTGCTCGCCCCCTTAACTGGTATTCCGGAAGCGGTTGCGTCGCCGGAACAGCGTGCGGCCGCGACACAAATCAAGTTTAGTGCCCCGAACACCCCGACGACGTTAGCGGCTCCCGTTACCAAAGCGAACGAAGAGGATTTTGCCGACTCCGCAACGGCGAGCACTGATGCCTTGCCAGCGGTCGTTGAAGAGGTCAGCCCAGCTCCAGCCCAGGCGACCGACGCGGCGGCGGAAGCGGGACCCGCAGACGAAATTGGTGACCAGGCCGAAAACGGTCTCCCTGCCAATTCCATCGCAAAAGCGCCCTTCGACCCCATCAAGGAAAATGGCGAATATTTCGTCGACTGGCAGACCCCGGACGCCGCGATTGTCTTTACCGGTCTGCTCGACGGCTATATTGAGCCGTGCGGATGTGCCGGCATGGACCGCATGAAAGGCGGCTTGAGCCGCCGCGATACATTCCTTAACGAGCTTAAAGCGAAAAATTGGCCGGTCCTGGCCGTCGACGCCGGGCAGCTCTGTACCGGGTTCGGCGTGCAGGAGGAACTCAAATTCGATATGGTTATGAACGCCTTTCGTCTTATGGATTATCAGGCCATTGGTATGGGACGTAACGATCTGAAGTTCCCCGCTTATTTCCTGCTCACCTTTACGGCCCCGCCCAGCATAAGCGACCAGAGCCGATTCGTTTCCGCAAACGTAGGAATCTACGGCTTTAACAAACTTTATATCCTCCCGTATAAGGTCATTGCCGTCGGTAAGAAGCGGATCGGGGTAACCTCGGTCATCTTTCCAAGCGACGAACTTGCCCATCGCGACGAAAATATCCTGATCGAAGACCCCGCGAAAAAACTTCAGGAGATCCTACCGCAACTCCAGGCGGAAAAGACTGATCGCAATATTCTCATCGTCCACGGTACGGAAGCGGAAACACTCAAGCTGGCCTCGCAATTTCCCCAGTTCCAATTCGTTATAACCGCGGACAGTCCCAGCGAGCCGCCGGCGCAACCGAAGACCATAGGCGAGCAGCAGATGCTCATTGAGCCAGGGGAAAAAGGTAAATTCGCCCTGGTCGTCGGACTGTACGACAGCGAAGAGAACCCGGTTCGCTATCAGCGGGTCGCACTCGACTCACGCTATCCGTCCTCTCCGGAAGTCTTTCGACTCATGGAGGAATATCAAGGCATACTCAAGACCCTCATCACCACCAAAGGGTATAAAGGCGGGCTTGGCATGAGCTTGGTCGACGCCGATAAGCGGCACATTCTAGGCGAATTCGTCGGCTCGGAAAAGTGCGAATCCTGCCATGAAGAGTCCTATCGCGTCTGGAAAAGGAGTCGGCATGCGGTCGCTTGGAATTCTCTCACGGAAACGGCCAAGCCGCCTCGCGATTTCGACCCCGAATGCATTAGCTGTCACGTCGTCGGATGGCATGGAATCGAAAATTTCCCCTATGCCGGCGGGTTCGTTACGGAAGAAAAAACGCCTCATCTTAAACAGGTCGGCTGCGAAAGCTGTCACGGACCAGGCTCCAAACATATCGAAGCGGAACTCGGCGACGACGAAAAACTTCAAGAGTCCATTCGAACCGCCATGCGTCTGGGTAACGATACACGCCGCGTCTGCTTCTCCTGTCACGACGGCGATAACAGCCCCGACTTCGACTTCGAACCCTACTATAAACTCATTGAACATCGGGAGTTAGAGGAGTAACAGGTAAAAGGCAGCTCGCTTACTTAACGCGTTGAACTTCAACGTCAATGCTGCCGCGATTCTTCGCCAGGTCGAAACAGGGAACGTTCAGTCGCAGAAACAGGCTGCCGGTCTGTGCCGGGGTCAGCCGCTTCGTGCGACGCAAAGGCTCCGTGTCACGCCAGTAATCGGACGACGCGGGCGAACCATTGCCCAGACAGAAGAGCATCATCCCGGTCGGGCGTCCCGCATGCCACGTTTTGGTTATGCCGTTTGCGTCGCATGGCACCATCTTGCGCGGGTCATACAGTTCAAAGCTCCCTTGCGGCTTGAGCTGATATTCCCCGCCCGACTCCAGAATCAGACCACTATTGACCCAGCCGGTTTGTGGCGATACGGAAATCGTTCGCGAGTCACCCACCGCCAGAAGCGTGCCAGGCGTATAGTCGACCTGCGCCTTTTCAAAGTCGTAATCTTCCGTAAAATTCAGAATGAAATCGGACCAGTCGGCGGCCAGGGGCAGGTTCGCCTCTTCCACGAGCCGGAGAAACTGACCCGTCGGATTCGGGGCCATCATGAAGTAAGGCATCCGTGCGGCAAGGTCCTTGTACCGTTCATGTTGCGTTAGAAAGAGGACAAAACTCCAAGCAATAGCGTATGCCTTTGTGCCGCGAAAGTCGTCTGGCGTCAAGGCAAAAACCGTGGCCAGGTCGGGCAGCGCGTCGTCATACCGTAGGCGATTAAGCGTATCAAGACGAGCAAAACCAGGCGTCTGATAGAGTCGACTGGGCTTCTGCCCCAATTCCAGTTTCGTTCCGTCCCAATGATGCAAGGCGAGAGATTCCGCAATTCCCTCCGCGAACCAGCGCGGCTCAAGTGCGCCAAAAGAGCGATTCATTACCGCATGGACCAACTCGTGAATCAGGAGCAGCCGATTATAATAGTCGAACTGCTGGTCAAAGACCCAAATGCGGGACCCATTGGAAAAGCCAGGCGTGGGTCCCGGCAGACCACTCAAGGCGCCCCAATTCGAAAAAAGATTACTGTCGCGTACCAGTAGTACTTCGATTTTCCAGGTTTCGTAATCTGCGGGCGTCAGCTTAAAGTAGTCGAGTATCTGCGTCAGAGCAAGTTCAAAAACATGGGGCAGTTCGTCGGTCGCCGGCGTCGAAGGCAGGTCCGTATAGATCGTTACGTGGCGATCGGTCAGTATGCGTACTTTCGTTGCGTCGCGGCGCTCCGGCTGCAGGGCCGCAAGGGGGCGCCAAGCCAGCCATCGGGCGTGCGCCTCTTGCAAAATGGCCTCGCGTACGGGGTCGCCTGGCACATGTGACCACGGCTCCTGAATCGTCGTCTGCCAGAACGTTTCGTCCGGGACGCCGGTCGGGGGGACAGTCGCGTGGGAATCCGCTTGTATCTGGGCCGGGAGCGACTTACTATTCGCGAGCAACAGGATCAGAACAGACAAAAGGAAAGCCGCGGAACAAAGAAGGGGGTGTGGTCTTCCAGTAGCCGCGGCTTTCGTGGGAGAGGTTTCCAAAGCCGCTTCTGCGTTGTGAAGACGACTGTTCGTGAGGAAAGTTCGCCGTTCGGCCTGCTCGCGAATCATTCCACCGTTGGAAAAACCTCTCATAATCGGACTCGTTGCTCTAAAGATTCTTTTGAATCCATTCGGCGATTTGAACTGCGTTCGTGGCCGCCCCTTTGCGAAGATTATCGCTAACGCACCAGAAAGTTAGACTGTTCTCGCACGACAGATCTTCCCGGATACGGCCAACGTAAACATCGTCGGTATCGTGGCAGTTATACGGCATGGGATAGACCTTGTGCGCCAGATCGTCGACCACTTTCATGCCCGGCATAGCCGCGAAAAGCTCTTTCGCCTTGGCAACGGAGATTTTCTTTTCCGTCTCAACCGTAATACTTTCGCTATGGCAATTGGAGACCGGCACGCGAACGGCGGTCGGGCAGACCTGAATGGAGTCGTCTCCGAGTATCTTTCGGGTCTCGTAGAGCAGTTTAAGTTCTTCGGACGTATAGCCGTCGTGCTTTTCGCTCCCGATTTGCGGTATGCAATTGAACGCGATCGGGTAGGGAAACGTTTCCATTTTGTACTCTTCGTTATTCAGGGCAGCCTGGGTCCCACGAATCAGATCTCGTGTTCCTGCCAGACCGGCACCGCTGGTCGCCTGATACGTTGCGACGATAACCCGTTTAACCTTACCGAAATCGTGCAAAGGTTTTAAGGCAACAACCATTTGCGTCGTGGAGCAGTTCGGACTGGAAATGACCCCTTTATGCTCCCGAATTTTTTCCGCGTTCACTTCCGGAATGACCAATGGGACCGTGGGGTCCATACGCCAATATCCACTTTCATCGACGACCAGGCATCCGCGTTTAACCGCTTCCGGAACGAAGTCGCGTGCCGTTTCGTCCGGCGTACTACCAATGACAAGTCCAACTCCGTCAAAGACTTCCGGCTTAAGCTCTTCCACGATATGTTTTTCGCCGTTAAAGAGCAGTTCCTTACCCGCACTGCGAGCGGAAGCAACAAATTTTATGGTTTTATACGGAAATTTACGCTCGGCCAGAAGACGAAGCATAAGAGTACCTACGGCACCAGTGGCGCCAACGACAGCTACGGAATCAAACACGACAGGCTCCTTTAGGCGGCATGCACAAGCAAAAATGGCTGTTACATACCCCGACGTTTATTGTATCTTGTTCTTCGATACTCCGGAGACCAGGAGAACGACCCGGGACGCCATGGACACACCGCCCATGCACGCTCTTTCGTACCGAAACCATTTCCAGATCTTCTATTATCGCCTTTTTTTTAGGTTTGACAAGGGAGGGCCTGCTCGCAGGGCCCGACCCAACAACAACGAATACTATCTGCCATCACAACGCAACGGCCCCAGATTCGCCCTATCGCCATCATAAACATTCCGCATAATCGCAACCCGATTTGGCTTGCACCGCGATGCTGTGCAACGGCCCCTGTTACAGGCGTCTGGCCAGGTTGCTTCTCAATAGGTAGGAGCCACATTCGGGCGGGTCGCCGTCTGCTCCACAGGGAGCGTCTGGCCCGCTGCCGGGACACTCTGCGGGAGGTAACCTTGGCTTTGCGGATAAGTCGCGGTCTGCGGCTGATACGCTTGCGGCGGCTGCGTGGCGACAGGGTAGCCGGCTGCAACTGGCTGATTATTCACGATTTGCGCAGACGGGTTTTGATTCTGTTGCGTAACAGGGGGTGGAAATCCGGCGAGTCCCTGGCGTTCCCGGGCAACGATCGCTTCGTATTCCTCTTGCGTCAGTTCACGGCCTTCACTCAGATTGGCCCCATAATTTCTGCTGTCGTAAGCGGCGTCCGCCTCGAGCGACTGGGAGATAACCTGACGTTCGTACTGCTTTTCGTAGTGGTTCAGTTCCTCGTCCAGTTTCTTCTTGGCGGCCAGAGTTCGTTTAATATTATCCGGTCGCTGCGGCACCATAATAATCACCGGCTGGAGGTCGAAGGGAATTTCGACCCGGGTCTTTTTACCGAGCGGCCCTCCGTCGGAAAGTTCGACGGTGACCGTATAGGCACTATACGCCCCGCCCTGCCCGGTCATCTTGCCGCGGTATTTTTCCATAAGCTGATAGATGGCAGGGTCGATTTCCGTGCGACCGTCGGCTCGCGAATATCCGTAATTATCGAAGCCGCCTATTGTTACAAAGCTGGAGTCGCGGTCGTGGAACTCCCAGGCGTCGACCCCCTTCTTACGCAAGGCGGTGCACAGGGCACTGGCCTTTATCCCCGCCTCCTGTAATTTCGATTTCAGTTCGCGGCCCGGCTGACCCATCTTATACGTCGTCGACGCCCCCGCAAAGGTCGCCACTCGTATCGTGTACATCTTCGGATTGTTCAACAGATTATAGCGACTGTCCGAATTGATCTTTTCAATAAAGGTGTCAACAACTCCTTTCTGATTGAAATATTCCTTGTCAATGAGCGGATTCGGAACCGCTATAGCGCCTCCGAGCGGTCCGAAGCCGGCAAATTCACTACTCTTTTTCGCCATCTCTTCGTAACGCGCCGTTATCATGCGACTTAACGAATCTTTCGCCAGACAGTCCGGCTTGCTCCGCTTTACAGTCAATAGAGTTTTCTGCAAATTCAAATCTTCACTGGATGGAAAACTTCCGACCAGAACCGCATACTGCTCCTGCGGCTCCGTTTGATACCGATATTTTCTCGTGTGCCCACGCTGACTCGAAAGCTCCGCCAGATCGTCTGTGTCCGGATTCGAGCGGTAGACATACGATTCCATTTTATACTTCTTGCGCAGTTCAAACGCAAGCTGATTCGCCCGTTCTCGCGCATCTTCGCCAATAAACGTCTTGGCCATAATGAACCAGAGACCGTCCGAGTCGCTCAAAAGATACTCTTTCCCTTCAATGGCCTCGACTTTACCCTTCCCCTGAAACAGGGAGAATTGCGCCATGCTCACCTGACTCGCAGATAGAATTACGGCCATAAAAAATAATATTGTGTAAATTATTGTCTTTTTCATCTTTTTTCTCTTACTCGTATGGGGTTATCAGTACAGACATAGCTCGACCGACAGTCCTGTTGTCGGTTATATCGGCCATAGTGATTAAAATTATTAGAAAAACTCTTCGGATTAGCGTAAATTTAACAGTCAGAGAAAATAGGTAAGGAAAGAACTACAGACGATGCTGTAAGGCCCGCCTCTCTTGACGGGCGTTGTGTTAGGGTAGGAATAATAGATAAAGTTAAGAAACTAACGCTCCGGCTTGGGGATCCGGCCGCCGGAGGAACGGCGTGAGCGACGGCCTTTAGGGGATTTTTTGCGGTTGAAGTCGAATTCACTTGTGGTCTGCCCGATACATTTGGACATTTCTTCGATTTGGTCGCGGAGTACAGCGGCGCGTTCGAACTGAAGTTGCGAGGCGGCGTCCAGCATTTCCTTTTCCAGTTCACTAATATATTCGCGGGTAATGTAAGTCTGCTCATCCTGACGCACTGATTGCGTGATTTTGGAGTGAGCCGAGGCCTCCAGTTCGATGCCCCGGGCAATATTTTTGTGAATGGTTTCGGGCGTAATGCCATGCTTCTTATTATATTTTTTCTGGAGTGCGCGGCGTCGTTCAGTTTCGTCGATTGCCGTTTGCATCGAGTCGGTGACTCTATCGGCGTAGAGAATGACCTTGGCGTTCACGTTACGTGCACTTCGTCCGATCGTTTGAATAAGGGACGTGGCACTTCGGAGAAAGCCTTCTTTATCGGCATCGAGAATGGCGACCAGGGAGACTTCAGGCAGGTCAAGTCCTTCCCGCAAAAGATTAACACCAACGAGGACATCGAAATTTCCCGAGCGCAGATCGCGGAGAAGTTCGACCCGTTCAAAGGCGTCCAGCTCGCTATGCAGCCATCGGCACCGCACGTCCTGCTTCGAAAAATAGTCGGCTACTTCCTCTGCCAGGCGTTTTGTCAGCGCGGTAACCAGCACACGTTCCTGCCTGGCCGCTCTCTCTTTGACCTGTTCGAGGAGGTGGAGAATCTGAACCGAGGCCGGAACGACTTCCACTTCCGGGTCGAGCAGACCAGTTGGACGAATCACCTGTTGCACAATGTGGCCGGCGGTTTTTTCCAGTTCGTAGTCACCGGGCGTCGCGGAGACGTACACCACCTGATGCGCCTTCTTCTCCCATTCGCTAAAGGTGAGCGGACGATTATCCAAAGCGCTGGGCAAGCGAAAACCATGCTCAATCAGATTCTTTTTGCGTGCCTGGTCCCCGGCGTACATAGCGCGGATTTGCGGTACGGTTACGTGCGATTCATCCACAAAGAGGAGGAAATCATCGGGGAAAAATGAAAAGAGAGTATCAGGCGGAGAGCCTGGTTCCCGTCCGGCCAGCGCCGCACTGTAGTTCTCAATTCCGGGGCAATATCCAATCTCTTGCATAAGCTCCATATCGTAGCGTGTGCGTGCCATAATGCGCTGGGCTTCCAGGAGTTTCCCCTGATCTTTAAAAAATTTAACACGCTCGTCGAGCTCCGCTTCAATCCGATCGACCGCAGCGGCCATACGCTCTTCCGGGAGCACAAAATGCTTGGCCGGATAGATAAAATATTCTTGCAGCTTTTGTACCGTTTCACCCGTGAGCGGATTGATAATCGAAAGACTCTCAATTTCGTCGCCCCACAGTTCAATTCGCACTCCATATTCTTCGCAGCTCGGCCGGACTTCAACGCAGTCGCCGCGCACACGAAACTGCCCTCGCTCAAAGGCAATATCGTTGCGGTCGTATTGAATTTCAACGAGACGGGCCAGCATGGCATCCCGATCCAATTCGTTACCAACGCGAAGGGCAAGAATCAGATTGCGATAATCTTCCGGGGAGCCGAGTCCGTAGATGCTGCTCACACTGGCCACAATAATCGTATCGCGACGACTGACCAGCGAACTGGTCGCGGCCAGGCGAAGGCGGTCGATCTCCTCATTAATCGACGCGTCTTTCTCTATATATATATCGCGCTGGGGAATATAGGCTTCCGGCTGATAGTAGTCATAGTAGCTGACGAAATACGAGACGGCATTATCCGGAAAGAATTCGCGGAACTCGCTGTAGAGCTGGGCGGCGAGCGTCTTGTTATGTGACATGACCAGGGTCGGGCGCTGAAAATACTCGATCACGTTGGCCATGGTAAACGTCTTGCCGCTTCCGGTCACGCCCAGCAGGGTCTGTGCCGGGAGACCACGCTCTATCCCGCGAATAAGCGACTCGATCGCTTGCGGCTGGTCGCCAGACGGTTCGAACGGTTTGTGCAGTTGAAACGGCATTTTTCTGTCTCTACTCTTGACCCACGACGGACACAGCTCGTTCCGTTTCGTCGATCCAGTCGATGATTTCCAGGGGCGTCGCTAAGGTCCGCAACGTTTCGATAAAGTCTTTCTGCCGAAGAATGCGGCCCAGCTTGGCCAGGATGCGCAGGTGAATTGTATCATCTTCACTACAGATCAGAAAGAAGATATCGGTCAGGTTATTAAAGCCGCCACCAAACGGAATGCCGCGTGAGGTAATTCCGAGCGACAGAAAGGTTCCGTCAATGATTTTCGGCATGGGGTGACGCGGATGCAGTAGAGCAACTCCGCCTTCCATAGCGGTCGAAAGCATGGCCTCGCGCGCGGCGACGGCATCGGACATTTTTTTCGGATCCCACAGTTTGCCACAGGCATAGCCCAATTTCGTCATTTCGAAGATAACCGACGACGGCGTCTTCGCGGGCAGGTTGGGTGCCACGGTTTCCGCCGAGAAGAACCCAGCTATGGAAACCGGATGCTCCGGCGTACTGATACGCGGCGTATTGCGTAAAATTTCCACCAGTTCCGATTCCGGACCGCCGCCCACGATATTTTTCGCCACATAATCCGTAATCGCATTGAGCGAAAAATGCCACTGCCCGTGCACTTTGCGACCAGAGATGAGTCCGGACTCTGCGTCTTTCTGGATGATACGCTCCGCTCGCTTGAGCAGATGTCCTAATTCCGCCAGTGTGTATTCCTCTTGCATGTTATCCCTTCGACTCGGATTCCTGACCGTTCTGGCAGCTTCGCACGGATTCTTTCAGCCACTGCTCATAGCCGCCTGTCGCACAGACCAGCGGCAAGGCAATAATCTGTGGGCACTCGTACGGATGACGCACGGAGATGAATTCGCTCACCTCCTTAAAGTTCCCCTTGCTCGTCTTGGCCAGCAGGAGAGTCTCTTGCTCTTCCTCCTGATGTCCGTTCCAGTTATAGAAACTCGTAATTGGGCCAAGAATCTGGGCACAGGCGACCAGCCGCTGTTCGACCAGCAGCTCGGCCAGTTCACGGGCCCGACTGTCGCTTGGAAATGTCACCTGAATCTGTACGAAGTCACTCATGCAAGCTCCTTTCAAGTAAAATTCTTGTGCTGAAACGAGTATTTTACCACACCCAAGCCGAAAAGCAAGGCCCCGGAACTTCTTACCCGGTTTTTCGTTCCCGACTGCTCGCAGGTCGGGTCAGCGTGCGTGGCCGGGGGGAAATTTTACGTGTGATCCGTAAAAAACGAAAAAAAAGGCAAGTTTAGTGGGGGAGTCCTTGATTTTTTTTTCGCTTTTGGTAAGATTGTATCGCGTATATTTATCGCTCCCCCTGTTTTCCCGCTCATGGGGTCTGTTCGCCATGCGAGCCGCAATGCGGGGTAAGGGAAGAGATTTTGACAGTGCCTTGACTGAAGGAGAGTGCCTTTATGGTAGTCGCTAATCCGGAATTCGATTTAAAGCAAATGGTTTTGTACGGGAATTCTTTTGGCCCGCGAGAGATTGAGCAAATGGTAAGCGAGATCAGTCGGGACCTCAAGAAGTTCGACGAACTGAAGGAAACAGTAACGGAATTTCGTGCGAAGAACGGAGAGGACTTAAGCCCGGCCGCGCATGTAAAGCTTGGCGTCTGCTTGTTTTATCTCGGTTGTTACACCGAATCCCATCAGGAGCTCAAGCGAGGCGATGGTGGTGCCCTGACGCAATTTTATCTGGCGAAGATTTATGCGGTCAAGCGGGAGTATGACCAGGCGCTGGCCACATACGACGTTGCGCAGAAGGCGGGCTACAGTGCGGACATATGTGCCTTGGGCCGCGCCGAAGTCTATCGGAGCCAGAATCGGCTGGACCAGTCGCTGGCGGAACTAGACCGGCTCTCCGGCGCCATTGAGCAGACGGCGGAATATTTGTATCAGCGAGGCGCTACGGTCGCGGCTACGGGAACGAGCCCGAAAGAAGCGGTCGCTCTGTTCGAACGCGCTCTGGCCGCCGACCGGAATCATCCGGGTGCCCTGTTCAGTTTGGCTTTGGAGAACGAGCGACGCGGAAACGATAACGAAGCGCTCGACCTGTATAAAAGAGCCGTTGTCCATTTCCCGACCAACGTCGGTACGCTCATTAACCTTGGCATACTCTACGAAGACATGGAAATGTACGAACAGGCCATGATCTGCTATCAGCGTGTCCTCGATTCCTATCCGAACAACTACAAAGCCATGCTCTTCCTGAAAGATGCGCGTGCTTCGAGTGAAATGGTTTATGACGAAGAGATTAACCGCAAGCACGAGCGCGACCGACAGATTCTCAGTCTGCCCGTGTCCGATTTCGAGCTTTCTGTTCGCAGTCGGAATTGCCTTAAGACGATGGGCATCAACACGTTGGGTGATTTGTGCTGTCATTCGGAGCAAGACCTGCTCACGAGCAAGAACTTTGGTGAAACGAGTCTGGTAGAGATCAAGGAGATGCTCACGCTCAAGGGCTTGCGACTGGGCCAATACGCCACGGACAAGCCGGCCGTAGAGCAGCCGGAAGTGGAAGTCATTTCGGAAGAGGAGCAGAGCGTGCTCATACGTCCGGTGGCTGACCTGCAACTGTCGGTACGAGCGCGCAAGTGCATGAATCGTCTCAATATCCAGACCATTGGCGAGCTGGTACGTCGCACCTCCGACGAGCTGCTTGAGTGCAAGAATTTCGGGGTTACGAGTCTTAAGGAGATTCGTGAGAAACTCGTTGCCTTTAATATTAAGCTTCGCGGAGAATGAGTTACGGTTGTAATTTTCGTTCGTAGACGCGAAATACTTTCTCACAACGACCGCCCACCCGTTTAATAATTCGGTTGATGCGGTCGTTTTTTTCATCGGTCCAGCCGAGTTCACCGCGGCAGTAGCTATGGTGTTCCAGGCAGTTGCGTACGACCTGGTAAATGAGTCGTTCGGCGATCCCGCGATGCTGATATTGCGGGAGCAGACAGAGGACCATAAGTCGAATCGATTGTATTTTTTTCGTGCGCCAGAGGAGTCGCGGAAGCCCGAGCCACGGCACGCCGCAGAAGGAGAGCGACCCGTTAAGGGGCTTAATGGCCTCATTATAATTGGGCGCAGCGAGGCAGAATCCGACGGGCTGACCCTGATCTTCCGCAAGGAGTACAAGGTCGGCCGGGGTCATCAGTCGCACGAGTCGGGCGTAGTTTTCGATTTCTTTCTTTGTCATGGAAACGCAGGCCCACCACCAGTCTTTACGCACGGCCTCATAGACTTGGATGCATTTTTGTAAATCTTCGGTGAAGTTATCAAGTGCGAAAGGGCGTATGGAGATGGGATAACGCTGTTCAAACCGGTTGAGCAACGTTGGCCAGCGTTCCATAATAACCGAGGGGTCGTCGAGTTGCCAGGCGAAGAGGTCTTTGTTCTTGCACAGGCCCCACGTTTCCAACAGTCGCTGATAATAGGGCTGATTATACGGCATAAGGAGACTCGGCGGCTCGTCGTACCCCTTAATAAGGAGTCCGCATTCATAGTTGGTGGAGTATTCCACCGGGCCAAAGAGCGTATCGCGTCCGCGGCTGGACAGTTCATTGGCACATGTATCGAGCAGCAGGTTGGCCACCTGTTGATCGTCCACCGATTCGAAGAAGCCGAACGTACCCTGATTACTGCCGTTTTCCGCATTGAAGCGTGGGTCGTCGGCAACGAGAACGCGTCCGACGGCCGTACCGCCGTCCCGAACGAGGAATTTGCGGGCCCAGCCGTGGTCATAAAACGGGTGCCAGCGTTCATCCAGGCGCTCACGCAGGTCGTAGTCCAGTGGCCGCACCCAGTTCGGATTGCCCCGATAGATCTTGACCGGGACACGGATGAATTCTCGCAGCTCACGCTCTGTTGTAACTTGCTCTACATACATGGCTATCGGCTATCGAAAGGTTTCTTCTTGAGTGACGGACAGAATTTACAATCCCTTATCGTAGATCCGGTACGTCTTGTTACGTATCGCTCCGCCTCGCTCAAGAGAACCGCGCGAATATTGATTCGACTCCAAAACCCAGGAAAATTCCGCTTCTTGAAGTCCGCATTTTAGTGCCTGTGGCACCAGTCCGTTCAGCAGAACCAGGCCCAGACCCATCATTTGATATTCCGGCAGTACGTTCGTGCTTATAATACGAATGCGCTTAAGCTCACTCTTCTTGCGGATTAAATGATACCAACCGAAAGGCAGGAGGCGACCGTTAATTTCGCGAATTCGCGGATTGTAGTCGGGCAGACAGAACGCCGCGCCGACCAGTTTGCCTTCCAGTTCGACTCCGATCGTCAGTTCCGGAACGATGAGCCATTTCAGTCCGCTTGCCATGTGCCGAAGTTCTTCATCGGAAAAGGGCACAAAGCCCCACGTATTCGTCAGCGACTGATTATAGATGTTCAGGAACTGTTCCACATCTTTGCCAAAATTTTTACGACTTACCGTTCGCACATTTACGTTATATCGTTCGACTATATGCTCACACGCTGAAAGATATCGTGCCTGGACCTTGGGCAGCATGTCGATTTTACCCCAGAATGAATAGAGATCCTGCGACTTCTTAAAGCCAAACGAGTCGAAATATTTTTCATAATAGCGGGGATTATAGGTCATCATAAAGAAGGGCGAGGAGTCGAACCCGTCGACGAGCAGGCCGAGCGTGTGGTTCATGGAGGGATTCATGGGTCCTCGCATGACTTTTAATCCCTGTCCCCGGAGCCATTCGGCGGCCGTTTCGAAGAGGACATGGGCCACTTCCTCTTCGTCGATCGATTCGAAGAAGCCAAAGAAGCCTGTCTGGTCGTTGTACCGGTTCAGATGCCCCTGATTCCGTATGGCCGAGATGCGTCCGACCGGCTTACCGTCGCGCAGGGCGAGAAAATTCTCGATCCGGTTCTCTTTATAGAACGGGTTATAGCGATAGCCTACGTTCTCCTCCTGGTCCACGCGAAGGGGCGGAATCCAGTAGGGATCCTCCTTGTACAACTGCCAAGGCAGCATTAAAAAATCCTTCTTCTCGCGCCGGGTCTCCGGAACGATGACTTTGATTGCGGACATACTTTCCTCACTACAAAGCTGCTGGTATCGATTCCGCCCTCCCTGTTCCCTTACCCAGGCGGCAGTCGCGTCAGTCCGTTGGGGCGGGACTCTGCCGCTCGCGGCGTGAGAAGAACCGGAATCTTACTGGTTTAACGGACTTTTGCCCGGACCATCACTCATGTATCGGCAAGAGAAGACCGCCTTATTTACTTTAAACTACCCATTTTTATTTTTATGAACTTATTTTCTTAAAAAAACCGTAAAATTTCCCGCGACTCCTTGACAGATTCCCCGCTGGTGTTATGATACCCTATAAGTTGACAGGAAATTACCGCTCAAGCGATTTTCTTCCTTGCAGTGGGACTCCCGCTTTCCGCGGTTTGGGAACCAGCGCTCACGAGTCAAGAATGAAACCTTTTTCCGCTATCTTTGGAAACACGTTATCTTTGTAGACATTTCCTGTTTCTTTACGGTTCAACAATTAGATTTTATGTTCCTCCTGCTCTTACGAGTATGTGGGGCAAGCGACACACGAGGTGTAGTCCACATGACAACCAATTCCAATCGGAGTAATTACAATAAGTATAACAACGACCCGGCCTCCCAGGAGGGTGAGACCGAACGGGACGAGGCGTACCGCAACTCCGGGCCTGCCTGGCGCGACGAAGAAGACTCGCCTCGCGACGACGCCACGACCGGTGGAGCCCCCGATAGTGACTACCGATCCGACGACGATTCCTATAGAAATACCGACGGCGGATATCGTAATAATGACGGATACCGTAACAACGACGGCGGTGGCTATCGGAACAATAGCGAGGGCGGATACCGCCAAGGTGGCTATCGTAATAACGACGGTGGTGGCTATCGCCAGGGCGGCTATCGTAATAACTACCGTAATAATAACGACGGCTACCGTCAGGGCGGCTATCGGAACAACTACCGGAACAATAATAATGAAGGGGGTTATCGCCCCGGCGGATATCGGAACAATAGTGAGGGCGGCTACCGGAACAATACGGACGGTGGCTATCGGAACAATACGGACTATCGGAATAACGACTACCGGAGCCGAAACATGAATCCGAAGTACCGCAAGCCGAGTCCGCTGGCTCCGAAGCGTCCGAAAAGCGACTACATTATGCCCGAGACCGACCCGGGCGATCCGGAATCGTTCTATCCGGTTTCCGGCGTTTTGGAAATGCATCCGAACGGCTATGGCTTTCTTCGCGATGCCAAAGAGAGTTTCGTCCGCCAGATAACCGACCCGTTTGTGCCCGGTGGCTTTATCGAGAAATACGGCCTTCGCGAAGGCGTTCTGGTCAATAGTCTGGTTCAGCCGGGCCGCGGAGAGCAGGGACCTCGTGTACGCGAAATTTACGATATCGACGGTATGAGTCCCGAAAGCTATATTCACGTTAAGCCGTTCGACGAGATGACCCCGATCAATCCGGAAAGCTGGCTCCGTCTGGAAACGGGTCCGGAACCGCTCTCCACTCGCGTTATGGATATTCTCACCCCGCTCGGAAAAGGACAACGGGCACTCATCGTGGCACCGCCACGCTCCGGAAAAACCGTCCTTCTTCAGCATATCAGCCAGGCGGTCATAACGAACTATCCCGATATTCACGTCATCGTACTGCTCATCGACGAGCGTCCGGAAGAAGTGACCGACTTTAAGCGGGCTGTCAATGCCGAGGTGATCTCCAGCAGTCTCGACTGCGAGCTCGAAAGCCATGTCCGACTCGCTCAATTCGTCATTCAACGCTGTAAGCGCCTTTCCGAAATGGGTAAAGACGTCTTTCTGCTCCTCGACTCCATAACGCGTCTGGCACGCGCTTTTAATAAATGGGTTGGCAATACCGGTAGAACCATGTCCGGCGGCGTCGATATTAAGGCGATGGACATCCCGAAAAAGATTTTCTCGTCCGCGCGGCAGAACGAAGAAGGCGGCTCCCTCACAATCGTCGGCACCGCTCTGGTCGATACCGGCAGTCGCATGGACGAACTCATTTTCCAGGAATTCAAAGGGACCGGTAATATGGAGCTTGTCCTCGACCGCCGTCTGGCCGACCGCCGCGTCTGGCCCGCAATTGACATAACGCAATCGGGAACGCGTCGTGAAGAGAAACTTCTCCCGCCCGACGTCCTCCGCGCGACGACCATGCTCCGCCGCGCCCTAACCCCCATGAATCCAATCGAAGCGATGGAACAGCTTTCGACCAATCTTGGCAAGTGCTCCTCCAACGTCGAATTCTTTATGAAATTCCTTCGGCAGTAACAGCCGCACAGGCCGCCTTGAGGGTCCGTTCACGACACGTGACGGTCGCAAAATAGCCAGAAAATATCATGAAAACAAGTCCGGGATACAAAAGCCATGCGGCCCACATCCCGGACTTTTTGCTTTTTCCGTATTAACTCTTATTGACCGTCGGTCAGAATCGCACTTGAGATTTCGTAAAGACTGCCTTGCCAGCCGTAGAATTTAAAACGCGGGTTCTTGTTAATCTGCTCAAGAACTTTTGCGTCGCTAATTGTAGTACGCAGAACTTCCTTTCCGTCGACGAACGCGATGAATTCGTTTTCGTAACGCGTCAGTTTGATGTGGAATGTCTTGTCAGACGACCAGCGAGGTGCGTTCTCTTCTGCCTTTACCAGTTGGGTCTGACCGCCATCGGCATCCGTGGCGACGAAACGACAGCCGGTAGGCGACATTTCAAAAAAGAGGGACCCGTTCAAGAGCGGTAAATCCGAGGGGCCAAGACCGATAATCGCCCAAGCCTCGTCGCCCCAACTGCGAAAATCATATTCCAGCGAACAGATTTTACCAACGGCATACTCCACAACCGGGGCGGTTTCATGATAGAGTCGCGTCCGAACGGCGCCATAACGAAAGACGTCACTTCGCGGTATGACTTCGCCTTCTTTGCGTTTGACACAGCGTGCTGTTAAATAATTTTTATTTTCTGTGACGCTGTACTCACAGGCACTGGCCCAAAGCTCATCACGTACTGCGGAAATTGCCCAGGCGTCGGCCGTACAACCTCCATCGCGAGTTGCGTCCGTACCGTCGTTAAAGCCAAAGGACCCTGGCACAACATGCCACGCTTCCGGATTCGTCGCATCGGCCAAATCAAATTCGTATAACCGCTGCTGACCATTCGGGTCGTTAAGCCAAGGAATCTGCCAGGTACTGTAGTATCCTTTATCGCCACACTGGAATCCGCCGCCCCCTTCCTCCTGATTTTCTGCGACAATGGAGCCATTATTAATCTGCTCGTGCGTAATGAGTGTATCCAGGTCAGGAATAATAATCGCACGAATATCCATATTTCCTGTGCCATGATTCCAGCAGAAGACATAATCGTTTGTCTTGGGACGGGAATAAATTCGAACACAATTGGCACGCCCTCCCGTTTTGTTGTCGTCCGGCTCTCGTGGATATTTTTCGAACAGCATTGTTGGTTCATTCCAAGGCCCGGCAAAACTTTTTGTCTTTGACCGCATAAGACGCGTATCATTAAACTGCCAATCGGCAAACCCGTCTGTTCCGTCGCAAGTCGTAAAAACGAGACAAGGCGTGCCTGACAGGTCGCGGAAGACGAAGGGATCGCCGGAATAGGTACTACCATCGAGAACATCGGCCACCAGTCCATGCAGTTCCCATACTTCCGAATGCGGCGATTTTTTATAGGCAAAGATTCGGGAATAGGACCCGCCACGACCGCCTCCATACTGCTCGTCTACCGAGTAGTATGCGGTGAACTGCCAGAGCGTGCCATCGTCGTCGGCAATTACGGAAGAATTATTTTGTGGGGCACAGAGTGGATCAAACTTCTTTTGTGTACCGACCGCGATCGTCTGCGATTTCTCCCATGGAATACGACAGACGGGGCCATTGGTGCGACAGTCGCGAAACGGACGCTCCATGTCGGCCAGTTTGTGTTCCCCCTGAATTTGAAGTGCTCCGGAAAGTCCACTTCTCATCGTACCGGTAGCTTTAACAACAAGCTGAACGGATTCACCTTTTTGCAATGTAATCGGGTCATCCAGTGCGTGACACCAGACGCGTGCAATATCGTACGGTGGAAAACCACTCGGATCATGGGTATGTGGCCGGCAATAACAATACAATGGCCTTTGTAAGGCCGGCATGGTTAATGGGGCACCTTGTTCCCGATCCGCCGCAGAAAGGACAACGGTCACCGGTTCCGCAGGCGGCAGACAGTTCGTAAGCCATATGGAAAAACCACTTACGACCGTTTCACTCACAGCCGTATACGACAGAAGCACCGCGCCGGGCTGCACCGCCTCTGCGGAAAGTGAAGCTTCCACGCGAGCCTCTGCTCCTGAAAGAGGCGACATCACGCCGAAGAGCACGGCGATCGTAACTGTCATCGCGATAAAAGGTTTTATACACTGTTTTGTCATTTGCATCTTGTCTCCTTCTCTTATTTCTGTAGGAAATTTTTTACTTGGCCTGAATCAGCAGTGCAATCGGACTTGGCTGACACGAGACCGTGATTCTTTATTATCGCCTTGGCCCAACCTTGGCAAATACCACATCTGCTTATCCGAGATAAAAAAATATGGTATTTATCGGAAGAATTCTATTCCTCTGTTAAGGCGGGAATATCAAAATCGTAGCGATTTCTCCCCTGGGTTACCGTCACTTTTTGTTCAGTTTTTATGCCATAGTCGTCGGGGATTATATTTTCCGTTACGGGAACTTCAACCTGTTTTCCGGAAGTTCCCGTAATCTTCTTCGTCTTACCGGGAATATTCCTTGTCGCCACGAAAGAGACCATATAGTCTCCTGGTACGAGTCCCGGCGTGGCATCAATCGCATATTTACCATTGGCAATTTGTGCTCCGGCTATTGCTGCGTCACCCGACTGTGCATCTATCGGCGTGAATATAATGTTACCTTCGGACAGAACCGTTCCGCCCAATGTTACGGTACCTGTTATTCCCGACCGCCTGTTCGACCCGCTACAGCCACATAGGGTCAGAGTCGTCAAAAACAAAACGGACAGTACAAACGTTGAATTTCTCATGTTCTCCTCCTTACCTGACTTCTATAATGTGGTCGTTTCACTACCTTGCGCGGAGGCGACCGCATGCCAAATCGCTTGGCTTACTGTGTCAGGAAAAAAGCGAACACTGCCATCGGCCAAGGCACCGTTAACCCCTCCCGCATGTCGACTCCTCGCGCTTATGCACGTATAGCTCCCGTAAGAAGCGTGGCCATCTTTGTGGACCGGCGTGTAGGTGTCATCGAATGTTTCCTCGCCTACACATGGAAGATTCCTCTTAGGCTCATTGACGCAATACCCGCCGGCAATAAGATAATCGCCAGCAGTGGAATTGGGGGTAAAGAACGTGGTAAACCATGCCATCAAACTTCCCCAAGATGTGCCTCTCATGTCGTATTGCGTAAGATCGTCCGCTTGACGGCCACATACAAGTTCCGATAAAGCAAGCGTATTCGACGTTCCGTCCGTAAGAAAGGCCATGTTCGCCTGCCACGTAGGACTCATGCCATCAAAGGAGTCTATCACCTCAGTAGAAACACGTCCTATCCGAAACATGGCGCCATTATGGGTTGCCAATACCTTGTCGCTGGAATCTTTAATAGCGGTCGTCCAACCGTACCTGGTACCACTATTCGGTAGTACTGTATTTCCAATACAAGCAACGTAATTGTGTTGGGGTAGGAGGCAATCAATTCCCCAGACTTTCAGTTCAACATAATCGGCCTGCGAGTCACTTGGACAGCGCAGCGTGGGGATGACTTTGCCATTGATGAGTGCTCCATTTTCACCCCCGTAGTAAACCTGTGCCTTATTATAGGAATCGAATAAAGCGTTCTGTTCGATAAATGGTAAGATACCAAGCATCCAGTTGATATCTAAGAAACCTACTTCAATTATTCCGCCATACGGAAACACCTCTTGAACATCGTGATAATTGTGCATGGCGAGAATAACCTGTTTTTGTTTATTCGTACATTCCATGCGTCGGGCAGCTTCCCGCGCCGCTTGCACCGCCGGCAGGAGTAGCGCGATTAAAATCCCGATAATCGCTATCACAACCAGAAGTTCAACGAGAGTAAAGGCCATTTGAGAAGCCTTTTTTAGATTACCCCCCCGCACTTTAACAATTCGACAACAAACACAAACTTTTTCATACTCAATCTCCTTTGTGAAACGGTTGAAATTGGTTTTTTGCGGCTAACAACGCAAAAAATACAAAAAACAATAAAAATTACCCCTAATCAGAAAAACAACGTCTGCTTCTCTGACGCCTTGATTCCCTTTTCTGTTGATTTTAGTATATCCGATAATATCACTCTTGTCAATATAGAGATTTCGTCAAAATATATTGAAATTTCGACACAAAATCACAGAGGGGGAAAGCGTCGCCATATCCGCTCGCCATAAAAACACAACAGGCCGTCCAATATTGCGTATCGGACGGCCTGTTGCGTTTTATGGACTTAAAGACAGCGAGACTATAAATCTTCGCGGGTGATTTTACCCACTTCAATTTGGACCGGGGCACCGAGATCAAAAGACTCTTTCGTTCTTTTCTCGACGGTAACCTCAAGGTCCGACGTCTCTTCGGTGTTATATTTCGTATCAAAGACGGAATATAACTTAAAGTGGTCGCGTAACGGCTTTTGACCGGCGCGGATGGCTTCTATGGCCGCCTTGTAGGCGTCCGGGTCGTCGGGGACCGTCTTCTGGAGAACGACAATGTATTCGCCCTTCGGAATCCCTTTATATTTCCCTAAGGAGTACATTTCGGCCGTACCCGACTCGTCGGTGCGGCCGGCCGTAGCCCACCCTTCCTCTTTGTTCTTGTTCTTTAAGTAAACTTCAACGTTTTCCACCGGAGCGCCCGACTGGGTTATTGTCACCTTACAGGGAACAAGGTCAGGCAAACCGTCCGGAGTTTTTTGCGTCGCACACCCTGTCAGCAAAGCCAGCAGGGAGGCGGCAACAAGAGACATTGTATGCCGCGTTACCATAGGAATGCTCCTTTTCTCTGGAACCGAAAGTTACATGCTTGCTGTTTCGCCACCGGCAATAGAACCCATAGCTCCCCAAACACCAAACGGACTGACCGTGTAGAGATACTCCGCCGGTTTGTACGGCGAGGCGTTCATACTGCCGACGTCAATCGTGTCGGAGACGAAGCGGCAGGAACCATCAAGCATTAAGCCATTGCAGCCGCCACTGTGAAAACTGCTCGCCGAATAGATCCCAGGATGCTTCGTTGTATTGGCACTTTTCCAACGGCACGAAGGCGAGTTGGGCGGCAGAATCGTGTTGAAACCTGTATTGTAGCCCTGCCCAGCAGCCCAACGACGGCAGCGAACCGACCGTTGTGCATAAGAGAGGCTCAATAAATTGGGCGCAGTCAAGTCACGTGTATTCAGGCACTTCTCCGGATAGAGTTTTCCACTGTCCATCCAACTGCTCGGAACCGCGGTCCCGCCGCGTACTCGCAATTCGTTCTGACCATTGTTCGGATTACTCGACGCGGCAGCTTCCGACGCGGCAAGCGTATTGGAAGTCCCGTCCAGAATATCACTGAACGAATGCCAAGTGTCGTACATGAACGGCGAACGATTTCTTTTGCCCGCAGCCGTGCCCCACTTGCTGTCGTTCTTGATATCCGTGGTCTTGTTGTACGAATAGAACATATCGGCGTAACTCCACACAATGTTGGTGCCCGCGGAAGTCCATTCGGTAAAGGCCAGGATATCCTTCGACCCGGCGTCTGAAGGACAGCACAAATTCGACATAACGACTTCGGCAAAGCCGCTATAGGAACGCGTGTCCGGTTTCAGGGCTCTGTCTTCGGCCGTGGCGCCGCCGGGCGTCCAGGTTGCGACAACGGCATCGTAAAAGGAAGACTGCTCCATAAAGGGGCACAGTGTAAATCCGGGGCCCATTTCACCTTCGGTACTGGAACTACCCCAACTTGCGGCGCCTGCCGGCAGTGTGCCGTGCGCGTCATGATAATTGTGCAGAGCAACGCCAACCTGTTTCAGGTTGTTCGAGCATTGCATTCTGCGGGCAGCTTCTCGTGCTGCTTGTACGGCCGGTAACAGAAGAGCGATTAATATCCCGATAATCGCTATCACAACCAAGAGTTCGACGAGAGTGAAGGCCTTTTTAGAAGGTCTCTTTAGATCCCCCCCCCCCGCACTTTAACAATTCGATAACAAACACAAACTTTTTCATACTCAATCTCCTTTGTGAAACGGTTGAAATTGGTTTTTTGCTGTTAACAATGCAAAAAATACAAAAAACAATAAAATTATCCATAATCAGAAAAACAACTTTTGCTTCTCTGACACCTTGTTTCCCCTTTTCGTGTTGATTTTAGTATATCCGATAATATCACTCTTGTCAATACAGAGATTTCGTCAAAATAGATTTAAAATTTCGACACAAAATCACAGGGGAAAACCAGCAATAACGAGACAGAAATTTTCAACTCACGTAACACGTCCCAGAAACCCGGCCTGTTCGGCCAGCACAACCGTTCCCGACTGCTTGCCAGATGTTCCCGGGCAACAATATCGCCAGTCTGACGTCTTTATTCTTTACGAGCCTTACTCCGTTGCGAGCGAGGAGAACCGTTTCTTTCCGGTCGGAGAGGGGCGGAAGGCAAATTGACGAAATTTTGAAGGAAATTGAATAAATTTTACAATTGACATGAATTCCTGCCTGGTCTATACTTGAGGTCACATGAGAAGGGCGGTTCTGGTTCGCGTCATTTTTTAAGAAAACGCACAGGTCAAAACCAGCGTCTGTTGTCGGAAAAGTCAAGCACCAAAAGAGGAGGAGAGTTATGGAAATTGTAAAAATCCCGGCCAGTGAGTACAAGGATCGCATCGCAAAAGCGGCGAAGAAGATCCAGGAGTGGGGATTAGACGTTCTGATCGTGAATTCGACGGAATCGGATTTTGCGAATGTGCGTTATTTCAGCGGATTTTGGCCCCTGTTCGAGCGAGCGGGAGTGGCAATCTCGGCCACAGGCGAGGCCGCACTTATGGTCGGGATCGAGAGTAAGATATTCGCGGCCGATTTTGGCCATCTTGATAAGATTTTTGTCCTGCTGGAATATCGGGAATCGGCGGACCCGAAGGCGCCGGAGAGCACCATAGAGACCTATCGCGACGTTCTGCACGCATTGGGTGTAACGGGCGAGAAGCTGCGAATCGGGGTCGCCAGCTGGCTGGATACAACCCTGGTCATGATGGATGGGCTGAAGGCGGCCTATCCCGAGGCGGAAATTGTGCGTGCGGACCAGATTATGGTCGATCTTCGCAAGATCAAGTCGGAGAATGAACTTGCCTGTATTCGCAAAGGCTTTTCCATTGTGGAATACGCAACCGCGGAAGTTATCAAGGCTTTGCGGCCGGGCGTTACGGAATGCCAGATGGTGGGCGTGGCACAGCGGGCAATCTATGAGCAAGGTGCGGAGTATGAAGGACTTCCGATGTATATTTTCAGTGAGAAGTCGACCAGTCACGCCATTTCCCGCTCTCGCCCTGACCGCGTTATCGGCCATAATGACATTGTCCAGTTGAATCTTTCGGCCCGGGTCGACGGATATTCGCCGAGCGTTGGCATTCCGGTCTGTATGGGGAAATTAACGCCAGAGCGCCGTGACTCCATTGAGTTCGGACTCGAGGCGCATCGTTGGACGGAACGTCAGTTGGCCGCAGGCGTTATGGCCAGTCAGGTTGCCAAAGATTTCTACCAGATGTACATTGAGACCGGTCACAAGGAAAATTACGTATATGGCCCTTGCCACGGTACCGGTATGATCGAAGTTGAGGCGCCCTGGATGGAAACCACATCGGACTATCCTCTTGAAAAGAACATGACCTTTCAGATCGACACGTTTGTCAGCACGCCGGCATTCGGTCTGCGTTGGGAGAAGGGCGTTGTCATAACGGAAACCGGCTGCCAGGCAATGTGCAATCCGATCGGTCAGATTTACGAATTGGGATTCTAACAGAATGAACAGAGGAAGGAGAGCGTCATGGGACCGATTCTGGGGGTGATACTACTCTGGCTTGGCGGACTGTCGTCGGCAAGTTTTTATGCGCCGGTACATCGGATCCGGAATTGGGCCTGGGCAACGTACTGGATTTCGCTCGGATTTGTTGCCTGGCTCATTATGCCCATGTTGGGGGCGTTGCTGGTCAGTACGGACCTGTTCGGTATTTTGCGGACGAGTCCGGGTGTAAGTCTGTTCCAGTCGTACTTTTTTGGCGTACTGTGGGGATTCGGCGGGCTCATGGCGGCGCTGGCCTTGCGATATTTGGGCCTGGGTCTGGGGAACTCAATAGCGTTGGGGGTCTGCGCCATAGTCGGGACGGTGGTTCCGGCGGTCGTGGAGCACAAGGCCGGTCTGCTCATCGCGACCCGCGGTGGTCAAACGATTCTGGTGGGACTGGTGGTCTGCCTGTTGGGCATTGTTTTGTGCGGATATGCGGGCGTATTAAAAGAGCGGAGTGGTGCTGGCGTGTCGAACGGGAGCACGCCGGCGGGCGAATTCCGGTTTGCGCGTGGGCTTTTTATGGCCATTTTTGGCGGCATCGCCAGCTCGTTTATGGCCTTTTCGCTTATCAGTGGCGCACCAATAGCCCAGGCGGCGGTCGACGCGGGTACACCTGACGTGTTTAAGAACATTCCCGTTCTGGTCCTCTCGCTCGCCGGGGGCTTTACAACGAACTTTATTTACGCTTTGATTGTCACGATGAGAAATCACACGCTCGGCGATTATTGCCTGCCCGACCGAAAGATTTTGCTGGCGAATTTCTTCTGGTCGGCGGTGAGCGGTGTCATGTGGTACGCGCAATATTTCTTTTACGGAATGGGCACAACGCGTATGGGTCAATATGATTTTGCCAGTTGGAGCATATTTATGTCGTCTATTGTCTTATGCGCGAACTTATGGGGACTTGCCCTTAAGGAATGGACGCAAACGGACCGAAAGACGAAATGGGTCTTGTGGTCGGGAATCGCGGTTCTGGTCCTCTCCATCTGTCTGATAGGACTGGGTAACTGGATCGACCAGGGAGCTTGATGACCGCGACGATTGACCGCATGAAGTCAGCCGACGTGAACACAATGTGCAGAACGAAGTAATAATGAAGAAACGAGAAGGAGAAGAGCAATGAGGTATGAACTTATGTTTCCGGATCAGATTCGGGACGCGATTGATCGTAATACGCCGGTGGCCTTGGCTTTGGGCGTTGTGGAATATCACAGTGAGCACTTAACGCCCGGGGTCGACACCCTGCTGCCGCAGCGTGCGTTGGAACTGCTGGAGCGTGAGATGCCGCTGGTCATTATGCCGCCGTTCTTTTACGGGGCAGGAACCTACGCCGTGGCGGCGCCGGAGCGTAATGGCGGGATTCATGTCGATTCCAACGTCCTGCTCGCCTTTGCCCGACAGTTCTTTTATAATCTGCTCCGGATCGGATTTCGGAATATTTATGTCTTTGTACATCATCAGAGCGAGAATTTTTCGAACGGTATGCCGACGGACCTTTCGTTTAAACTGGCGGCGCGTCAGGAGATATTCGCGTATATAGAGCGACAGCGGGGCGACGGCTGGTGGGGCGATAACGCGTCGGCGGACTACTACGAGGCACACGCGACCGGCGAGGACCCGTTCAACTGGATCCATATTCTGCCGTTCATGAGTGCTGAAGTTCAGGCGGAATTCCCCATCGACCACGCAGGTATCCAGGAGACGTCACTCATGATGGCCTTCTGTCCGGAAGGTGTGGATATGGGGCGATTTAACGGCACGAAGTGGTACTCCCAGACAGCGGTCGACGCGAATTTGGACTACGGCAATAGAGCCAAAGAGCTTATTTTGCGCGATATGCGTAAGGCCATGACGAAGTAACCCCGGGCGATTCGGCCGGCAAGATGAGTCGAGGAACAAGAGATGAGATGTGAAGAACTTTTGGAACTCATGAAGCACGCGCGGCGGCGTGCTGTCCTGGTGGGAAATGACCAGTGCGGTACGGTCGTGGGCCTGGACCTGGAAGGACGTCTGTTCGCCACGGTCGACGACCAGATTATCAGTCGCGTTGTACCGGAGGCCATTGAGAATCGCTCGACGAAGGACCGATACTGGAATCCGGGCGGCGATGCCTTGTGGCCTGCCCCGGAAGGAACGATCTTTGGCTATGAGTATGCGTCGGGAGTCTGGCGCGTACCGCCGGGGATAACCGGCGCGGTCTGGAATGTCGTGGAGGAATGGAGTAAGGGTTGCGTCATACGCGCGGAGATTGACCTGGTTAATAATCGCGGGTTGGGTCTGCCGTGTGAGTTTGAGCGCCGGATTGAAGTGGATTCGTGTGAGGGACACCTCTTGCAAAAAGTGACCGAGATGATACGATATAAGGGTCGAGGGGTGGTGGAGCACGGAGATTTTCTCCTGGCTCCCTGGTCCTTGTCACAATTCGACAGCATGCCAGGCGGTCATGTCGTATTCGCGTCGACGGCGGAAATTCGCGACCTTTACGGTCCGAGCGACGCACAGCGTCAGAGCGAGAGGGGGCAATGTCGCGTGAACGTTGAGACGCGAGAGCGTTTTCAGCTTGGCTTGAGTGGCCGGCTCGAAGGGCTGGACTATATCGTACCGGGGCGTGTGCGGGTGCGACGACGCATACTGGCCGTGTCCCACGAACCGCCAATCGATATCGCCGACGCGCCGCCTGAGCAGCGGCCGTCGGAGCACGGCGTGCAGTTGAGTCTTTATTGTGACCCGTCCGGTTTCATGGAAATGGAGGCCTGTGGCGGCAGTCCGGCTCGCCTTCTTCCCGGAACGGAAACGGTCCTGTGTACCCTAACGGAAATGGAGAGGAATGAGTCGTGATCAGAAAAGCAGTTGTTTACCACGTGAAACGGGAGCATATTGAGGAATATAAGCGGCGTCACGCGCCGGCACCGGCCGAGGTCCTGGCGGTTATCAAGCGGCATGGCGTTACGAATTATTCCATTTTTTTGCACGAGGCGACCGGAACGCTCTTCGGCTATTTTGAAGCGGAGAGCGATGAGGAATTGGCGCGAATCGGCGACTATAAAGTCTCACGCGACTGGTGGAAATCGAACGCGGAGATCCTCGTATGCGATCCGGATAACCCGGACAAAGGGAAAGAAGAAGAGCTTCAGGAGGTGTTCCACCTCGACTGACCGCTCGCAACGGAGAAGAGGTGACTTCCATGACACAGCCAAGCGAGGCGGACACACGTCGCAGTACGAAGCGTCGTATTTTTGTGAACGTGGAAACCGTTTCTCATTTTGGACGCGATATTATCGAAGGCATCATTCGATTTGCCCTGGAGAATAACTGGGAACTGGGCTTTGAGTCGCGTACGCTGGCCGAGCCGCTCCCCCACTGGTTCCGATATTGGAATGGCGACGGGATTATCTCGCGAAGCGGCTCACGCAAAATGCTGGCCGACTTGCGTGCCAAGAACTGCCCAGTCGTTGAGTTGACGGGAACGGGACCGGAAAATGAGCCGGAAGTGGCCGCCGACCGCGGAAGAATAGCAGAAATGATTTTCTCCCACTTTTTTGAACGCGGCTTTCGGGAATTCGCCGTCTATTCCTACAGCGATACCTGGTGGAGCACGCTGGAAAAGAAGTGTTATGTAGAACTCCTGCGTGAGCACGGGTTTCGCTGTCATACGTTTCGGGTTCCGGTTCGCCATGCGGCCATCATTCCGAAGTGGTCGGAGGGAGATCGCGTCCGTCTGCAGAACTGGCTGGCCGGTCTGCCGAAGCCGATCGCGATGTACGTAGTAACCGATGCGCAGGCCGTTCCGCTACTCCAGATTTGCCGCAATCTTGGTATACGTGTACCCGACGATTTGGCGGTCGTGAGCGTTGAGAATGACGAATGGCTTTGCAATGTAACGGACCCACCCCTGTCGAGTGTGGACCAGAACGGGAAAAAAATCGGCTGGCTGGCCGCGGAACTTCTGCGGGACCGTATGAACGGGCATCGCCTGGCCCATGAACAGATTAACGTGGCTCCTCTTTATATTCAAACGCGTCAGTCCTCCGATTGCGTCGCCATAGACAACCCTGAACTGGTGGATGTGATTCGCTATATTCGCGAGATGGCGTGCGCCGGGCTGACGGTCCGCGAGGTGGTTCGGTACAGTAATATGTCACACGCGACGCTGGGCCGTCTGTTTCACAAATGGCTCGGCCGGACCATAGAGCAGGAAATCCGGCACGTACAAATAGAACGGGCGAAACTGCTCCTGCGTGAGACCCAGTGCAGTATCGCCGCGGTTGCATCGTCGGTCGGCTTTCAGTCGCCGGAATATTTCTGCTTTGCGTTTCGGCAGGCGGTTGGTCTGCCGCCACATGAGTTTCGTTCGACGAAATAGCCGCCCGATTCCGTTGCGACGGGGACACACCAAACGGAATCACGTCAGGAGTCGGACGCTCGTTCTCTTGTGCGGAGGATGTGGAGGTCCGGGTCGTTTGCCGGAAGGTCGATGGTCCCTACGCCGGAGAAGAACTGAACGGTGAGAATGCGGTCGGAGCGTGGCCCTTGCACGTCGAGAACGTTTCCGAGTCCGTAGTCCCGATGCCGGATTACGGTCCCCGGACGTATTTGCTCAGCATCCGGGGCAGCGCGATTGACGCGATGGCCCGCCCCGTCGAGTTCGGCCGCGGTCGTGATGAGCGCGCCTGGCAAGACGAAAGGCATGGCATTCTTCTTTTTACGCGATATTGATTTCGCGGACTCGACAGGGACACCGGACGCCTCTTGCTCGCGGATGGCCTCTTCGTCATATTCAATTTGCACACCGCCGTCGCCTGGAGTGCTGGCAGGCGCTGGCCCGGAAGATTTACGCCTCCTTTTTGCCGACGCGCGAGGTTTCCTGGCAGGTTTGGTCAAACGCGTAATTTCAGGCCCCTCGTCCATACTAAGCTCGTCGTTGTCGGCGAGGTCGGAGTCGAAGCGAAGGTCGCCGTTGGAATCGCGGGACGTCTCGCGGTCGCGGCCGGCGAGCAGGTCGGACAGGAAGAGTCCTTCCTCGGGCGTGCCTTGGCTATCCTGATTGACCGCGCTATCTTCCTGGGAATCGGTACAGAAGAGGGATTCCCGCGGCAGTTCAAAGAGGAATCGGCTTGAGATAGCGGTCCCGAAGAACCCACGATATTCGCGGCGACGCGCGTGACTGAGCCGAAGCTCTTCTTTTGCGCGGGTCATACCGACGAAGAGGAGTCGCCGCTCTTCCTCCATCTGGTTCGGATTGCTCATGGACCGCTCGTGGGGCAGGATATTGTCTTCCAGAGCAACAATATAGACGACGGGGAATTCCAGTCCCTTGGCCGCGTGTAGCGACATGAGACAAACGGAATCGGCATCGCTCTTGAGAGCATCGACGTCGCTGACCAGAGCAGTGCGTTCGAGAAATCGGCCCAAGCGGGAAAGGGTACGCGATTCGACGAGCGGGTCGTCCGGGTCCGAGTCGCTCGTTTCCTCCTCATCCCGGGCCATCTTGTCGAATTCTCGCACTTCTGAAAGGAGTTCCTGCACGTTCTCCTGACGCTCCTTGTCTTCTTCCGAACCGGAATTGAATAAGGTTAAATAACCGGTTTCGTTGAGTAGGACCGACAGGAGGACTTCCAGGTCATTATCGGCGGCCGTGGCATACAATTTTCCAATGAGTTCGCAGAACCTTTTCAGGGCCAGTCGTGACTTGGTCGTGAGCTGGGGGACCTGCTCCGCCTGACCCGCCGCGGCCAGTAGTGGAATACGGTGCACAGCCGCGTACGCCTCAAGACGATGAATGGTTACCTGACCAATACCGCGTGGGGGGAGATTCACGATTCGCCGGAAGGCCACAACGTCGTTCGGATTGTGCAAAATCTGCAGCCAGGCGAGAACGTCCCGCACCTCGCGCCGACCGAAAAATTCCAGCCCGCGTATGAGCTGAAAGGGGACCCCCGCGCGGTGGAACGCGTGCTCCAGATTTCGTGATAGTGCGTTCGTGCGATAAAATATCGCGTACTCCCCTGCCCGACGCCGACCTGACGTTATCTCATCCCGTATTTCCTTGGCGATCGAATCCGCTTCTTCCTGCTGGTCACTACAGGTCAGGAGCCGGACACGCGGGCCAGACGCGTTTTCCGTATACAGCTCCTTGTCTTTACGCTGCGTATTGTGCTTAATCAGATACGACGCCGCTTCCAGAATCTCCGGCGTCGAGCGGTAGTTCTGCTCCAGCCGTATGACCTTGACCGCCTTAAAATTCTTTTCAAACTCCAAAATATTGCGGATACTCGCCCCACGCCAACCGTAAATCGACTGGTCCGGGTCGCCGGTCACCCCGAGATTATTGCGGTCAATAGAAAGGGCACGCACAATCGCGTACTGGACAAGATTCGTGTCCTGATATTCATCAACAAGAATGTATTCATAACGGGCATCTAAATCAGCACGCAATTGCGGATTCGTTTGCAGCAGTCGCGCCGTTGATAAGAGCAGGTCATCGAAATCGACGGCATTTGCCATCTGAAGTGCTTCCTGGTATTGAGGATACGTCTTTTCGACAACGTCCCCGAGTACGTTACCTGGCGCAGGCTTGTAGTCTTCCGGAAAGACCATACTGTTCTTTGCCCAGGAGATGGCGGCTCCGATTTTGCCGGAATCAACGCCTGTCGGCAAGGCATGCTTGTCGATGAGTCGGTCGAGCAGGAGTCGGCTCTCGCTGCTGTCGTAGATGGTGAAATTCTGGTTCAGGCCGATCATTGTCCCGTAACTTCGCAGGAGTCGCGCACAAAAGGCATGAAACGTCCCGAGCCAGACGCGATTGCCCGGCACAAGGAGTTCCAGACGATTTTTCATTTCGGACGCCGCCTTGTTCGTAAAGGTGAGCGCGAGAATACGCCATCCGGGGACTCCCTGTCGCAAAAGGGCGGCGATGCGGTGGGTTACGACACGCGTTTTGCCACTGCCAGGTCCCGCTAAAACGAGTAACGGCCCGTCTTTAAAGCGAACAGCCTCTGCCTGGGCCGCGTTTAAGCCTGTCAGCAGGCTGTCTAGTTCTCCGTTCCCTATTCTCTCGACCATGAATCTTTCTCCACGCGCCAGCTGAACTGCCGACGGACTCTATTAATCATGTCTCGCTCTCTTTGTAACCAAAAACGACCCCCCATATTCCTGTTTTATCATTCTATTATACCCACGGTGAAAAGTTTTCCAACCGGGAGGGAGCCGCCGCGGAATGGCTTTAGGTGCGTGCCTTTGGAATTTATATAATTTCCGATAAAACGAGGGAAACTGCTCTTGCCATGAATACCCTGTATTTATTATAATTCCACGTCCCGGAGTCTGTCTTCAGGCGGGTAGGGAAACGTGCGTCTTTGGAACGACGTAACGGACTTGAAATAACAGTAATGCCAGTGTGCATATAGAGATAACGAACCGAAACGGCAAAGTGATGAGAGAACAGGAACGAGCGCCCGAGAAATGCGGCCTTCCAAGGGGCTGCTTGGTGGCTTTGTGCCTGGTGGTCGTCTCGTTTTTTACAACTATTCATACGCAACCCGTGCTGTCACAGCAGTTTGTAACGCCCATACACTCTATGACGACGGCTCAGGACGAGTCTTTGACAGCCGTGCCTCGGCTCGCGTCTGCGACGTCCGGTTCGCTCACGCAAGCTGCCGCGGACCGCAGCGTTATGGACAATGCGGCCATGCCACAGCTCAAAGATTACGAGGTGCACGATACCGGCAAGTCGAAATTTTTTGTGCGAGATGCCCCGGTCGCGTCCGGCGTACCTATTGCCATAACGGCCGATTTCGGCTGGAAGGGGAACGATGTTAACGGAGAGCAAGTCTATATAATCTCGGGCGACTGTCGCGTTGCTCAAGGTACGGATATTGTAACCGGTCCGCGAGCGGTCGTCTGGATACAGGACGGAGCGTCGCGAGACGGGGTCCGCGGCGGGGTTACCGTTTATCTCGAGCGGGAAGACCGGAGTAAACCGCTGCAAATTGAACTTAATACGAAGTTTGTCGAGGCCCGGTCAAGCGACCAGGCGTGGCTCGGAACCTTTCGGACCCTGGCAGATATTAATCTCCATATTGCCTCACCGGGCAGTTCGCAACTTGACCCGGACGCAATCTACTTTCGCGCTAATCAAATGCGTGGACTGGGCCTGGAACCTGAAACGACGGTACGCACTGACGGTGCACGACTCATTCCGCAGACCAGTCAGCTCACAGAGAATATCACTGCCGGAACCGCACTGACCCAAGGCGAATTCGCTTTCAGACGCATTCGGATCCTGTCGCGGCACGATTATGAAATGACCTTCTCCATGGAGCCTATGCCAACCGACGCAAACAAACGTCAGTGTATTATCAATTCAGGCGTAACCCTGGTCATCGAAGGCATCCAAAGCGACGGTAAGACAATTGCGGACGTCGTCGATATTTCGGCCGACCGGGCAGTTATCTGGGCAACGGGAATCGACCAGATTACGCCGGGCGGAGAGAGTATGCAAAATAAAGATTTTGATCTGGAAGTCTTTCTCGACGGCGATATTATTTTCCGCGAAGGGGACCGGGTTATCTACGCCAAAGAGATGTATTACGACGCCAAGAACAGAATCGGCCTGATCCACGATACGGAAATGGTCCTTCCGATTCCCTCGACGACCGGCGGTTATTTTCGCTTAAAGGCCGATACCGTGCGTCAGCAGGGTCCCAATCTTCTCACGGCCAAGAATACATGGGTTTCAACGAGTATGATGGGCGTGCCGGGCTATCGTCTGCAATCGAATCAACTCACCGGAGAAGTGCGGGAAGTTCCTCTGTTCGACGCGGAAACACAACTGCCGGTTATCGACCCGGCCACCGGTCAACAGGCAATGGAATCGCAGCAGTATCTCATTGCGGAAAACAATTTTATTGCTATTGGCTCGGCACCGGTCTTCTACTGGCCCTGGATGGCCATGGACGCGTCGGATCAAACGCTCTATATTCGTTCCCTTAAATTCGGGAAAGATTCCATTTTCGGCTATCAGGCGAGAACGACCTGGAATCCGTATCAGCTGCTCGGGATCGGCGACAACCGCCCAGACGGAACGGACTGGGATTTGAATCTCGACTACCTGTCCGACCGTGGACTGGGGCACGGGACAACCTTCCTCTATAATCGCGACGAGTTTTTCGGCTGTAAAACGCCGGCACTCGGTATGCTGAATTTTTACGGTATTAGCGATAAAGGCACGGATAACCTGGGACTCGGACGACGCAACGTGCCCTTCCCGCACTCCTATCGCTATCGCGGTCTGGCCAAGCACCGTCAGCGATTCGACGACCTCGGATGCTTCGGCGGCGGCTGGACTCTCACCGGGCAGTTCGGTACGTCAAGCGATCGAAATTTCATTCCGCAATATTTTGAAAACGAATGGTACACCGGACCGAATCCGCAAACGAGTCTGGAAATGAAAAAAACAGTCGATAACTGGTCGCTCGATCTTTCCGCGGAAGCGCGACTCGATAAGTTCTATACGGAAACGAATCAGCTGCCGCGTCTGAATCATTATTGGCTCGGTCAGCCGCTGTTCTCCAATAAACTTATTTGGTATGAGCACACGAAAATCGGTTATAACCAGTTCAAGACAACAGAATCGCCGTACGCCGCGGCAGATCGTGACCTGTTCCGATATCTCGACTGGGAACTGGCCGAAGACGCGACGAGTAATAATCCGAATTCGTCAGGAGCACGTACACTCGCCGCCGATTCCTTTGTCTTCTCGACACGGCATGAGCTCGACGTTCCGCTGGAAGCAGGGCCGCTTAAGGTAACCCCGTATGCCCTCGGCGAGTACGCGTTCTGGGGACAGGGAGCAACGGAAAAAAATATCGGCCGGGCTTATGGTCGCGGCGGCGTTCGCTTGAATCTGCCTGTCTGGAAAGTCGACTCCGATGTCTCCAGTACAACCTGGTATTTGAATGGCCTGGCGCACAAAATGAATTTCGGCGTTGACGCGTCTTGGTCCGGCGTCTCACGGCATTTCAATGACCTTATTCTCTACGACCCCATCGACGACTGGCAGACGGAAGAATTCCGGCGCCGCTATTCGGTTACAACATTTGGGAATTCCGGAGCGCTCGGCTTCGCTGACAGTATTCCGGTTCGGTTCGATGAACGCTATTACGCGTTACGACAGGGAGCCTTGGCCGGCGCGGTAACGTCTCCATCGACGGAACTCGCGGAAGACCTGTCGCTCGTTCGGTTCGAGTGGCAGAATCGCTGGCAGACGAAACGCGGTCCAGTCGCCAAGCGACATACGATCGACTGGATTACCTTTAATACCGGAATGAACTTTTATCCTAAAAAAGAGGAAAATTTCGGAGAATATGTGGGGCTGCTTGATTACGATCTTCGCTGGCATGTAGGCGATCGTTTCTCCGTACTCTCGTCCGGACTGTACGACGTCTTCGACGATGGACAGCGCATTACGCGACTCGGTGTCATGTCGAAACGTCCCTCGCTCGGGTCACTTTATGTTGGCGTTGACCGACTCGCCGGACCCATTAACAGTACGTACCTGAACGCGTCAATGAACTATCGCATGAGCGAAAAGTGGGCCTCGTCCTTCGGAACGTCCTACGACTTGACAGAAGGCGAAAACGTCGGTCAGAATCTCGGTATCAGCCGTATCGGTGAATCGTTCGTCTTCTCGCTCGGCTTTAATGTCAATACGAGTAAAGACAACTTCGGCGTAAGTCTGTCGGTCATTCCCGTCTTCCTGCTGGACAAGTCAAAGTTTGAAGAAGGCGTGCTCGATTACGCATCGTGGTAACGCCAGAATTTGGGGAACGACCGGAGTTGTCTGACGTACAACGACAAACTCCGTATCGTTCCTGCAAGGTTCTCACGACGGCTGGTTTCGCCGAACGCAAATGGAATTTAAAATAAATTCTTTTGTTATTCCTTTTGCGCCAGTATGGATTCAAAATCCTTCTTCGTCTGTTCGTTGTGCGAACGCGTTATCATACTAACGAGAATAAAGACAATAACATTTGGTACAAGTCCGCAAAAGCCAAGGTCGAAGAAACTTTTGACCAAAGCCACGACGTAAGAAAAACCGTTGGCCGCGTCCGGTAGTTGCATACCATCGAGCAACAGGGTCGGTACCGGTGTAAATCCGAAAACGACGATGAGCCCGGCTACCATCCCGGCGATAGCGCCAGCTTTTGTGCCACGACGAATATACAGCATATCAATTGTCACGGGGACAAGCTGACAGGCAAAGGCCATGGCAACGAATTGCAATTCAATGATCATCTTAAGCGGGGCGAAATCCTTGTTGCGCTCGCCCACCATAACGAGGAAAAGCGAGAATGCGGCGGCAAACAGGATAACGGCGCGATTGCACCAGACGCGTTCACGTTCATTCGCGGTCGGCCGTACAAGTTTTGTGTAGACGTCGTGGGTCAGAACAGCACTAAGCGCATGCAAATTCGCGTCCGCCGTACTCATAGAGGCCGCAAGAATACCCACGAGAATCATGGCCGCGGCAAAAGCGCCCAGACCGCCAAAGACACTGGTCGCATTTTCACGAAGAACCGCAATGAGCGCCTGGTCCGAACGACTTACCGTGGCATGCGGTATAAATCTCTTATTGGCGTCGGAGGAGACACTGTCGCCACGATTATAGTCGTTGAGCATCTGTTGACTGATCGTCGTTTCACTTATTGCTATTTTTCCCGACTGGACCTGTTGAATCTGACTGAGTTGTTCCTGACTGTAGGTCACAATAGTCGGTGGATAAAGAACACGGGCACCAAGACCAACGAGCATAACACCGAAAAGGAAACAGATGGGCAAAACGGTGGCGAAAATAATCATACTTCGCTTGAGCGTTTGTGCAGACTGCGCCGAATAATATCTCATCCATTGAGCAGGCTGTACCATGGAGGCTACAGCACCGAAGACGCAAATTGTCCACAAGGCAAGTATCGTGTACCGATCCGTATAACCGGGCAGAGACAACGCTTTGGGGTCAAGTTCGGAGACGGATTTAAGGAAATTGCCAGGGCCACCCAACGTTGCCACAATCATGTAGCCCGCCACGAGCATTCCGAAAAGTAGCAAACTGCCTTGAATCGCGTCGGCCAGGGCGACACTTCTCATACCGCCAACGAGAATGTATAAAACGAGGACCAGCGTTAGTGCCGTCGCGCCGAATAGGTACATATCCAACGTGATTAACCCCCCGAATATCGTTTGTCCGTTGGCATTGGCAAAAAGGATTTCCGCCATAAGACCACCGGCTCGAATTTGCATGACTATATAGGGGAGAATATAGAAAAAGCCGAGCATAGCGACCAGAAAACGAATAAACGTACTTTTATCGTAATAGTCACTGATCATATCGCCTTGGGTAAGGTAACCTTTGGCCCGGCCAATTTTCCATATTCGACTGCCGAGTAAATAGACGGCTACTCCGGCAATGGGTAAATTAAGAGCAAAGATCATAAAGCCGGCTCCGTCTTTGTAGACGTTGCCTGGTATGGCGAGCATGGCAGAAGAGCTAAAAAAGGTGGCCATAATCGTAAGCACCGTGACGAGTAGGCCTTGACCCCGGCCGGCGAGGTAAAAATCTTCGTCGCCTTTTTTACTCTTGTACCAGCCGTATAGTCCGGCTCCGCAGAGCATGAGTATAAAAGCCGACATAATAATCAACGGCATGTATCCAAGTATCGGATCGTAAAACAGTGACATTTAAATATTCTACTTTCTTCACATTTATGGGTTAACCGGACAAATTACACGTGATAGCGAATTAAGCAAGAAATGCAAAAATCGCACGTTAGGGGTCGGGCGATTCTCTCCAGATGGTTCGATAGGCCGCAATAATAATCGCGGTCATAACGAGATACCAAAAAACGACCCAGGCATAGAGTATTGGCACGCCAAAAACTGTTCGCACGTTGACCGGGTCATTAATGAGCAGCACACCAGGCCCGGTTCCCATGGTAACGGCAACTATAAACAGGGCATAAAGCAAATACTTCAGCCCTTTGTTTTCTTTGGGGTTCATGTGTTTTTCCTCGTGGGTTGAGTGTTATTTCATAGCGTTTTCCGAATTACCGCTAGAGGGATTCATAATGCGGCGAACTCGCAAACAGAGCGCCACTTTTCCGGTAGTAATCTTCATTCAAATGCCAGAATCCGTCGTGGATTCCAGCCCAGTACGCGGTTGGGTACGGATGATACTGTGTCATGAGATTCCAATTGCGATAATTTTGCGGTCCATTGCATTCGAGTAATCCGAAGTTGTCAAGTCCGGGAAATGGAGTTAGTCTCGCGGCTAGTGCCTTGTTCCATTCAAGTAGAAACGGACTCACAGTTAAGTCTGCACAAAAACATGGTATTTTGTGCTGTTGGGCAATAGTTGCAATTTCAAGGGTATGTGTCATGGTCTTGGCAATGGCCTTGAGCGCAAACGCGGAATAGCCCCTCTCGATCAGGATTTTTGCCTGTTCCGGTGAATCGGCGCTTTCGTCCGCGGCCAGACGTACAGGTATGTCGTGCACATCAATATCACTGTTGTCCGCAAAGGGTTCCTCAACGAGAACAATTTGCTCAAAAGCCCCTATTGTCCGTGTAAAATCTAAAAGTCGCATAAGAGTTTCCTTGCTCTGATAGCGGCCATTGGCATCGAAATAATAGGGGATTTTTCCGTTCTTTGTATAGGGCGTTGTCATATGCCGTAGAGCGTTATGAATCTCGCTAATGCGGGCCATGTCCTTTCGGAGCATGGTTTCCTGGTCGCCATGCTGACCCAGTTTAATCTTCAGGAAGAAAAAACCATTTTGTACTAAATTGATAATTTCATCTATGGAGACGTTATAGGAGACCAACGGTATGGCGGCAACGCCATTATGTCGCCAAATGAGAGGAGAACGGAGATCTTCCGGAATCATATCATCAAAATTGGCAATATTTTTACTGCGCGCGTCGAGAAGCCAAGCGGCGTTATCAACGGCGACCAGGGAATTCAAAACGAAAGTGCGTCGCAATAATTTAAGTCCACTCAGTCGTTTTCCATAATCTTCCACCTGTGGCAGGATATCCATGAGCATCGCGCGCGGCGACTCGAACGTGCGGCCCCGAACTAGAGTAAGTGCGTAATTCGTCATGGAAAACATGAGAATGTTGGCACCGACTTCGGAGACCGTTTCCACGGCCTTGGCGTCGGACCAGAGCACACCTTGCACTCCCAACCCGGTTACCCGATGTCCCTGTGTATCCCACAAATGAACTATAGACTGCCACAGCTCATTTGTTTTCCCCCCCTTAAAGCCAAAGGTCTGCTTTAAAGGTTCTCGCTCAAAATTTGATTCTACGGATGTAATGGAAAACGACATGAAGTTCTTTCGATAAATCTGTACGTCACTAAAAAATACAACTAATGTTACAGTTCAAGTTTCCATGGGGCACGATACTCGTAATGAAGCATGGAATTCGCTTCTTCCGAGTTTGTGAACCGTTCTGTTTCCGGATCCCATGTTAACCGCTGTCCGACGGCAAGCGAAATATTGGCAATATGTGGCATAATCGTACTCAAATGCCCTTCTTCGACATCACCATTGGGAAGCTCACGTGAGCGTATGCAATCGAGGAAATTCTGCGCGTGCAGGTCGGTAATTTCCAGATTGCCAGTACCACTTTTTTCGAGATGCCAATCTTCCCATTCAGCGCGAGGGGTTTTGCTCTGGAACTGACCTGGGCGTTCCGGACGTATAATATAATGGTTATCGTAAGCGAACAGGGTCCCTTGTGTACCTCGCATCTCAAAGAAGCCCAGTGGGTTGCCATGTTCATTCGTTGCCATAATCGCGTTGCCACTGGCCTCATAATGATGAAATTCAAACAGGCAGCCGGAAGCGAATTCGAAACATGCAATCATTGTATCCGGAATCGTGCGGTCGTCGTTGACTATATACTTGCCGCCCATGGCACAAACTGAAGTCGGGCCTTTTTCGTGGAGCAGCCATCTCATCATATCGAGAAAATGCACACCGTTATTGGCAATTTGTGAGGAATAGTCACCCCACCAACGGAATTTATAGGGGGCAATATTTTCCTGATACTCCTGATTGCGAGGGCCGAGCCAGAGGTCCCAGTCGAGTGTCGCGGGGGGAGCAGTTGGCTTGGCGCGACCAATACCATCGGGATACATATTACTGCAATGCCCACTATTGCACGCGGTTACTTTGCCGATACGTTCAAGGATATTTTCGTTATACAGTTTCTGGTACAGAGGGCCGCTACGGCGGTGAATACCGACCTGGACCACGCGTTTGTATTTTCGCGCGGCGTTGACCATCATGCGTCCTTCGTAAATCGTTTGTGAAAGGGGTTTCTCGACGTAGACGTCTTTACCGGCCTTACACGACTCAATCGTCTGCCAAGCGTGCCAGTGATCCGGAGTGGCGATAACAATGGCATCGATATCGTCGCGATCGAGGAAGGCGCGGAAATCCTTAACGCGATCCGCTTCTGGAGCGAACGTTTCGCCTGTCTTGTTAAGTGTTTCTGAATCGACGTCCGCAAAGCCGGCAATTTGCATATTCGGACAGTTTTTAAACGCGTTTATAACCTGTCGGCCACGATTGGCAACTCCGACAAAGGCGACGCGAACAGCGTCATTGGCACCAATAATTTTTTCTTCGGACCGGGCAGTAGCTGTACTTGCTGCCATCATACCCAAAGCGGTTGTTTTCAAAAAACTTCGGCGTGATGCAAGATTACTTTTCATGTTCTGTGTCTCCTGTGTTGTTATTATTATCACATAAATGTTTCTTTAAGAATTCGAGGGTGCCAACGGCATGAATTTCGTGGCCGCCTACGAACCAGTCGATGCGGGTTCTTTCGGGGAGTTTTAACTTGGCGTCGTATAGGAATTTAACTTTTGCGTATTCTGATCCGACACATTCGGAATCGCCACACAGGTCAAAAAAGCCACGCTCGACCATGAAAGGCCGCGGCGCGATAAGGGAAGCCATTTCCGCGTGACTGAATGTGTTGGCCAGATTAAAATCGTTGGTTTCATATTCGCGGGTCCCGACAAAACTGAAGGGTTCACGTGGAGAAGCCGCTCGTACTGCCCAGTTTGTAAAGTCCGCGCTGGCAATGGAGAGGCAGTAATCTGTCACGGCCGAAGGGACACGAACCGCAGATCGACCGCCATAGGAAAGACCATAGAAGCCAATCCTGTCTCCTTGCACATAGGGGAGTGTCTTAAGCCATTTCAGTAATTGCATATGCTGCGGTATGATAAAGGAATAGAGGGACTTCCCAATGCAATTTGCCTTGCGACAGGGAACGCGGAACCATTCCAGAGGATACATTCCTTGGCATGAAAAGACGATATATCCGTTGTTCGCCAGTGTGCTGGGTATGCTCTTATAGGCAGGAGAAAAGAGAGAGGAATCAAACTTTCCACCTTTTCCGTGCTGAAATACAACGACAGGGCGTTTTTCACCTGGTTTCAGGTCTTTTGGCAGATGGAGAATGCCCCCGACGGACAACCCCGGGAAAACGTCAATCAGTACATCATAGCCAACCCATTTCTCTTCGTCATAGGTTTTGCGTGTCTGGGCATTAAAGGGCGTGAACTCCTCGTCGAACTTACCAATGATAGTTTCATAATAATAGTTACGATAGAACTCAGTTGATTTCTCATAGGCTTCGATGGAGCTGAAATCCAACTTGGACATGAATTTCATGCGTTCGAACTTACTCTCGGCGAGCAAGTTTCGGTTGTGGTAGTCGAGTTCCCTGATGATACGCTGCTGTTGACGCTGGTATTCAGGAGAATCCGCGGAAGAGAAATCTTCGTCTGGTGTGTAGCTACCCAGTGTGTTTTTCTCATTATCGGTTACGAGGTGAATCCAGTTTTTATCACCGAGGAAGTCGGGTAAAAGGGCTTTGGCTCGCTCAATTTCATTTTGTACGGCGACCGGATCAGGCGACTGCATATTGGCCGGGGGGTAGTCAATCACGACGACAGGACCGCGACCAGCCTCAATGTAGAGGGGGCGCGGATACATCATGACGGCCAATTCAGCGTCGCAGAAGTTGTTTAAAAGGCCAAAGACATTTCGGTCTTGCGGTTCCTGCCATTGATTATCACGCGTATTGAAATGGCCGGAAAGAAAAACTTCGTCGATTCGATTATCCAGAACTCCGGCGTAGAAGGCCGTGAGACCGCCGTCGCCATAACCCGCGACGCGGATGGGTTTGTCACTGGTTGCAGGGTCGTCTTTCAGCCAATCGACCAGAGCAATAACACTCTGAACTTCATAACCGATAATGTGGTGACCGACTTCAAATGCGGTCCAGTTCAAATAATGTCGGGCGCACATCGGGCCACGACCGTTGCCAGGCCGGGTCTTTTCACGGCCGACTATGGCGGGAATTATTATACGGCAATTCCCCTCTTTTGCAATTTTCTGAAGATAGGGCAGTCGGTTGTAAAAATCGATGGGCATCATGCCGGCATGCGGAACAACAATTTCCGTGCGAGTCCATGAGTCGGCAGCGGGTTCAATCATAATACCTTCCGCGGCATAATCATCGAAGACGGACCACTTAATATCACGGCAAACAGGCTCGCCCTGGGCAGATTTGTTTACAGAAGAAACCGGGGACATTGGGGGTGCCGAATGAACGCGCAGTTCACAGGTACCCGCAATCTTGGAAAATGTAAAGCGCTTCTCGTCAATGAATTTGGCAAAGCTTTCACGCGTCGTCCCTGTAAAAGTCCAGTTCTTGGCGCGAACGGCCTTGGCCTTCTCCAACTGGCTATTGATGAAAGGGTCCATCTGTTGATAGGGGACGATATCCTCGACCGTTTTACCTTCGGGGAACAGTGCCGTTCCAGGAAGTGTTTCCGTGCTCGAAATACGAACAAATTTTTCTGTTTTTTGCTCGTCCGCGGACAGTAATCCTGTGTAAACGCAACAACAGCAAAGTGTTGTCAGCAAGGATCTAAAAATTTGTCTTTTCATTGCCCTGAATTTCATTCTATTTTTGTTCTTTTTTACAAAAGACACGCAGGTTCGCCTGAAATTTAATCTCTTTAACATATTACGTGCCTTGTCTGCAAAGAAAGTTGTTAGGAAACAGTTGTTTGCATTGTTTCCAGAAGTACTTGTGTTGTTTTTTCGAACTGCATCGGAACAATGCCGTTCGAAAAAACAAAAAATCTCACGTTAGTTACATAAATATTGCTTGAGGAATTCAAAGGTTCCTATGGCACGAATTTCGTGACCGCCTGTATGCCATTCAATTCGAGTGCGTTCAGGAATCTTCAGATTATACTCATACAATAATCGTACTTTTGCGTATTCCGAGCCAACGTTCTGTGCGTCGCCACACAAGTCACCGTAACCGCGTTCCACCATAAAAGGACGCGGGGCAATGAGCGAGACCAATTCCGCATGACTGAACGTATTGGCCATATCGAACTCATTTGATTCGTACTCGCCTGTTCCGACATAACTGTAGCTTTCGCGAGATGAGGCACAGCGAATGGCCCAGTTGGTAAAGTCGGAGCTGGAAATGGACAGTGTGTAGTCCTGGACAACAGAAGGAACGCGAACCGCGGTTCTTCCGCCGTAGGAAATACCATACAGTCCTATCTTGTCGCCTTTAACGTAGGGGAGTGTACGAAGCCACTTCAACATTTGTTCATGTTGCGGGATGATGAAGGAAAACAGTGATTTTCCAACGCAGTTTGCTTTACGGCCGCCTGGGACCCGGAACATGGGAGACCTTGCCATACCTTGCATGGCAAGGACGACATAGCCTTCCTTGGCCAAATGCGGTGCAATATAGCGATACCCACCGCCACGAAAACCAGCTTCAAAAATTCCACTCAATCCATGCTGAAAAACTACGACAGGGCGTTTTTCATCCGGCTTCATATCCTTGGGAATGAGCAGTACGCCGCCTGCGGAGAGTCCTGGAAAGACGTCGATTAAAACGTCATAACCAACGTATTCCTTCTCGTCGTACGTTTTGCGTGATTTCGTATTGAATGGAACAAATTCCTTGTCGAATTTTCCAATCACTTTTTCATAATAATAATCGCGATACCATTGCGTCGATTTATTATAATTTTCCAGTGAGCTAAAGTCGAGCTTCGACATGAACTTACTGCGAACCATGTGACTCATGTTCAGCAGTTCCTGATTGTGCGAGTCGAGTTGTTCGACCATTCGCTTTTGACATGCCTGATATTCCGGCGACTCCGCAGAGGTAAAATCAACGTCGGGCGTATAGCTTCCGAGTTCCGCTTTCTTCTCCTCGGTTACCAACTGAATCCAATCGCGCTTGTCAAACGAGTCTGGAATGAGCGATTTCGCGCGGTCCATTTCTTTTTGAACGTCTGCCGGATCGGGCGTATGCATTTGTGCAGGAGGATATTTTATCTCGAACTCCGGACCGCGTCCCGACTCTATGTACAATGAGCGAGGATAAACCAAAGCGGCCAATTCCGCGTCGCCAAATTCGTTCAGCAAGCCAAAGACATTGTGATCAATCGGCTCCTGCCAGAGATTATCTCTTTTATTGAAATAGCCCGCAAGGAAAACGGAATCAATACGCGTATCAATTGCACCAGCATAGAGGGCAAGGAGTCCACCATCGCCATAGCCGGCAACGCAAAGAGGCAACGTTGCAAGGGCGTCGGTTGCCTTGACCCAGTCGACAATAGCCAAAACGCTTTGCACTTCGTAGCCGGTCATGGTTCTACCAAGTTCATATGCGGTCCAGTGAATAAGGTGGCGTGCACTCAGGGTCGGACGCCCGTTTGGCGTGGGTGTCTGTTCCCGTCCAACGATCGTTGGGATTATAACCCGGGCCCCCTTCTCCGTAACGAGTTTTTCGAGGTAAGGAACATGCTTAAAGAAATCCGCCGCGGCCATACCGGCATGGGGTATGACAACAACAATTTGAGTTGGATTCTGATTTTTGGGATCAATCAGGACCCCTTCAGCATTATAGTCTTTAAAGACAGACCATCGGACCGTTGCCATTCGGTAGGGCTTGTCGTCATTCGTTCCCTGTTCGTCAATGGGCATTCGTGGTTCTGACGGGGCAACACGAGCGTCTTTTATTCCGATCATCGTGCGGAAATTTTCACGCTTTTCGGCGAGGAACGTCTCGAATTCCTCCCGACTGCTGCCGTCGAATCGCCACTTCTCATTTCGAACATTGATCGCGTTCTCCAATTCCCCGCTAATGAACATATCCATCTGCTTTCCGATCAGGAAATCGGGAAGATAGATATCTGGTGACAGCAGGTCTGTTCCGGGAAGTGTTTCTTCGCTTTCAATTCTGACCGGTTCGTTTTTGTCTTTCTGCTCCGCGCCTGTAACCGTCACTTCGAAAACGGGTAATAGCAACAATTGCAAAAAGAGCGCAGAGCAAACAGCCTTATACATTTTCATGAACCTTACTTTCATTATTTATATTCATTTACATCGAACGTGAATTCCGTTGAACTTTCGTCAACCGTGACATCAATGGGGGTTGTGTCGGCACGGAGGAGTTTTTTGGGCACGAGCGGCTTCATATTATCCTCTAGCTGGGTAATCTTGGCGGCTAATTTAAGATCCTCAACCTGGGGAGGAAGATTCTTCTGCTGCTCCACCAACTTGTCAAGTTCTTCCCGGTCAAATTTATTAATGGTAACTTTAAATGTTCCTAACGGGCACCCGGCAGCGAAGTATGAACCCATTGCGGTCTCCAGAACCGCTTTGCCCATCTCGTCTGTTGTTCCGACAATGGAATACTGTGCACCATCATTGGTTTCAAATCGCACTCCGGCACCGGAAAATGGCTGGCCATTGTTGTTAATTTGCACTGTGATCGGGTAAAGTTTTGGGAACCCTTCCGGACGTTTGTCTTTCGCGCCACAACCCAGCGTGGCAATCAAGAGCACACTGGTGGCCAACAGGACCGCACTACGATACTTTATCATGGGAATCTCTCTGTAAAACAATTTGTGTAAGTTTTTTTAAATGGATAGATCTGAAATTAACATTTTGCAAGGGGGGAGCGATTCGGGACGGGGCATCTCCCCTTGCATTTTACAGAATTTGAGCGACTACAGCGAGGCCGTTTCACGCCCTGCTCGTGTGCCAAGAGCTCCCCAAACACCGTAGGGAGACGCGCCTTCTGTGACCGCCGCTGTTCCGGCGCCGGAGGTTACGCAATTAACTGTGTCCGATACGAAACGAACACTGCCATCCAAAAAGCCAACGTTAACACCACCGGAGTGGTTACTTGTTGCGGACAGGACATGCGTTCCCTCGCCATCGCTGGTGCATGTGCATGACGGAGAGTTGGGACCGAGAATAGGCGTGAAAATCGTTGAGTAGGCACGGGCAAACGCAAATCCACGACCCGCTTTCATGTTTATGTCATATTCCGTGTTCACGTTGTAAGTTGTTTTGTAGAACGCTCCGTCAGAAGTTAATAAACAATCGGCAGGCTTGTCCAGTAACCAGTCGGGGTCGCCGAATGTACTGAGTTGCGTGAAGACGGCAAGACTGTCAGCGGAGGCCGCACGAACGCCTGCTCTCTTAACGGCCCGGGTCCCGTCGGAAATCATACGTTCGCTCAATGCAATCGTGTTACTTGTTCCATCTGTAACGGAGGACAGAGGGCCCCACGCCATGCAGAAAAACGGACCTCGTATTCGGCGCGTGTCGCCGACCAGACTACGATTACCGGTCAAATTCCCATAGTAAGGAAAATCGCCCCAGTTCACGCGATAATTAAACATGGCCGGATCTTCATCGGGTCGCATTAAGCCAACATTGTCAGAGGGACATACAAACGTGCTGACAGTTTTCCGGAAGCAGACTGGCGTGACACGTGTGGTCTCCAGCGCTTGACGCCGCACACTGATAAATTCGGTGGGGCCTTCGAATTTCTGGTACATGGCCGACTCTTCAATAAAGGGCAATAAGGCGGCCAGGAGCGAACTTTCGTTGTTACTCCAGTTGAGCGTGTTGGCGGCGTTCGGACCAAACCAGCTCTTCCATGCCGGAAGTGCGCCTGTCGAGTCGACGTAGTTGTGGAGTCCGATCCCAAGCTGTTTCAGATTATTTGTACATTGCATACGCCGGGCAGCTTCACGCGCCGCTTGGACTGCTGGCAGGAGCAACGCAATCAATATGCCGATAATAGCAATAACCACCAAAAGTTCAACGAGAGTAAAGGCGGCGCGGTGAAGGATTTTTTTTATTGCTCCCTCACTCCTTACGTTTTTTGCCAGACTAACTACTCTTCTCATTTTTTTCTTCTCCTTGTTCAATTAATTGTTATACGTTGTTTACGCTTCGTCCTGGACGAAGACACACATCACCTTTACTCGTGTTAAAAAAACAGGGCAACAAACCTGCGTCTTTTTATACACATTATAATTGCAGGTTAGATTCCTGTCAATTTGAAAATTCGCCTTCTGAGTTAGAAAATTCGTCTAACTAAAAGACCTTTTCCTGCCCTTCCATATGTTATCTGTTTCGACACAAAAGTCCGTGAGAAACAGGCAACAGCGCAAAAAACAATCCTGCCCACCCGTTGTGATTCTGGTGAATCTTTCTTTTCCTATTTGTATTCGTTTACATCAAATGTGAATGCCGTCGAACTCTCATCCACAGTTACCTCAATGGGGGTCATATCGGAGCGGAGTAACTGTTTGGGGACGAGTGGCTTGGCGCTGCTCTCGGCTGCCGCTATTTTAGCGGCCAACTTGAGATCTTCAACCTCGGGCGGAAGCTGCTTTTGCTGCTCAATCAGTTTATCCACTTCTTCACGGTCGAATTTGCTGATCGTAACTTTGTATGTACCCAGCGGACATCCGGCGGCGATATAGGACCCCATCGCGGTTTCCAGAACAGCTTTGCCGGTCTCATCGGTCGTTCCCACAATGGCATACTCTAGCGCACTATTCGATTCAAATCGAACTCCCGCATTCGGAAACGGCTGGCCTTTCTCGTTTACCTGCACGGTAATGGGATAAATCTCCGGGTAACCCTCGGGGCGCTTATCTTGCTTGCCACAGCCCGTCATGAGCAACAGGAACAGGCAGAGTGCCACCGGGGCGATTCCGTTATATTTCATCATTTGACTCTCTCTGTAAAATAAAATGTGTAATTTCTCTCTTCGTGGAAAACCATAATAAACGATTCTTTCAGGTGAGAAACGCATTTGGAGCGGACCATTTCTCACCTTGCATTTTACAGAATTCCATCGACTACAGCGAGGTCGTTTCGCCTCCTGAACGCGTGCCAAGAGCACCCCAAACGCCGTAGGGAGACGGTCCTGATGTGACCGCCGCGGTACTGACTCCTGAAGTCACGCAATTAATGGTATCCGAGACGAATCGAACACTGCCATCCAAGAGAGCAACATTAACGCCGCCTGCGTGATTACTCGTCGGGGATATGACCCAGGTCCCTTCTCCAGAAGAGTCACTCAAACACGTAGGGGAATTGGGAGATAATATTGGCGTGAATACAGTGGAATAGGCTCGCGCAAACGCGAAGCCACGACCCGCTCTCCTGTTGATATCATAATCATTGTTCACATTGTAAGTCGTTTTATAAAAACCACCGTTGGCGGTAAGCAAGCACTCGGCAGGCTTTGTCAATAAATGTTCCACTGGCGTCCCACTCACGGTAAATACAGCAAGGCTGTCGAGGGAATGGGCGCGAACGCCTGCTCTCCTGATTTCACGCGAACCATCTGCAATCAATCGTTCACTCAAAGCTAACGTGTTGCTCGTGCCATCGGTAACCGCGGCAAACGTTGCCCAGGTCATGCACAGAAACGGACCACGAATTCTTCTCATATCGCCAGTCAGATCGTAGTGTTTATTTGTCTGAGCCAAGTTCCCGTAGTAAGGAAAATCGCCCCAGTTCACACGATAATTCAACATGGCCGGATCTTCATCGGGGCGCATCAGACCAATATTGTCGGAGGGGCAGATAAATGTACTGACCGTCTTTCGAAAGCAGAGGGGAGTAATACGCGTTGTCTCAAGAGCCTGCCGCCGAACGCTGATGAATTCTTTAGGGCCTTCGAATTTCTGGTACATCGAAGACTCTTCAATAAAGGGTAGCAGAGAGGCAAATAGCGAACCTTCATTATTGCTCCAGTTGAGTGTGCAGGAAGCGTTCGGAGCATACCAGCTTTTCCATGCTGGAAGAGACCCGGTTGTATCCACATAATTGTGAATACCGATTCCCAACTGTTTCAGATTATTGGTGCATTGCATGCGCCGTGCAGCTTCCCGCGCCGCCTGAACCGCTGGCAGGAGTAAGGCAATCAATATACCGATAATGGCTATGACCACCAGAAGCTCAACCAAGGTGAACGCAGTGCGGTGAAAGACTCTCTTAATCACCCCCCCCTCCGTACCTTCTGTATTTTGCCAAACTAACAACTCTTTTCATTTGTCTTCTCCTTTGTTAATGGGTTCGGTCTGAAAATCTCAAACCAGCAAAAACGGTTTATACTACCACATTTCTGTATTCTTGTCTTGACTGACCGACACGCAATCAGTCAAGACGAACGATGCTCATTATATAACAAAACGCGGCTACCACACGCGTGCTTACACCTCGTCCGGAACGACGAAGGGATCACGGTAAGTTCTCTTGTAGTAGCTTGCGGATTCGGGGCAGTCCTTAATCGTGCCTGTCTCCGTATCTATGGAGAGCTTTTGGCCGCCGAGTCGATAGCTGATTGTGGCGTATTCGGCCAGCAACGCACTTTTGTATCCCTTATCAATATCCGCATTGGGCAATTCACGCGAGCGAATGCACTGAATGAAATTTTCACGATGTTCCGGATCGGGGAAACGACCATAGCATGAGTCGACGACGACCGGCTTACGTTCTTTCGTTCGCACGTAGACTTCCCAGCCGCCGCCATGACGTCCGACGATCATGAGGGCTTTGTCGCCGTAGATTTCTATACGGGTCGCACATTGCGGCCAATAGGGGAACATGTCATTTTCCCGTACTTCACCGTCAATCTTCAACATGTACGGCGTGTAAAGAGTCAGTTCGAAATTGAAGAGCAGATCATCGTATTCAAAAGTTGCAATTTGTGTATCCGGTGTCTCCGCCCCGCCCGTACTGTTGTATCGACCGCCGACACTGTAAACCGTTTTCGGTAATTCCTTACCAACGAGCCAGCGAGCAAGGTCAATCTGATGTATTCCATCGTTAATAATATCGCCGGAAGAATAGTCCCAAAAATGGTGCCAGTTATAGAAATAGGTGGGGATGTATTCATGCATGGGGGCCGGACCGCTCCAGAGGTCCCAATTTAAACCTTCCGGAATCTTTTCCACTTGACCCATATTGAAGTTCAGCCATTCTTTCATGTTGAAGACACGAACGAAATGAATCTTGCCAAGCTTACCCTCTTCGATATATTTCTTCGCCGCCATATTATAGGGAGCACTTCGGTTCTGTGTACCGACCTGAACGACTCGTTTGTACTTCCTCGCAGCTTCCACCATCTTCTTGCCTTCCCAGGCACTGTGTGACGCTGGCTTTTCTACATAGACATCTTTTCCTGCCTGACAGGCCTGTACTGTGTGCAGCGCGTGCCAATGGTCGGGTGTTGCTGTAATCACCGCGTCCACCGACGGGTCATCCAAAACTTTACGATAGTCCTCTTCCAACTTCGGTGTCATGCCGGCCTCCGTTGCAATTTTTGCAAGGCCTTCCCGACGTCGCTGAACCGGGTCACATAAACTCGCTACATTAATATCATCCCGCTTGAGAAATCCGTTGATTAACCATGTGCCGCGTCCGCCGCACCCCAAAAATCCCAAGTTGACTTTGTCGTTTGCAGGGGTTCCCCATGCCGATTTCGCGTCTGACAAAATCGTCATACCAGCTCCTGCCATCCCGGCTCCCAAAGTTCCTTTCACAAATTCTCGCCTGTTCATGGTTCTTCACCTCTTTGATTTTTGTGTTCAGTTTCTTATTTTCTTGCTGCTTTTGCAATCATTATGGAAGTATTATACACACCTTTTTCACGGCTGTCAATCAGAAAAATCGCAAACTGAGTTAGAAAAATCGTCAATAACGGTCGCGATTAACCTGAATGTCCGGTTTTTTAGCTCTTTTGACCCGATTTCTTATGCGGAAACGGACTATTTGAAACAGGAGCGCGAAATTGTTGGTGATACAAAAAGTTAACGAAGACCTGGTGCCGTTTGCGTGGGGGCAAATGTATGGTCACCTGATAAGACCGGAACCGCGTTCGGGGGAGTTACCAGATTATTGTATGAAGGAATGACGGTACTGCCAGGTGTATAGTAGCTGCCTGTATTATAAGATGAGAACGGCGCGGGGCTGACAGGGGCTGGTGCCACGGGAGCGATCGGGGCGGATGTGCTCACAGCGGGCGCAGGCGGAGTGGAACGGGTCCGGTTCGCGTTTTGTGTCGGGCTAGAATTGGCAACGCTGACACTGCCGCGATTCGTGTAGTCGGAGACCGCCTGGGTTACGACCTGCGAGACAACGCGGGAGACCGTTTGCGTATCGGGAACCGGAACATTGACTTGAAGTTGCGAGCCCAAATCCGGTAGCGGGAGAGAAAAGGTCATTGTCTGGTTTTGCGCACCATTGGTTGTGGACGAAGATTGTCCGACAGGATAGTTGCTCGTAACGGCAGTAAGGTCGGTGCTGTAGGCGGTCGGGTCGGGCGTTGTTTGCTCCGCCAACTGCTGGGGCGTGTGCCACTGATTGACAAATTCCTCAAACGAGCTGGCCAGCGTTTCGTAGGAGGATGCGACTCGTTTGGCTTCCGCTTCTTTACGCGATGATTCGACAACCGCGGTCGATTCCGCAGAGAGAACGTCACCGGTCAGTTTCTCTTTGAGTTCATCGATATCTTCTCGAAGTGAATGCTCCGTCGCGGCCAAACCGGAATTTTCCGTATTTTCTTTAAATTTCGCCAACTGTTCACGCAGAACGGAATGCTCAATGTCGTCTGGAATGACTCCAGCACACATATTAATAGCGGAAACGAAATACTTGCCCGTGCGTGACGAGGCGACCGCATTTCGTGTTGCCTCCGACATGGTAACGCAGAAAAACGTTATGACCAAACAGATGACGAATCCTTTCAGGCCGCCGAGCAGGGCACCCAGTTGGCGGTCGAATTCACGCAGGACTGTCTTACGCACAGCGCCTCGCACAATTCGCGAACCGATTTTCAGACCGATCATCGCCCCAATAAAAACAACGAGCATGGCGACCGGCTTGTTCCAGGATACTTCGGACGGAAATAGACCACCTACGATACCGTAACAGTTTACTGACAGTAGCCACGCGACCAGAAGAGAAACAATAGAAAGCACTTGCGCAACGATACCGTTCATTCCGCCTCGCACGGTCATCACTGCCAAAAAGAGCAGGATAAACAGGTCGTATAGCTCCAGTCCGAACATTATTCCATCTTTCTTACCGCTGTTGCGTCTTGCGTATCAAGTCCATTCTCTTTTCTTATCGGTACATCTCTTATCGGCACGGCGTGGACACGGCTTGATTCCCCTTGCCGGGCCGCTGTGGAATCATAGCTTTTTTAAAACTTTCTGTCAAGTGGAAAGATAGGTATTTTCGGGGTTTCTTGTAATTACAGCAAAAAAAACCGCTGACTCGCTCAGGTTAGACGCCGGTACATCTCGGCTACCGACCCCAACTCTCCCGGAAGACGACGTGCATGCCACGTTCGATCGTCCGGAACCAGTGATTCTTCACGCGGCCACGGCACAAAAGGTTCGTAGCCCAAGACTTGCGCAATACGTGATGAGTCCAGTGTGCAGTTACTCACCCGGGGCGGTACCGGGCACGACTCCTCTTTCATGAGTCCGAAAAGTAACTCCGACGAAAAACCACCGGCCCGATTGATGATCTGCGCCATCTCGTAAAGCGAAACCGGACGCACCCCCCCGGCGTTCAATAGACCATGATATTCGTTTGATAAGAACGCGTGCGCAACTCGTGACAGACAATCAGTATACGTCGGCGTTCGCACCTCGTCATAATAGAGTGTCGCATAGCGGCCCTTGCGAAATCGGGACGCGATCCAGTCAATGGCGCCGGCGTGACCGTTAAAACTTGGACCCATCGGCATGGAGATACGCAGCGTTACCGCAAAGGGGTCTTCTTCCGCGACCACCTTCTCGCCTTCGGCCATGGTCTGCCCATAAACGTTTACCGGGCAAGGCGGCTCCTCCTCACGGTAATTCCCGCCTGGCCGGCCCCCATAAACCATATCCACCGAGAAGTGCACGAGTCGCGCGGAATATCGCTTTGAAATCTTCGCTAAATTACTTATTATCTCCACATTTAAGGACCAGGCAATCTTCGGGTCGAGCTGACATGCCTTTAGGGCACAATTTCCGGCGCAATCGAGGATCGAGGCGAAGTGAATCTTCTCAAACAGGGCGTGGAGCTCCGGATAGGATTCCGCGCTGCACATAATCGTATTGGGCGCATTAAAGTCGAGTGTGCCGGGCGGTAGGAGTCCCCAGACCTGGTCGCCGAATCGCGACTGGAACCAGGCCAAGGCATTATATCCCGCAACTCCTGTGATGCCTGTAATTAAAAGAGGGAGGGGAATGTGCGGCGCGGGAGTCGGCAACGGGTCGTTACTCTGATCGCGACTCTTTTCGACCAGGCGGGAAAAACAGGGATGTTGGGCCATTATGGAAAAAACCGTAAAAACATGCAAAATGATCTTGTACCAGGAACCTTGAAACCTTATAATTATGGCGTTTCCGTTCCGGCGGAAAATCCTATTATAAAGCAAGAGGGCCGCCTGTAAAGGGCGTTTCGTGACGAGGAACCGGATAAATAGTGAAGAAGCAAGAGAAAATGCAGTCCATACGAAAGGTACATTTGACCGTTCAGGGAACGATTGTAGCGGCACTTATAGTGTGCGGCTCACTAGACGCGTTATGTATGCCGGGCTGGTGCCAGGAGTCGGTCCATCAAAAGGCAGGCGACGTGCGCTACACGGGACCGCTTGTAGCCACGAAGATGTTTTACGAGGGCGCCGAAACCGTCGGTCGCGTTGGCAGTACGGCCATACTTAAGCGCGATATTATCCATCAGCTCAAGAAGCACGCGTATTTAACCTGGCAACAACAGTTAATGGAGATGCCGGAAGAACAGCGTGCTGTGGCAGGCGACGCTCTTCGTGAACAAATACAAAAGGAATTTTTAAGCAATCCAAAATTATTTTCCGACGTCCTCGATAATTATATTAAAAAAATCCTCTTCTATAACGATTTCGTCGTGAGTCGGCCCAAAGAGCAGGTCAAAGAGCAGAACGAAAAACTCGCCGATACCTTTGAGCGGGAGTATATTCCCGAACTTATGAAGCAGTTCAAAGTCGAAACTCGCAAAGATCTGGAAGACTACTTCAAAAATGAAATTCAGAGTACCCTGGAACAGGAAAAACAAATCTTTCTGCACGAAACACTCGGTTCCAGCTGGCTCGAATTCAATCTCGGTGCCGACCGATATGAGCCGACTGTTGTCGAATTACGTCGCTATTACGAAGCGAACAAGGATGCGTATTATATCCCGGAACGCGTTCGCTGGCAGGGAATGACCGTAAAAATTGCAAATCATGCAACTCGACAGGAAGCCTATGCACAAATTTGTAAAATGGGTAACCTCGTCTTGCAAAATAATGACAGTAGGAGTCAGGAACAGGCCTTTGCCGCCGTCGCTCACGAACTGTCCGAAGACTTTTTCGCAAAAGATGGGGGCGTCCATGACTGGACGAAACGGGATGCCTTGCAATCCAAAAAAATAGAAGAGGCTCTCTTCAGCACCGAACTGCCACCCGGACGACTCAGTCGCGTTCTCGAAGATAATAATCAGTTCATGATTGTCCGAATTCTGGAACGGGAAGAGGAATCGTGGAAACCGTTTACCGAAGTTCAGGAAAGTGTACGAGAAAAACTTATGGCCGACCGACGCGAATCGCTTACCCAACAATATGAAGAAGCCTTGAGTAAGCGATTTACGATCGAACTGTATAACATTTCCAATGACGAACGGCGCATGCGGCGTGAGGCTCAATCGCAGGAAGATCAGTCGGTAACAGGTCGTGACCTCTTTTAACTGCGACCCATCAACAGGCAACGGTGCACAAGTATGACATTCGACCTGGAACGACACGTGGAATTATTCTGGCCTGCGGAACGATGGCGCGAACATCGACTCTGTTTAGCCGTCTCCGGAGGGGCTGACAGTATGGCACTGCTGCATTCAGTCGCTGCTGTTGCCCATCGGTTGAATTTCTCCAAGTACCTCATTGTCGGTCACGTTAATCACGGTTTACGCGGAAAGGAATCTGAAGACGATGCCGCGTTCGTTCACAAAAGTGCAAATTCTTTAGCGATTCCGTGTGTGATTAAATCTCTCAATGCGAATGAGGTTGAACGGGAAGCCGTCCGGCTCGGCAGTCGGGAAGCCGCATACCGTGAGTTGCGATACAGCGCCTTACGCAGCGTGGCAACTCAATTCGGCGCCCGCTATATTATGACCGCTCACACACAAGATGACCAACTGGAGACCATACTTCATCGGCTCTTTCGCGGGACCGGTCCGGGCGGGCTTGCCGGCATGGCAAAAATTCGTCCCCTTAATGACGCACTGACGCTGGCACGACCTCTTCTAAACTGCGATCGTCACAAAATTGAAGAGTATTTAACCGCACACAAACTGGACTGGCGTGAAGATTCCTCCAATGCCACCTTGGATTACACTCGCAACCGGATTCGACACACCTTGGTCCCTGTTCTTGATCATCTTTTCCCGGGGCACTGGACGGAATCCATTTTACGCCTGGCCCAAACTTCCCGCGATATGGAAACTTGGGCCGCACGCGATCTCGACCGTATGCTGGCCGCGGGAACAGCTCATTCGGGGGAGTCGACAATTGTAGAACTGAACGTACTTAGCGCAGAATCTCCTTTTATCGTGCGTGAATTCTTTCGAAGAATCTGGCAAGAGAATTCCTGGCCGCGACGCGAAATGGGCGCTGGGCAGTGGGAACGACTTGAGCTTATGGCACGCGGAAACGGTCCGGCACGCAGTGAGTTCCCAGGCGGTATTGTTGCAACGCGCAGCCAGGGGAAAATCACACTGCAACCGGCTAAATAATCCATATAAAACAGAATTTTACGCTTAATGTAGCTTATTTCCTTCGCGTCTACAGCTCGCGCAGAATCTGCTCTCGAATTTCACGCAAAAAGGTCTTTAATGCCGCAACGTCGAAATGCGCCCATTCGGAAAACCGCAAGTAGACCGCGTCACTGTCCGCGTGACTCCCGTCCACCTCCGCGTCCCGGCCCAGCGCCAGGATGCGTCCGAGCGGCACCGCGTTCTTCGCCACATTCAACTGCAAGCAAACAAATTCACAATTCTTGGTATAAACCTGAAACAAGGTTCGCTTTCCTTTTTCAAGAGTATAGGGAACAAGGACTTTATTTGACCAATTCGCAACTGCCTCGGGAAAAACTTCATCGAGCAAGTTAAAAAGTTTTTCCAACAGTTCCAGAGGCCACTGCGCCTTACTACTCCCGCCATAGCAGTGGCCAGGCGATAAATGCCATTTCTGACCCTGGGTTCGCCACGGTGTAAGGTCAACATCTTTTTCTTTTGCACGGGCCATAAATTGCGAAAATTGTGATATGGCAAGGTCGAGAAAATTACGGAATTCCGGACGATCCGCCTCTTCATATTTGCATATCTTTAATTCCACTTCCTGCCACAGTCCGGTTGTCTCAACTTTGACACGCGGCTGCGTTCCGTAAAGCGGAATATCATCCATCTCGTTCAGCGGACGCAAGTTCAACTGCTGAATCAAAAGTTCCTTTCGAAATGTGTTCTTCGGTACGCGAAACTTTAACTTCAAGAGCCATTCTTCACCGGTTATCGCATGAAGGAACCAGCCGAGCGACTTTCGGGACGCTCGAATCTCAACGATCGTACGATTGTTCCAGTCGATTTCTGAAAAACCTTCGCTCGACGCAATGCGGTCCACAACTTCTTCCAGAATGCGTCCGTCCCACTGACACGGGGCACCCGACCGCGAAAGGCGATTCCGTGTGTGCCACAGTCGCCCGTTACTCTCCCAGGGCATCTGCGAATCTTCACCGCTAAGGGCATTGTCCGGCAGGTCCGGCTGCTCAATCGACCGTCGCAATTCTTCCGCGTAGTGCTTCGCGTCGAACAAAGGACGATCTTCATAATGACCCGATTCCAGAATCGGACGCAGTGCCAGGGCCGTGTGACTTATCGGCAGTGTCCCCTGTTGACGCGCCGGCAGAGCTTCCCGCCGCACTTCGTAATCGATTAACTGTTCCGGCGTCCCCTGAAATACCAGATACCCACCGGCCAGACCCGCTTCCGGCCCCAACTCCACAACCCAGTCCACGGATTTTATCAGGTCCGGATTGTGCTCAATTACGACGACGGTATTGCCAAGGTCAACCAGTCGCTGAAGAACATCCAACAATTTTTTTAAATCTTCAAAATGAAGGCCCGTGGTTGGCTCATCCAAAATATACAGTGTCCGCCCCGTATCCGGACGCGACAGTTCCGTCGCAAGTTTAACACGCTGCGCTTCCCCGCCTGAGAGCGTGGTCGCCGACTGCCCCAAGGCAATATAATCGAGACCAACGTCGCACAGAGTACGTAAAATACGGGCAATTCCCGGGACATTTGCGAACAGCGTCAGCGCGTCCTTACACGACATATTGAGGACATCGGCAATAGATTTACCACGATATCGAATTTCCAACGTTTGCGGTTCATAGCGAAGGCCGCCACATTCGTCGCACGTTATCCAAACGTCGGCCAAAAAATGCATTTCTATATTGAGCTGACCAGCTCCTTGACATTTCTCACAGCGTCCCCCAGGGGCATTGAAACTGAAACGTCGCGGCGTGTAACCGCGCAATTTGGAATCGGGTAATTTCGCAAATAGTTGGCGAATCAGGTCAAAAACGCCTGTATATGTAGCAGGATTCGAAGTCGGCGTCAGACCGATCGGCTTCTGATCAACCTCTATCACCTTATTGATTTGCTCAAGACCCACAATGCGGTCATGCAGACCAGGCTCCGTTTGTGCACGATGCAACTGTTTTGCCAGCGCCCGATAGAGCACATCTTCCACGAGCGAACTCTTGCCGGACCCGGAGACACCCGTAACCGCGGTAAACGCCGAAAGGGGAAACGCAACGTCAATCGCTTTCAAATTATTATGCCGCGCTCCGAACACGTTAAGCCACCCGCAGCTCCAGTCGGGCAGCTTGTCCAGCGAAAAAGTCTGATCGGTATTTTGCCTGGCCATGGTCATGAACGTCCTTTCCTGGCGCTCGTTTTGCGTTGTGCGACTGCTGCTTTTTCCGCTACGGCCGTTCTGGATTTCGTCTTTTCCGCCGGGCGCTCTTTTACCGCCTGTTTCCCGGTTACCCGCTTGACCGCTGTTCGCGCTCCAGAAGTTTTCTTAATTGCACTTTTTGCACTTCTTGCCGTTTTACGAGCCTCGGTCGTCGTTTGCTTCATACTCTGTTGAGTCGCGAACTCCGTTACTGCGTGGATGCGCCGATTACGCGGAATGGGTATGGCCTTCGTCCCGCAAAGATACGGACCTGTCACCGATGTCGGGGTCGCGGCAACTTCCTCCGGGGTACCCGAGGCAACGATCAGCCCGCCTTCTGTGCCCGCACGCGGACCAAAATCTATTATTTTGTCACTATTTTCTATTACGTCACGATCGTGCTCCACGACGAGAAGGGTATTGCCCAGATCCCGCAATTTCTGCAAGGCCTGAATCAAGCGGCGGTTATCTCGCGGATGCAAACCAATCGTCGGTTCGTCAAGGACATAGAGCACTCCCGTAAGCCCACTTCCGATCTGGGCGGCCAGTCGAATACGCTGCGATTCCCCACCGGACAGCGTTGGCGCCGGCCTCGAGAGCGTAAGATAGTCGAGGCCAACGTCGACCAAAAAACCGAGACGCTTCGTTATCTCCTCGATTAAATCTCCTGCCACAGCCCGCTCCAGTTCCGACAACGTCAGGCAACGGAAAAAATTCAAAAGTTCATTCAACGGCTTGCGGCACAGCTGGTCGATCGTTTCGTTGTGGAATCGTACCGCGGACACGTCATCGCGCAGTCGCGAACCAAAGCAGACGGAGCATTCGACCTCTTCCGTCTGAAATTCAAGGCGACCGCGATACGAGGGAGAAAGTCGCGCCGCTTCATCCATGGCCGGATAAAGACCTTTAAACTGAAATTCGAGCAACGAATCATTTCGCGCCCGCTCGCCAGTCAAATCGGAACTCCTCTTTTCGGGAGACGCCTTCCCGGACGACGCCGCGACCATGTCCTCACGCGTAAGTGAAAACCAGCGATCGCCGGTCCCGTGAAAGATCATACGACGGAAGCGCGCGTCCATCTGCTCAAACGGTAAATCTTTGGGCACACCGCTCTGACGGCAGAACGCGTTCAGCAGGGCACGATAAATGACCTCCGTTTGCGGCCAGGTCTCCATGACACCCTGTGCCAGCGTCAGCTTCGGGTCACGCAACGCACTTGTCGTCCGCGATCCGCGATGCGTACCTAGCCCTTCACAGTGCGGGCACCAGCCAAGAGGACTATTGAACGAAAAATGATGCGGCGTGAGCGGTTCAAAACCTCGACCGCACTTCTCGCACGAATAATGTCGACTATAGACCTCGTAACGCCACTGAGGCTCCGAGACCGTTTCGTCTATGTGGACCACATGCAGCACGCCATGCCCCTGCGACAGCGCCGCTTCCACGCTCCCGGCAATACGAGCGCGAAGTCGCGAATCTCGCTCAACGTCCAGATTCACGCGATCTATAACGACTTCCAGGTCGTGACGACGACGCCGGTCAAGTTTCGGCATATCCTCCACGCGACACGTCTCGCCGTCGATTCGAATGCGGAGATAGCCTTGCGACAGGAGCGATTCACCCAAACGGTCAAAATCAGTCGGCGTTTCAGGCTTGACCGGAGCTGTAAGAAGCACTCGCGAATTCGGCGGCAGCAGCATAATCCGGGCAATCATCTCGTCCGTCGATTGCGTACCTACCGGGATATCGCATTCGGGGCAGTACATCGTTCCCAAACGGGCAAACAGAACGCGCAAATAATCATGAATCTCAGTTACGGTTCCGACTGTTGAGCGGGGCGAATGCCCGGCCGCTTTCTGCTCAATTGCAATAGCCGGCGAGATCCCGAGAATCTGACCCACTTTCGGCTTGGCCATCTGCCCCAAAAACTGTCGCGCATAACTCGACAGACTTTCCACATACCGACGCTGACCTTCCGCAAAGATGGTATCCATGGCAAGGGACGATTTACCACTCCCCGACGGACCGGTACAAACGGTCATTGCATTGCGGTCTATTGCTACGGATACATTTTGCAAATTATGCTCACACACATCGCGCGCAATAATTTTCCCTTCTTCCTGCCACGAGGCACGTACCGGATTGCGATTCGCCTGATCCCGTTCGTGCGCCTTGACCTGCTGCCGGCGTTTCGCGGGCGACATTTTTTCCCGCTTGAAAAACTCCGCAAGCGACCGCCCCGTATGAGAGGCCTTGCATCGGGCAACCTCCTCTGGAGTACCGGCCACAATGAGTTCGCCGCCTGCCTCGCCTCCTTCCGGGCCAAGGTCAATGACCCAGTCCGCCGTCTTTACAACGTCCAGATTATGCTCCACAATCAGGACGGTATTACCCGCGTCGGCAAACCGCTTCAGTACGTCCAAAAGCAGTTTGATATCGGCGAAATGAAGTCCCGTCGTCGGCTCATCGAGCAAGTACAGCGTCTTGCCTGTACTCTTCTTGACCAGTTCGCGGGCCAGTTTGATTCGCTGCGCTTCCCCCCCTGACAATGTCGGCGACGGCTGCCCAAGTTTCATATAGCCCAGGCCTACATCATAGAGCGTTTTTAGCGGATGCAAAATTTTTGGGATATTTTCGAACAGTTTCATGGCCGACTCAACGTCCATCTCCAGAATCTGATCGATGGAGCACCCTTTAAATCGCACGGAAAGCGTGTCTTTATTAAACCGCTTCCCTTCGCAAACGGGACAGGTCACCCAAAGATCGGCGAGGAAATCCATCTCCTTCTTCTGCGCACCGTTACCTTCACAGGCTTCACATCGACCGCCAGGCACATTAAAACTGAAGCGGCCAGGCGAAAATCCTTTTATCTTGGAATCCGGAAGCTCGGCAAATAAGCGGCGGATCTCGTCGAAAAGCTTAATATAAGTCGAAGGATTACTCCGGGGCGTGCGCCCTATAGGCGTCTGGTCAATGGCAATAAGTTTGTCGAGATGTTCCATCCCCTCAATAGCGCGATGCTTGCCAGGGGTCCCGTTGCCACGATTCAAGTCGCGACGCAAGGCCTCGACGAGTATATCATTGACCAGAGAACTTTTCCCCGAGCCACTTACACCGGTTACGCAGACGATTCCCCCCAACGGAATTTCTACATCGATATTTTTCAGATTATTGTGACATGCACCGCGCACAATGAGTTTCTTCGCGCCAACCGGGCGCCGCATCGACGGTGTTTCGATACGTTCCTCGCCCAGCAGATAGCGCGCTGTCAGACTCGCGTCCTTACTCGCCAGCACATCACTGACCGGCCCGTCGGCAACGATCTGACCCCCATGGACCCCGGGGCCAGGACCGAAGTCCACAATCCGGTCCGCCGCCAGCATGGTATCCTCGTCGTGCTCAACGACAATCACCGTATTGCCCAAATCACGCAAACGCGACAGCGTATCAATCAGACGCTGATTGTCTCGCGGATGCAAACCAATCGACGGTTCATCCAGGACATACAAAACGCCTGTCAAAGAGCTGCCGATCTGACCGGCAAGACGAATCCGCTGCATTTCGCCTCCCGAGAGCGTCGGCGACGTCCGGCCAAGAGAAAGATAGTTCAGACCCACATCAATCAAAAAACCTATACGCGACTGAATCTCCTTAAGCAGTTCCGACGCGATCAGCTGACCGTTCTCCGAAAGCGCAAGCTCCGACAGAAATTCTCGCAACCGATCGACAGGAAGGTCACACAACTCCGGCAGCGACTTGATCTTGTGACCCGCAAAAAACGGATCGTCCGACGCCGTCTCAAGTTTGAACGCACATGCCTGATCGTTCAGCCTGCGGCCGTGACACCAGCCACAGGGAACAATATTCATGTATTTCTCCATTGCCGCCCGTTGCAAACGACTTCCCGTCTCGTGATACTGCTTGAGCATGCGTGGGACAATACCTTCAAAGGGGCCGCCCCACTTGTGACCCGACGGACCCGAACGCCATGTATACGTTATATGTAAGTCGCCGGTTCCCCAAAGTAAGGCATGCCTGACCCGCTCGTCCAGCTCTTCCCACGCTGTCTCCAGAACGTGATTCTTCTCCAGAGAATACAGTCGTTCCAGCGTATCGGCCACGCCTTGATAAATATGACGCTTCCACCGGCCAAGGTCCTTCCATTTACCCAGCGGAATAACACAGCCCTGCTGAAACGATTTCGTCGCGTCCGGAATGAGCAGTTCGGGGTCAAACGTATGAATGAACCCGAGTCCCTGACAGTGCGGGCACATACCCAGCGGACTGTTAAAGCTGAACATTTGCGGCGTAGGCGGCTCAAAGTTCACATGACATGTGGGACATGCATAGTTCGTGCTGAACGGAATTTCTTCAAAAACGGTCATTGCGTCTGCGCTTGGGGCAGGACGCCGACTTCGCTCGACGAACGTGACTTCCCCATCTTGCTCGCCTTCCGCCGGCTCAAACTTCGGCACCGTGCTCGACGCGGATTCCGGACTCCCCGTTCGCACAATCGACATTTGACCTTTCCCCTTATTGACCGCATGCTCGATCGCCTCCTGCAGCCGATGAACAATATCAGGCCCCATAACAAGCCGGTCAATAACAACATCAATCCGATGACGCATCTGCCGGTCCAGTTTGAGGTCGTCGTCCAGTCGCACAAACTGACCGTCGACCCGGGCACGTATATACCCCTGTTTCTTCAGGTCCTGCATGAGTTCGCGATGCTCGCCCTTCTGGTCCCGAACGACAGGAGCCAGAACGAAGAACGGCGTTCCGTCCGGAAAAAGACGTACCCGGTCAAAAATCTGCCATCGCGTCTGCGCCGTTACCGGTTTATGGCATTTGGGGCAATATCCGACGGCAACCCGGGCAAAGAGAACCCGGAGATAGTCGTAAATTTCCGTGATCGTACCGACCGTCGAACGCGTATTCTGACCACTTCCCTTTTGCGATATGGAGATGGCCGGAGCCAAGCCGGTAATCTGGTCCACGTTCGGCTTCGGCAGCTGGCCAAGGAACTGACGCGCGTAGCTCGAAAAACTTTCTATATAGCGACGCTGACCCTCCGCGTACAGGGTGTCGAACGCTAATGAGCTTTTCCCCGAACCACTTACTCCCGTAAAACAAACGAGACTCCCCCACGGCAACGTCAAATTGACGTCTCGCAGATTATGCTCTCTCGCTCCTCGAACGGTTATCTCGGCCATACTTGCCTGTCCGCTTTCCTTAACCCTGACTCTGCCCTAAAATTCAAAATGATCGTTGATCAATCGCTCGGCCAGGGCCGCCATAAGCGCGTCTTCGTCCGCCTCCGTCGGCGCCTGATACGTGACCGAAAAACGAAGATAGGAACCCGCATTATCCCACGGAACCGTGCATATCGACTGCTCCGTTATCAGATACTGACTCACTTCCTCCGCACTGCCAAAGGCACGGCCGCCCTTAATTCCTACGGGTGCCTTCGTATACAAAAAATACGTTCCGCCTGGCACCTCGCACGTAAACCCGCATTTTCGTAAGGTCGCTACCAGCTTTTGCAGACGACGCAAATATTTGGCACGCGCACGGTCCGGGATACTGTCGTCGTCCAGTGCTCGCACCGCCGACTTCTGAATCGCTAAAAACTGACCACTGTCGCTATTATCCTTTATATCGGAAAAGGCACGCACCAGACGTTCATGACCGCATACCCAGCCAAGACGCCAGCCTATCATGTGCCAGCCCTTCGACATGGAGTGAATCTCCACACCGACTTCTTTCGCGCCCGGCACTTCCAGAAAACTCATCGGACGCTCGCGAAAACTGAACATCGAATGCGCCGCGTCTTGCACAACGACCAAATCGTTCGCACGGGCAAACTCAATCACCTGCTTATAGAACTCGACCGTGCCCAGCTGACCGGTCGGACTGTTCGGATAGTTCGTTACCAGCAGTTTCGCGCGACGCAGAACATCAGCAGGAATCGTACTAAAATCTGGGTAAAAGTCATTTTCCTCCACCAGCGGCAGCGACCAGACTTCCCCGCCGCAGTAACGCGTATGCGTTCCCGCTACCGGATAACCCGGCACGGTCATGAGCGTTACATCACCCGGATTGATAAATGCCTCCGGTATCATAGCCAACGCCGTTTTACTTCCCATACAGTGATTGATTTCACTTACCGGGTCGAGGTCAACTCCGAACCGACGCTTCATAAACCTTGATACTGCCTGCTTATATTCCAGACATCCATTATCCGCATAGCCACGATTCTCAAGCTTGTTGATTTCTTCTGCCATGATCTGACGAACCGACGGGTCGGCCATCTCGTCGTTTTCGCCAATCCCGAAATCCAGGAGGGCACGTTCCGGATGGTCCGCCAGCGCCTTACGCTTGGCTCGCTTTATCTTTTCGAATTTATAGATTTCAGTGCTTTTTCCATATTGGGAACCGCCGATACGCTCGGCAAATAGCTGTTGAAAATAGGGTTCGCTCATAACTGACTCGAAAAAAATGGGGACTAAAGGGCATGAAATTGGCTCGGAGAGCCGCTTCCGGGAAAAAACCAAATATCAATTATACCTCTTTTTAAAAGTTATCGAAGGGGAGGCCTGCTCAACTATAACGTTAGAACTTCGGTGGGCCTGCCAACTATCTTGCGTCAAGAGGTAATTGTCTTGGGGGCACGTCCTGAAAGACCAGAACCCGTGGCCTGGGATTCTTCCTCGTCCCTGATTTGTCTATTTACGCTCACAATGTACCCGCCCTGGATTTGCCCACCACTGTCACAACCGTTAACTGGCCACCGTTCCCGACTGCTCGCAGGTCGGGAACCAGCAACAACGAAAACGGAAGCTCAGCACCCTGCCCCACAAACCTGCCATGACCCTCCGCGACCTTTGCACGCTGTGTATTTCCTTAACATAAAACAGGTTACACAAACAGTACAATACAAAGCCTCGACTACCCTCTCAGAACGATTGATTTAATCCCCCAAGGAGAATTTGTCCCGAAGCTCATCGGCGACGAGGTCCAGTAACCGATAAACATTGGCACCTGGGTTCTCCGGTATGACTTGATTTTTCTTTTGGTCCAGAGTACGTGCTCTCTCTATTGCGGATAAAATACCCTTAAACAGAATATTAGTATCATACAGCGTTTTAGAATAACCGTTCCTTCCACGGCGACGGTACTGTGAGTCCAATTTCTTTGTCACTTCATCGATGGTAAAGCGAGTTCCGCCAGTAACATTCTCAAGATGAAGTAGCAACCACAGTTCAAAGCCGGGGTTACTGACGTAGACCCCAAACTTTTTTTCTTCCGCTTGACGGCATGTACTTTCCAGGGTGGAGTGCTCGTCAACGTCCATGACCAGACACGCCATGTCACAATCTTCTTCACTGAAGTCATACATCGGATTATCAACCGCGTCGGCCAAGCGTTTAAGAACACAGTTGGGAGATGACTCATTGTCTGGATTGGGAACAATGACAAAGCAACCTCTGCCGAGTAATTTATTCAGAGCTTTAAAATATCGCGGCTCCGTTTTAGTTCCCTCCGTAGAGATAAGAACCCGATTGCACGGATTGTGGTCGGGTACGATCGATTCGAGACGTGTTCTTTTGGGCGACGGTTTCGTCATATTTTAAATTCCTCCTGACGATTGCGTGACGGGCGAAGCTTTGTCTTCGAGAAAATCAGTGAACCGACTATCGTCTAAAAAAGGAATTCCGCCCACCCGTCCACTTAAATACAATTTTTCGTAGTTTACCCCGGAATTGATTTTAAATTGAGCGAGATTGGTTAAGCGACTGGCCTTGGTGATATCTTTTGACATCAGCCAAATTTCATCTTTCCGGAACATTTCGGCGTTCATTAAATTTGTATCGTGTGAGGTCATAATGATTTGCGAACCAAGTTGCGACTGCTGGTTTAAATCACGAAAACGTTTAATGACTTCCTGAACCAGGAACGTATGCAAGCTTCGATCCAACTCGTCAACGACAAGAGTAATGGGTCTCTGCTGGAGCGTGTAGAGCCAAGGCGCCAAATGCATAAGCTGCTGCGTACCGTCCGATTCAAGATCGAGTTTAAAGGATACTCTGTCGCCTCCAAATTGCTCATGCCGCGTCTGAAGTTCCAAGAATCGTTCCTCGGTAATCTGGCAGCCTGGGAACATCTTCTCAAGACCATGTTGTGCCCTTTTCTTAACTTCTTCCGGCGGGGGAGTATCAACGCACTCGACTCCGCATATATCGGTATCGCAACACAGCAACAGATTCGTCAAAAACTCGGCAAAACCCGGATACTCGTTCAAAAAGAATACCAAGTCCCTACACAAAAAAGGGACGCCAGGAATCACTACTAATGTATTATCAAACCAATTCCACGCGGGCCGTAGAACAGCATTTCTCATGCCAGTCGTCGTCAGGAACAGTGTTTTTACGGAGACCAGCTCGCCTGCCATGTCCCCGTATAAACGCTCCAAATCTTTCGAAAACTTGAACTTCTGCACCCCGGCCTCGGTACTGCGTTCGAAGAGAAGCTTTTCTTTGTCGCCAATGTCTTTAAAGAGCCATTCTTCAAGAACCGCCTCTTTCGAAACTACGAAACCATAGGTATAAATATTGTCCTCCGTAGAGAAACAGTATTCAAACAGGCTCTTTTCATCCTCAGCCAAACCGAGACGGAATGGCTCGGAGCACGAAATAGCCGCGTCTTGCAGCACACCTTGCCGAATATAGGCCTGTGAACGAAACATTGCCTGGACCAGGTTGCTTTTACCGCAGGCATTGGGGCCAAAAATAACGGCGGACTCCAAGGCAGAGTATCCCGACCGTCCTTCGAAGACATGATTCTTCAGTTTTGTGATTGATTTAACTGGGTTCATAATCAATGTAACTGGTTCGTGAAACGACTTATAATTTGACACTCGAAAATGGTGTAGCATAATAAAACCCATCTTTAAGGATAAATTCCGGTACCGGCAAAACACAGAACGCGTACGTATCACGTCCCTCCAAACTGTATCATACCCCCAAGAATCGCAAAAGTCAAGGCAACAAGAGCAAAAAACTCATGAATTGCCCAAATTTTAGACACACATCTTTTAACTAGCGTAATACATGAGGAAAAAGCTCTGTCAGAATATCAATCAGCATTCTCTTTCTGGTCAGCCAGTCAATCTTCCTGCTTCAGCTTTGAGAAGTCTTTTTACTTTGTGCCTCTTCGTTACAAGGCAATCTCAAGATCATCAACGACGACGAAAAAGCAAGCTTACGACGAAGCCCAAGAGAAAATCGATTCCACCAAGAAATAAAAAAATGGGCAGGGACGGGATTGAACCGTCGACACCAGGATTTTCAGTCCTGTGCTCTACCAACTGAGCTACCTGCCCGTACGAGCGAAAACATAACGAAGTCGTTCGCCCGCAAACAAAAATCATGGTCAAATTCTACCAGCGAAAGGCCATTTCGTCAATGGGGAGTTAGCGATTTTTTTCGATTTCTCCCACAATTCATGCAAACGCAGGTCCTCCTATAAGTTAGGATGGATTACTAATGGTACAATATACATTAAAAAACAACCTTAATCAACTCCAGTGATTATGTTGCCTTTTCTGTACCGCTTGAACGTATAACGCGTAGCGGTCGAGCATCTCGGAGAGCGAGTCGCCACCGAACTTTTCGACGAGCGCCGTGGCGATTTCGAACGCGACAACGTGCTCCAGGACGACGCTGGCGGCGGAAATAGCACAGACATCGCTCCGTTCATAACAGGACAAGGCCGGTTTGCCGGTCCGCAAGTCGATCGAAGCGACTCCCTTTGTGAGTGTGGCGATCGGTTTCATGGCGGCACGAACGATTATGGTCTGTCCGTTGGTCATACCGGCCTCAATACCTCCTGCGGCGTTGCTCGGGCGTGTGTAACCGAAAGTTGGGGCCGAGGTTTCCGGCTGAAATTCAATCGGGTCATGCACTTGTGAGCCGGGACGGGCAGCGGATTCGAAGCCCAATCCAATTTCAACGCCTTTAAACCCTTGGACCGACATGACAGCCTGGGCGAGTCGTCCGTCGAGTTTGCGGTCCCACTGAGTGTGTGAGCCGAGTCCAAACGGCACGCCGAAGACACGCACTTCGACAACGCCGCCAAGGGTGTCGCCTTCTTCTCGACATTGGTTGATTAACCGGATGGCCTCTTCGTCGCCACGGTCACTTCGTCCGTAAAGTGCACTGCTATCGCGACTTTCACGCAACTCTCGGGCGGAGGTCGGTTCCGGGGATGCGTTATCAAGCTGGCAGGGTCCCACGGACAGGACGTAGCCTACAGCCTCAATTTTGAAGGGACGCAGCAGGAGCGAGGCCAGGGCGCCAGCGGCCACACGTCCGGCCGTTTCCCGCGCACTGGCCCGTTCGAGAATTGCCCTTATCCCGGTGAAATATTTCAGGCTGCCCGAGAGGTCTCCGTGACCCGGTCGTGGCTGGTAGAGTTCCGGCATGAGTTCGATTTTGTAGTCGCGATTGACCACCCAAAGACCAATGGGGGCTCCCGTCGACTGGCCGTGGAGAATGCCCGTCTGGACCTTGACGTGGTCCGACTCTATTGCCTGACGCCCGCCACGCCCATAGCCGCCTTGACGCCGACGCAGTTCGCCATCGATAACGTTCGTATCGATCGGAACGCCTGCCGGAAAGCCATTAACCAGAGCGAGGATACCGAGTCCGTGCGATTCGCCTGCCGTTTGATACGTTAGCATATTTTGTGCTCCTGGGATTACGCTGTGCTGAGAGCTTCTTTCGCCGGTCCCGCTCTACGTTTTCGGGCAAGCCCGCACGAGGTCAACAGACGGCGATGCCGGCGGAATGAAGGTCAGCAAAAAAAATGAACCAAACTTGGTTTGCCTGTGCTCTTGCAATCAATTACGACGCTGCCACTGCTTGCGCTCGGGTGCCACACGCGTGTGGCGCTGGACGGGAATCAGATGAAACGCGTCATGACCAAAACGATCGGTAATACGCGTACGAAGCTCATCGTTAATTTGCAGCGGGAAATCGTGACAACGAATCGCGGCTGTACGGCCGTCTTTAAGTCGCAAATTAATTTGGAGGGAACCGGTCCCACCGGGGAGACGATAGGTGCGTAAAATGTCGTAAAGCGTTTTTACGTCGGCTTCCGCGGTATCCGTTTCTTCAAGAGTTATGGCAATACCCTGAGTCATCTTTCGCTTGGCTTCCTCGAGCGTAAGCAGTTCGTTCACAATAAAGTTTATATCCGTCTGGCCAGTACTCCGACTGCGGTCGATACGGCCATAGGCAAAGATAATGGACTCGTTTTTAATAAGAGCCGCATATTGCGCGTATTGATTCGGCCAGACAACGGTTCGCACCGAGCCACTGGCGTCTTCGAGATCGAACATGGCATAGAGATTCGGTTCGCCTTCCCGCTTCTTCTTTGTCGCGGCGATTTTCAGACCGGAAATGAGTCCGCCAATCACAGCTTCCGTCCGATCGGGTAAATGCGTTGCCTGTTCCGTATTACAGGTACCAAATGTTTTAAAGAGTTCCTGATATTCCTTCAGTGGGTGCGTGGTCAGGTAGAAGCCAAGTACGTCTTTTTCAAAGGCGGATTTTTCTTTGTCGTCCCATTCGGCAACTTCAGGAAGGCCAATGGTCGCCGTTCCCATCTTATCCTGTCCGGAATCCTCATCGTCAAGTAGTTCAAAGAGGCTTTTTTGCCCTTTAGCGCGGTCGGCATTGGCCGACTGTGCCTGTTTACAAGCGCGGTCGAGGACCTGCATGAGCTGGGCACGTCGCACGCCGAAGCAGTCGAAGGCCCCGCATTTTACGAGCGCTTCCACGGTCGAGCGCGTCACAAGTCTCAGGTCGACCCGCTCGTAGAAGTCGAAGATATCTTTAAAAGGGCCGTCCTTATCTCGACTTCGGACGATTTCGGCTGTGGCGTCCACCCCGCAATTCTTAACCGCGTTCAGGCCAAAAGTAATCTTATTATCACGCACCATGTAAGCGCCGCACGACTCGTTTACGTTCGGGGGCAGCACTTCTATGCCCATCTGCTCACAGTCTTCCAGATGTTCTACGGTGGAATCTTTTTTCGTAAAGTTCCTCTTGTTGATATCGCCACGAAGCAATGCGGCCATGAATTCGGCCGGATAGTGCGTTTTAAGATACGCCGTTATATAGGCGATCATGGCGTAGGCGGTCGAATGTGATTTATTAAATCCATATTGCGCGAAATTAATAATTAAGGCGAAAATATCTTCCGCCTGTTTTTCTTCGAGTCCGTTCTCCAGTGCCCCTTGAACGAAATCAACGTGGTATTTCGCAATCTTGTCTTCTTTCTTTTTACTTATCGCTTTAATACAGGTATATGCGTCGGCGAGCGGGATTTTCCCCAGTCGGTTGAGTATACGCATAATCTGTTCCTGATAGACCATTAACCCGTAGGTTTCGGCAAGGACTTCCTCCATCACGGGGTGGATATAAGTTGCCTGTTTCCGACCGTGTTTGATATCGATATAGTCGCGGTCAACCTTACCGCCGAGCGGACCTGGCCGATACAGTGCCAGCGATGCGATTATATCGCGAAAATCGGACGGCTCCATGCGCATGAGGAACTCGCGAATTCCTCCTCCTTCCAACTGGAAGACGCCTTTCGTTTCCCCGCGACAGAGGAGGTCAAAGGTCTCTTTATCGTCCACTGGGAGCAGGAACGGGTCGATTCGTTTGCCGGTTGTCTCTTCGATGAGGTCGATTGTATCGGTTAAAATGGAAAGATTGCGAAGTCCGAGGAAGTCCATCTTGAGCAGGCCGGCGCTCTCGACGTCCGCCGATGCCCATTGCGTGACAATATCGTCTTTACCCTGGACACGCTGCAGAGGTACGAAGTCGGTGAGCGGATGATCGGAAATAACGACGGCACAGGCATGAGTTCCGGCCGACTTGGCAAGTCCCTCGACCTGCTTGGCAAAGAGGAACAGTTCGTGGCAGTCGGGACTCGACTGGTCTCTCTTGCCGAGGTCCGGATTCTGCTCAAAGGCTTTTTTGAGCGTTATCTTCGGCGTATTCGGAATCATATCAGCGATTTCCTTGACGCTTGGGACCGGGATACTCAAGGCACGACCGACGTCGTTTATGGCCGCCTTTGGCGCGAGTGTTCCGAACGTACCTATCTGGGCAACGTTATTCTCCCCATATTTCTCTTTAACGTAATCGAGAATTTCACCACGACGCGCCTGTTCAAAGTCAATATCGATATCAGGCGCTTCGAGCCGATTTTCGTCGAGGAACCGCTCAAAGAGTAAATCATATTCCAACGGGCAAACGTAAGACAGACGCAATGCGTAACAGACCAGTGCGCCAACGCCACTACCACGAGCAGACCGGAAAATCCCTCGTTTTTCCGCTTCCCGCCCGAAATCCCAGACGATCAGGAAGTAGTTGGCGAAGCCCAGCTTGTTAATGACCGATAGCTCACGCTCAAGTCGCGCCATAACGTCCGGGACAAGCTCGCCGTCTTTGAGTCGCTTGGGGTTATTGGCATAACGCTTTTTCAGCCCTGCCAAACAGAGTTCTCGCAGATATTCTTCCGACGTCTTGTTGTCCGGCGGAACGAACTTCGGAAAGAAACGCTTACCCAGAACGAGGTCCACCTGGCAGCGGTCAACGATTTCCATACTGCGCGCGATTGCGTCGGCATGGTTCGGCATGGCAGCGAGCATCTCGCGACCACTGCGGAGATAAAACTGGTCGCTGTCCATACGCATACGATCCTGGTCCGTGCGATATTTCTTCGTATTTATACAAAGAAGAATATCCTGGGCATCGGCATCTTCCCGACGAACGTAATGCACGTCGTTCGTCGCAACCGTTGGAATATTAAGCTCTTTCGCAATTTTCGGACCGAGCTGAATCGGCAGACGCTGAATCTCCAGACCATGGTCCTGCAGCTCTATATAGTAGCGGTCGCCAAAGAGATTCTTGAACCATTTTGCAACCGAAGTTGCCTGTTCGATGGATGCGGCTGAACCGTTGCCATTAACAAGCAGCTTGGAAAATTCGCCCGAAACGCACCCGGAAAGGCAAATTAGACCCTCATTATATTTTTCCAGGAGTTCCTTGTCGATCCGCGGACGGTAATAGTACCCTTCTATATAGGCCAGCGAAGAGAGCACGAGCAGATTGTGGAAACCCGTATTGTTCATGGCCAGAAGGGTGAGGTGATAGTTGCTTTCGCGTCGGCCACCGGTAGCCGCCTTTTCAAAGCGACTCCGCGGGGCCATATACGCCTCATACCCCAAGATCGGTTTGATTCCTTCTTTCAGGCATTTCTGGTAAAATTCAAGTGTTCCGTAGAGATTGCCATGGTCAGTCAGCGCCAGTGCGGTCATGCCAAGCTCTTTAGCGTGCTTAATAAGCGCATCAATTTTCCCCGCACCGTCGAGCAAGGAGTAATGAGAATGGACATGCAGATGGGTAAAGGGAACATCATCGGTCGCTCCAGACGCCGCGGGCGCAACATCAGCCGAAGGTTCCTCTTCCTCCTCGAACTCGTCCTCCTCAAAGATATCCTCTTCCAAATCATCTTCCAGAGGGTCGGTCAAATTGTCGTTGATCGCCATGAGAATGGTCTTCCTTTCCTGACAATGAAAATCAATTCGGGGAATGTCGTTCCGATATCTGTTTCTCCACCGCCAGACCCGGGCGAAACAATGTCAGTAGGTCTGTTGCAGAGCATAAGAGACCAAGGCCCCGCCGCTCACGGGACATGCAAAGCAAAAAAACTCTGGAATCAGGAGAGCCGCGACATAATGGCTTCGAACAGGGTTTCCGGCTCAACCATGCGACCGGCACCGGACTCACCGCACGAAAGATGCCCCGACTCCGGCCCAATCAACTCAATGCCGTCGTTTCGCAGCTGCTCGCAATTACGCTGCGTCGCAGGTTTCTCCCACATGACTCGATTCATGGCCGGCGCCATAATAATCGGCCCGTCGAACGCCAGAATCGTCGTACTGACCAGGTCGTCTGCCAACCCGTGTGCCGACTTTGCCATGATGTTCGCCGTTGCAGGGGCAATGCACAACAAGTCAGCCACTCGAGCAAGGTCTATATGGGGATGGGCACTGGCCCGGTCCCACAAGGAACTACGCACCGGACGACCTGATAACGCACTAAACGTTTGCGGCGAAACAAGTTGCATTGCACTTTCGGTCATCATAACCGAGACACCCAGCCCGTGACGCTTCAGCAGACTCACCAGCGTCGCCACCTTATAGGCAGCAATACCGCCCGTCACTCCAATGAGTATCTCTTTGTCCTTGCTGCCTGTCATGGACTTGGTCGTCCCTCTTATTAAAGGGAATTATAGGTAAATTCGACCGGCCCCAGATCGTTCCCGGCCTCATCCTTAGCGCAGACATTGCCTGCCTCATCCAGGTAAATCTTGTCTTCCATGATTTCCTGTATAACCACCAGGAGCTTGTCCTTCTTATCGGTTTCGACAAAAGAATGGACCCCTTTATTGAGATAGACCAGTCGCTTTTGGACCAGCGTGGACAGTTTAAAACGGCCACCGACTTTTTCAATCAGTTTCTCGTCTCGAAGCTCGTCAATCATGATTTCTCCTTCCGTAACGTTTCAATGAGTTCGTTAACGGCGTCCTGCAGGTTGTCGTTAACGATAATATGTTGGTAAAGGCCACGCTGCTCCATTTCGAGCTGCGCCGTCTTAATTCTCTTTGCCCGACTTTCCGCCGTCTCGGTTCCACGATGCAGGAGCCGTTCGAGCAAGGTCTTTTCATCAGGCGGCATGATAAAAAAGGTCAAGGCCTCGGGATAGCTTTTGAGTACCTCTCGGGCGCCCTTTACGTCAATCTCCAGGACAATCCACTGCCCCTGCGCCAAGGCCTGACTCACTTTCTCTTTTAACGTCCCGTAATGGGCACCACCAAAGACTTTAAAGTGTTCCAGGAACAGACCTTCCTGCAAACAACGTTCAAACTCCTCCGTTGTCAGGAAGTCGTAGTCGACGCCATTTCGTTCGCCTGGCCGGGGAGAACGCGTCGTCGCAGAGACACTCATAACCAGCGGAAACTCTTTGCACGCAAAAAGCTCACGCAACAGAGTCCCTTTACCGACCCCCGACGGGCCGGATACGATGATGACTTTCCCTTTATCCTGCATCTTTTTCCTGTCCGCCCTTGGTCCGCCCTTAATCCGTTTTTGTTTCGCCCTTAATTCGACCCTGTTCAGCGTCCGACAACTGGCCACAAGGGAATCTGCTCCCCTGTTTCCCGTTTCTATTCCACGTTTTGCACCATTTCGCGCAGCCGCTCGATAATCGACTTCATCTCCACGACCGCACGCGTAACGGCTGGGGAATTCGCCTTCGAACCCATTGTATTGACTTCACGAAACATCTCCTGCGTGAGGAAGTCGAGACGCTTGCCGCAAGGCGTTGTCTCGGTTAAGGCGTCCCGAAACTGGCTTAAATGCGAACGCAACCGGTTCGTCTCCTCGGATATGTCCGCACGATCGGTAAACAGGGCAACTTCGCGTACCAGGTCCGCCGCCGTAAAGGGCAGGTTGCGATCTTTCATAGCCTGACCCACCGATTCTGTCAGGTGTGATCGATACCGCTGTATGACGCCCGGCGCCAAGCTTTCAACGTGGTCCACAAAGTCCACCAAGCGATCGACATTGGCAGTTAAGTCGTCTTGCATAGCGGCCCCTTCCCGGCGCCGCATTTCGTTCAAGTCCGCTATGGCTCGAATCAGATTGTCCTTAACCTGTTCCCAGACCGTCTGTTTCGCCTCTTCGTCCAGGCACATGGTCTCTTCCAGGACACCCGGCAGTTTTAATAAGTCGCTAAGCGAAGGTTTGGCCAGAATGGCTCGTTCCTCGTCTGACAGGCCCTGCCAGAACTGCACCGCCTGATTCACATAGCTTGCCAGAACGCGGGGGTTGACCTGACTGCCGCCCGTGAAAGCAGAGGATTCGATACGTAAATTTACCGTAACGGACCCCCGGGCAATCCGCGTGCGTAGGATTTCCTCAATTCCTTGCTCAAAGCAGGTAAAAATATCCGGTACACGCACTGAAGTCTTTAAAAACCGGTTATTGATCGCCTTGATCTCGGAATGTATACAAATGCCATCGGACTCGGTATGAGCCGACCCATATCCTGTCATACTCAGTAGCACGGGAACACCTCACTCAATGCGTCAAACAGGTCAGGGAGCAGCCGGTTCCGCAGGCGTATCCGCAGCCGGAGCAGCGTCGGCAGGAGCGGCGTCAGCAGGAGCGGCCTCTGTGGCCGGGGCATCAGTCGGCGCGGCGGCAGGTGCGGACTCTGTGGCGGGCGCGGCATCCGTTGCCGGAGCGGCCTCGAACGGGGCGGCGTCAGTTACCGGAGCTGCTTCCGTGGCCGGAGCGGCTTCCGCAGGCGTGCCCTCGGCTGTCGGAGCGGCAGTCGCTTGCACGGTTCGTTTTCCCTCGACCAGGGCAGGACCACCGGCATGCATCTTAAGCAAATGCTGACCACCAATACAGGCGACAAACCATACAATGGCCGCAACAACGGTTATCCGGAGAAATACGTCACTCGGCTTGGTACCAAAGGCACTATTACCGCCCATTCCGCCAAAAGCGCCCACCAGACCGCCGCCTTTGCCTCGCTGGATCAAGACGATCAGAATGAGGAACAGGCAAAGCAGTGCCATAAAGAGGAAAAACAGGGAGTGTAGTAAAAACACCATCTTTTTTATTTCCTTGTTGTTCTGGAGTTGTGTAATATAAAAGGAGGCTTGCGACTCATTTAGGAACCTGTACCCAGCGCCGCTGCTACCTTCCTGTCGACTGTTTCCTCACCGTCGCCGACGGCGAGGAACGCAGTTTACTCAATCGAAATTAACGAACAGCGTTTATGATACCCATAAAGGCATCAACCTTAAGAGAGGCCCCGCCGACGAGGGCACCGTCGATATCGGGCTTCGACAGAAGTTCCTTGGCGTTACCGGCCTTGACGCTTCCTCCGTACTGAATACGCACGACGTCGGCCACTTCCTGACCATAGCGGTCGGCAATGAGCCCGCGAAGGAACTCGTGTACTTCCTGTGCCTGTTCCGGGGTGGCCACCTTACCGGTACCAATAGCCCAGACCGGCTCATAGGCAATAACGCACTTCTTCATATCCTCGGCCGAGACGCCGGAGAAGGAACCATCGAACTGGCGACGGTTTACGTCATTAGTTACACCCGATTCCCGTTCCGAAAGGAGTTCGCCTACGCACACAATCGGGGTCAGACCAGCGGCCAGCGCGGCCCGCACCTTCTGGTTGACCAGTTCGCTCGACTCGCCCATAATATGACGACGCTCGCTGTGCCCCAGAATCACATATTGGCACCCGACGTCGGTCAGCATGGCCATTTCCAGTTCGCCCGTAAAGGCGCCCGCTTTCTCAAAGTACCCGTTCTGGGCGCCAAGACCAATATTAGAACCAGCCACAACCTGGCCTACAGGCTCAACATAGAGACTCGGCGGGCATATCGCTATATCGACTTCGCTCACGTCTTTTGCAGCCTCTTTCAGCCCTTGGGCCAGCTCTTTGGCGGATTCAAGTTTCATGTTCATTTTCCAATTACCAGCAATCAAAAGACGTCTCATCTTGGTTTCCTTATCTCATTTGGTCTTTGGTTTACGGTGGCAGTAATGTTTCTTACAGGGGATAACCCCTCCAGCATAGTCAATCTCTAAGTATACCCCTTTTTTCGGATTGCGGTAGGGGGGCGTTCACCACTGCTCACGTTCCCGACTGCTTACAGGTCGGGAGGGCCTGCTCGCGTTCCCGACTGCTTGCAGGTCGGGAACCAGCAACAACGAAAACGGAAGCCCAGCCAATCTGCGTTGGATTCGCCATTTACCCAGCATCGCCATTCACCGGCGGCCTGTAAGGCCAGCACATCATAGCCCGGGGCAAGGGAGCGCAGCGACCGGCGCCCCGGGTTTGCGGTAGAAAATGAAAATCGCCCTGTAAGGGCAGCACAAACAGGTTCCCACGACCAGTCGCTCCCACGCGTCAGCGCAACCGATTTTGAAGCAGACCTCTGCGCTCCTCCGCGAACTCTGCGTGATATATAAATCCTGAATATAGCACAGGTTACAAATACAGTACCCGGTCTCAAATGCCCTCTCCAATTGACGGATTATTTTTTAGCGCGCAGGGAACGCAGGGGGACGCGGAGGTGGGCCGTGCCCGGGTTCGGAGGTGACCGGCCTGTGCTGCCCTTACAGGGCGCCGCGGAATGGCGATGATGGGTAAATGGCAAATCCGTTGCACCTTGGCGGAGATGGGATTCCGTTTTCGTCGTTGCTGGGTCGGGCCCTGCCAGCAGGCCCTCCCTTACAGGCCGCCGCGAAATGGCGATGAGGGGTAAATGGCGAATCGGTTGCACATCGGGGGAGATGGGATTCCGTTTTCGTCGTTGCTGGGTCGGGCCCTGCGAGCAGGCCCTCCCCGACAGCCCCGGAACTCGTATTTTGAAAATCTCGTGAAAAATTTCACGAAAATATCAAGCAGGGACACATAGTGTCCCACTGTTTCTTGACAAATTGGTTTTTTGTGGGTAAGCTTTGTGTGTGAATTCCGCACGGGCCGGCCAGAGGCGGAATTTACCCACCACCAAACCGGGCAAAAAAAGGAGCAAATCGTGAGCGGTCAGCAAGAACTAAGCGAAATGGGTCGAGGAGACGAAGCTATGAATTCCGCGTTCAAACGTCAGTGGCGTCTACTCCAGTACATAGCAGGCAGTGAGGACGGTGCGACTCTTGCCGAACTTTCGCAGAAATTTAACGTCTCCGTCAAGACGATTCGGCGCGACCTGAATCTATTGCGGTCGATTCCCTTTTCTTTTTATGAGGATATTCTCCCGCAATCGCACCAGCGTCGCTACCGTTACGACTTCTTTCAGGGAATTTTCCCTTTGAGTCTTACTTTCGACGAACTTTTTGCCATGTATGTCGGTCGTCATCTAATGTTCCCACTTCAAGGGACCTATTTCTGGGATGCAATGCAGACCGGCTTTGCCAAGATTAAGAAAGTTCTTCGCCCTTCGGTCGTTGAGTACGCTGAACGTGTTTCGCCTCTGTTCTACCAGCTCAATCGGAGCGGGTCCGACTACTCCTCTTTTAAGCACGAGATTGATACGATTCTGGCATGTATGGAAGATCATGCGGTTGTCAGAATTCAATATAGGTCGCTTTCGTCAAAACGCGTTAAGAGTTATTCCATTCACCCGTATAATTTCGTTTACTTTCAAGGGGCTCTCTACGTTGTCGGATGGTCTTGTAAAGACGAACAGATGCGATTTTGGAAGATTAACCGACTCAAGGGGACCGAGCGAACCGATGAAAAGTTCGCTGTACCAACGACGTTCAATATCAAACAGTACCTGGCCAAAGCGTTTTGTCCTTTTATTAGTGAGCAAGGCGCCGTTTCCATTCTCGTTCGGTTCAAGAAGAAGGTTGCGACTCAGATTCGCGAAATGGCCTGGGATTCCTTTAAAAAAATGACGACCCGACGCGACGGGTCCCTCGACGTTGTCATGGAAGCGGAAGGCGGGAAAGCTCTCATTCACTGGCTCCTGGGGTTCGGCAACGACGTTGAAGTCCTCGAACCGCAATCGTTCCGCGACGAGTTCCAGGCTGTCGTCAGCGACCTGCTGAAAAAATACGACCCCGACTGCTCGCGTTCCTGACTCCTTAACGAGGCGGCGGGCGGGTGGTTGGTTTTTTATTTTATCTACTTTATCTAAATTATTCAATTAATACCATTGATTTTCATAAAAATAAAGTTTTTTCAGGATTTTCGCGTTATTCCCTTGAAGAGTATAAGATTATGGTCCCGAAATAGCCGATAGAAAATGCGAGAAGAATTGCGCCAGGCAGAGAGGTCTGGTACGGAAATAATGTCATGTTCGGCTTACGATACATAACGCGTCATGGAGGTTAATGACAATGACAACGAAAAGAACCAATTCCCTCGGGGGGAATAAGCAAGCACGTAAACAAGCCAATGCGAAACGTATAAACGCTTGGCGCACAGCACGACTGGCCCTGCTTTTGGGCCTTTCCCTCGGTCTGGGGATCGGGGCTTACAGCGGATCCGCCTTCGCCGTGGAGCATGAAATTGACGGCACGACCGGCAAAACGTTCGCCGACGTTGTGAATGAAGGCGTTATTGCCTCTGGGGACACGATCAAGGTCATAGGCAGTCAAAGTACGGGTCCGGCCTCTGATTATGACGCTCTGTCCTTTTCGATTGCATCCAGTACTACCGACAATGTCACCATTTCCGGACTGGGAGGCAACCAACGAATTTTCGATGGTGGATCACGAAGAAATACATTCGAAATATTAGGGAATGAAACCGTAACATTCACAAACGCTCACAACACCAATAGTGGCGGCGGGGTTTTTTCGATTACTGGTTATATTAGTAATATACCAGGGATCGGTGCAATCCCCAATCCAACCGGGAAAATCACACTGCAAGGTATTAATTTTGCTGATTCCAGTGCCAAGCAGGGAGGAGCGGGATATATTGATCTGGCCAAAGGCCTCAGTATCGACAGCGTAGCCTTTTCTGGCAATTCAGCGTCCTCACAGGGCGGTGCTCTGTGGCTCAATAACATGATGGGCGATATGAGCATAAGCAACGCGACCTTTAGCGAAAATGAGTCTGTTGGCGGGGCTGGTGGCGCAATCTATGTTGATTCCTATAACAAATCCAACCTCACGCTCGAAAACGTTACCTTCGAAGACAATGCCGGAACTCGTGGCGGAGCCATTTATGTTAATGATGACATAACGCCGGTGACCCTTAGTGGAACAAACGTATTCACTAACAATGACTCTACGACGGCTGATACAGAGTATGGGCTTGGCGGTGGTGCGATTCTGTCCAAATCGACTGTTACGATTAGCGGTGACAACTCCTTCACTGACAATACGGCCGTCTCAGCCGGTGGAGCCATTTCTGTCTGCACCGCTTCTGGTGCGGCTGAGAATTCCAACGTCAAATTCACCGGCGACGACGGCAAATACACCTTCACCGATAACACGGCAGGAACCAAAGGCGGTGCCGTTTACTCGCAAGGCGACGTTACCTTCTCGGGCCAGAATGTGACCGCAAGCTTCACGGGCAACGAAGTCACCGACGGAATAATGCAAACAGGAGAATGGGCTGGCTATTACGAAGTGCAGGGCCACGACATTTTCGCCGAGAGTGATATTCATATAACCGGAACAGGAACCTATACCTTTGATGGCGGCGTCTGGGCCGAAGGCGATGGAAATTTAAACGCCAATACGATCTATGACGATGGTGATTTCGTCATGACAAAGGCGGGCGAAGGCGATCTTATTCTGACCACCGGCGACACCGATATGGCCAATACGAAGTACTACAGTTATGGTACAATTTCGGCCAACAACAAAGTCACTCTTGACGGTGTCATATTCCAAGACAGTCACCTTAACACAACCGACAATGCCAAAGTTGAAGGGGAAGTATCAGGAATTCTGTTTGGTAATTTCGGTGTTAACCTGTATGACACCACGGTCCAGAACAACAGTATTACCGCCGATACAACGATTGCCGGAACGGTCTACGCCAACACGGGAAGTACCACCCTTTGGGCAGACGAGACAGGCCGCTATTCAACTCTCGCGGGAACAACGACCTTTGATAATAATGTGATTACTTCGTCTGAGGGGTCCGCTGGTGGTGCTATTTGTAGCGCAACCTATCTCTTCCTGGGCGCCGCCGAAGGAGTGAATAAACCTGTTGCCGCCAATGGCAGCGACATTGCTTTCAATAGTAACCAAGCGGTTGGGACAGGAGACGCAACCGCCGAAGGTGGTGCCGTTTATACCTATCGTAACGTTCTTCTGCAATCGAATGATAATACAATCACGTTTAGCGGCAATAAGGCAACCGCGGCTGCTGGCGACGCCTTTGGTGGTGCCATTGCGGCTCTTGCTTATTACGACCACGGGAACGATACAGGAGAATTCGGCGTTGACTTTGCCGGCGATGGTAACGATGTTCTCTTTAGTGGGAACGAGGCCACGAGCACCGGTGGCAAAGGCTATGGAGGGGCTATTGCCGCCTATATGGGCCGAGATACCGCCAATACTCCTGCCGTTCAGTTACACGGAACAGACTCCTTGTACGCCTTTGAAAATAACGAAGCCACGACCGCCGGCGGTGCCATTTACTCCGAAGGCAATACGCTTCTTAAAGGCGAAGGCAGCACGTTTGAGTTCACGGGGAATACGGCCGGTCAAAATGGTGGTGCCGTTGCCGTTGTTGGCGCGGTTGACTCTGCTAATGTCTTGGTTCGAACGCCGGAACTTACGGTATCCGGAGCCACTTTTGACGCCAACTCTGCCTATAAGGGCGGTGCCATATTCACGGAATACGGCGGCAAGGTCGTTATTGAAGATTCTGATTTCACGAACAATGGCGATGTTGAAGGCGGAGCCAATGCCTATCAGGGCGGTGCAGTTCATCTTCGACTTGCCACGAACGATGTTTCCATTTCCGATTCGACCTTTACGAATAACAGCACGGGAGAATCCGGAGCGGGCGGTGCATTTTATATTAGTGCCTATCGTCCGGAAGGAAGTGGAACGCCAGGTACGCCGCTGACCGTCAATATGGAGAACGTCGAGTTTGAGGGTAATACCGGCTCTCGCGGGGGTGCCATCTTCGTTAATAATGGCACTACAACCCTCAAACTGTCGGGCGAAAACACCTTTGAAAATAATACCTCGACTATGACCTTTAAGGATGGCGAGTTCGGCTATGGCGGCGGTGCAATTGTTGCTTGGGGCAACGGTACCATGGAAGGTTCGAACACGTTCACTGGCAATACGACGGACAACTCCAACGGGGGTGCCTTCAGTACGCCTGGGGCCTGGACTCTCTCCGGGGAGACCGGGTTCAATAGCAACGAGGCAACCGTTGGCGACGGTGGTGCCATTTATCATCACGCTTCGACGAACATTGATGCGGCTAACGGCGCTCTTACTATTGAGGGTACGAGTACCTTCAGTCAAAACAAAGCCGGTAATAATGGTGGTGCCATTGCCGATGTCAGTAATGAATTACTTACCATTAGTAACTCCGAGTTCGTGAGCAACGAAGCGGGTAATAATGGTGGTGCCATCTACTCCGAAGGCAGCGTCTCTGTCGAAAACACCTACTTCGTTGACAATAGCGCCGGGGCCGACGGGGGTGCCATTTATCTCAAAGGCAATACGTCGGACCAGTCTCTGACGATTACGGCCAGCGGCAGTAATGAAGTTCTCTTCGACGGCAATACGGGTGTAGTCGAGGGCGACATGTACGACAACGCCATTGCCTTCATGGGTACTGATGTTATCGGTACGAAGAGAATTGATTTTAACGCGGTCGGGGACAGCACAATCTCCGTGCTCGACGGTATGGAAGTTGATCTTGCCTTCGATGGATCCGGGGAAGGTTCCTTTACCATGGACCTGGTCGGAACAGGTACCCAGAATTGGGATGGCCAGAATAACTTCAGGATTACCAATAACGCCATTGGAACGGTCAAGCTGACCTCGGGTAATATCAATCTGGCCAAAGATTTCCAAATGGCTAATGTTGAAGGCGGCACATTGAACGTTAATATTACCGGTGGCGATAACGGTGCCCAGATCGGGGTTGACCTGAATGGCCGTAATACGGGATTTGCCATGTTCGATAACCCGACAGAGTTCAACGTTGACGGCGTTGCCAACGTAAAGATCAAGACACTCCGCGCCTTCAGCGACGGGGAAGAGGAAATGTGGCTCGTTACGGATAAGCGGGGTGATGTCGGTGACGCCAGCTTTAAATTAACCGATGATTCCCCCATCGTTGAGACCAGCATCAAGACCGTTGACAATAACCTCTACATTGCCGTTGTCAACAAGGCAGACGAGATCATCGCGAACTCCGCTGACCCGAACGCACGCCGTGTCCGGGAAAGTGTGGAAGAAACCTGGAACCAGGCGGCCGAAGAACTCGCTGAGGTTCTGCCGGAAGAACAGGTCGACGGTATCTACAATGAGATTATTGCCAATACGGAAGTCTACACGGCAGAAGGTATTGTCAGCCAGGCGTTCGGGGCACTCGACCTGACACACCAGGTCATGAGACAGGTCTACGATTATAATCGACTGGGCGACCAGTATGACTCCGGCTGCTCCAACGACCAGACTGCGGATATCCCGCTACGAGCCTGGGGCGGTTACATGGGTGCCGATGGCAGTCTTGATACCGACGGCTATCACGGGTTCGATCAGTCGTGGCAAGGCGTGCTCGGTGGCGTCTCCCGCGAAGGCGGAAACGGCGGAACGATTGGTACCTGGTTCGGCTATGCCGACGGTCGCAATCGCTTCGAGGATATCAGCACACGACTGGAAAACAAGGCGTATAATACAGGCGTCTTCGCCATCTTCCGTCTGAACAATAACACGTCGCTGGCCTCCGACTTTACCTACGGTCATTATGACAATGAAGCGCGGCGAAGTAATCAGGCAGGTCTCTACTCCGGTAAGTTCGATCAGGATACTTACGGTGGTGGTCTTACCTTGCGTCGCGATATTGTCAACGGGAACCGCATCTTTACGCCTCTGGTCGGCGTGCGTTATCAGCATCTGGTCCAGGGCGAGTACGACGAAATTGCGAACGGCGTCGGCGAGTTCGCCAATAGTCTCGACGCCTTTACAGCGGACTCCATGCAGTCGCGAGTCGGGGCAACCTTCACAACCGGATTCGAAACCGCTAATGGCCGCGTTATTAGCCCCATGATCTACGGTATGTGGCGACATGAGTTCATGGACAACGATTTCTCCACGATTGGATATTACCAAAGCGATTCGAACGAATTCATGGTCGCCTCCATTGCCCGTGAACGCGATTTGGCTGACCTCGGTGGTACCTTGAGCGTTAGTAATAACTGCACGACCGTCGGCGTAGGCTATAACGCCACCGTGACCGAAGGATATCGCCAGCATAACTGGTTTGCCGGTATGAGCTATCGCTTCTAGTAAGACGCGGCAGGATGCGGCAACGTGCCCTGCCCAATGAACGCGAAACGCGTCTGACCCCGCCCTGCCATTCGTGCCGGGTGGGGTTTTTTTCTGCCGGTACGCCAGGCCGAAAACGAACATGTCACGAAAAAAATCACCCAACAGAAAAGGACTTTATCATGAACAGAACCAATCCGATACTCGGTCTGACAATGGGCGACCCGGCAGGAGTCGGCCCGGAAATTATCGCCGCGGCCTGGCCTGGCTTCTTCGACGGCACAGAAGCAATTCCATCTTGCCGACCGGTGGTCTACGGGCATCCGGACCTCATACGTCGCGCTCTGGCCTTGCGAAAAATCAACGCAACCGTTACGCCCATAGAAACGCTCGACGCCGTGCAAGCCGACTACTTCCGTCAGTTCGGGCCCAACAATATTCCCTGTCTGACCGCATGCCGTGACGAGGCGTGTGCGGTTCCCGACGGCCAAATTGACCCAAGAGCAGGTCAGGCGGCTTATGACTGCCTCGTGCGGGCCATCGACGCGGCCAAGTCGGGCGTGCTGGACGCTATTGTTACGGCTCCTTTGAATAAGAAATCACTGAATCTGGCCGGGCACAACTATCCAGGCCACACAGAGATACTCGCCGACCGCTGCGGCGTTGAGGATTACGCCATGATGCTCTATCTGGGTCCCGGCGACTATCTCGTCTCGCCGACCGGTCTGGCTGTGGTCCATGTTACGTTGCACACGGCCATGCGAAACGTCTTTGACCAGATTACTCAGGCATCGGTCTTGGCCAAATGTCATCTCATACGTGACTTTATGTGGAAGATTAAAGGAAGTGAACCGCGAATCGGCGTCTGCTCCCTCAACTGCCACAACGGAGAAGAGGGACTTTTTGGCCGTGAGGAACTTGACATCATCCGCCCGGCCATTGACCAGGCGGTTCGCGACGGACTCGACGCCCACGGTACTTTCCCACCTGACACACTCATGCTGGCCGCGCGAAACGGCGAATTCGACGGGATCGTCGCCATGATCCACGACCAAGGCCACATCGCCGTCAAACTCATGGGCATGCACCGCGCGGTCAACATAACACTTGGCCTGCCCATCATCCGAACCAGCGTCGCCCACGGCACCGCCTTCGACCGCGCATGGCAAGGCACAGCCAAAATCACAAGCCTCTACGAAGCGGTCCGCGTCGCCGTCTTACTGGCCAGGAAATGATTACATGATTATTAAGTATAATAATAAAATACAGTTTGAATTAAAATTAAAGAAAGAGCCGAAATTTTTCCAAAATTGAGGGATTCTGTCTTGAAAAAGTGTAAGATGGAGTGTAAGATAGAGATAAAGAAGTCAGAAGAATTTTATACTGCAAACGGATCATTACAAATTTCAAGGGGAATCATAATGAGTGAATCAAAGACAAAGGGGCCGTGGCCATCTGCCCCCTTACTCTATGCTACAGGTCGAATAGACTTTTCGCCAATGGAGAATATCGAAAGGACCGTTGTCAACAATATCCAAGAGCAATTAAGGAAGCTGGACTTTCGCAAGATGAGCCAGCAGAAATACCAGAAAGTCCGCGTTCTCCCCGACGATATTATGACAGAGCATGGGACGCGATGGGTTTTCTCCAATCGGGAAGAGACCAAAAGTGTCCTTCTGACCAAAGAATCTCTTTCGTTTTGCGTTGCGGATTACGATTGCTTTGAGCAATATGTGGACGAAATGCTGAACGTGTTGAATATTGCGGACAAAGAACTTCCTTTCGCTGAAACTGTCATTCAGCAGGTCTCATTAAAGTACGTGGATTTATTGAAGGAGCTTGACAATGTTTCCGCACTGGCCATGATACGTCCGACGTTTTTTTCCAGTAGCTGGGTTCCGAACGCTCAATTGCAGCGTCGGCAGTATATTACGGAATGGCAACGTGAAGCCGCTTTCGCCAGAATCATTCTTTTTGCGCTGAAACCAACGATGGCCCTACCGCCACAGCTTGTCCCTGCTGGCATAAAGATTCAGGATGAAAAGAGAACCCGCGATTCTTATATTGTGGATACGGAATACTATGAGCCGGAACTTAATGCGGACTACAGTTCGACGTTCATTGAACAAAAAATGACACAATTCCACGAATGGTCGCGTGAGTTTTTCGAAGCAATCGTAACGCCGCAAGCGCTGGCTCTCTGGAAAGGAGGAGAGAAATGACACCACAAGCAATTGAATATTGTGTTACTGAGAACGCACAAGGTGGAATTGGCAAAACATGCCAGGAAGCACTTACGTACGAGGGCTATTACAATTTTCTGTTCACACCCGACCCTGGAAGTACGAACACCAGATATTGGACTTCTGAAAAAATCAGTACTATAACGTCGGCTTTTTCCCTTCGCATAACGGAAGTTGCCGCCCTCATTTGCGTGGAGCGTCAGACCATTTATGCTTGGTTACGCAATGAAAACGACCCCAAGGACGATTGTTTGAGACGAATCAACCGATTGTTTTCTATCGCGCAAGCGTGGAATCGGCATTCCAACTTACCGGTCTCGCGCTCGCTCCTGCACGAAAAACTCTTTGCTAACGGGTCCCTGTATGATTTATTGGCAAATTCCTCCATGCTCACCAGCGAACTGACCTCTCAATTCCACGAATTGTCGGTGCGAGTCGGAGAGGAAAAAGGCTTTTTCGAACGACACGCCGCGGGACGAAATTGGGATCTGAAAAACCGGGGGCTTAATTCTTCGTTTCGCTTTCTGACTCCTGCAGCAACCCTTGAGAGAACCGACGATGATTGAGCAGGAAAGTGGTTTTGACAGCGAGAAAATCCACGCCGCTGGATGGCGGCAGGGTTCGCTCCTTTCGACAGATGTAATGGCGGAAAAAGACTGTCCTTGCCACAAGGACGACCTCGTCATTCTTGTTTCGCAAGACTGCGATATTCTTCACAGAAAGCTTGAAGCCGAACCTTATATCGAGGTTTTACTTGCCCGATCTCTTGAACAACAGGGAAGAGAACCTGACCAGTGCAATTACAACGGACGCAACCCGCGAAAATTCCTTTTTCAGATGGAGGAACCTTACCGTTACTACGAGATTGCAATTGCGGAAAGATACTTCCTTGACCGGCGTCTTCTGGTCAATAATAACCCTGTTGGAAAGCTGTCAAAATCCTGCGTAACCTCAATTGGCCGCTGGCTCGCAAACCGATACATACGAAGTGCCTTTCCCGATGAATTCATCAATCGTATTAAAAAGGCATGCCCAAAAGGAAATTTCGCTGCTTATACACGCAAACATTTAAAAGCCGATAACTTGACGAAAGATATCGTTGATTTTTACATCTCTGTCCAGGATGCCGAGCTTGCGGAAGACAATGTTTATGATATTGTTTTTTATATTGTTGCCGAGAAAGAATCGTATGAGGACGCGGCAAAAAGGGACAAGTTAAATAGGTTTTCCAACGATTTGGAATCACACCTCAATAAGGAAGGAACCGGAATCGACGCTCTCTGTCGGGTGGTAAGTCCACGTGAGTTTACCTTGCACGAGATCAATAGTTCGAAACGACTCGATTACTATGAAGATTTTTCGCAATAACCGCCCGGAGAACCGCCTTTGATTGCGCGTGGCAAGACGCGCAAACCAAAAGCGGAGTCGTGCGTTTTATTTTATAAGTTCGGCGATTTTATCGCGGTTGATTTTTAGAACGTTCGGGTCGCGGGTGAACTCGGTCGGCGACTGAAAGACGGGGGCCATTTTTTGAAGCACGGACTCGCGGTCTCCGATTCGTTCGGCGACCAAGCAGAGCAGGTCATAATCTTCAAAGCCGTCACGCAGATTGGCCAAACGTATGCTGGCAATCGGTTGCTCGTTAATTCCGGCGTAAAGGAGCTGGCCGTCACCGTAAATCGGATGGTCAAGACAGGTTTCTATCGACCAGTTCAGATTTAAACCGGCGTTCGGGTCAATGGGTTGCTGGCTCGGGTGCCCCCAAAAATTAAGAGCCCAATAGAGCAGACCGTCGTATTTCTGCTGCCAGGCCTGCCAGCCAAGGATGCGGGCGTCGATTAAAGGAAAGCGGCACATGATATTCGCGTAAGGAAAACGCGGGTCACAGCAGATATAGGCCCAGACCTGATGCCCTTTGGCTCGACATTCTTCCGCTCGGTCGTAGTTATAATGACTCGTCTTGGGACAGAACCAATCGACATTCAATTTTTTGAAAAGTTCCGCGTCCTGCTCCAGAAGGGCCGTCGTAAACGTTGCGACTTCCGGAAAGTTTTCCTTTATCATGCCAAAAAATTCCGTCATAGCCGGCTGAAATTCGGGACCTCGCTCGTCAAAAGCGTAAACATATGCTTGCTCCGCCTGACCACGCTTACGCAATTCGGCCACATAAGGTGAAAGCTGTTGCAAAAAAAGTTCTTTATTCTCCTGACTGTAGAACTCAACGGGAGAGTAACAGGTCCAGGGTGCATCGCCACGCGACGTGGCCAGATTCGTTATGTTAAACAGCCCGAGCCCCTTATCCTGAAGTTCGGAAAGTGTATCAAGGTCAGGAAATTCCGTGCGGGTTATATCGCCTTCGGGCATTATGCGAAATTGCAAAAGAAATTCATTCCACTTCTTGCGAAATACGGGGGTAATCTTCTTTTGATAGACCTTTTCCAAAAAACCATCCATGAGAGCAAACGCGTTTGGCAAACGGCATTGTGCAGGGAGTTCAAGATCCCAAACGGTCACGGTCAAGGCTACTCTTTGCGGCGGCACTCCGGCAGGACAAACAGTAATTGTGCCATGATAGGTGCCCGGCATGCTTGCCCGCGGGACGTAGACGGTAAACCAAAAAGACACCGTTTGACCGGGGGGACACGTGCCCTTGACCACCGGTAAGAGTGGGTCAGGACACCAATCGGGTCGGGCTCCGTCTTCTACGTTTAGCTCTTTGACTCGCTTCGTTAGGACGTAACCTGTCTGCTGCCACTGGATATTGGCCTTGGAAATCCGCGATTCGGGATGTTCGTCATGAACCAGGTCGGTCAATTCAAATAGAATTTCCGACGAACCACGCGGAGAGGAAAACGCAAGCTGGAAACTCTCGTATTCATTTTGAGCCTGGGCAAGGACGATTTGCAACGGTTCTGTTTTATCATTTTCGCAAGCGGAATTTGCAGAGTTCGGTTGCGAATCGGGAAAGACACGCCGCATGGATGACACCGGCCAAAGGGTACAGGAATTTTCTTCCATTTCCGCATCTGCGCCCGGTACGGTATCGGGAGACAAGAGTGTCCAACCCAGGACCATACTGACCGCGAGCGGCAGTAAACCACATTTTTGCAATAAAAACATCATTCGTTCCTGTTGGGATTATTACCGTTTGGGGCGAAAGAAGTCGTCTGCCTCTTCGTCTGCTTCTTCCAGGTCTTCGTCGGAGACCGGGGCTGGGCCAGTAGTTACAGGTTTCGGCTTGGCGTCGGAAGTTCCTTGCGGCTTGGCGTCGGCGTCTTGGCCCGTATTATTGTCTTTATTATTATCGCCGGACTTCTCTTCCTGGTCCGGGTCGTCGACACGGATTACCGGTTGCACGCCGGCGGCTTGAGAAGAGTCGGCGCCGGTTGTTTCGTCCGTTGGAGGACCGTCGTCTGTCTCTTGGTTCGTCGCCTGTTGCGTTTTGTTCGCATCGGCCGCGTCGTTGGCAGGCGTGTCCGTACTGGCGTTTTCGGACGTCTCGCCCGGCTCCGCATGAGGCTCACGGGGCGGTTGGCCCGGGTCAACCAGCATAAAGGCGGACCAGAAGAACGGGTGCGTCTGGTTGGGTATGGTATCTTTTTGGCCCGGCTTGCGAATGCGTGGCTCCTCCTTGACATTAAGGAGGGTTTCGCCACAGGCCGCGACAGAATTCTTCCACGCCATTTCTGCCGAGTCCTCTTTCAGCTTGCTCATAAAATTCTCGACCAGGTCGAAAGCTGCACGGCCGCCGGTCCGCCATCGTGAAATCAGAATCGTTTGCACTCCGGTCGACTTCATCGCCAGGAGAGGAAAAAAGAATTCATCGCCTGTCCCGCCTGATTTCAGACTATTCTCGGCGGAGGAGCGAAAGCCGGGGAGTACGACCAACTGCGGTCCGCCCCAAGGCAGCAGAGTCCAGGACATAACCGTGTCCGGACTGCTCTTGACCGTTGCCAGAGCGTTCCAGTTAACGGGATCTCGGACCGGGCTGATCTCTTTAAGTGCTATGTATTGTTGCAGTCGCGGCAGGAAGACCTGACTGGCAACGTTGAGCGAGCCTTCCTCGAAGAGCGTGGACTTTCCACAGATCGCTTGAAGTCGTGCCACGGCTTCCTCCTGAACTTCCGGGTCACTCTTGGCCATGATCTCGCCGGAAACGATCGTCGTATCGGCCAGGAGAGCGGCCGGTCGGCGTGTAGAGACGGCCAGAGAGGCGGTCGGCGCGTAGCGAACAGTAACGTCGGGCATGGAAATTAGCGGCGTGGTCTCGCCTCCGTTCGGGACGCAAAGAGCTTCAAAGGGGAGATACCACAGGACGAGGTCGGGGACGACGACCAGATGCTTAAAGGCGACGGAGAAACGAGCCCCGCCTCCATTGGGGTCACCCAACAGAATCTGCATGAGCTGCTTGCCAGGCGTCTTCCAGTCCTTCTCCTCCATATCCTTAACCGTAATGGCTCGATTCCCTTCTATATTACCTATAACGCGAAGGAATTCGGATATTTTCGCGGACAACGGGGTGAGAGGGCCAACGGTCCAGGAATCCAGAACGTTCGGAGCAATTAAAAAGCCATAGACCATCTGGTCCACGACAATAAAAGAGAGCAGGGTCGTTTCGTCGCCCAGTTGCTTTTGTATCTCCTGTACCGTGCGCTGCGGCGGAAAGACAATCGGAATACGAAGCCGACTGGCGGCAATATAATGTAATTGCGATTCCTGAACCGCGGATACTTCCTGAAGCTGCGATAAGATGTTCTTCTGCTGACGCTGCTGCTCGTCCTGGTCCGGTACGACTGGTAAGGAATTCAGAGCCAGGAGGAGCTCTTGCGTTTTCTTCGACTGCGCATCGTATTCCGGAAAGGCCGCCAGAATATTCTGTCGATTCATTCGGGCATCACTCTCGAGTAAATCTTCTCGCGCTTCGAGCAGATAGCGTAGCGAGAACAAGCGGGCACCCATGGGCTGCGCAGTGTAAAAATGTTCACGCCGTATGCGTTCGGCAACGAGAAAGGATTCTTCCTTAAGGTCACGCGTAGCCAGGACAGAGAACCATCGTTCAAAAACTTCCAGGGGAATGGAAATGGATGCGGTCATTGCGTCCATCGGAAAGGCGGACCAGTCGGTATGCGTAGGCTCACGGAGCAGCCACGCGTAAAGTTCGGACGCCGTACGCGGATTGAGCTGGTCGGCACTGCCAAGTCCGCCCGACTTCAAGCCATCTTCCAGTCGCTTGAGCTGATAGAGCCATGGCGAATGCTCCTGCGTTCCCGCAACGACCGCCGCCAGGTCACTGTCACCATCGGCAACCTTGCCCGCGGAGTAGTTCAGTAAGGCACTTAAATATCGCGCACGGTCGGCAAAGCGGCCGGTATCCAGTCCACGATTGCCCATAAGATTCGTAACGAGTTGCAGTCCGTGGCCTGCCGCTTGAAAATTCCGGTTAATAACGAGATTTTCCGCTATTTCCTCACTAAGAGAAAGCTGAAGCACAGTAAGGTTCTTCTGACCCTTGGCCCACTGAAACGCTGTCTCGAGGACCGGGTCGTCCTTACCCAAGGCAAAGACTTTGCGCGCGGCCGCGTAATAGCGTAGCGATTCCTCCACAATGAGGGAGTCTTTAAAGTGAAACGCCGAAAGAGACGCCTCGAAAAAATACTCCGACGCCTCTTCCGCCTTCTCCGCGGCCAATAGAAGTCGACCCATTTCCAATAAAACCGTGGGGGTCAGCATATGGTCGTACTGACCCGAGGCCAGCAGACTGTCTTTCAGAACGTCTTGCGATTCCGCGATCTTGCCCACCCCTTGCAGCGACAGCCCAAACAGGGTATCCAACCAGACAATCGACCAATGGTTAGGCCCCACCGACCGCTTGGAGAAGAGCTGGACCAGTTGGTCACTTCGCGGGTCAAACGGGGCCAGAGGACCGAGAATTTCGTTACGCCTTCGCAACGACTGCGCTATACAACGTAGGATTTCAAGCGGATTAATCTCAATTTGACGGAGGTTACTCATCGCGCCGCCCTGACGCAAGCGCTCTTCCGTTACGTCGTCGCCCAAAATGATGCCCGCTTTTTCCGCAAGCAGGCCCAAGGGCACCTCGCCACGATTGCCAGGCCCCCACGGCACCGGCGGCTTCCCCTGACGACTCATACTTGGCGTTAAATACTTTACCCGATTTAGCCAGTTCGGATAGGCGAGCGTAATATCCAACGCGGTATTATAGCAGTCCAGGGCATCGCCAAGTTCGCCCCGATAATAGTAGCATTCGCCCAGCTTCGTATAGTAGCAAATGGAGTCTAACCACTGCGAATTGCCAATCTTTATACTGTTCCTCAACATTTCGCGGTAGAAAGTTCGGGCAAGATTAAGCTCACCTCGCTCCAGAAGCCGTTCGCCTCGATAATAGCGTTCGGCGGGCACAGGTCCGGACTGCGCGAAGGCGGGACAGACGAAGGTCAGGAAGGACAACACAAGAGCAAGAAGAATGAGGACAGCAAGCGGGCCAGGCCGCGCGATACGCCTCTTCGCGGCACGAGACTTTGCGGCCTGGGACTCCCGGTAGTCCTCGGACACAGGAGTATCGGTCACAAACGTTGACGAAAGCAGACAGGAAGATTGAATATCGGTTATATAAATCCGGCTCATCTGGCAAGCTCCTCAATCGGGTACAAAATGGGTCACGTGGCATTCCCGTTAGGCGGCCACAAAGGCCAGTCCAAGGGGTATATGGTGTCGGAAGCAGGTGGAATGGTCTATTCTATATATTATAGGCGCATCCTGCGAAAGAAACAAGGGAGGGCCTGCTCGCGTTCCCGACTGCTTGCAGGTCGGGAACCAGACAATAACGTTCGGAGAACTGCCACCCCGCCGCGGAATGGCAGTTGTGGTGGCATGGCAAATCGATTGTAACTTGGCTGGGCTGGGGTTTTGTTTTCGTTATTGTCAGGTCGTAAACATGGGAACAGGCACGTTTTTTGCCAAATTTTCCCGGGATCTCTGGGCGAAACCATAATCTTTGTTATAATCACGATAGAGTGATAACCACCGCCAGGCAAAAAAAACGGGCCGGAGTTCGTTATGTTACGCAAGACAATTCTAAAATTGACGAAATGGGACTATTCCCGTCGGGTGAAATCCGACGAGAAAGAGCGGCTGCACGTCGATGTCCCCCTAGGTAACCGCAGCTATCGCATAGAGATCGGGAACGGACTGGTCGGCGAGGTGGGCCACTACATTCGCACGTTGGACGATGTCTCCAAAGTTGCCATTGTAACCGACAGCGTGGTGGAAATCATGTATGGGGAAGCGCTTTGCAATGGTCTGTACGACGCGAAGGTGAAATACAATCTGCACGTTGTGCCGTCGGGAGAACAGAGTAAGAGTCTGGCGTGTGCGTCGGAACTCTGGGACTGGGTGCTGGCACTGCGTCTGGATCGCAAGTCGCTTTTAGTTGCGCTCGGCGGCGGCGTTGTTGGCGACCTAACCGGTTTTATTGCTGGTACTTACGAGCGAGGTATCCGCTTCCTGCAAGTGCCGACCACGCTCCTGGCCCAAGTCGACAGCTCGGTGGGCGGTAAAACGGCGATAAATATTCCCGGTGGTAAGAATATGGTGGGCGTTTTTCATCAACCGGTAGGCGTGCTGGTTGACCCACAGACCCTGCTCACACTGGATGACGACCAGTATAAGGCTGGCTTGGGTGAAGTGCTTAAATATGGTCTTTCTCTGGACGACTCCTTCTACTCCTTCCTGGAAGAGAACACGGCAGGACTCCAGTGCCGCAATTTATCCGTTTTGCGCCAGATTATTGTCCGATGCTGTCAGATAAAAGCCGATATTGTGCATGCGGACGAGCAGGAGACGCGTGGGTTTCGCACTCTGCTGAACTACGGGCATACCTTTGCCCACGCCATGGAAACGGCCGCAGGATACGGGACAATTCTTCATGGCCTGGCCGTTGCGCTCGGGTCCATCTACTCCGTGCGACTGGCCAACCACTTGCGTAAACGGGGCGTTCACGAATTCGACGCCATTAATGACAACCTCATTGCGCGTCAAGTTGAACTCTTTCATAACCTTGGCATTCCCTCCTCTGTTAAAGATATTCCCGCGTTGCGAAATATTCCGGCCAGCGTTATTATTAAGGAGATGGAAAAAGACAAGAAGACCGAGCGCAATCAGCGCTGCTTCGTCCTGCCGACCGCCTTGGGCCACTGTATCCAGTTTCGGGACGTCGACTTAGCGATTGTGCAAGAGCTACTGGAAGCCGAATGAAAAAGTCATTTTGTTAGGACTTTGCTGGTAGTGCACAGCCTTCACAAACTACCCAAACTTCCTATTCAGAGTATCTTTCATTGAGAACAAAAAAACTTGGCTTTCTTGACCTATTGGCCTTCCCCCAAACGGGAGAATTATGGTATACTATGACGAGCGTTGCAGACTGACAGCGGTGGGCTAAGCGAAGCAACCAGGACCAGAGCATAAAGTTACAACAAGATGAACAGCATACATTCACACGCGATAAGGTAGAAACGTGGGTATTCCGGCGCGCAGCAATCGATTCTCCTTCATACCGAAGCGGCTTTCTTTCGGGCAAAGCCGTCCGAGCGGTCTTGTCCCCAAGAAGGCGGTTCTGTCCGTTTTCGGGGAGGAGCGGACCGCTACAGAAGGGTCGGCACTGCCGGAAGACGAACTGCGGCAGCTACCACCGCAAGAGCGTATTTTAGCGCGACTGCTCGGGCATCGCCCCACGATTGCGGATTTGGAAGAGTACTATTTCGAAGACCTTAATCCGACGACTCTTCCCATCCCACAACGCAAGACGGCGCCCGGTCCGGCCCCGGTCCCCACGCAGCCAACGAGTTCCGGCTGGGCCAGTCTGTTCACTCTGCCTGTCGTTCTGCTCGGCCGCGGAACCATGCTCTTTCTCTTGCAATGCTATCGCTTGTTCCTCGGGCAGAGTGCCCAGATCTCGCTCCCGGAAGAAATGAATAAACCCTTGGCGGAGCAGGAGAAGGGGCACCTTTCCGATCTCATGATTTCCACCATAGCCGGAATTCTCATTGCCGTTATTGTGGTCTTTCCCACGTTGCGGTTCCTGGGTCACGAAGTCTACCAAACGATAGCCAAGAGTGCCGTTCGTCGGATAGGGTCAAAGGTTACGCTGGAGCAGTCGCAGGATTCCTCCATTCTGCTCCCGCTGGTGACCGAACAGTTCCTCTTTCCGAAAGGCATGGAGACCGGCGCTACCCAGGAGAGTTCCTCGCATGCCCGTAAAACCGGTCGCGACGAATAACCGCTCTCCGGGCCGACCTGTTCTCCGCTCTCTAACGCACAAATTCAAAACTGCCCGAAATCTCTTCCCCCTGCTCGTTGAATCGGTCCAGAAGATCGGCCTTGACTTCGAACATGACCGTTGCCTGGCGACCGTCCGGGGCGGTAAAGAGATAATAAATCCATCGGAACGGAACTCCCTCATGCTGGCCATCGACTATAACGGAATAGATCACGTTGTCGTTTTCGTCCTTGAACTCCGTATCGCGGACAAAGGTTCCAAACTGGTCGCCCAGTCCCTTCTTTAACTCGTCCTTATAGACTTCCCGGGTCGGCATCGCCCCTTCTTCCACTTTTTGATTCAGAAGAATATTGCATTGCGCGATTCCTTCCCCGGCAATAATAAGGCAAAGAGCGGCGGACTTTTCATTGTCCTCGACCATGCGCCACTGCCGACCGTGCCGAAATCGCCAGGGACCATTCTGGCCTGTATAGACGAGTTGGTCGAGTTCCGGCGTCCAGTCGGTCTTAACCTCATCGAGTACGTCCTGGGTCAAGAGTGATGGAGTTGCAACCGGGGCGATTTTAATGCGAACGCTCGCCGTAGCGGTCAAAGCGGGTTCGACCAGCGAGGCACTTCGCGTATCCGTAATTTTAGCGCCGAGCCAGGTCATGCGTCGGGTCTTCAAGTCAAACTGAAAGCGTCCTTCAAGTTCCATAGCCACGCTGGACCCGAGAGAAGCGCCGACGAGAGTACTTGGAAGCGGCTCGCCCTTCTCGTCGCGACCGCCGTCGAGAAACAGCTCAACTTCCGCCATGTCGTCTGTTATTGCCGAAAGGACACAGCGCACCGTATTGTGCTCCAAGACCTCCAGACCACACAGCGCCACGGCAACGGCGTCCGGCACAGGCCACTGTTCACCCACCTTAACCGTACGATTCGGCAGGAGTTGATCCAAAAGAAGTGAATTAAACGGCAGCTCTTCCAGCAGGAGCAGTTGCTCGCTCTTCATGGGTCCGGAGGGAGAAAACAGCGAAATGCGTTCCCCGTTAAATCGCGCTACCTGATAGCGGCGTGAGGCGTCCAGAAGTGTCCTTTTAATCTCACCGCCAAAAGACCTCTTGGCACCTGCCTGTTCGTACGCACGCAATGCCGACAGTTCCGGCTTGGCACCGTAACCATAGCTCAACGTCTTTTCCTCATATCGAAAGCCGGCAACCGTTTCCAGTTTCCCGGACTCCGCGCCGTCCGCACCCGATTCGCCAATCGTTCCGGTAAGCTCAACGAGAATCTCAATCATATCCGTTGTGCCCGAGCTGCGTGAGGACTGAAGCAAACACGTCGTTCGCGCCGGGACCGGCTTGCCGGCACCCGACTGCGATAGTCGCGTCGACGGCAAGGTCGCTGGTACCGGAGCGTGCCCCGATGCACCTGGCTTGGCCGCCGCACCCGCAGACACGCGCGCCGCGCCTCCCGACTGCCCCAAAACACGTGAGGTTCCAAACGACCCTGATACGGCCAGTAAAACAGTCGCCAGCAGGATCAACATTGCGACTCCACTCTCGTGCAACAGTGCCCGAAACAGGTCCGGTATGCGGGATTCTCTTCTCATAACTTTTCTCCTGCCCTTGTCGTTATTTACCCAGCAGGACACTCAAGTCGTCGACCGACATGACATTAGCGCGAACCAAATTGGCGTCCGCATCGAGCAGAATCATCATGGGCACGTTCTGCACACCCAGCTCCAAGGCACATGGCCCATCCAGCCCGCCCTCAAGACAGACGTTCTTCCAGGGGAGCGGCGAACCAAACGCTTTAATAAAGGCCGTCGCCTCGTCCGGCGTTGCGTCGAGACTCACGCCCACAACGTTAATCGAACGACTCTTCGCCAGTGATTGCATTTTTTGCACATCGTCCGGCTGCCAGCTTGCCCAGATAAAAATGACCGTCTCCTTGCCTTTGTAGTCGTTGAGATTCAGCGTTCCGCCTTCGAGGAAGTTCCATGGGGACACGACGAACGGCTTGCCTTCACCCTGAAGTCGATTCAAGGCTCCTTGGGCCTTTTTGCCAATGGGGTCGTCTGGAAAATGTTTAACGACGGTACTGTAATAGTTAATGGCCTGGTCGTCTTCCTGTAAGTACTCCTGGTCGTTTGCCAGGTACATAAGTGCATGAGCACCGGCCACCGTATTGGGGAACTCCTCAGCAAAGGCAGCTAACTCTTCTGTATGCCGGGTCTGGGCCTTTTCCAAATCGCCGATTTTCGGGGGCGGACTCTGCTGCGTAAGAGAGTAGAAATCGCCGTCGATTTTCCGCAAGCGAATATGAGCGACCAGCTCGGAATTTGAGCTGTCTTTATACGCATCGTTGAGCTGGGCAAGAATTTCGGTCCCCTTGGGAAACAGGCCCGACTGAATTCCGGTAAAGACCAGATCCGCCGCCTGGGTGACGATGGTCGTCTCTTCATTGGGGTTCTTATAGGCCAGCGTGAGCAAAAGATTGTACGCGTTTTCACACAGAGCAGCATAATTCTCCGGCGTTGCACTCTCCAACTGACGATAGGCGTCGTTTAACTGCTCCGCAACGGAATTATAATCGCCTGCCGCGTCCGGACTGACAGTCATGTCGCTCTGCGAGGGGAACAGGACCGAGGTAACACTCGCTTCGTTCTTGCCACTACCGTACTCATCGCCTGCGGGCAAGCCAATAATTTTCCACGTTGCGCCTACGCGTACCAGGTCGCCAATAAACAACTGATAGCTGTCCGCGGCATTCTCCGGGTTCATAAGAACCACACTGGAGTTAAAGTAGGCGGCCAGGTCGGCAACCAGACCATTCTTATCCGCCGGAAGAAGTGCCGGACGACTCCCGTTAAACGCGCCCCAAACAATCGTCGAAGGAAGTTTAAGACGAGCGACCAGGGCGTCGAACCCGGCGTCCACCCCTTCTATCTGACGCAGCAGCTCACTGGCCAGCGGATCTTGCACGCCTAACGTCTTGACATCGTCCGCGGTTAACGCCACGGCCTTATACCGCGAAACGTCGTTCGTCTTGAGGGCCGCAACAATCTCCGCCGTCGCCTCTTCCGGAGACAGACTCTTCCACGACGCAATCCGCTTCGTACCTGACTCCAGAACGCCCCAGCGACTCCCCGCGTCGTTCAACCAGCGGCATTCACGACCCAATATGTCGCGAAATATCTCCACGCCGTTGCGGTAATACCGAATCTGCTCCACCTTCTGACTCCCTTCAGGAGCACACCAAACGCGAAGTGGCGTCGCTCCGTCCGGCTTGACCAGACCGATCCCCTTGTAAGACCCTTCCTTGAACTGCACAATCTTGCAATTCGCAATCTCCGCATCCGTGGGAACATCACACGGTACGTCCGCCTGCGAGGGCACAACCTTCAGAATCTGCTCCGGGGTATACTGCTGCCCCCAGGCAATAACAGGCAGGGCAAGAGTCAGAAGTAAAACAAACACCAGATGGTTTATGCGAGTCAAGAAGGTCATCTTTGTCTCTCTTTCAGGCTGGAAGGTCTCGTTAACAATACAAAAAACATTTGGGAAGTCCGCTAAGCCGGCAAAAGATTCCTGCCAACAAGCGGTCCGTCCCAAATCATTCACACACCGTCGCCCAATCATTTCACGCGTCTCTTGCGGTAACCCGCAGTCCAAGCCACGGGGAAACCGCAAAAACAGAATTGTCAGGACGACTCTCGTGTGTCTATTTTCCAAAATTCATCAGGCGGGTACCGGCATTGTGGGCAGGATTCGGACGCACCGGCTTTTGCACGGTTTCATAACCGACCGGACGTATCTTGCCATTCGATGCCGCGGGCACAACAACGTAAGTCCCGTCTGCCTGACGCTTGAGTATCATAACCTCCTGCCCGCTTATATCACTGGGAACAGGAGTTGGAACGACTTCGCTCGGAAGTGACTCAACCGGCGAGGGCTCGACTGGTAACGGTTCCGACTTCGGCGTGGAGGCAGGAGCCGCCGTCTCGGGCAGGAGCGTTTCCGTCCCTTGCTCGATATATTCTTCCCCATTATTATAATTATAATAGGCTCCCGCGGATTGGCCAGCCCCGGCACAGGCACTGCATCCAACCCCACCACATTGCTCGCACCCGACCCAGTTTCCACAGCGGTCACACGGGTCACAATAAGTACGGCGCGGGGCCGGCGCACAGCCGCAATCGGCGTAGGTTCCGCAGGACAGCAGTGACGCCACCCATTCTACCGGCGTCAGTGCCACTTCGGCCGCACCCTTAACCAGGGCTCCCACTCCACTAAAGCAGTCGCCTCCGCAACCCGTGGACACGCCACAACATCCGGTCGAGCAACCCGTATCGCAGCAGGCATCGCCCCCGTACATGACCGCACCCGACATGGCCGCGCCGCCGCCACAGGTGGTGCATCCTTGACCCATGTCGTACATTCCCTGCTGGGCATTCGAAACCGCGGCCACCGACAGAAACACCGCTAAAACCACACAACGCAACATCATCTTTGTCATCATTTGTCTCATTTTCGCCTCTTTTCACGTTATTTTTCCAAGAGTTCTTTCAAACTTAATTCGCTCGCCACGACTCCTGCCTTCGTACACAAGACTTGTTTTAGCTTCAAATCTTTGTGTATACCATCAGGATTAGCCATATTTACACCAAACCAAGTCTACGCCCTGGCTTGCTTATCACTTATCGGTAAGATGCAATCCGAATATTCAGAAAAATCCGTATAAACGGTAAATTTTACCAGATTTCACAAATGTTTTTTAATACATAAATATCACTTATGAAGAAAAACAAGATTTTACATATACTAATAGAATTTATTTCATATTTTTACACGATTCCGCAATTCACCTTATTTTCAATCGCACCTTGCGTAACAGGTATCTCGGCCCGGTCTTGACAAAGGAGGTGATAACCTTTACAATCTTTTTCAGTCCCGGAAACCACCCGACCCCCAAAGGAGCCAGTCATGCCACAGAGAGCGACCTATTATTTACTGTTAGAGACGTCCCGACATTTTACGCGGGAAATCTTTCGCGGGGCCATACGCTGGTCCAATCTGTATGGCCCGGTGACCTTTATTGTTTCGACGGGGCACGTGGACCAGGAACTGCCCCGGCTTCGCGATATCGAAAATGTCGGCGTTATTGCACGACTGCCAACGCCTGGCGTTGTCGATGCGGTGCGCGAACTCAAAGTCCCGGTCGTTACCATAGAACCGTCGCTGGAAGAATACGTGCGAATCAAACAGGAACTTGGGATAAGCGAAATTATTTCCGATGCGGCTGCGATTGCCGGTATGGCCTTCGATTATTTTCTTGAGCGTGGCTTTCACAATTTCGCTTATTGCGGACTCCCCTGTCGAATCTGGTCACAATTGCGGGAAGAGGCCTTTTCGCAACTGGTCGTCGACCACGGCGGCCTGTGCCATATCTATCCGCAACCGGATAAACGACAAGTACTCTCGCGAGAAAAAGAACAACCTTATCTGGTCAACTGGCTCAAGTCACTGCCGAAACCGGTTGCCATATTAACCTGTAACGACGACCGCGGGTCGCTCCTGCTGGAAACGTGCCAGAGACTGGGCTATCTCGTTCCGGACGAAATCGCCGTACTCGGAATCGATAACGACGACCTCATTTGCGAACTCACCACGCCGCCGCTGTCCAGTATTGCCTTTAATTTATCCGACGTCGGTTTTCAGGCGGCTGATCTCCTCTGGAATCTCATCTCCGGGGCCGCGACAGGCTACCATCGAATCGACGTACTCCCCACCGAAATCGTTACGCGTCTGTCGACCGACGTACTGGCACAAGATAACGAAGTCGTCAATCTCGCAACACGTTTTATTCGTACCTGTTATCAGCGTCCCATCGGGGTTGCGGAAGTCGCGCGCGATCTCAATCTGTCGCGACGCACGCTCGAACGTCATTTCTCCGTTGTGCTCGGCTGCTCCGTTCGGGAACAAATCGACCAGTTCCGCCTGAACCACGCCAAGTCGCTTCTCATTGAGACGGACGACCCGGTTGAACGTATTGCCCGGCTGTCCGGGTTCGGCAATCTTAAACCCATGCTGCGTGCCTTCTCGCAATATGAAGGAACAACGCCTGGGAAATATCGTCGCCTCAATCGTCACAAGACCAACGGTTAAACTTTGCAACTTTTTCACACAATACAGAAAAACAGAATATAATGCGAACTTCCTGGCAGGATATGATTCGGGACATTCACGCCAGTCCAATAAAAATTTCAATAACCGCCACAGGAGGCGGAACGCAAGCAATTGCTCTGCTGACCGCCATACCCGGGGCCTCGCAGACGATTCTTAATGCCAGCGTTCCCTACTCCTTCGCCGCTGTTGACCGCGAGCTGGGACACACGCCCGACTCCTACTGCTCTCCTGCCACCGCAGCTGAACTGGCGATGAAGGCCTATATAAACGCCAGGGAACTCGCTGCTCCTGATACCGACCCCAACTCACTTATTGGGATCGGCGTTACGGCTTCGCTTGCCACCGGTCGCGTTAAACGGGGTGAGCATCGCGTCTTCATCGCAGCGCAGTCGCGACTGACATGCTCGCTACTTTCACACGTCTTTAACAAGGAACGAAATGACCGGACCCGCGCCACGGAAGAACGCATTGTCGCCCGCCTCACTCTCGCGCTCCTGAAACAACGGATTCATCATTTTTGCCAGAACAACGCGTGTAACGGCGTCCCGTTCCCGGACTGTCTGAAAGAAAAGTTGAATGTCGCGCCCGTACTGGTTAAGAGCAGACATCCTTTTGGGCGTTCTGTGCCCTGCCCCGAGGATGAATCCCGTTCGTGCACAACTCTGTTCGCTCCGGAATACTGGGCAAGCCTCCTGTTCACCAATTTCACAACCAGAAGTTCGGATGAGTCCACGTCGCAACCGCCGGCTCTCCTCTGGCGCAAGACGAACGGGATATGTCAGACGGAACCGTCACCCGGTCTGGCCCTCTTTTCCGGGTCCTTTAATCCGATACATCGCGGGCATATCGCCATTCAAAAAATTGCAAGTCAGGTTCTGAATCAACAGGTCGCTTTTGAACTCCCGGTCCGCAACGCCGACAAGCCCCCGTTAAACTACCTTGAGCTTTACGCACGGGGCACTGCCCTGCTTCGGGCCGCGCCGAATGCTGAACTGTGGCTTACCTCATGCCCTCTCTTTCTCGACAAGATCAAAATGTTTCCCAAGGCAACCTTTGTCCTCGGAGCCGATACTTTCGAACGACTCGTTATGCCTTGCTATTATCCAAGCGGATTCAATGCGGCCATGACAGCCCTCGCCCAAGGCGGCGCCCGCTTCCTCGTTTTCGCACGCATGATGAACGGAAACGTCCGCTCACTCAATCAGATTACCGTCCCCGACGCTCTGCGCGATCGCTGCTCGGAAATCCCGGCCAGCGTCTTTCTCGATAATATTTCTTCAACGGAAATACGCAAAAAGTTTCGTCAATATTAAACGCGTCTCGTAACTCGTCAAAAAACAGAGAAAGGGCTGAAGTCAAAATACTCCAGCCCGCTCCTCTTATATTACAGACGTTTATCTTACAGCACTACCAGTTTTCACGTTGCAGTATTGGTGGCCAGATCAGATTCGGGTTGTAGCGTAGTGCCTGTTCAAACTCCTGGGTCATCTGTTCCGGTTTCCCTGCGGCCAAGGCAACGAGTCCGCGATGAAAGTAGACGAGTGCCTGACGCTCGCTGGCGGTTCCTTCTTCTCCGAATTTGGAGAATTCGTTTATTTCCCGCTGTCGCGTCGCCTCCTCTTCCACGGCAAGCGAATATTGATTAAGTAACTGCGTTGCTTCTTCCGTGTGCCCCAATTTACGCCATGCCAAAATACAATAAAAAGTTAACTCGGACGAGAGTTGAGTCGGTTTATTCTCCGGACTCACAGCACGCTCATAGGCCTTTTGTGCCGCCGCCTGGTCGCCCTTCTTTTCCAGCGTTGTACCCAGGAAATAAAGTGTTTTCGCATTTTGACCACCGTCATTGGTGCGTCCCACCTCCAGGTTGGCCGGATACGTTTGCGCCGCCTGAAAATCGGAGATCGCTTCTTCATAACGACCCGCGTCCCGATTACGCAGTCCGCGAATCAGATGAGCATCGACGAACAAATCATGGATTGCGCGTCCCCCTTCCCAAACGTGGAAATGACGCTTTTCCAAAATATCAATCGACTTATCGCATTGACCTGTTTCGTTATACAAACCGATCAATCGCACAACACTGTCGTCGTGACGAATAACCGTCTGAATATGGCGCTCCATGATATCAAGTCGCTGGCGCGCGGGGCGTCCCACACCTGCGGAGAGGATATCAAGTTCCGTAAGGGTACGCGGGTCAGAGGAATCGTATTTCAAAGCCGTTTCATAAAATTTTATGGCCTCTTCCATGTTTCCGTTTCGTCCCGCGGCAAAACCAAGATTGCGCCAAACACGTCCGAATTCCGGGCGTATTCGCGACGATTCCTCCCACTGCGCAATTGCCTTGTCGTAATCTTTTAAATAATAAAGTAAATTACCGTACGCATAATGGGCTTGTGCATCTTCCGGAAGAACCGACAAAACGGCGTCGAACAAGGCACGTTCTTCCACGCGAAAGGGAAAGAGATAATCGCTCGATAACGAAGACGCCTTGGCAAAACTGGCCAACGCCTGCTCGCGACTGTTAATATTCTGCAATTCGCACCATCCGGCATAATACCAAATCATCGGATGTCCTGCGTAGGGTGCTCCTGTCGAAATTGCCTCTTGCAGGAGCCGATGTGCATCGTCCCAGGCGCCCCGGTTCATGTAGTCAACCGCAACTTCAACGAGTTCCTGTAGTCGGATCAGATCAGCACCACGTCGCTTGTCAATGGCTGCCAAATCCGAAGCGTCTCCTTTTTCCAAAAAGCTCATTTCAACAGCGGCCGCGAGGTCAAGCGGATCCTTTTGCAAGACACCTTCGAGTAGTTCGGCACTGCCAGGGCGTCCCGAACGACGCAGCAGCCAAGCCTTAAGACACAGGGCTTTGCTGTCACGGTTATTGACCGCCAGCGACTGGTCCACGCGTTCCAGCGCATTGTGCCAGTCGTTCTGCTTCGCGGCCAGTTCTGCCAATTGATAAAACGCCGACGCCTGATACGAGGTCGTCCAGCTCGCCTTCCAAAATTGGTCCGTTGCCTCTTCGTCTCGACCTTGGCCACGTAATGCAAGTCCGAGATAATAATGTGGTTCACCGTCTTTTAAGACCGTGTAATTGTGCCCGAGTCGCCGTATCGCCGTTCGAAAATAGTGCTCTGCTTCCTCCCATTTACCCATGCGCAGTGCGCCCAGCCCGACCGCTGTGTTCACTCGCGCATCTTCCGGGTCGCGCGCGAGTGCCTCTCCGTAATAAATCATCGGGTCCAGCTGCGCGTTATGAAACTGTTCCAGACGCAGACCGGCCAGATACAGTTCCTCGTTCGTCTTGCATTTTTTAGGATCTCCTGCTGTCCTGACAGGTTCGGGCATCTCTTCCTTTTCCAAAAGCACCGGGGTATAGGCAATAAGTTCCTCTCCCTTTTCATTTTGAACCTGAAAACGAAGTTCGTGGTCTTTCAGGTCACGCGGTACCGGGACCACTTCTGTTATCGGTCGACCCGGTTCCGTATCGACCACTTTCGACCATAATTCCCGCCCCTGACCGGTAAGAGAAAGTCTTGCATTTACCAATTGCGTTACGGGACTGTAACCCAGAAATACAGACTCGTCCGACTCCCGGGCCACGTTAACCGCACCGTTCAGGTTCGCATTTTTAACGTGTTTTATACCGGAAATGGGAAACCAATAATGCTTGAACGACCGCACTTCACCCGGACCAATCCAACTGTAATCAGGCTGGTTGTCCGACCAGGCGCCCACCATGAGTTCCAAATAACAGCCATCATCATCGGTTAACATTTTATCCCACATCTTTGCCCGGTCGTGGTTGCCCCAAAGGAAAAATTTCTTTCCACCGACTACGTGATGATTCGCAAAATGCACTGTTCCCGCTTCTTTTCCGTGATCATATCCGGCAAGAAAATCCTCCTTGAAATCCCAGGCAAAAACGGATCGGAACTGATCCGTGTGATTCTTCCACATACTGTAGTCCAGACCATTGTGAATTGGCCAGTTAACGAAATCAATTTTCGCGTGCCCTGTTCCATACTGTACCGAAGGCGGAAAAATCACCTGATACTCTTCGTTGCAATGAACGGAAACATTGGCCCAGCTCAACATGGACTGCGGCAGCGGGGAGCGATTCATGACGACGACCTCGGCTTCCAGGAGTGCCTTGCCGGGATAAACTTTCATGGCAACACTCCATTTCATTCGATGCCGCAGTTCCGTCTCGCCGACATAAACAATTTTTGACCCGTCTTCTTCCGCTTTCATGGACCAATCAATGGGCATGAAGGTCGAGGGGCGATGATGGTGCGGAATATTCCATTCGACGCCACCTGAAATCCAGGCGCCAATCATACCGATCAGCGCCGGCTTGACCACGTGCTGCCGATAAAAAAATTCATAATTGTTGGTTTTATCCGTTGCCTGAAGTATGCGTCCGCCCAGATCCGGTACGATTCCGATCTTGAGATATTCGTTCTCCAGGAACAATGCGCGATAACTTTTTTCCACTTTATTATCGGTAAGTCGGTCGTACATTGCGTAAGGGTATACATGCCCCTGCGCGCCCTGGTAGACCCGCCCTGTATAGTAGATCGGATTCAAATCGGGCGGACCAATTTCGTACGTCGGAAGGGTAATTGACTCCTCCGTGACCGACGTGGAAAGAGTCTTTTCTTTATCCGTGCCAGCCGCGAAGACACACGAATTCGAAAGGGACCAGCCGGCAGTCAACACGATAAACGACATAATCAGCAACATTTTTTTACCTTGTTTGTGGAGTTTTTGAACGATGGGCAACGGAACAACCCACCGCCCGAACATCTCAATTCTAAATTCCAAAGGCAATTATGTCAATCTTTTAAAGAGAAACTCCATTCTGTATTTTGGAATGAACTAATGCTCGCCGTCCCGATGTCGTTCACGGTACTCGCGTGGCGTCATACCAAAGTTTTTTTTGAAAAGAATGCCAAGATGGTTACCATCGACAAACCCGCAACGTATACCGATTTCGCCGAAGGAAAGATCCGTTTCCGTTACCATGTTGACAGCCGTTCTCATTCGGACTTTTTGTATTTCGTCATAGATAGTGCACCCGCGTTCCGCCGAAAAAATACGTTCCGCCCACTGCCGCGAAAGTCCAATATGCCGCGCAACGTCCATAACGCTTACGTTCAGTCCCGCGTTTATCCGGATGAATTCCACCGCCTTAATAACCTTTGTATTCTTGAGCGAGGGACTGCGTGTCGACCCACGCGTTACGATTTCCGTATAGCCAAAGGTGAGAATTTCACGCTCTTGCGTTAGTCCGAGCATCTGTTCATCCAGCATGCGTGCTGCCTCGTAGCCCGCGTGCTCCGTATCCAACGTTATACTCGAAAGCTCCGGTTGCGACATGCAACAGACAAGTTCATCGTTATTAACGCCCAGGATAACAGCGTCGTAAGGAATTCGAATACGGGCCAGATGACATGCCTGAATAATCTGAAACGCCCGCTGGTCATTAACCGCAAAAATGGCTATCGGACGCGGAAGACGACGTAACCAGCGTACGAGCCCCGCTTCTTCCGATTCACGCGTACTCCGACTCTGCGGCGGTTGCGGGTAGACATGACATTTATAATACGAATCCATAATTTCATCACAAAACGACTGCTCACGAAGTTTCGACCAGATCGTGCCTGTAACGTCTCCAACATACGCATAGTGCTCCAGGCCAAGCTTAAGCAGATACTCCGCTGCCGCCTTGCCTACTGCAAGTGAATCGCAACTCACCGAAGAAAAAACCGACAGCGGATGACTCTCTTGCAGATATTCCTCCGCCGGATCGATTAATACGCACGGTAATTTCGAACGCAGTAAGATCTCTTCCGTCTTCCTGTTCCGCACGCGACCAATGACGCCATGCCCCTTCCAGATTTCCAAATCCGGTAAGTAAAGGTCATTTGGACCACCGTGAACCAGTTCCACTTGCCACAGGCCATGATGATGAATATATTTAAAAATACCACGAATCATCCCCCGCGAGGTCTCATGCGACGATTCCAGCAACAGGGCCACACGTGGGGCTGTCTCACGCAGTTTTTTTCGCTCTTTCTTCGCCATTTCGTCTCGTTTCTCCCGTTGTTACACTGGGTAAAAAGTTCGAAAATACAGAAAAAACATTCCATAAAGAACTCTTGTAATTCGTTCCCGGATCTGTTATACTTATTCTATCCTTAACAGCCGCCGTTGTCAACCAGGAAAAAGCACTCGAATAACGAGTCTTTCCGAAATACAGTAAGAACATTCCAATTCCTTGCTTGTAATTGTCACGGAGGCAAGTTATAATTTGATTCATGAGATCGCGTTCATTCCTTGTAAAAAATCCAGATATTATCAACAGGGAATTCATAAAAATTGTGATTTAATTTTACCTCAACGTATTTGTGTAAACAAAATCACATAACAATTTCAAGTTCAGTCCAAAGGAGAAAACAATGACGAAGGTTACGAAACAGAAAAAGAACCACGATTTCGCTGGCTATGTTAAGGTACAGGAGGGGGGGGCTTTAGGAACCGTTAAACGATTCCTGGCTTTTACGCTCGTCGAGTTGCTCGTCGTCATAACGATTATAGGAATTTTAATCGCTTTATTGCTTCCTGCCGTTCAAGCGGCACGGGAAGCCGCGCGGCGCATGCAATGTACAAACAATCTGAAACAGCAAATGATCGCCGCACACAACTACCATGACGTCCACTACACACTGCCGACCGGGGCACTGTCACTGTACGCCGGAACGAATACCGGAACCGATCTTGACCGCCGTGCGTGCTGGCACGTTGCCCTTCTTCCATTTATGGAACAACAATCTCTCGCCTCACTCTACGATGGTAAGGGCGATGTCGTCGCCACGGCGCCCGATGAATTTTTCGCGGCCCGTGTTTCCGCCCTGGAATGCCCTTCGCATCCCTCGGCTGGTGAATTTCTCCCCTATTCTTCTTACTCCGATTACAGTAGCGGTTTGCCCACTTCTTTCGCCATGAGAACCGATACACAATTTCGCATTATTTCCTACAAGGCAATTGCCGGTTTGTTCACCGGACACGGTGGCTTGAACATGGGTGACCCTCGCAATATAAGCACCACGCAAGAGAATTATATTGGCGTCTTTCCTGTGTCCGGACCTCATACCCCCACAGCCACCATAAAACTTCGCTACGTCGAGTTCGCTAAAATCCTGGACGGACTTTCCAATACGATCGCTATCGGAGAATATGCTTCCAGAACAACACTATTCCGTCAGGCAACCTTCGGTTTTCATTATTATTACTGGTGTGTCGCCTCGCTTGATTCGGACCCGGCCCAATATCTCCCGGACTACGACCGCTGCATAGCCTTGGGAGCTCCTATCCTTACAACTTATGGCGGGTGCGACAGTGCTCTGGCCAGTTTTCACGCTGGCATAATTAACTATGCCTTGGCCGACGGGTCCGTTCGCGCCATTTCGGAAACATCCGACGTTCAGGTTCTTCGCGCTATGGTGACCATAGGCCGCGGCGATTCTCAATATCCCCTTTAATTCGTCCTACAATTTATAGACAGGTGCTATCAATGAAACTTAGCAAAATATTCTATTTTTCCATGCTGCTGGGCGTCAGTCTGCTTGTGCTGGTAGGGTGCAATTCTAAAAATATTGTTCCTGTTTCCGGCACGGTTACGATTGAAGGTAAACCTGTGGCCAACGTTCGACTTACCTTTCGTCCTGTCGCAACGGATAAAGCCGGAACCAATGCCGGCTTCGGGGCGATCGGCACAACCGACGCTAACGGCCACTACGAGATGGAAATTGTATCATCAACAAAAGAAAGCAAAGGAGCGTCTGTGGGACAGAACCGGGTCAAAATCACCCTGCTCTCCAACGCTTCAAAAACCGCGTCACTACCCAGCATGACCACAGGCAATACGCCGACTGAAAATACAATTCCTGTCTTTCCCTGGGGTGCCCGGGAAGTCAATACAACAATTGAAATTCCCGCCGGGGGAACCAGTAGCGCTGATTTCGCTTTACCACTAGCCAATGAAAATATGGAGGAACCTTCCCCGTGAAATTCCGTTTATTTGCTCTGTCCGTTCTGTTTTTTGGAACCTTGCTTGTCCCGGATGCGGCCTTGTGTCAGATTATTGACGATTCGCCCACGCGGGTACAAACGACGCTCGACCCCGGTTTTAAACTTATTGGCACATTACGTCCCAAAAACGTTCATCAGATTAATACGTCTCGCTGGACCATAGGCTGTGAAGTGCTCGACCGGGAATACGCCAGTTACGATTCCTATAAAGAGTATCTGGCACCGCTGGGCATAAAACGGATCCGACTACAGGGCGGCTGGGCACGCACGGAAAAGGAAAAGGGACTCTACGATTTCGCATGGCTCGATTATATTATCAATGACGCGATCAGTCGCGGCCTGGAAATATGGCTGGAAACGAGCTATGGTAATCCGATCTATCCGGGCGGCGGAGGCCGCTCACTCGCAGGAGGGATTCCCGCCTCGGAAGAGGGCCTGACCGCCTGGGATAATTGGGTTCGCGCCATGGCTCAACGGTATAAAGACAAAGTCCGCGACTGGTCCATGTGGAACGAACCGGTTATGAGTGACCCGGAAGCTGTTTTTGCTTTCAATATTCGCACTGCCGAGATTATTAAAAGTGTCATTCCCAATGCGAGAATTGGCGCTCTGGTTCTCATGCAGGCGGACTACGCTCATGTCGGTCCCTTCCTCGAACGACTTAAAAAGGAGAATAAATTTCATTTATTTCACTGGATTGTCTATCATCACTACACGCCCAATCCGGACGAACCGTATCCGGAAGTCGAGAAAATGAAGGCCGTTATTCGCTCTTATTCCAACGACCTGAAACTATGGCAGGGTGAATCTGGTGTTATGTCCGAATGGGGGCCGGTCGGCGCTCTGAACAAAATGCACTGGACCGAACTGACGCAGGCCAAATGGGACGCGCGACGTATGCTCGGCGACTTGGGGCACGACGCGGACTCCGGTATTTTTACCATTGCCGACTACCAGTATCGCACCACGCCCTGGATTAATGGTCTGGCTCGCTATGGACTCATTAAAGCCGATACCGCCGATCGCGGATTTAAAATCCTCAAGGTGAAGACAGCCTGGTATACTGTGCAAAATATTGTATCCGTCTTTAACGATGACCTCCAGCGTGACACCGCGTTTAACTGCCAGGTCGCCTGTGAAAAATCACTCGCCGTCTTCGGTTTCCATTTTACTGAAAGCCAGTCCCCCTTGTTCGTCTTCTGGAACAAGTCTGATATTCCACAGAATGATAATGCAACCCTACCGGCGACCTTTACCGTAAAAAACGAATCCTTTAAAGACCCTGTCTGGGTCGATACGATAACGGGCAACGTTTATAAAATTCCGGATAATGCTGTTTCCAGCGACGGGAATGATACAACTTTTATTAATGTTCCGGTCTACGACGCTCCTGCCTTTATTACCGGGCGTGATAATCTTGACCTTGATTTCAGCGAGTTCGTCAAGGCAAATCCCTAGCCGGTCATTCGGAGGAGCGTAATCCGGAGACGCGATGTAACAGGCGATATTGCTTGGGCGTCATATTACACTTACTGCGAAAGATATGAATGAAATAGCGCGACGTCTGAAAGCCGGTGCGACGCGCTATCTGGTCGACCGACAGGATACTGTCGAGCAGAAGTTTTTTCGCCAGCTTCAGTCGTGTGGTCATGAGTTCCTCATTGAGCGAATGGCCAAGCCACTTCTGAAACCGACGCTGAAGATTCCGCTGCGAAATACCGACGTGCGATACGACATCCGTTATGAGCAGATTGGTCGTTGCGTTTTCACGGATGTAATGCAGTGCCGCGACAACGTCTTCGTCCGGAACCGCGATCGTATCCGTCGAATGACGCGTAACAACTTCCACCGGTGGAATCAAAATTGGCAACTTAACGGAATCAGCCGTACCATTCATGCGTCGATCGAGCAGATGCGCCGCTTCAAATCCGAGTCGCGACGAATTCAGCGGAATACTCGACAGAGAGGGAAACGTAAAGGAACAGAGAAACGTATCATCGTCGTTACCTAATACGGAGAGCTCTTCCGGCACATTAATACCCGCCACGGCACAGCCATTGAGTACATGCGAGGCCAGCACGTCCGTCGGCGCATAAATACAGCAGGGTCGTGGCAGGGATTGCAACCAATCGATAAGCTCATGCAAACTCTTCTCTTCCCACAATGCCTGACTCCGATTCCGCTTCCTGTTTATGCCCGGAAAGATTGACACGGAAAATCCTCGCTCTTGCAATGGCTTTAAATAGCCTTCCAGTCGCCATTGGATCCACCAGTTCGTCCAAGGTGCATAGTACGCATATTCCTGATAACCCCGTTCAATAAAGTGTTCCGCCGCCATCTGTCCGACCGCAAAGCCGTCCGACTCCACCTCGCTCGGACCGTCCCGATAGAGTTCCACCGCAGGTATACCTGTCGCCGCTATGGCTCGGCTCAAGGCTGGCGAGCCACTTCGCGAGATTATACCGTCCCCTTGCCAGCGGAGCAGGAGGTGCGGATGCTGCTCGAACAGCTGGCGATTCTCGCAAATGAGCCACCAGTGCGCGTTCTGATCCGAATACCGGCGTATCCCCCGGGCAATACCGCGCCCATGCTCCCGCGACACTTCCAAAATCAGCAGAACTCGCTTCGGTGCTTCCATTACTATTTCCTTTGTCGAAAAACAGGTTATATTTCTTACCATTCGAACTCGCCGACTATTATACGGCCATAATCTGTCATGTCAAGCCAGGAAAACGACTTCTTGACTTTTCAAAAGTCCCCCCGCGATTAATAGGATTTTACGCCATTGCGTGCAATCCCATTAATCGCGAACAAAAACGAATATTTTGGACTAAAAAAGGTTATTTCTCGTAAACGGCATTGACAACGGTGAAGAAATCGACTAAAATAGAATTATCGTTCAAAAAATTCTGTCAGATTCGGCCTCGGTAGCAAGAAAGGGGAATATTCATGGGAAACTGGTACTATTACGATGGAAACGAGCAGCGACGTGGTCCCATTAACGATGCGCAGCTGACGAGTTTGGCTGCCCGGGGAATTATCCTGCAGGAGACGATTTTGGAAACGGAGACAGGGCAGCGAGGCAAGGCGAAACAGGTGCCCGGGCTGCAGTTTCCCGTCGCCGTCCCCACCGAAAAGTTGCCGCAGCTGGAGACTCCTGTTCCACCGCCGGCCGACAGGAGTTCCATCTCCTATTTACTCAATAGATGTTACAATATCTACAAATATTGTTGTATCATCGCATTCGCCGCGACGATTCTGGCTCCTGTTACCTGCTTCTTAACACAGTATATATTGGTTCACAAGTTAGAGCTCCAGTCGATAGCAAGAATTATCCACACGCTTGTGATTGGGAGCTATGGGATTCTCATGGTTTGTTTCCCATTTGTACTGGCGTTAAACTGGTTTTCATTTCTCTATCTCTCCTGGTCTATCATACCGGAGGAGACGGCGAGGACCACACCGAATAAGGCAGTCGGCTACTGTTTTATCCCGTTTTTCTCGTTCTATTGGAATTTTACTGCCATACAAGGCCTGGCCGAAGATCTTAACAAATCGCTCGCCGACAAAGGACTTGAAGTTCGGGCCAGGGAAGGCTTGGGAACGACCATCTCGGTTCTCCTATGCTGGGCAGTTTTTCCTTATCTCAACATTATTTTCGGTATTACTACCGTTCTCTTCTCGATTTCTTACATGAAAAATGTGAAAGAAGCGGCAATACAATTGGCGAAAGCAAGGTTAAATCCTGATAAAAAATTATAGAATTTTTCAATACAACGTCCCAACTGCCCGCGGGGTCCGGCAATAACGACACAAATGAAGCAACCACGTAGCATGACCTGACGCTCGACAATCAACTTAGTTTGCTCATTACGTGTCATTTATCTATTGCCGCAACCCGATCTGGTACGCACTCGTTTCACAGAAAAAGGCAAATGGGCTATTGAATTGGGGTTATCGTTGTGGTATAATGCGGTTTTGGGTGTATGTAATCCCAAGTCCCACCACTACATCAACAGGAGATTTTTATGAAACGCACGTTGCTTGCACGTACATTCTCTGTATGTCTGACGTTGTTCTGTCTGACCGCCTTTGTTCAAGGGCAGGAAATCAATTCGCCTCTGCCTGGTATTGAGCATGTTGTGCTCATTGGCTCTGATGGCTTCGGTTCGCATTATATCGACTGGGAGGCACTCCCGAACCTCAAGGACATGAAAGAGCATGGTGCCTGGACCGTTAAGATGCGGAGTGTTCTGCCGTCGTCGAGTGCGTTGAACTGGACGAGTATTCTCAAAGGAGCCCCGAGCGAAATGCACGGCTTTCGAACCTGGGGCAGTAAAGAGCCGGATATTCCGCCGATTGCACTTGCCGAAAATGGCAAATTCCCATGCCTCTTCCGCGTTTTGCGCGAACAGATGCCGAACGCCGTTACGACCGCGGTCTATTCCTGGGACGGAATTGAATTCGTCTTCGACGCGGCCGCCGCAACGGAGCAGAAATATGAAGATGGCGACTCCTACGCCAAGAAAGACGCGCAAGTTCTCGCCACTGCCCTTGAGCAACTGGCCAAAAAACCCACGTTTGCTTTTATCTACTTCGGAGAGCCGGACGGCACGGGCCACAATATCGGTTGGGGCACCCCGGAATATCAGGCCATGCTCACAACAATCGACGGTTACGTCGGTCAAATCATGACGTACCTCAAAGACGCCGGTATGATGGACAAGACGATTGTTCTTTTCATTTCGGACCACGGCGGCTCCGGCAAGGGCCACGGTGAAGGCCTGCTGGAGCATATGGAAGTACCGTGGATGATTTACGGGCCCGGCGTTAAAGTCGGTGAAATTACCGACGCGGTTGTCAACTACGATAACGCCGCAACGATCGCCTGGCTCCTGGGCCTCAAGCAGCCGCAAGCCTGGCGCGGACAGGTGATAAAATCCGCCTTTACCCTTCCCGACTGCTCGCAGGTCGGGAACCAGCAATAGCGTGACTGCTTGCAGGTCGGGGACCAGTAATAGCGCACAGCAATAGCGTTCCCGAACACGTCTCTATAACGCACTCGAGATTCGCCATTGACCCATCACAACCACACCGCGGCGGCCTGTAAGGCCAGCACAGGCTGCATGCGTTGATGACGCGTTACCCGCCGCGGCTCGAAGAAAATTGCTTCGCCCTTTCTTCAAGACATTCGCCCTCGGTCATTTATGTTCTTTGGTAAGTTTCTTTTTGTTATTGCTGGTTCCCGACCTGGCAAGCAGTCGGGAACTGATTAGGGAGTTTCTGTCGTAAATCTGGCACATTTTGGCGATTATCTGTCATTGACAGTTTGAACAACTTTTCTATAATGAAAATAATTGCGTGGCGTAGTGCCATATCGCCATGATCACGCCCAAAATTACGACGCGTCAAACCACTAAAAATTCTATTGAAACTCCATTTCGAGTTCCAAGGAAAGGACGAAAGCGACCATGAAACGACCTTTGATTGTGCTCTTTCTTCTGTCTATAACCCTGATTTCCATGCGGGGAAACACGCTTTTTTCTTCGCAAAGCGGCGACGAAACCAACGACTATCGGCAAGCGATTATTACCGACTGGCAGGAGCAGGAGGCGGACCTGGGGCGTGAGCCGGCGTCTCGGGAATCGCTCACGGCCGTTATTGCCCGAGGCGAAGAATTTCTCGACTGGGCAGCGGAGCAGGACTGGTGTTCCGAAGAAGCTCTGGTCCCACTTAAGGAACAGCTCACTGCGGCGAAGGAAGCGATTGACGCGTCCGACAGCACGAATGTTCAGCAGGCCTATATCGATTTACGGTTCGCTTTGCGTGAGGTCGCGCTGCGTAATCCGGCGGTCGCCGACCAGCCCCTGGTCTTTATGAAAGGCGAGCGTTACACCTGGCAGATGCTGCACGAGTATATGTCCTACTACTATCAAGTAAGCGGTATGAACGGTGGCGGTGTCTATCTGCTCAAGGAGCCTGGCCGGTCGTTTGAAACGGAATCGCTAACTCAAGGTCGCTTTCCGAAAGGCGTTTTCTCTACTCTGTCGCTCTCTTACGATGCGGAGACAATCTACTTTGCTTTTGCCGATCTCTCGAAGGTTCAGGCCGACGAGACGCCTCGCGGCAACGCGATGACCATGCAATCGACCTGGCCCTCGACGTTTGAATCCGAGTACATGACGCAGGAAGAGGGAAAATTTCATCTTTTTAAAATGGATCTGGTAACCGGCGATTACGAGCAGATTACGACCGGGCCGAACGACGATTTCGACCCCGTTGAGTTACCCGACGGCAATCTGGTTTTCGTATCGACCCGACGCGGCGGGTTCGGCCGATGTCATGGCGGCTGGGAGCCACTTCGTGTTCACTCTTTGCACCGGCTGGATTCCGATGGGAACGTGACATGCCTGTCCTGGCACGAGACGAACGAATGGCAGCCGACCGTTATGAACGATGGCCGTATTCTCTATACACGTTGGGATTACGTCGACCGCAGCGCGTCGCGGCATCATGGCCTCTGGACCACGAATCCGGACGGAACGAACGCGGCCATTCTGTTCGGTAATTACACCTACGATATTAACGCGTGCTATCAGGCCAAGGCCATACCGGACTCCAAAAAAATCCTCTTCATAGGCGGGGCACATCACCTCGACATTGGCGGTCCGCTCGTCATGCTCGACCCGCTCAAGGTTCATTACGACCCGGAGACCGCGGAAGACGACCTGGCCGCCATGGAGGTACTCACCCCGGAGACGGAATTACCCGAAGTTGCGGACGACCTAAATCGCGTTTGTCAGCATTATTATCACAGTCCCTGGCCGCTCTCGGAAGATGTCTGGCTCACCGCGTACAGTCACGAACCGCTCGGCGGCTATCTGGCCAATACGGTTCAATGCGGTAAATTGGGCCTTTACTACCGCGACAGATTCGGGAATTTCGAATTATTGTATATCAATGGCGAGAATGAGGAATCGGCCATGTATCCCATACCTATTGCCGCGCGCGAAAAGCCGCCGGTCATTCCGTCCTCGCTCCCGGCCGACGCAGATAATTTCGGTACGTTTGTTCTTTCAAACGTCTACGAAAGTCTCAAGCCATTTCCAGAAAACAGAAAAATTAAAGAATTGCGCATTATTCAACTACTGCCGAAAGGGCCTGACCACCGTGGTAATGTGCCGCCGGTGGGATATGCCTTTGCCGCCAATGCCCGTACTCTGCTCGGGACCGTCCCGGTGGAAAAAGACGGCAGTGCCTATTTCAAAGTACCCGCATGCACACCCGTCTATTTTCAGGCGGTCGACGAACAAGGCAAAGCGGTTCAGTCGATGCGCAGTCTGGTCTACTTACAGCCAGGCGAAAACCGCGGCTGTATCGGATGTCACGAACAGGCATTAACCGTACAGGCGAACGCGACGGCGCGCAGTCTGGCCTCGCTTCGGGCCCCGTCCGAAATTCTGCCTGGCCCCGCCGAGACCCATCCGTTCTCCTATCCCAGGTTTATTCAGCCTGTTCTCGACCAACATTGTGTATCGTGTCATGACGGTTCGGAAACGAGTGCTAAAGTGAATTTAACGGCCTCGCCTGCTCCTCCTTTTAATGAAAGTTATAATCAGCTCAAGCCGTACGTTCGTTGGTACGAATGGCCTGACGATGTCTCTTACCGGAAGATCGTTACGTTCCCGGGCGAGTGCGGTGCGGATATCAGTCCGCTTACTGAAATTCTTAACGACGACAACCACAAAGAGGTCAAACTTTCCGACCGGGAGCGCAAGGCGATCTGGCTCTGGCTCGATTTGAACGCGCCGTTCTACGGTGTTTATGACGCTGCGGAACAGGAGAAGCAGCTCAACGGTGAATCCGTTCCCCTTCCCGCATTGCAATAAAAAGAATACGTCTCGCCTGTCGTTCCAATACAAAAAAACTGAACGACAGGCATAACCATTTTATGTGTCACCTAACAAGAAAAAATTAAAAAAAGGACAAAAAATGAAAAAAGTTGCCATTGTTACAGGAGTTTCACGCGGTATTGGATACGGAATAAGCCTCGTACTGGCCCAGGCGGACTATCGCGTTATTATGATCGCGCGAAATCAGCAGCGTCTTGCGGAAATAGAAAAAGAGTTTAAGGACATGGGACTTGACGTTAAGGCCATTCCTCTTGATATTACTGACCGGCCTGCGGTCCGAGCGACGATCGCTGATATTCTCGCCGACTACGGACAGGTCGACGTGCTGGTCAACTGTGCCGGACTCATGCCACTCCCGCAAACGCTCGTTGATATGGACGATCAACTCTGGGACGATATGATTACGGTCAATCTGACCGGAACGTATAACGTAACCAAGGCGGTACTCCCGGCCATGATCGAGAAGAAATTCGGTCGAATTATTAATTTTTCGTCCGTGTCCGCAACGAAACCGGTGCAGTCATTCGTTGGCTACGGAACCGCGAAAGGCGGCCTGCACGCGTTTACCGCTGCCTTGGCCAATGAGGTTTCAAAATTCGGTGTTACGGTCAACGCCATTGCCCCCGGATTCGTAGAGACTGAAGAGATGCATCGCATTTGGGGCTCCGTTGCACGCGATGCAGGCGTGTCTGAGGAGTCTATGCTCGCTCCCTTCTGGCAGCAGATTCCGCTCGGACGATGGATACAGCGGGAAGAGATCGGTCGCGTGATTCTCTTCCTCGCCAGCGACACTGCGGCCATTATTACCGGCCAGCTTCTCATAGCCGACGGCGGATACGATAATCGCGCCTGATACACACTGACGCCACCGCCGTTCACCGACTGCTTGACCTTACACAACCGGGGGCGAAGCCCTCGGTTGCTTGTGTTCTTTGGTAAATTCGCTTAGTTCGTTGCCAGTGTTTGCCAGGTAGGTGTGCCTTGGTCGGGGTCCGTAGCGGTTTTCTGCCAGGCGATCTGGGCGTTGTTCGAGAACTGGTTTCCGCGTGAGAAGTCGCAGTGCACCGCGCCGGTCGCGGTCACCAGAGCGTGGAACGTCGTCAGCGGCGTTAGTGGCGACTTGACGACTACCTGAACAGACGCCGTTTCCGTCGCGTTCAGACTATCGGTTGCGGCGAGCGTAACGTTGTACGTACCAGCTGGAATATCGTCGGCGGCGGTGAGCGTGCCGTTTGCGACGGCGAAATACGTAACCGCAGCCGGCGGGTCAGTATTATCGGTCTGCTCTGTTATAACAGGCGTCAGATCCGGATCGTCACTATCCGTTACAACGATTGATCCGAGATTATAGTCGGTTGTCTGACCGGTTATAAGTCGGAACGTTACCACATTATTATTGGTACCGGCCAAGGCAATGGACGGGACGGCATTAGCGGGAGTTGCAAGTTCTATGGTTGTACTCCAGTCGCTGTCGGCTGTGGTTGTATGATTCCCTTCGGAAAGAAATTGCAAAAACCAGGATGTACCGGCGGTCAGGCCGGTTAGCGCTGTTCCGCTTGTACAGGTCTCGCCATCCCCGGTTAACGGTGTACTGGTTCCGTAGCGAACGCGGTATCCGCCGGCTCCGGTAACGGAGTCGAAGGTTGGTGTAATCGAGACCCGGGTCGCCGTACAGGTCACCACAGGCGGCAGAAGTTTTTCCAGTGTGGCACAGGTAAAAGCCTCGCTCCAGTCGGAATCGAGTGTGGAACTGCCGTCGCCAACGGCTTTTAACTGATAATAGTAGGTGGTATTTGCGGTCATGCCGGTCAGTGCTGTTCCGCTTAGATAAGCGGCTCCATCGCCGGTCGGCGGATTGCTCGTCGCGTACCGCAGAAGATAGCTTTCGGCGTTCGCGTCCGATTCAAAATTTATTGTTAAGGAGGTATCGGTAGCCGTTGCGGTCGCACTTGTGGGCGCTGCCAGTTGTGTGAGCGTTTGCGGGAGCGTGACCTGCACATGGCCAACGAGTCGGGAACTCGTTTCGCCTTGTTGCAAAAAAAGATAATAATCATACTTGCCAGGCGGCGGGACTTCCAGATTGTCGCTAATAAAGCAAACTGGCGGCGTTTTAACTCCTCCCTGATCTTCGCTCGGTCCGGTATAGACAGGCGAATACATGGACCCCTCATAGTGATTCTGAACCCATAACTGCAAGGCTAAAGAATCATGGTTCGTAACTTTATCAAAGCCGTCAACGAAGTCATCCAGCGTATAAACGGCCTCGCTCCCTTCGGGGGTATAAGCCAAGACCCCATCCTCCGGCACACGCGCCCAAATCCAGCCGGTCGTCGTTCCATCAAACGTATAAATGGTATTCCATAAGCCGATGGTCGTACCTCGTGTCGGGGAAAAGAAGGCGGTCAAGTCGGAAATTAAATGCGTATGGGCCCAGTAGCTCGTTTCAAATATAACTTCACATTCGCACGCCACGGCGTCCGGACCCGGAATCATAACCGGATAAATGACATTATACGTACTGTTCACCGTATTACTGGACGCGTCACTAAAGATCACATACCCCGCATCGTTCGCGAACGCCGCGATAGTAAAAACATCCATTTCTCCACCGGTCGTCCTACTGGCGATAATCGCATTTGTTCCGTCGCTATCCTCGCTTAAAAAAACGTTAAATCCGCTTATCGGCTTTTTTGTGCCAGTCGCCGCGCAGAACAGATAGCAGGCTGTTGCCGATTTCGCTATGCAACTATTTGTATTTCTTTTTATACTATTGATATGATTCGCGGTATAGCCAGCAGAGGCAACAGGAGTATCAATCTTCCACCAGCCGAACTTCGCATCGCTCGGAACAATGCAAAGTTTAATATCTATTGTACTGTAGTCGCCATTTGCATTGGAAATGCGTAGTGTCGCCGTCTCATATCGCGCCGTCTGGCTCGTGCAATCGATAATAAGATTATTGCCGGAAAGAGATAAATCAGTTCCCGACTGCGAATCAATGCTCCAGGACCCGTTTACTATTTCCTCGCATGCCAAAGTTGCAATCGTTTTTGTACCACTAACTGCCAGAATTATTTTATTTTGGTCTATTGTATCAGTAAATTCAACCGACGATGTTACCATTCTATAGGTCTCTTGTGCCGAACCACCGTCAAATGCTAGATTACAAACAGGTACATTTTCGCAAATATATTTCGAAGGGTTACCATTAGAAGTGTTCGTGGTTGGAAGAGAACTCCCTTTTATCGTTGCATTGCTATAGCTATTACCTGTCTTCGAGTCGTACCAAGTTATGGTTGACGGCATGTCTTTTAAAAAAACTACAACAGTTGATCCATTTTTTGCAGCTCCAATAAAATAAGCATTATTAGTCCCGATGTGACAGGCTTCAAGAGGAGTATACCCATAAGAAAACAAAACGACTGTATAATAATCAGAATCACAATAACTATTATTAGTGTCTTTTACTCGGAATTTTAATTGCAAGGATGTTGCTGTGGTTTGCCCCTGAATAAAAACCTCATTTCCGACGATTGTCACACTTGATCCAGTGTCTTGACAATGAATGACATTCGACGATGTACCAGGATAAAATTGCCAAGTCAAAGCCCCCTCGCCGCCCGTGCAGGACAACTCTCCTATTTTTATAGGTTCACTTGCCGTCACCGGTAAATTAAAATTCGTCTGGGTCAAAATTGGGTTTGATGGTACCGCCATGGTGGGTCTCCTTAAGTCTGTGTGTGGCTAATTATCGGTAAAGTTTGTGCGAACGTGACACAATTACGGAAAGCAAATCATAATAACAGAGAAGAGAGAAAACAAGGCAAAAAGGCTAATTAGAAGAGTGCGTCAACAAGAGATAACAGTCTGAATAAAAAAACCGCGATTATTCGCGGTTTAACTGGTCGGAAGAACGATTCCGGGCAATTAAACCCGGAATTCGCCAACTGTCAAATTGGTTACAACCAATTAGAGGGCCTTCGTTTCGCCACCATTCATGGAACCATAAGCTCCCCAAACACCAAATTCGGAAGCGCCAGAGGACCTTGTACGAGCTGTACTGGCGGTACCAGCCTCAACGGTATCAGAAACGAAACGTACAGAACCGTCACCAAGGGCAACGTTCGCACCACCAGAGTGATAGCTGGAAACGGTCTGACAAGATATAGTCTCCGAAGCATCATCTGCAGTCATGGCGGAACAACCATTTGGAGGAATGACAATCGCGACGACATTGAGCGCGCGACCATCTGCCCAGTATTTGCCACCATTATTTACATCCGCAGCTGAGTCATATGATTTACCATTTGCGGAGAGATCAGTAATGTCCTCCGCGGGGGTACCCGGGTTAGTCCCAGCACTCGGATCTCCATTTACGACCGTTAAGGTACCGGACTTACCGCCAAGTCGATTCGCGGAGGAACCACCGAGACAACGTTCAGCAAAGACGATCGTATTACTCGTACCATCGGTTAACGAAGCGAGTGAACGATACTTGGGGGAACCACTGTTGGTGTACATGGAGAACGGGCCACGATTGTTCGTGCTGGTAGAGCCATAAATATCGAACCAGTCGCCTGTATTAGGCAGGTAGTTGTTGCCATAAACTTGCTTTGACATGGGGTCAGAAGGGCACTTCAGCGGACCAAGGTGCTGTTTGAAGGGATTTGCAACACCATCCTCGTCAGGATCTTCATCGCAGCGGGGCCCTTCTATGGTATAGTGGTCTGTCCCATTATATGTGCCCGAAAGCAGAGTTTCCCAAATGGCGACTTGTTCAAAATAGGGGAGTAACGGAACGACCGGACTGTAGTGAATCTGGTCGGCATCGACAGTTCCAGTCTGTCCCTTATAGATAATCGAGGTTTCGCCGGCGGGGATTTTTTCGGCGTTGGCATCGACATAGTTGTGCATGGCGATGGCAAGCTGTTTGAGCTTGTTGGTGCACTCCATGCGACGAGCGGCCTCACGAGCGGCCTGGACGGCCGGCAGGAGTAAGGCGATTAAGATCCCGATGATCGCGATAACGACCAACAGTTCGACGAGGGTAAAACCCTTCTTCTTAAGCAGGTTGAAACTTGACAGTTTTGTCATGGTACGTCCTCCAGTTTTGTAATTGACTTGAACCTTGGTGTAAACTCAAAATACTCACCTGTTTCTGGCACACAAACGTGAACCCAGTCGCCGCTCGAACGCGTGCACAGCCGGTCAACTCGACCGTTGCTCTGCCGAAGTTTTTCTATTTAACTTACTCGTTTTCGTTCGCTCTGCTTACTGCCTTTGCTCACGAGACCACGGACACCGCAAATCCGGTTCCCCAAGAGCGCACCCTCGGGAAAACAACCTCTACCGCAGAGGCCGATACAGTGCCAGGTGATAAGTATCTCTCTACTTGTAAACAAGGAACACCGCCGCAAACAGCGACTGTTCGACTGCCCTGACTTCGAACCGTACCGCCATTTCCCCGCGATGTTCCTTACCCATCTGTGTCTATTCTAACCGAACTCGCCAGAAATTGCAAGCCTCTCTCAAAAATTTTTACCACAAAACCCGAAAAAAAATAAAAAATTATCCCCAAATACCGCCCAAAATCCCTCATCGGCCTTAAATTTGCCTGTATGGTTTTCAGTAACCTTCCCGACTGCTCGTCAGGTCGGGAACCAGCAATAACCTTCCCGACTGCTCGCCAGGTCGGGAACCAACAACAACGTTCCCGAATAATCCCCGCACAACTCTTCATCTCGCCATTCACCCCGCCGCCTTCATGGCCAGCCCGCAATTGATTCGCCATTCACCCACCACCGCCCTTCCGCAGCGGCCTGTAAGGCCAACACATCATAGCCCGGGGTAAGGAGAAATACAACGTATTTCGACGTTCCCCGGGTCAATGATGTCCTAAAAAACCACGCCCTGTAAGGGCAGCACAGGCCGGTCACCTCCGAACCCGGGCACGGCCACCTCCGCGTCCCCCTGCGAACCCTGCACGCTAAAAATAATGTGTCCATTGGAGAGGGCATTTGAGGTTGGGTACCGTATTCGTAACCTATTCTATTTTCAGGATTTATATATCACGCGGAGTTCGCGGGGGAGCGCAGAGGTCCGATTCAAAATCGGTCGCGCTCTACGCGTGTGTGCGGCTGGTCGTGGGAACCTGTTTGTGCTGCCCTTACAGGGCGATACGGTCGGGCCTGCTCGCAGGGCCCGACCCAGCAATAACGAAAACAAGAACCACCCAAAACAAAAGGCAGCGCCGCGGTTTGTGCTGCCCTTACAGGGCGATAGATGATTCTTATCCCTAACCCGGGGCGTTGGTCGCTACGCTCCCTTGCCCCGGGCTATGATGTGCTGGCCTTACAGGCCGCCGGTGAAAGGC